>DATGXI010000071.1:0-1852 GCA_035299065.1 Flavobacteriales bacterium
GACGATGTAAAAACCCCTTATAAAAACTATCTCGAGAACAAATTGAGGGAGAATTTTGATTTTACCGGTGTGCCCGTGCGCATTTTTTTCCGGAAAAAGTGACGGTGAGGCATGTGGGCAAATTAAGCTTGCCAAAATTTGTATTATTGGAATGAGCCTTTATTTTTGTGCCCTTAATAAACTAAAACCAAAGAACAATGAAAAAACTTTTTGCCATCGTTTTTATCGCAGGCGCATTGGTAGCTTGTAATAACAGCAGCAGCACTACCGAAACAACTGACAGCACTACCACAACTTCGGACAGCACAACAATGACAACTGCCCCAGCTGATAGCGGTATGAACAAAATGGGCGACAGTAGTATGAATAAGATGGATACTACTGCCAAAAAAGATTCAACCAAGAAATAAGTGAAGACTTTCAGAATAGCAATCCCTCCTTACCCGGAGGGATTTTTTTATAGCCTGAACTCACTAATGATATTTTCAACAGAAGTTTTGAAATTTTCCAATTCTTCTTTTTTCTGGTTAATGAAAACGTTGTCCTCTAGTTTTCCTACTACAACCTCCATTTCCTTTTCGTTATCATAAACCATCTTCCTGAATTCATTCTGATAATCTTTTGCCCTTGAATGGTAAATGTTTTTAACCATCCATTCCTTGATGTTCAAGGTGTGCAACAATAATTTTTTAAATGCAGCTGCATCCAACTGCTCAATGTTCATTAATTCTAATAAGGAAGCATAGGCATGTTGTAATTTCTGCTCGCTGTAAACTTTGCCGTTTTCTTCATACAGTTCATGTACTTCTTCCCAGGTTTGAATGAAACCGTCTTTGATCTTGTGCAAAAGACCCTGCAAAGAATCGACTGGTAACAATTGCCCGCCGATATTACTCCATTGCAAACGAACAGGTTTATCAGGTAAGGCGTTTTGTAATTCCTCAAAAGAATGAATGGATTGCGTAGTGATGAAATCAAGTAAATTGGTTACACCATAATAAGCAATAAGTTCTTTATAAACGCGGTAGGCTTCCTTCACCTTACTAATACAAACCGGGCGTGAGCTGTTTTCAAAGCCTGAACGATGAATCGTAATATTGCTGATGCTGTTTGATTGATCTTCCAGGATGTTTTGTCCTTCCTGTATCAAAACATTTTCCGGAGTATCGTCGGAATAATTTTTATTGCCAGATAAAGCTGTAAGTTTTTTCAAAAGATCAAGCGCTGTAAAAATTTCATTGATACTGTCTGGTGCAAGAAAATCATATTCTATGTGCTGCCGCTTCTTCAGTCTTTTGTCCCTGTCCAGATATTTGCCTGCGTTTCTTGCCAACGCATATAAGTTGTACATAAACCAGTATGCAGGCATAATGGACAATTGGTTTTTGCTGACATCGTTACTTACCAGCGCAAAAGGAAAAGGAATATTTAACTCATGGGAATAATCGCCTTTGGCTAATAAAGTGAACGTGGCAAATTTTGAGTTGTGTTTGATGCTTACACATAGTCCAGGCCAGAAACCTCTTGCTGCAATCAATTCGCCATCTGCTGACCGGCTGTTATGATTGGATCCCAGTGTCGCACCTGCTGCAATATTGCTTTGTCCCATTACTAATGCCGCACATAAAAAAGAATTGTTGTGGTGCTGCTCATGACCGGGGAAGATCAGCGAATTCAAAACTTCACAGCATGAAATAGTTGAATTATCGCCAAGATAGGAGTTGATCAACCTTGCACCATATTTCAACTGCGAATTGGTGCCCATGATGAAGCGAACGGCCTTAACGCCGTAAAATAATCTGCAACCATAGCCAATGATTCCATTTACAATTTCGCATCCTTCGCCAATTTG
>DATGXI010000072.1:0-8442 GCA_035299065.1 Flavobacteriales bacterium
AAGGATTTCGCCTTTTACATCAACGGTGATTTTACGAGACAAATCACCTTTTGCAACCGCTGTGGTTACATCGGCAATGTTACGCACCTGTGCCGTTAAGTTACCAGCCATTTGGTTTACCGAGTCGGTCAAATCTTTCCACACACCATCAACGCCTTCAACTGTTGCCTGGCCACCCAGCTTTCCTTCCGATCCAACTTCACGTGCAACACGGGTTACTTCTGATCCGAATGAATTTAACTGGTCAACCATCGTGTTGATGGTTTTTTTCAATTCCAATATTTCGCCTTTTACGTCAACGGTAATTTTACGCGATAAATCTCCTTTGGCAACAGCTGTGGTTACCTCGGCAATGTTACGCACCTGTGCGGTCAGGTTGGATCCCATTTGGTTTACCGAATCGGTCAAATCTTTCCATATACCATCAACGCCTTCAACTGTTGCCTGGCCTCCTAATTTTCCTTCTGAACCTACTTCACGCGCAACGCGCGTTACTTCTGATCCGAATGAATTTAACTGGTCAACCATCGTGTTGATGGTTTTTTTCAATTCCAGGATTTCGCCTTTTACGTCAACGGTAATTTTACGAGACAAATCTCCTTTGGCAACAGCTGTTGTTACCTCGGCAATGTTACGTACCTGGCCTGTTAAGTTACCGGCCATTTGGTTTACCGAATCGGTCAAATCTTTCCACACACCTGCAACGCCTTTTACCTGCGCCTGGCCTCCTAATTTTCCTTCTGAACCTACTTCACGTGCAACACGGGTTACCTCTGATGAAAACGAGTTCAACTGGTCAACCATTGTGTTGATGGTTTTTTTCAATTCAAAAATTTCACCTTTTACGTCTACCGTAATTTTACGCGATAAGTCGCCATTTGCCACGGCTGTTGTTACCTCGGCAATGTTACGTACCTGGCCTGTTAAGTTACCAGCCATTTGGTTTACCGAGTCGGTCAAGTCTTTCCAGGTTCCTGCAACACCTTTTACCTGTGCCTGGCCTCCCAGTTTTCCTTCAGTACCTACTTCAAGTGCCACGCGTGTTACCTCTGATGAAAACGAGTTCAACTGGTCCACCATGGTGTTGATTGTATTTTTTAACTCAAGAATTTCTCCTTTTACGTCAACAGTAATTTTTTTGGATAAATCACCTTTTGCAACCGCTGTGGTTACATCGGCAATGTTACGCACCTGTGCTGTTAAGTTACCGGCCATTTGGTTTACCGAATCGGTCAAATCTTTCCACACACCTGCAACGCCTTTTACTTTTGCCTGGCCTCCCAGTTTTCCTTCTGATCCCACCTCACGGGCCACACGGGTTACCTCCATGGTAAACAGGTTTAGCTGCTTCACCATGTCATTTACTTCCTTTGCAATACGGGCAAATTCTCCCTGCAAGGTATGGTCAGCGCCCTCAATGGGAATTTCCTGCGAAAGATTTCCTTTAGCTACGCCTGAAATTACACGGTCAATTTCTTTGATGGGATAGGTTAAGTCAGAAATTAACGCATTCAATGCGTCAACACCGTTGCTCCAGTCGCCATGGGCACCATCAAGCACAATACGCTGGTTTAATTTTCCTTGTTTACCTACCGTTGTTTGAACTTTTATAAACTCATTGGTCAATTTGCGGTTAATGGTAATGATATCGTTCAGGGTATCGCAAATTTTTCCCTGTACACCTGTTTTGTCAATGGGCATTTGCACCTCAAAATTTCCTTGTCTGACCTGCAAAAGTATATTCAATAATTCGGCATTGTCAAGCGAATCGCCAGCTGAAACAGCTGCTGTTTTAGTTTTGCCGTTTTTTGATGGCTTACCTTTTTTGCGTGGGTGGTTTTCGTGCGAATCCATGAACGCATCGGTATCGGCAGTGTTGATTTCTGCCTCAACAATTTTGGAATTCTTCTCCATAAATGCAGTAAATTAAGTACCTAAAAAATGTACAGGTATATTCAAATTTATTGAATAAAAATGCGCGTTTTACATACCTGGTTGCCTAAAAAATGGAACGGTTTTTGTTTTTTCTCAATATGAGAAATCTCCCTTTTTTCTCCTATTTAACTGCTCTTCAGGCTACATCCCTTACAGGCTTTGCATCATAACTCAAATCTTACTGATAATTAAGGCTATATAAACTTTGGGCTTTGTAATTGGCTTTTTTGAATTTAGCCCTTTTCCATTGGTGTTTGCCAATTTTCCATTATTGGGAGAACAAGATTTTTTAAAAAAAATGTAAAGTCTTAAGACCGAAGTAAAAAAAATTAACCGAAATAGAATCATTCATTACGTTTTAAGCCTTCGTATAATTTGAGCAATTCAATATTCGATTTTTTTATTTCTTCGTAGGGTGAAACAATGACTATATTACCCAGGATGGTATTCCATTTATTTATGGTGTCTCTAAAAAAAGCCTTTTGTGCATTAATCCGTTTTGCAAGGACTATCTTCATGATTGTACCTTCAATATCAACCTGGAACGCATCTGTCAGTTGCGAAATGTTCAGGTGATTTTCAAGTGCAGCCGACCGGCCCATTTCTGCTTCAAGTTTTATGCGGTCAATGGGTCCTTCAATGTTTACGCGTAACTCAATTTCAATGCACTGTTTGTCTATATAAAAAATGCTATGCCCCGTTCCAAATAGCAAACAGCATATGCGTATCATTTCGGTAACTGCGGTTGTAAAGCGCAACTGATCGTAAATACTCATACCTGCTAATTCTCCAAGATTTTTAACGCGTTTATACATCAACAACACATCTGTTTCACTGGCGAAATTAAATTCAATGAGGTCTACTTTAAGTGAGCGGTTATGCAAATTCATTATTGAGTATTTGTGTAGTAAACAAGTTTGTATGTATATACACGTTGTTTAGTACATGGTTCATGAGCGAAGATGAACCTGTGAAACTACTTGAGCTTATTTTTCATTCGCTTAAAAAGGTTATCCCAGCCTTTTTTAAGGTTTGTTTTTTGCCACCACTTGGTTTTTTTAGACCTTGACTTGCCCATGGTTGCATCACCTTTGCGGAAAGTACCCATATCATTGGCAGCCAGCATCATTTTTTTATCATGGCCTTTGCGTGCATCTGAAAAAGCAACACTGCCTGTTACAACAGAAACTTCTACTTGCTTCTCATTTTCATATCCACGCACGTTAAAACTTGTTCCTGTAACTTCTGTTTTGGTACCGGCACAATAAATTATGAAAGGCATTTTTTTGTTTTCACTCACTTCAAAAAATGCCTCACCACTTAGATAAACCGGCCGCTCGTTACCATTAAATTTTTCGGGATACGTTATTTTACTGTTTTTATTCAGGTACACATGCGTACTGTCAGGTAATACAATTTTAGCTGTATTAGCTCCTGACTCCAATTCAACAAATTCTGGTTGCTCAGTCACAACCACCTTTTTTACAGGGTTGATTTTTGCCAATGACGAAACACCTTTTTGGTCCTGGTCAAAAATAAAAAGCGTCATTACCCAGGTAACACCAGCAAGTAAAACAAGTGTTGCCGCAACTTTCATCCATGGTTGCACATAACTTGCTTGTTTGGCCAACTGATTAACTGCAATCTTTTGTTGAACGCCTTCCCAACCTTTTGATGTATCGGGATCATAAGAATCGTTTAACACAGCCGTATTCTTCCAGGCGTGTTCCGACTTTTGAAACAGGGCTTCGTTTAAGGGATCCTGCTTACGCCAATCCATTAAAAGCACTGCTTCCTGGGCGGTTGCATTCCCTGAAAGAAATTTGGTTATGAGTCCGTTATAATCCATTAAATGTCTTCAACGTTAATTTAGTTTACTAACTTAATACAAGTTCATTAGCCCACACCCCTAAGCTACAGCTTTTTATTTATCCGGCACTGCACCCAACAATCTGTTAAAGAGTTACTTACCAATTGCCAAGCCCGAGTAGGACAAATGCTGCACCCAATAGTCCTGATCCAAGAGAAGCTGCAATGGTTGTTGAGTTTACGTACGGCCTTAATTGATCACGCATTTTTTCAAGTGCAATACCCATTTGATTTTCTACGGTCTTTATGGAAATATCAAGATGTTCTGCAATTTCCCGGTATTTCATATCGTAAATGCGACTCAACACAAATATTGTACGGCAGCGTGGAGGTAAAGTGTCCAGTGCTTTGCGTACCTGCTTTTTCAATTCAAGTGATGATAAGGTTTCACCTGACTCCTCTGTACGGGCATCATTCACTGTTAAACTTGTTTTGCGCTTATTGCTTTCAAGATAATTTAACGATGCATTGGAAACTGAACGCAAAAGATACCCTTTAAAATTCAGTGACAAATCAAGTTCGTCACGCTTACGCCAAACTGATGCAAATAATTCCTGAACGATGTCTTCGGCAGCGTCCCTGTCACGTACAATGTTGTTGGCCACATTACACAACATGGTATAATGGAGATTAAACATTTCTTCAAATTGCGCTGCGTTCAAAGCCATAATTAATTACATGCGAAAATAATGATTTTACAATTCATGACGCATGGGTGTGTAAAAGTGTTAACGCGTAAATATACTAAATATTCAATTAAATCAATATAGTTGTGTTATAAATACCAATCCGCTTCAATCGTTTGTTGATTCAAGCATTTTTATAAGTTCTGAGGCGTTTTTGTACGCCCCGTCATACCATGTGTTGTTAAAATAAACATACACATCAGCTGCGCCAGGAGGAATTGAAGTTGCAAATTCCTTAAGTTCGCTGGTGGTGTAAACCGACTTAAACAATTTAGGCAAACCATGCTTGCGGGTATAAAAAATTGCCGAAGTGCGTATATATGTTTGCTCAATTCCCGCATAATCGGTATTGCAAAAACTTAAATTATGGGCTTGCAGTGCCGTTACCACTTCCTTATTCCACCATGAGGCATTCCTGAATTCAACTACACTTCCATAAGACGCGGGAATATTGTGCAACACATTTTCAAGGTTGGCCTGGTTGTATACAAATGAAGGTGGAAGCTGGTAAAGTATATTGTGCAATTTTTCACCAAGCCCTTCCATCATAAGGTCGCAAAACTCCAGTATTTTTTCCCTTGCCTGCTTCAACCGTAAAATATGTGTTATGTGCTTATTCATTTTAACAGTAAAAACAAAATCTGCGGGTGTTTGCCGCGCATATTTTTTCAATGTACTTAGCGTTGGAACACGGTAAAATGTTCCATTCAGCTCAACTGTGTTAAATACAGTGCTGTAATGCAAAAGCCATTGTGAAGCGGGTAATCCCATTGGGTAAAATGTGTTTCTCCATGCAGCATAATAATACCCCGAACAACCAATTTTAAACGTCTTGCTCATCGTATAGTGTGTTTGTAAAGCAAGCTTTAATTAATTGCCCGGGGCGTTATTAAAAAAATTTCCCGGTTTATTTTCTTGCCGGGCATATGTTGGAGCAGACTTTAAAGGAATAATGGATTATTTATAACTGACAAGCTGTGCTATCCCATAAATTGATCCGTCCTGAAAAGTCGCCTTGTTGCTACTTAACACTTTTCATAAAGTAACAATCATGCCAAGGCATGGCCTGGTAAACACAATCTTATTTACAGGTCATTATAAAAACCCGTGAAGTTTTAACAGGATAATTTTTTTTCAATTTGAAAACAGATTCTCGTTTTGAAAAAAACAAAAAGCACTGGGATATGGTTTTGCCTTGCTTCATCGGTTGTTTTATGGTGCATTTCACTGCTTTTTAAGCACCAACGCCATCAATGTTAATTCAAACAGGTTAAATGATTTTCAGTGGCTTATTTGTTGATTGCCTTCAGTAAAATAAAAAAAATGCCTGAAGGACCTTCAATTGTCATATTAAAAGAAGCGGTTAGCCAATTTACCGGCAAAAAAGTAAAAAAAGCTTCGGGCAACTCCAAACAGCTTGCGTTTAAAAAAATAACCGGACAAAAAATAACGGCTTTCAAATCGTGGGGAAAACATTTTTTGATTTGTTTTCCAACGTTTAGTGTACGTATTCATTTTCTTTTATTCGGATCATATCGCATAAATGAAAAAAAAGAAAGTTCCCCACGGTTAAGCCTACAGTTTAGCAAGGGTGAAATTAATTTTTATGCCTGTTCAGTAAAAGAACTTGACCAGGACCTTGACCAGGTGTACGATTGGAGTGCCGATGTGCTCAATGAAAACTGGGACAAAAAAAAGGCGCTTGAGAAATTAAAAAAGCAGCCTTTAACCCTTGTTTGTGATGCTTTGCTTGATCAAACCATTTTTGCCGGTGTAGGAAACATCATTAAAAATGAAGTGCTATACCGGATAAAAGTACACCCGCTTTCCGAAATCGGCAAACTTCCACCAAAAAAACTAAAACTCCTGGTGAAAGAAGCCGAAAAATACAGTTTCGATTTTTTAAAATGGAAAAAAGAATTCACGCTTAAAAAACATTGGCTTGCCCACACAAAAAAAAAATGTGCCAGGGACAAAAACCCCATCCTGAAAATGTACGCAGGAAAAACCAACAGGCGCACATTTTATTGTGAATACTGCCAGGTATTATATAATTAAAAACCACAACTATGCGATTAATGAGTTTTGTTGTTATTGAAAAAGATGACCATTTTTTACTGGTGCAGGAAGCATCAAAAAAGTATAAAGGCCTTTGGTATTTTCCGGGTGGAGAACTCCAAAAAAGCGAAAGTTTTGAGGATGCCGCCTTGCGCGAAACACGCGAGGAACTGCAATGCGAAATATACCTGCAACGCATCATCAACATACGCATCACCAACCGCATTTTTGACCAAAGCATGACCATTGTATATGCCGGCATGGTAAAAGAAGAACCGCCACCAAAAAAAGCCGATAAGCATTCATTGGAAACACGTTGGTTTACTTATGATGAAACCTTAAAGCTTGAGATGCGCGAATACGGCCATGAGATTATACATGCCTACCGCAACAGCAATGACTTTTTGCCAAATATTATATTGAACGACCACGAAAAGAATTTTCATTCATTGATCCTGAAAAATTCAGAACAAAATTTCATGAGGGATTGAGCTTTGCTTAACCAACCGCTTTCCTTAAAAACTTAATCATTGGCAAAGCAATTTTATAATGTTCAAGCATTGTTTTCATCAAGTCTTTACTGGTTACAAGCGATGCTTTTTTTTCGGTTCCAAAATAAAACTCTTTATTAAACAGCAGTGGCTGCTTTTCGGCTGCTGCCTTTAAATTTGCCGGTACCCTAACCGATTTTTGTCCTTGTAAATCGCCAAAGGTTGCTTTGAATTTTTTATCGTTTACCAGCTTATCAAATTCCTTCAGGTTTTTTGCAATTGTGTTTCGCAGGTTTACCAGTGCTGCCGTTTCAACAATATACGCACCACCATACAGTGCCACATGCTCGGGCCCAAGCTCAAAATAAAATCCGGGCGCCTGACCACCTTTTTTTCCGCCAAGTGCTATTATAGCTGACCTGTAGGTTTTATAAATGGTTTTGTCTTTTGAAAAACGTATATCGTTATTAATACGGTGTATACTTTCTTTCGGACCTGTTTTAATTTCTTTGTCAATTTTTTGAACGTTGGCTATAAAATCGGCCACAAATTTTTCAAATGGCTCTTTAACCGATTTAAAATAACGCTCGCGGTTTACATCAAACCAATCTTTGTTATTATTTGATGCAAGCTCTTTTAAAAATTTATTGAAATCAGGTGAAAAATAGGTGCTCATTTTAGTTTACAGTTTTATTTTTTTGAAGGAATTATGGTAATAGTTGAATCTTTTGCCATGCCAATAGTGAGGCAGTTATTTTCTTTCGTATCAAGAGTTGCATGACCTGAACCACCATACTTGGTTCCACCACCGGGCAGCTGCCTGTGCGTATATACGTTTACATTGTACGAGCCGTGCGGCAGGTCAAAACTTGTTTCGTTTAGTTTTCCATCGCTTTTTGAATTATACTGGTAGGGTGATGGTTCAAACTGCACTGAATAATCGTATTTGGTATTGATGAGCGATTTTTCAAACACCAATTCAATTTTTGCCTGGGGTAATTGGGCTACTTTTTTTTGCACCATGGCCAGCACCTCGTTCTGTATTTTATACAGGGTTTCGCCATCACGGCCGGTATATGACTCGGTAGCGCTGCTTCCTTTTTCCTCACACACACTGCCATCACAAATCATAATAGAACGGGAACCTTTATCATAAATCACTTCATGTTTGGTTGAGCGCAGGTTCAAATAACCATTTTCATAAAATAACTTTGCTATCTGGTCCAGTTCTGCCTGGGTAAATTTCAACTCATATTTATTGGTAGCCTGGTTCATGTGCAGGGTATACGAGGCACTGTCGCTGTAAATCTCAAACCGGGTGTATTCATTCACCATTCCCCCGCCTGAATAATAACTTACACGCATGTTTTTTGTCCATGAGCCTGTCAGCTTCAGTTTTCCCC
>DATGXI010000073.1:0-105633 GCA_035299065.1 Flavobacteriales bacterium
GTTGCAAGGCTGAAGATTGCCTTTTTGTACTGGCCCGATTTAAGCTCTACCATTTCAGGGTTTGTTCCTACATAACCCACTAATTGTACTTTGTTTGTTGCTGACATGTTGATTTCCGTTTTTAAATTGTTTCTAACTAAGCTATTTCTGTCTGTACACCTTTTCCATTCCAGGTAATTCTCACCAGGGGCTGGCGGGGTAAGGTGTGTGGTGTGTGTGCTAAGGGTTTTATTTGTATATGCCCTGCATCGCATTCGTATGCCTTTGCTGGTGAGAAATTAACCGTGAATGAAAGAACGTGTGTGTCGCACCTTACACTCCTGTACATCTTCTTATTTGTAAGCGCCAGTTGATGTACGTGGCCTTGTTTGGATTTGACGATGCAAAGATGCGGCAGGCTTTAAACCCTAACAAGCTTTAAACGGTTACTTCCGTTTGCAGCCGTTTGTAAACGTTTAAAGATGATTTTATGTTTGATATACAATTATTTATGCTTTTAAAGAAAAGCAGGCTTATTGGATGGAAAAGCCAGGAAAAACGTTTGTTGCAAGTAGTTCGTTAAAATTTTAAGTACATTTATTTTAAGAATCGTGTTAAAGACTTCCCCTGAACACAACAAAAACAGGCATTGAAAATAATTTATAGCATACTCATTTTCGCTTTCATTGCAGGTTGTAATGCCCCTGCTGATAAATCCGAAACCACCACTTCCACGCAAATAAAAAATGAGGTTATAAAAAAACATGCTTTTCTTGAAGACATGTATAATGACAAATACTATCCCCGGTTTTTGGTTGACAAATGTAAACATGTACTGCTTGATCTTTGCGCAGCAATTGAAAGGGAAAACCCAAAATCGCTTGATGATTTATATAAGCTGACGCATGCAGCTACTGAAGAAATAAATGCCCTGGAGAAAGAATTTTATGAGAATGACAGTGAGCTGGAAACTGTTGCGAGAGAATGCCTGGGAATGGATTTTGTGTTTATTGCAACAACGTATGGGTTCAAAGATGCCGATGTGGAAGAATTAATTGCACCCCGAAATTGGTAAAATTTTAATCTGAAAAAGAAATCTAAAAATTATTATATGAAAACAGCAACATCACATTTCTGGGTTGGTCATTTTAAAACGGAAGAAGCTTTCTTTGATTTTTTTGCGGAAAACGAGGAGTTTTATGACAACGAAGATGATTCAGATGATTCATATCTTTCTGAATTCTCTAAATCACAAGGTGAAAACTGGTATGACCATGATTTTTTTGAATCGGGATTTGAAAATGAAACCGTAACCTTAAAAGAAAAATTTAGCGGTTACTCCTATTCGAATGAGTGGTTGCCGGTTATTGAACAAAAAATAAGTGCCCTTAATATTGATTTCAACATAAATACCATTGCTTTTATTGATAAAGAAGAGATTGGACGCCCGGTATCGGTTAAAACCACTGACTTCGAATTGGTTTACATTGGTGAAATTGAATACAGGATTTAAAGACCGGTTGTTGATTAAAAAACCAGGATCGCCTTATAACTTTACCCTGCACGATTATATTTGGATAAGCACCACGAACATTGTTTAATTCCGAAAACAAAATAATCAAACTTTGCGCACAGGGCATGGAATGCGAAGGCCAGGGAAATATCCAGGAAGCCCTTGCACTTTTTACGCAAGCCTGGAACGAAGCACGCACACCTTTTGAAAAATTAACAGCAGCACATTATGTTGCCCGTCACCAACCAACCGTTCAGGAAAAATTACGCTGGGATGTGGTTGCGCTTGACCTGGCACAGGTTGTACGTAGTAAAGGAGTTAAAGAAGCTTTTCCATCATTGTATTTAAATGTTGGTAAGGGGTATGAAGACCTTGGGGATTTAATTAAAGCGCGCATGCATTATGAAAAAGCGCTTTCGTTTCTGCAACATTTACCTGATGACGGATATGGAGATTTTATTAAAAACGGGATCAAAAATCGTTTGCAAAACCTTTCGGTTAAAAAAAATGCCCTGGTGGCATAGTTGATTCAAACAGTTTTTAAAACTATGGTGCATCCGGAATTTCAGGCTCAACCAGCCTTGCTAATTTATCCAACGAATCCTGCCAGCCCAAATAACACATATCGGCCGGTATGGCTTCAGGAATGCCTTCCTGCACTGCCGTAAGTTCGGTTCCTGCTGAAACTTTTTTTAACTGAATAGTGGTTATCATTTCACCAGGTAAATTTGGATCATCAAATGAATCGGTATTTTTTATCAGTTCGTTTGGCTTTACTTCCAGAAATTTTCCACCAAACGAATGGCTGTTACCCGTTGAGAAGTTGATAAATGACATTTTATAGGTTCCACCTGTTTTTAAATCCATGTGGTGGACCTCAGCTATAAATCCATAAGGTGGTAGCCACGTTGCATAAGCTTTAGGGTCACTAAATGCGCGAAATACTTTTTCAGGGCTTGCTTTTAAAACACGGTGTAATTTTACTGTATTGGATGACATACTGATTTAAGATTTGGTTAAACATTATTTTTCAGAAAGCTCTTTTACATTGGCCAATGCTTTTGGAAATGTTTCCAGGAAATACTTTTCAAATTCGGCAAGCGCATCCACGTCAACCTTTAATTCCGTTCCGCCTCCGCTCATTTCAGTTAGCGTATAATTTTCCTTTGAACCAGCCCACTCACTGTTGGCAGGTTCTTCTTTTCCGTCTTTAATGTCGCCCTGGTGGCTAAAAGACATGTGTTCATTGGGTGTCATTTTAGCAATTGTGCTATACATGCCTCTTCCTTTTCCGTCAAGGAAGTAAACCTTGCTTCCTTCTTTCCAATCGCTTTTGGCATGTGAGCCTTCGCTAAAAGCACTGGTCCATTTGAGGTACGTGGCATCGTCCCAAAGTATTTTCCAAACTTTCTCGCGGGGCGCGTTAATTTTTACGGTAAAATGTAATGTGTTCATAGTTTTTGTTTTATGGTACAAATTTATTGCACAATTATGTGTTCAAACTGGTGCAGGCCCGACTTTGAAAAGGGGCATTTGCGACAGGGCTTTTAAATTACCCGTTTTTTAAAATGAATGTTGATTTATTCGGTGAAAAGGGAAAAACTAAAGTTAATCGTGGTTATACTTACCTGTTTTAAATGGATCATTTATCACTGTATCTTTTGTACTCATTGTTCGATAAAAAACAAGAACCACTTTATCTTTTACATCGTTATTTCCGTATTCGGAATCGCCAGCAGGAATGGAAAAATTATCAACGTCAAGTAGATGGATTTTAACCGCTTTCATGCCTTCGGTAGATGTATTGTAAGCCCCTTCGTAAAAGGCAAATGTACATGCATTCAGGTGCGGATTCCAGTGTTTGCCCCTTAGGTAAATATGTCGTGTGCTATCGCTTGTTTTGTGTTCACCAAATTGGTAAAGATCACAGGGACAATTGTATTTAAATGGAGGCAGTTCATTTTCATCGGTTGGCTTGAAGCACGTATCGGCAAATCCTGTCTCATTTAAAAAAACATGACTATTTACAGTGTCAGATGGCATTCCCGAATTTGTTTCATTGGCAATTTTTGCTGTTTTTTCAGAACACCCCACACACCCTAAAAACACAAATACAATTGCCGCGCGCATAATTCTATAGTATGTTTGTGGCATGAGCCAATACATTGAATAGTTGTTATTACTGCTTTAACAGTTTACCTGACCCCAGCCTGTTTGCCCCCTGGTTAATCAAATAAAAATAAACCCCGGGAGCCAGGTCGTCTTTTTGAATTTTAAAATAATTTCCCGAAAAATGATGTGTTTTCACCTTTACTCCACTTGTGTTATACACGTTTAAGGTTGCATTTTTAAGATCACTATTAAAGTGAAAATTTGTTTCTGCTTCAAAAGGATTTGGAAAAACACTGTGTACGTTTTGGTTTTCAGATTCAGGAATGGCCGACAATGCATCGCAGGTTGATCCGGACGAATATATATAAGAGTTGTTATTTAACGCATAACACAAAAGTTTATGACTTCCAGATAAAAAAAACGGGAAAATTTGTTCAACCAATCCACCTGTACTTCCTATACCTTCATACAAGGTGTCATTTCCTGGCCCACCACTTGTAGCCAGGTAAAATTTCTTTAAGTACCCGTTAGGTGTGTTTATGCTGTCAATAGATGAAACAATAAATGTAAACGCACCATCATGCGCATATGTTTGCGGTACCGTATCGCCCATGTTCAAATTAAAGTCATAGAGCAATTTCTCAGCGGTATCTGAAGGATAAAGCACAAACATTTTCTTTGATAATGAACGAAGATAAAAAACTGCTGTGTCAGCAATGGTATCACTACCCGTAGGAGTGCAACTGGCGCTTATATATGTTACGATGCCTTTTTTATGCACCTGTTTGTATGTATTGCCATACAAAACAGTATCGCCATTTAAATAATAATTATATGAACTGTTGTAACCCGCGCAATCCCAACCCGAATTGACATTGAATTCAACATGCCAAACGGGATTGTTTTGAAAATAACTGTTAGTCTGTGAAAAAGCCTTATTCGTAAAAAAAATAAATAAGAGCAGGAAAATTGTGTAGATGTGTTTCATGTTGGTTTTTTATGCAATTTACTCAAAAATTGGTTACTCCACAAAACCGTTAAACGGCTTTTTAGTAACTATGCTACAATTTTTTCCATTTCGCTACCTTTTTCATGTTTCGTGTATATAGCCAAGAGAAGAATGGCAACGTTCATTTTCTGGCGACTATTGTTTGCCCTTACGCAACCTGTTCAAATTTCGTTCAATGTATTTTTCAGAAGGAAGCAGGGCTTTTTGAATACGTTTTGAATAATGAATGCTATCAAGTATCTCTTTGTTTTTTTCCTCAACCAAAAGTTTTTCCATTTCAATTTCGTGCGCCTGCTGTTCGGTTTTCTTTTGCAGCGTTTCAACTTTTGCGAATTGGAGAGAAAAGCGTGAACCCAAAATCAACGACATCATGAATATAAACGCTATATCCAAAACGGTTATGAGTACATGTACTGCAGGCAGTGTTCCCGTATAAACAAATACCTTGAGTAAAAGACTTATAAATAAAACCACTAATCCAATACCTGCATAGTTGGCTCCTTCCACTTTTGCTACAATTGCCCTTATAACGGTTATGGCAAAAATAAGTACGCCAATAGAAACAACGGCAAGAAACGGCAAAATGGTATACGAGAAAATAGCAGGAGGAAATAACAACACTACGGCAACTTTTACAGAAAGTACCACCGATAATAATTTGACAAATAGTTTTGGCAATTGCATTGGAAACAACTCGCGAATAAACATGAGCATAAACAGGCATGGCAACATGGCCGATAGATATTCAATCTTCAACAATATGCTCCAGTTTATTCCCTCAAAAAGCGTTGCCATAAAATAGTTTACCGAGATCATGGGCCTGAATGCCAGGGTGAGGCAGAACAATGAAAAATATAAAATAGAAAGGTCTTTCCTGCGAAAAATAAACATGGCAAATAAAAACAAACCAATAATTGCCAGTGCAGTTGATTCAATAAAATCAAGATAATAATACAGGTTTCGTTGTTTTAAAATAGCCCTGGTTGTTCCTATTTCAAACGGATGAACAAATCCGCCCTTGCGGTGATGAAAATTTGCAATTTGAACAATTATCTCGTATTCATCCGCTCCTGGTGGTAAATGTACCTGCACATCACGGTTCATGGGTTCGGTGGTTTCTTTGGTTGTTCCCACTTTGCCAACCTGCGCCACAAGAGTGCCGTTTACATATACACAACAACTGGTTTGCACGCTGTATATGTCAAGCATTAAATCTTTTTGAGGAACATTGCGAATGTTTAACCTATAGGTAGCGTAGCCTTTGCTTCCTATAGATTTTCCGCCAACGTTTACATCGCTCCATGATGAAGGAATTAAAATAGCATCAGGTTCTACAGAAGGATCCTTCCTGAAATCAGCAGGTGATAAAAGCTTATTCCAGTAAAATTCCCATTCACCATCAAGTGCAATAATCGATTGCCGTTCAAGAGCAGGTAAAGTAAGTGACGCCCTTGTAATGTGATGCACTGGTGATGCCTGCACAAAAATTGCACAAAAAACAATAAGATTTAGCAGCACCAGTCTCATGGGATATTCAGTCCCAAATGTAGTGATTTTAAGCCATCACCAAACCTAAAATCAGCTAAATACGCGCGTATTACAACCATTCAGTCCGGGCCAAAAAGCAGTTTTTGTCCACCGTTTGTCCACCCGTGGTGCGCTTGCAAAAACCCACTATGTCCGTTTTTACGCTACACCAAACCTTGCCAACAACACCAAATTCCCAAACTAATACACATCGGCTAATTTTCCTTTGATCTCGGCTTGCAACTCGGCTAAGGTTGATTTTTCGGTTACAACACGAATGTTTTTTTGATTGCCAGGGGTAATAAGCTTTGTATATTTTACAATGTTGCCATTTTTATCAGTAGGTTTAAATGCAACCAGCATAGCCGCTTCTTCTGAGGCAACATTGGTAAATTGTACTGATTTCATATCCCCGCAAAAATAACCAGGCAATACCGATTTTCGTTTTGCAAACACCAGCATAACGCTCATGCCTTCGCTTATTTCACCACTCACCATTAAATCGGTTAACTTATCACTCTCATCAAAAGCATCGCAATTGATCCATCCAAAATCGTTCAATTGTAAATCATAATATTTTCCACCTTCGGGATCATAAACGCCATCAATCATATAACCGCTCTCTTCGCCATTCCTGTATGAAAAATCACTGTCGGGATTAAGATTCGGAAAAAATTCCACGTTTTCAATATTAGCTGAAGAAACTTCACCGGGTAGAATTACCTTGTCATCCGTTTGTTCTTTCCAATCAAGCATGGTACCATTCATTTGCCCGGTAAACACTTTCATAGGTTTTACATCACCCTCAAAGCATACACGTATATTGTATTTGGTGCCTGGTTTCATTTCCAGTTTTTCATTGTTGCTTAGTACCTCAATGTACCACATGCCTGCTGTTTGCAATTTTTTACCCCGGCTACTTGTGGTCATTGCTTTCAGCGCTATGGCATCCATATCAAGGTATTGGGCAACACGAACGGTTACGTTTTCATTTAATGGTTTTTGACCATTGCTGCGTTGAAGGCTGTTTGCCGGAATGTGAATATGCGTACAACCACCCGGGTAAACATCTATCTCATCCTCCCAGTTAAATGTAAACTCCTGCACTTCATTATTAACTGATGCGTCAAAATAAGCAGCTGCTTTGGATGTTGCCATTGTTTTTGGACGCACAAATACAAAATACGTTTGCGATTTTTTTGACATGAATAATTTATGCGATTCATACGTCAAATCATTGGACTTTAATGTATGCGGCATTTGAAATGGGACCATTTCGGCATAAAACTCATTTTGGTTATATTTATTTTGCACGCAATGTGCTACCAATGCCGTTGCCCGCCTGAACGAAAGTAACCCGCGTTCAAGATCGGGTAATTTTTCCTCCTCCTTGCTAAGCATATTGAGTTTAACAGATTCGCCTGCCGCCAATGAATTATAAATGCTATCGGCTTTTACCTTTTGCGTTGCTGATAATTCATCCTGGCCTGTAGGCCATTCAAAAGCGGCATTGTATGTTACCAATGTTTTTTGCGCAAATGCATTGTTTACCATAAAACATAGTAAGGGTAAAAAAATTAGGTTTCCTGTTTTCATACGTTCGGGATTTAAAAGGCTAACGGAAATGTTCCGAAAAGTTACCACGTGTGAAAAAAACCTATCAAATGTGGTAGGTACAGGTAGCCTGCCAGATTTTTCCTACCAGGATATTGCAACAGAGGGTTGGAATTTTAACTCAATGCTGGTTCTGTAACCGGTAACCGTAAAAATGGTATCGGTTTTTATTGTGTAATGGTGCTTGTTGTAAAAAAAAGTTAAAACACAGGGTCCTGCCTTTGTTATATAGGGTGCATCCCCATTTTTATCGGGTTCAACCCAATCACCCTGGCCGTTGCAGGTTATACGAATCTCGTTTTGGATGACTTTTCCATGGCTATCCTCAAAATGAAAATTAAATCCTGTTTTGTCATTTTCCAATGAACGATCGCGTTTTGATTTGATTAATTTATACACCGCATCATCCGGTGCCGTAAACGAACAAAGTGCAAGCAGTAAGCAAATGAATGTGTAAAGTATATGCTTCATAATACATGTTTTTAAAGTATATGCGCATAAACTCCACCCTTAACACAAAGGGTTAGATTCAGAAAAGCAAAAAATGTGCCTGATGTAATTCGGTTAACAGGAAACTGATTTTTTTACTGCCTTTTTTTTGACGATGATTCACCGCTTTGAATTGGGGGGTTGGGCCTTTCTCCAAAGCGGTAAACCATCTAAAGCATCTTTATTCTTTAACCAGTTTTTGGTGAATCACCATATCATTGTTGCGTTCAACCAGCATGTAAACACCTGCCGGGTAATTCAAGCCAAAGCTGAAATTTCCATTTTTTTCATTGGTAAATTGATCTACCAGTTTTCCATGTTGATCGTATACCATCACAACGGCATTTGGTAAATTTGGTGTAAAAATAAACCCATTAATTGATGGATTGGGGAAAACGGCATTGATATCGCTCATTTCAAACTCATGCATACCTACCGTACATGTTTTATTGATGTTGGTGAAATTTGCAGGAAACGATGGGAGGCTTAAGCTGTTTGAAATTAATCCGCTAAATGCTGTATCAAGGTTAATTCCCATGTCTACATAATTGGCACCAATGCTTGCCGTGTTGGGACTGTTAATTACACCCAGGTACGGGCTATACGAAGTGACCACGTAAATTTTTCCATCTGTTGCCAATTGCATTCCATACAATTGCGCCCCACTTGTAACGTGCAATACAAAAGCCGAAGTTTGAATTACCAATGGATTGGGTGATGTTATATCATATTGAACCAGTGATCCGCCATTTTCATATGTTGTTACGTAAACAAATTGTTCTGATGGTGAAAACTCAACGCCATACAAATGATCGGGAATAGCTACTGCACGCGGATTTGATACAACTCCGGTTGATGTATTAAAATCAAACAATTCAAGTGTATCAAGGTAGCCATCAGCCATGGCAATTTTATCGCCACATGCAGTCATTTTCATTTGGCCATAGGTATTTTGAATCAGCGCTGTTGTATGATTAATACCAACATTGCTTATAACAGGTGTTGTATTAAAACCAATTGAATTTAACTGGTACGCATGAAATGCATTTGAGCCCCATTTGTGTACCAATACCCAATAATCATTTCCACCAGCTTCTTTTACAACTGCCATTTTTTCCGTCATCATGGAATCTACAAATGTATTTTTTGTGGTTACATCGCCATTGCCACCATCCAGCAACATGTCAACTATTGAATAGCTTAAGCCATCTGAAGAACCATACTCATCAAGTGTAAAAACATAATATATGTGCGAACTGCCCGGTTGAGGAACAATGATTGCAGGTTGGGTGCAGGAAAATCCCCCGTTAAGGCCTGTACCGTTAGGCATTGGAACATGGTTTTTGTTCCAAACCGTTAAACCATCGGTATAAAATAAAAGTGTACCGCCTGGAGTTGAAATAGAAGATCCGCCTTCATCACCATAAAATCCGCTGCCTGTAGTTACTACGGGTGATCCACTGGTGAAATCAATGCTGGCGTTGTGGCCAAAATGCCAGTTGTCGGCTTGTTTTTGCGCAAAGGAGGCTAAACATGTTGCAAGTAAAAAAGATGTGATGAGTGTATGTTTCATATACTGGTAGAATTTGTTTTGACCAAATATAGCAAAAAACAAACAGGGTTTGAACAATGGTTTAGGTGTAAAAACAATACATGGCCAATTTGTTCAAAATAGAACACTTTATTTATTTGCTTAAACGATTTATTTGCTCAATCTGTAAATTTATACCTCCCTATTTTGGCTAACCGGCTATATTATTTCCGTTTTTACCTAGTTGTGTTTAACCTGCCCATTTTTGATTTTTAACTTTATGCTACAAAAACTGAATGAAAATGATTTATGATTTTTGCAAAAGTTATATGCTTCCCCTCCTGCTGGGGTTGATTTTTTTACCTGTATCCATTGCGGCCACCTTATTCAATATTGCCATTTCATTTCCACGGGCATTTACCATCATAACCATTGTTGCTGCAACCTTTTTAATTGGAAAAAATGCGGCCGAGGTACGCGCTGCCAAAGCCAATACAGGCCATGAAATAAAACTTAAACACGTTTTATCGGTGACAAGCCCATCATTCATCCATAAAACAAACATTCCTAAAAAGTTTACGTGTGAAGGCGAAAATGTAAACCCTGCTCTTACCATTGGCAATATTCCGTCCAATGCAAAAAGCCTGGTGTTGATCATGGATGATCCAGATGCCACCATGGGAACTTTTGATCACTGGGTGGTATGGAATATACCGCCAACAGGGCAAATTGCCGAAAATAGCGTGCCTGGTTCATTGGGGAAAAACGGGAAATCGTTAAATGCCTACACGGGGCCTTGCCCGCCAACGGGTACACATCGGTATTTTTTTAAGGTGTACGCGCTTGATGATGTATTAAGGTTGGAAGAAGGTGCCACTAAAAATGTAGTTGAACGCGCCATGCGAAAACACATTATTGCCAGTGGTGAATTAGTAGGATTGTACAAAAAACAGAAAAAATCACCGCGCTAACCTGAGACGGGGGTTAAATTTTTATTCCTGCCACACAAATATCATCAACCTGTTCAAGCTGTCCTTTCCACGATTCAATTGACTTATCCATTAACTGCATTTGCTTTTCCATGTCCTGTTGGCAAATTTCCAGAATAAGTTTTTTCATGTTTGAATCCTTGAATTTTTTGCCTTTAATCCCCCCAAACTGGTCGGGGTAACCATCCGTTGTCATATACAATATGTCGCCTTTATTTAACGAAATGGTATGTGTTGTAAACGGTTTTGGTTTTTCAGTTGCGCCAATGGGTTGCTTATCGGCCTTTATCTCCACCAATTCAAAACCGGGCACTTCTTCAATGCGCATGATTGCAGGCGTATCTTCTGCATTGGTTTTCTTTTTTACGATCCACAAAGGATTGTTGGCTCCTGCCCATTTTATTTCTTGTTTGTCAAGGTCAAGCAAACACAAACTAATATCCATACCGTCTTTTACCTGGCTTTCGCTTTTTTCAAAAGTTTCCAAAACCAATTCACGCACCTTATCCAGTATTAGTCCCGGATCTGTGAGTTGAAATTCTTTTAAGCTCCTGTTTAAGGCTCCTGAACACACTACGCTTACCATGGCCCCCGGAACTCCGTGACCGGTACAATCGGCTACTGCAAAAAGAATGGTGTTGGTTGATTTGCTCACCTGCTGCTCCCTGCCTCCTGCTAATCGTGCGTTTATTTCCTGGCGAAGATTTACGGTTTCCATCCAGTAAAAATCACCGGCAACAATGTCACGTGGTTTATACAATATGAACGACTCGTTTAATTGTTGTTTAACCAGTTTGTGCGGAGGTAAAATAGCTTCCTGCAGCCTGCGCGCATAATTTATGGAATCAATGATCTCGCGGTTTTTTTCCTCCAGCTGCATTCCTTTAAGTTCAATGATTTCTTTCTGCTGTTCGGTTTCTTCCTTTTGTTTTAAAATAATCTTATTGGCTTTTTGTTTATCCCGGTAGCCTTTTAGAATAAAAACCAGCAGGATTGCAAAAACGCCCAACCCGCCAAATGCCCAATAGGTCAATTTACGCTGTTCTTCAGTAAGTGCTTCCTGTTGTTTGTGCTGTAGCTCGGCTTGTTTACGCTGCATTTCTTTTTCCTGCAACGATTTTTTTAATCCCAGCTCTCTTTTAGCATTTTGCAATTTTACGGAGTCTTCCTGGCGCTGGTAAACCATGGCCAATTGTTTACGCCTAATTTCTTCACGCATGGCAATTTCTTTTTTTTCGGCCGCAGCTTTTAAACGGCTTTGTTTGGCCTCAAATTCAAAAAACAGTTGCTTGCGTTTTAGTTCCTCCTGCAAAGCAAATTGCTTACGTTCCTCTTCCATTTTCAACTGGTTCTCGCGCTTTTCATACTCATATTGCAATTCACGTTTATTGATTTCGGTGTTACGCTTTTCATTGTTTATACTATCCCGTGCTCCAATGTAATCCTGGTAATATTCTATTGCCTCTTCAAATCGCCCAAGTCCTTTACTGGCATTGTAAAGGCAACGGTAACACTCTTCCTCTTCAGGCAATAACCTGAGTTTTGACACTACTTTTAACGCCTCTGAACAATCATCAAAGGCTTTCTGGTATTCTTTTTTGCGGTTGTAGTAAAAACCGCGCAATTTCAGTGTTGATCCTTTACGGTGTACGTTTTTTGTGCGTTCAGCTTCCTCCACTGCCAGTTTCAAATATTTTTCGGTGTTTTCATCGTCAGCTTCACCCATGTAAATATTGGCAATGTTTATGAGTGCAACACTTTTATCCCGTTCTTCCTCGGGGCCCTTGTCTTCACACTCAACTGAAAGTTTGTAATTCTCCAATGCTTTGTCAAAATTACCCAGGCTGTTCCATATATTTCCCAAACCAATGTAGGCGCTTGACATGCCCGTATAAAATGGTTTTTCCATTTTGTTATACAACTCCAGGCTTTTGGTAAACATTTCCTGGGCTTTGGTATAGTCTTTTCGTGACTGGTAAAAATTTCCAAGTCCTACGTATGCGCTGGCCTGCCCATCAAGACTATTTAATTGCTCATACAATGCCAATGACTGGCGATACAATTGCAGCGCTTCAGGATAATTTCCTGAAAAATAAATAATGTTGGCTACCTTTTGTACACAGTCGGCCTGCTTTTCCAGGTTTCCCAATTCACCGTATAATTTCGCGGCTTCCTTGTAAAATGGAACCGAATATTCATTGTTGTTTTCAACCACGTACAATGCTGCCAGCGCTTTTGCAAGTATGGCCTTGTTCTTTTTGATATCTGTATCCTTGTAGTACTCCCACGATTTGCTATAATAGGTTAAAGCATCCTGGTGGTTGTTGAGATAGTAATCGGCCAATTCGCCTGCCAATAAATGAGAATAGGCAGCATCTTCCAGTTTTTGAACATTGGTGTATTTTTCTGCAGCCTTTATATAGGCATCAAATGCTGCCTGGTATTTTGTAGCATAAAAATATTCGTTATTGCCATAGTAGTAATAACAATCGGCCAGCATTTTTGTGTCCACGTACGTTTCAAAAAGATCAATGGCCTGTTGCAACATGTCACGTGCCTGGTCAGTATCCTTGCGGGCATACAATACATAGCCGTAAATGTATTTGGCATTGGCTGTTTCCCATTTCAACTCTGTAAGGGCAAATGCTTTTAAACAGGCTTTGAAATAGGGAATAGACTCTTCCTGCTTTTTTGCATCATACCGTATCATGGCAAGGTAATAATTGCTTTTACCAATTACTTCCTGGTCGTTCAACTCTTCCTGTACAGGTAAACTTTTGAGTAAGTACTCTTCTGCTGCGGCAGGATTGTTTGCAATGTAATAGCATTTTCCGGTTAAGCTTTGCACGCGGCTTATCCAGGTTTTATCACCAGCTTCGGTCACTTCTTTTAACAATCCCAGGCTGGCAATGGCGCAGGAATCGGCCTTATCAAAAACACGGTTGCCAAGATAATCATACTTTTTCTTCCATTTGTCAGGATCGCCTTTGCGCAGGTTAGCAGCAAACAACAGTTGTGTTCCGCTAAAAAGGCAGCAAACAAAGAAAAAGTTAAGCTTTATGATAAGGTTCTTGTTTTTCAACGTGGCAAAGATAATTAATTTATCGGGTGGCATTTTTACTGCGGGATTAAGTTCCTATATTTAGGCATGGCTTTCTATCGGTATTTAACCTTATTTATGTTCCTGTCCTTTACGGTACAGGCGCAAAAGATATACACCTCTGGCACATACCAGTTCACCGCCTATGAAAAAATACCCGCCTGGGCCTGTGTTGCTTCAGGTTGGGAGACCCCAAATGCCTCCATTCACCTGTATGATTATGAAAAATACAAGGGTCACGCCAATTTTGTTTCATTTGGCTTAAAAACCGGTATCAGCTTTGCCCAATTTAAAGAACAGGTTAAACATTATACTTCACGTAAATACCTCCCTTTTTTTATATACGACTTACGCAAAAATCCATTAAAAAAAAACGGGCAATCCTACACCTGGGTTATACGGCTTGAAGATTATGCCTATGATGATAGTCCTGCACAAATGACCGAAACTGCAATACGCCTGTATAACTCCGTTGAAGCCTATATTACCAAAGAATCGGGAAAACAAACAAAGGGGCTGCTGATACTTGCGGTTTCTGAAAAAGTTCAGCCAAATATACATAGTAAAAACTCAATAGAAAATTCAGGCGTATCAACCCTGCTGCTTAAAGAATTAATAAATCATGCGGGTGCTGTTAAAACAATTGTGCTCAATACAGGAACAGCTTATGGCACTTTGCGTTACGTTAAGGCGAGCGAAAACGAAACCGCGCATCTTGACAAAAACGACATTGTTATTTTTGAAAAAGCACCTTTACGCATTCGACCCGTAGCAGGCATAATTACACTTGAACCACAAACCCCGCTCTCACATGTAAATTTACTGGCAAAAAACCGGGGAACAATTAACATCAGTACCGATAAAATTTCATCCATACCTAACCTGGAAAAAGCACTTGGCCAACCGGTAAAAATTGTTTGCGATAAAAAAAATATTGCTGTCTCAATGCTTACAAAAAAAGAATTGGATTCATGGTTGGAAAATCAACCACCCGTTTCGTTACAATTACCATCGGTTTTTTTATTACCTAACAACATTGTAGATCTTAATACCGCCAGCAAACAGGATGTCAGTCTTAATTGTATAGGCGCTAAAGCAGCTAACTTCCATGTCATTCGCAGGGCCTTCCCCTCATATGTGGGGCAGGGATTTGCCATTCCCTTTTCGTTTTACTACGAGCATTTGACAAAATGTAAAGCCAAAAACACAATTGATAGCTTAATAAACCCAGCTTTAACCCTTAGTTCTTCTGAAACCCAAAAATTACTTGAACAAGTGCGTTCACGAATTCTATCGGCTACACTGGATACTTTGCTGCTAAAACAGGTCAGGCGCATTCAACAAACTGCTTTTGGCGGGCGAAAAATACGTTTGCGCAGTTCAACCAATTGCGAAGATCTACCGGGGTTTAACGGTGCAGGCCTGTACCTTTCTCACGGGTATGAAAAAGCTGAAGGCAAAAAAAAACTGGAACAAAAAATAAAAGAAATTTTTGCTTCCATGTGGACAGCTCATGCCTACGATGAGCGGGCCTTTTACCACATAAACCACGCTGATGCATACATGGCTATTTTAATAAATGAAGCGTTTGAAAACGAAAAAGCCAACGGTGTGGTGCTTACCATTCCTGGTGAAAACAATGTTTCGGTATACATCAACACGCAGCCGGGAAGCCATTTGGTAACCAATCCAAAAAGTGATGAAATACCCGAGGCTATTTTTTTTAATTCGGCAAATGATACATTGTATGAAGTGCGTATGCACTCTTCGTTTGGAGATGTTTTTTTGTTGAAAGAAAATGAATCCTTTCTTGTAGAACTAAAAGAACTTTCGGCAAATATTCACAAGTTGCTCACAGAAACCAAAACAAAATACGGGACTGATATTGAATTTAAGCTGGTGGAAGAGTGCGGTTCAAAAAAATTGATTGTAAAACAAGCCCGGTTAATTTACGATGCGAGTCCTTATTAGCTTTTTAGCCGTTGTCATTCTTGCGGGATGTAAATGCGATTGTAAAAAAAAGCAGGCTGCGCAATTACTGCCAACGCTTAAAATTGAGGATGGGCGTATGCGCGAATTTGTATTGAATACCGGTCCTGATGATACTGACCACACATTTAGCTATGATTTTGTTTTGCCAAATGGATTTTACCATGATAAAATTTCATTAACCGATAGCACAACAGGTTTTTACGGCAGCGCATGGATCATCGTATCTGATGCGCCAGGTTTTGAGGGCTACACTACCTCATTAAAAAAATTTCTGAACCAATATTTAGCATATAACCGCTCATTTATAGATGAAACCGAAATTAAAAATAACCCGTATTACAGCTATGACGTTGAAGTTGGCCCACATCAGCTATACATAAACGAATATGTTATAAGCATGTGTTTTATGGTTGATGCTTATGCAACAGGTGGAGCACACCACAATTATGAATTCCTGACATTTAATTACGACCGAAAAAACAACCAGCAAATACGGTTCAGTGAAGTTTTCCCAATGAAAACGAAAAAAGATACCCTTGCTCTTGTGAACCATTTAAATTGGAAAATTGAATATGAAGATTTACCTGAACAGTACGATTCACTGGATTTTGCTTTTACCAAACAGGGTGTTTGCTTTCATACGCAATGGCACATGAAACAGGTATTACTCGATGCTGATAGTGTAAATAACCATGTAAACAAGTGGTACGCACGTTAGAATCCTATAAGCAACCGGCAATTTCCCCAGCCGTGGTAAAGACCCCGGTTAAACTCTGGTGAAACAGTTGTTATGCCAAATTCAATGGCCAGTTTTTTATACACCATGGCAAATCCCTGTTCGTATTGCAACACCATTCTTTCCAATTCTGGTGCAGGTAAAACATACGCATCATTTCCAACTAAACGGCCCTGCAGCGTAGCATTAAAAGCAACAAATTTTGCTGCTGCCTTGGCATATAAGTAGGCCTGAAAAATTGACCGCCCATTAAAAGGAATAAAGGTGGAAAAGTAATTGTTCATTTTGCCAAAACGCAAATGAAAGCCCAACGAAAAATCGGTATACAGTGTTCCAGCGCGTGCCATGGCCAGCACATTAAAGTTTGCCAGCGGTTGGGCCAATACTCCTTTTTCAAATCGCACGGTATAATTCACAACGGGTCCGTTTCCAATTTGATTCTCCCATCCAATTGGCAAGGCCTGGTTTAGGCTTTTGTGAATGAATTTTTGTTCCTGCTCACACAATACACAGGGGCCGGTAACGCCAACGTCAAGTTTACTGGTTAAGCGCACCTGTGCCAACAAATTGTTTTCGACAAGAAAAAAAGACAGAAAATTTGTTCCGGAGTAAGGTCGCTCACCCGGCAACGGTTTTGGCGATAAAATTGTTCGTGGAGTAAAACAATCCTGGTCCAATGAAAGCCCATATGTTTTTTGGCCTTTACCCTTGTTGCCAACCAATATGCGTCTTAATTTCCATTTCTCCATTGATAACAATACAAGGTCGTGGCGAACGCCTTGCGTGAAATAACGGTCGGTGCCGGTAAAAAAATCATTGGAGTAATTGACAGCATAATAACCTTTGGTATAGTGTGAAAATGAAAATGTTTGTGCCTGGTTTAATAAGCATGAAACTAAAAAAGGTAAAGTTGCGAGGCACTGCCTGTAAAACATGGATATGAATTTACGGATTTTAGCTGCTTACCTTGTACACCGTGAAAAAAATTACTACTTTTATAGATAATGAGCATGAAAAAAATTGCCTTGGCCACCTTTTTGCTTACTGTATTGCTTTTTTCATGCAAGGTAGGCTCGCGTGCGCCTGCCGCACGGGCATCAGAAGCCGCAACCGCTGAAAGAAACAACCAAATGACAGTAACAGGAATTGCCGATCACGCCAAAATGGGAGCCATTGTTGTGGCCGAAGACGGAAACGTGTATTATATCGAGGGGAAACAAAACTGGGACAAGGAAGGTTATTATAAAAAGAAAATTCGTGTTACTGGAACCATGTTAACACGCACAACCCGTGCTGAAGAACTTGTAAACGACAAAGGTGAATACAGCCAGGGGGGCGAAGGGGAAAGCAAGTTTATTAAAATGAGCAACTGCGAATTGGTTAAGTGATTTTAAAGTGGCCTCTGTTTTCATAAATAAATTTTTTAAGCCACATTGGTTTATTCTTGCATTTTCATTGGCGGCTGTAATTGTTTCTGTTCAACTCTATTTATTGCCACCGGGTCCGTTTTGGGGAGGCATTTATACCAGGTACAATAATTACGTCATTTTTAAACAGTCGTTTTTTCATTTGCTTGAACATAAAAACCTGTATGTTCAGTATCCTGCCGAGTATGGAGATTTTTTCAAATACAGCCCTACGTTTGCTCTTTTATTTGCTCCATTTTCCGTTTTACCAACCCTTTCAGGTCTTATTGCATGGAATTTACTGAATGTTTTCATGCTTGTTTTCGCCTTGCTGAAGCTACCGGGATTGAAACACCCCGAAAATTACTGGATACTACTGATTATAGCAATTGAATTGATTACATCAAGTCAATCTTGCCAATCCAATGCATTAATTGCAGCTAGTATGATTATGGGTTTTACGCTTGTGAAAAAAGAAAAGTACCTTGCCGCTGCTATGCTAATTTCATTGGGAACATTTATTAAAATCTACTGTATTCTTGGTTTTCTTGTTTTCTTCTTTGCGCCAAACAAAAAAAAGTTCTTTTTTTCAAGTGTTGTGGCTATGGCAACATTGCTTATACTACCTGCCCTATTAATTGGGTTTAGCGAACTAATGTGGCAATACAAAAATTGGGGTACTTTACTTACCTGGGATATGAATGACTCAGTTGGAAGCTCTGTTTACGGCATATCTTATGTTATGACAGGATCAACACGTTTTAAACTGGCCTTGCAGGTTATGGGTGTAGTGCTTTTAATTATTCCGCTTTTTTTTATTACAAAACGTGAGGAAAAAAAGCAACTTCAATACCTTGCTTATGTTTTAATGTGGATGGTTTTATTTAATCACAAGGCTGAATCAGCTACGTTTATTATTGCTTTTACCGGTGCAGCTATTTGGTTTTTTACTACAAAGCGAAATTATATCACCGTTGCATTGTTTATTTTGTGTTTTACTTTTTGCTGCCTTTCCCAAACCGATTTGTTTCCAAAAACCCTGCGCGCTGAATTTATAACATACCATGTCAAAGCCTGGCCTTTTGTGTTTGTGTTTGTGGCCTGCTTAATGGATTTATTAAAAAAGAAAACCATTGTGGCTGTTTAAAACCAGCGTTGTGTTATATGAATGTAAATACGATACGCTTCTCCGGGGAATTGCGTATATTCAATGTATTTATCATCGTAGTACATATTGATCTCGGTATACTTTAATTCCCATTTGGTAACATTGCATTTTTCCACTTCGCTGTAAGCGTCAACAACAGGCATTCCGTATTTTTTGATCCACTTTTCTTTGCGCTTTTTATAAAACTTATCGGCTTGCTTTTTTTCTGAAATACGGTAAAAGCGATACTGTTGTATATCGTACAAATGTCCGGCATCATACCCCAGGCGAATATCCATTCCATAATCGTAGTAGGATGTGGTTGGCCCGCTTTTTTGATTTGGTAATCCAGCATTGTAAAGTATGCCTCTTTTGTCAAGGGCTGCCTCCACTTTTTCTTTGCTCCAGGTCCACTCCATGTATTCCCATCCATTAAAATCAACGGGGTCTTTACCAGGTGTAAATGAAATACCCAGCGTACATACAACAACCAAGAAAACCAGTAAACGATGCATATTTTAAATCTCAAACGGTTTTTTTAAACCCATTTGAAAACTATTCAAGCCTTGCCCGCCAACCTCAGATCTAAAACTTCCGGTTATTTTTTTCCGCAACCATCGTCCTTGCAGCATTTGGGTAATTTATTGTACCCAATCTCATCGGCAGGCACCTCATCGGCCCAGTAACCCAATTTTGAAATTGCTTTGCGTATTTTATCCGGATCGGTTTTATCAGTACGATATTTTACAGTAACCATTTTGACATCGAGGTCAACTTTTACTTCTTTAACGCCTTTTTCAAAAACAAGTTCACGTTCAATACGTTCTTTGCATTCACCGCATACGGTTGATGTTTTTATTTGAATGGTTTTTGTTTCCTTTCCTGTAAATGACATGAACAGGAATAATACAAAACCTGCCGATACTATGTTTTTTAGTGTTTTCATAACTTAACTCTTTTTTAAATAAATATTCTTTTTTAAATTATTTCCTTAAACTATACCTGATTCCCCCGTAAATAACACGACCGTTCAAAGGCCCCCATACCAGGCTGGCATCAAAATAAGTACCAAAAGCATCATCGGCTGCAATAACTGCATGTTTTTGCGTTTGGTTCAGTATGTTTTCAACACCTAGATAGGTTTCAAATTTACGAAACAACTTGGTTACCTGTACGTGTACAATGGTCAAAGGTTCTCCTTTTTTGGCGAATGCGTATTGAGGTGGGTTGTCTTCGGTATTGGGAATGCGCGCGGCATCAATCCAGTTGCTAATGATGTCCACTTTCCATTTCTTATCCAACGTTTTCCAGCTTAGGTTGGCCATGGCCCTGTTTGGCGAAACCATGGCTTTTTGCTGCAATACCCCGGCTACAGTTTGTTTAACGTCATAATGCTTAAACGCAATTTTAAACTGAAGTGTTTTGGTAAACATCATATCCAAATCAACCTGTACACTGTGCGCGTATGATTGTCCTGTCAAATTGTAAAAATTCAATTCGCGTACATTTAAATCATAATCCACCACTACCTGGTTCATAAACTGAGTGTAGTAATAGTCTACATTAAACATCCACTTGTTTTCACCCACAGTAAACTCTTGTGTTAAACTTGCACCTGTGTTAAACGATTTTTCAGGCTGCAAATCTGGCGCAATAATAATGATGCGTGAAGAGGCCAGTGCCGACATGTTTTCCATGAGGGTTTTACTGGTACGAAAACCGGTTCCTGCAAGGGCCCGAAAAGCTGTTTTATCGGTAAGTGCCCAACGTAAATGCAGGCGCGGTGTGTATTGCACACCAAATTTATTGTGGTAATCAACCCGGTGTCCTGCCAGTAAATTAAAGGATGGGCTTGGGGTAAAACTGTACTCAAAAAATACACCCGGAATATATTCTTCCTGTTTATCATTGATACCATTTACAAAAAAGTCGGTGTTGTCATAAATAAATGACAGGCCTGTTTTAAATGTGTGTCGTGTATCGTGTATGTAATCTGAATAAATTCCGTTGAAATAGCCTGAGTGCTGTGTTGCATTTACCATGCGGTAACCAAAGTTGGAATTGTTTTGCTGGTACCGGTAACTTCCAATTAAACCAATGCTTGTCATGGAGCGTTTTGGAAATAAAAACCCGTTTTTAAAATACACCTGGTGCATTTGTGTTTTGATGTTTGCCTGGTAAGGCCCTTGCTCGGAAAGAATCCGTCCGGCTCCCAATTGTCCGCCAAGTTTATCATCGGCCAGGGTATGCATCATAATTACCTGTTCGGTTTTTTTACCCATGTGCTTCCAACGGTTCATAACGTTTACCTGCTTGCTTAAGGGGTTGTCCCTGAAACCATCATTGTTCATATCGTTCTCCATCACATTTGCATTTCCATGCAAAAACAAAAGCGTTGACCAATTCTTTTTGAATTTTTTATTCAAATGCACATTGGCCTCACTCCGTCCCATTGAACTTCCATACACATTTACAAATATGGTTTCTATTTTGTGGTCTTCGGGTTTCAATAGTTCAATGTTGATCATACCGGCCATTGATTCAAATCCGTTCACTACACTTCCTATTCCCTTGGTAATTTGAATCCCCTGCAACCAGGTTCCTGGTATAAAACTCATGCCGTAATTGGCAGCAAGGCCCCTTGTATACGGCACATTTTCTATTTGTATGGGCGAGTAAAGTCCACTTAGTCCCAACATTTGAATTGTTCGCGCACCTGTAACCGCATCGGTATACACCACGTCAACACTTGCGTTGGATTCAAAACTTTCAGCAAGGTTACAACAGGCGGCCTTTTTCAATTCATTGCCTCCAATGTATTCCACTTTTATTGTTTTTACCAAATCAATTTTGGTATCATAATCGCGAAAAATAATGTTAACTGCATCAAGTGTATTTAATGGATATAATAAAACATGGTATACATTTTTTGCCGAATCCGTTTGAATGCTATCGCTGCTAAAACCTGCTGCATTTATATAATACACCGTATTGTGACTGCCTTCGAGCAGAAAAACACCAGTACTGTCAGCATTGGTAACTATTCCTGTAACGGCATTGGTCACAACAGCGGTATGCAGGGGCATTTTTTTTGTCCCTGCCTGGCCGTAAACATGTACGGTTATTTGCTGGCTGTAGCTTATACTTTGTACAACCAGCAGTAAAAGCGTAATTAGCTTGTACATTTCAGTTGATTTAATGAATGAATTAAACGGAAATTCAATAAGGTGTTACACCTTATATAATTAAACGATCAATGCAAGCATCAAATTAGCAGGGAGCAATAGGTAATGGGTCTGTTTTTGGATAATAAAGGCGGATAATCACGCGAAAACGTGATGGCCTTTTGATATGTTTCCTGTACGGCCCACACGTTTTGGCTTATTGGAAGCGCAAAAGCAAGTGCCGAGGATGGTTTAACGTTGAGCTTGTCGGCATTGGCCCACTGGTCATTGTCCAGTTTTACAATCTTTATCTGGTCCGAACAACAATCGTCTTCTTCAGGATCTTCTGAACAACAACTTTCCTTCGAGAAAGAGAATACTTTTGTTTGATTGGCCTCTCCACCGCAATAGTGTGTACTAAAGCCAACTCCCGCTACGGCAGGCAGGTAAATAAACAGTATGAGTATGGCCAGCAGTTTCTTTATCACCACCCCAAAAATACATACATTTGCCCTAAATACAAAACGAATTAGTACTTTTTATGAGTCAAACTCCAATTCCTACCATAGTTTACGCTGAAATGACCCCGAACCCGGCTACCATGAAATTTGTGGCCGACAGGGCTATTGTAAACGGTGATTATATAGCTGAATACCTGCACTGGACCGATGTAAAAGACACCTCGCCCCTGGCCGAAAAACTATACACCTTCCCTTTTGTCAAGTCGCTGTTTTTTGCCGGCAATTTTGTGACTGTTACCAAGATTGATGATATTGCCTGGGACTATGTGACCATGGAACTTCGTGAGTTCATTCTTGATTTCTTAAAACAAAATCAATGGGCAGTAACCAAACAACCTGAAGAACGAAAAGAAGAAACAACGGGTGAGGTTATAAAAGCTGAACACGCTACACCAAGTACCGATACTGAATTCAAAATAATTGAATTGCTTGATGAGTATGTAAAACCTGCTGTGGAAAATGATGGCGGGGCAATTCATTTCAAATCATTTGAAAACGGCAAAGTACATTTGTCACTGCGTGGCGCCTGCAGCGGTTGTCCTTCTTCAAAAATGACGCTTAAAGGAGGAATTGAAACGCTTTTAAAACAGCATTTGCCCGAAGTGCAGGAAGTAGTTGCCGAAGAATTATAATGCCGGCATTTTGCGTATGAAGGCTGATATTGGCCTTAACACTTTGTCAAATACACCCAACTGTACAACCACTACATCACCATTGGAAACCAGGCCGTAAGCCCGTTCAGGGTTCCAGGGCAGCAATTTTCCTTCAAGGTCAACCGCCTCGCCTTTATTGGGCATGTGATACAAGTCAATTGATTTGGGTCCTGTTTTTGCATCTTTAATGGATACCCTGAACCATGGTTGATGTTTGCGCAACGAATCAATCTTTTCAAATGTAAGCAGCCTGGCTGTTTCCTCAAAATGAATTTTTTTGTAAACAAACATATAGGCGCGGGCCGTTAGTGTGTCAAACCCGTTTACTTTATTTCCTTTATAATCGCGCAACTCCAGTTTATTTCCCGGCAAGGCAATAAGCGTAAATCCTTCCTGGGGCGTTTCGGCCGATTCAACTTTTATTTCCTGCAGGTTTTTTGGGTCCGATGTAAATATGCCCGAGTATTTCCACTCACGCTCCTCGGTGAAAAAACGGGTATCAAGCTGGCCATGAAACGAAACCAGTTCCATAATATATGGTTCACTGGATTTGCCCATTTCAGGTGTTTCCAATAACATGTATGTGCCCGAACGGTCGGCAGCAGGATTGCTCACATACCATATTTTACTGAGCTCACCGTTTTGAAATATTTCTATTTTCCGGTGGTATGCCGCAATGCTTTTGATCACGTTGTTGCGGGCGGCTGTTCCTACGCGCACACGCGGCCTGACGTTCTTAAATGTTTTCATCAGGAGCAGAATACTTTCAGGTTTTGCCCTGAATTTTCCATTGATCATCCATCCCTGTTTTGGATCGCGCGTTAAGGTTGCCCGTTCGCCCGAACTTTTGGTGATGATGAATTTATCAATGGTGCCTGTATCAGCAATGGCAAATTCAGCATCGGGCGCGTTGTTTGCCGACTTGTTGTTATCAAACATGCCGTTTTGTTTTGCTGTAAAATACGCTGCAACCACTAACACGGCAAGCATAATGAATGAGAAAGTTATCCTGCGTTTATTACGGGTCATGGCTGCGTGTTTTTAACGGTTTCATATTTTCGTTTGCGCAACAAGGTTTGCACAATGCCAAATACAACTATGATAATAAGCGGCAAACCTACGTTTAAAAACTGCCAGTATGATTTTTCTTTCATCACGCGTGAATCGTCCAGTTTGCGAATGGTTAACCTGCGTTGGCGCAATTCTATCAAGCTCTCCTCACCCAATAAATAATCAACTGCGTTCATTAAAAAATGACCATTGCCGTAAATGAATTTTGGCGATCCGTCAGGGTTTGCCACCTGGTAACGGTCATATTCAAGACTCAGGTAATTTTTACCGAACGTTTTTAAACGATCGTTGTACACGCTGTCCTGGTAATAGTTTTTTACCACATCGCCATCACCCACTACCAGCATGCGTGTGGCCTGGCTTTCGTCCAGCACTCTATAATCCTTTGTTTTGGTAAATGCATCGGGTAACCGGTTTTTGAATACTGACCTGAATTTTCCTTCAAGAAATACACCCAGCGGAAGTCCAGGCTTAAGATTGGTTGAACTAAACGGTTCAATGTTTAAAATGCCGTAATTGATGCGCACGGGCGTTTTAAATATCATGGCTTTGTCAGATGACTTTAAGATCACTTTCTTTTTAACCATGCTTGAATCGCCAACTATATCAATACTTGATGCATATTCAAACTTGATGGGATTAAGTTTATTGACGGTAATGTGGTTTGCTTTAGAATATACCAAGGGGTAAAAAGGCCATTCGGCAAAGTTACCGGGATAACCCGGCACATCAACCGGTGCACAGCTTTTATCAATCACAATGTCTTTGTTAATGCGCACACCATAGGTAAACAGCTGGTCGTCCAGGCGCAAATCTTTTGACAAACCAAATGTTTGTCCCTTGCGAAACAAGGTATCACGTGGTACATCCATTGGGTCAACAAACCAGGCAACCTTGCCACCGCGCATAATAAACTGGTCAATTACAAATTTGTCTTTTTCACTAAAAGCGCTGTCAGGCTGCACCACCAATAAAACTTTGTACGGATCAAGTGCTTTAATTTTATTGTCAATGCTTACGTAATCTACCGTATAAAACTCGCTTAGCAAACGCTCGCCAACATGAAACTCGTCTTTGTTAACCTCGCCATGTCCCTGCAAAACGGCAATAGCAGGTCTTACCAGGTCACGTGCCCTGCGAATGCCATCCACCAGCTTAAATTCAAGTTTTTCAACTGCATTGGACGTGATGTTACGCAATTCAATTTCGTTTTTGTAAATAACCTCGCGTGTAAAAAACTGTACGGGAACATCCTGCTGGCCTTCAAAACTAACTACAGCGCCCGGGAAAATATATTTTGTTTGAAAAGCCCCGTCAGCTTCGTATTGCAGTTCGGTAAATTTTAATTTTTTCTCGTAGTAAATATCATTGATCAATTTCTTACGCTCTTCTTCGTCTTCACTTTCATTTGGATCAATAAATTCATAATTCAAACGGCTGCCGGTATAGGCGCGCATTTCGTCCAGCTTTTCCTTGATGGATTTTTCCAGGTATTTTAAATCGGCCGGCAATTCACCGGTAAGGTATATTTTAATGTCAATGGTGCCTTTGTATTCACCGTCTTTGCTTTTAATATTGGTTTCGTTTTGCAAAAACTCAATGGTGCGTGGCGAGAGGGAATGCACTTTTTCTTCGGTAAGGTCAAAACGCATAAATTGAAAACCACCTATAAAATTTAAAATGCAAATGCTGGCAATAAGCACAGCCGATTCAATTACACTGCCCCCTTTGCGTTTTGCAAGGCCCAGCATGGTAAACAAAATGAACAGTACAATAACCGAAACAAAATAGAGTAAGTCACGCGTGTCAACCACACCGCGTTTTATGGACTGGTAATGCTCATATATACCCAATTGGCGTACAAAACCCTGGTACTGGCCAAACGTGCCAAAAGAAGCAAGCTGGTCAAAACCCAGGTAAATGAAGAAACTAAGAAATACGGCAAGAATAAAAGCCACTACCTGGTTTTGGGTAAGTGAACTGCAAAAAATACCAATGGAAACAAATGTTGCCCCAATGCAAAACAAACCTATGTATGAGCCAAATGTACCGCCTGTGTCAAGGTTTCCCGGTGGATCGCCCAATTCTTTAACGGAATAATAGTAGATAAATGTTGGAATGATGGAGAAGATGACCAAAACCAATCCGCCAATGTATTTGCTTACAATAATCTCAAGGTCTGAAAGCGGTTTGGTAAGCAGCAATTCCATGGTACCGTTGCGCCTTTCCTCGGCAAAACTGCGCATGGTAATGGCTGGAATCAAAAACAAAAATACCCAGGGAGCCAGGTCAAACAAATAATCAAGGCTGGCATAACCACCATCGGTAATGTTGTACTGGAAAGGAAAAACCCATAGGAATAGCCCCATTAGAAGCAGGAAAACTGAAATAACGATGTAACCAATGAGCAGGCTTAAAAAACTCCTGATCTCTTTTTTAACCAGTGCAAAAGCAAAGTTGGTAATGGTGTAATAAATAACATTGCCAAATACAAAGGCCAGGGCTGCAACTATAACGTCTTTTAAAAAAGATGAACTGGCTGCGGTTGACCCAAATTTATAGGGAATCCAAATGATGGCCATGCTGGCCAGTACGGCTATCCACCATTTATAATCTTTAATTCCTTTGGTTTGTAGTGTGCTGGTACTCATCGGGAGCAAAAATATAACGTATAGGCCCTCACCCGTTACTCAAATTAACAATTATTTAGTGTTTTATACACAGGCACTTATGCATAAGTATTGTGAATCACCGCGCGCGTTGAAGGCATGGCCAAAATCCTTATTCCTTTTGGCAGAAGGAAATTACCTGAACATGCCTGGTTTAAATTTAAATAAAAGTTTTGCTCCAGGTAACATTCAATGAAGCAAAGGCACAAAACATACTGTTTTCGGCAACGCGTTTATGGCTATCTTTAAAAGCAACTGAAATGAAAAAATTTCTTGTCAAACATATAGCCCGCCTAAGCGTAAAAAAATTAAAACGGCAACACGCAAACTCACTTGCCAACCAGGAAAAAATTATGCATTACCTGGTCAAAAAAGCCGCAACAACCGAATATGGTAAAACAAATGGCTTTGAAAAAATAAACAATTATGCTTCTTTTGTTGAACAAACGCCCCTTACCAACTACCACACCCTTGAACCATTTATTCAACGTATACGCAAGGGCGAAAGCAATATTTTTTGGCCGGGCAAACCCGCACACATAGGAAAAACAAGTGGCACCACGGGCGATTTCAAGTACATTCCTATTTCCAGGGAAGCCATGCCCCACCACATCAAGGCATCGCGCAACAGCATTTTTTATTATGTAAATCAAACCGGCAAATGCAATTTTATAAACGGAAAAATGATCCTCTTGCAGGGGAGCCCAGCCCTTGAAAACGTTCACGGCATAACAACCGGGCGCCTTTCAGGTATTGTTGCCCATTACATACCCGGCTACTTAAAAACTAACTTCCTGCCTACTTACGCAACCAATGCCTTGCCAGACTGGAACCAGAAAATAAAGGAAATTGTGAATGAAACCGTGAATGCCGACATGCGTTTGTTTGGCGGCATTACCTCGTGGATGAGCAATTACATGGAAGAACTCCTGAAAAAATCAGGTGCGCAAAACCTCTCTCAGGTATATCCAAACATACAACTGCTTGTGCTGGCAGGAACCTCCTATGAACCATACCGACAGAAGTTTGAATTTCTTATTGGAAAACCCATTGATGTCATTGAAGCCTACTCGGCCACCGAAGGGTTCATAGCCTACCAGGACCAACATCCCTCCCAGGGACTTTTGCTCAACACCAACGCAGGCATGTTTTACGAGTTCATTGACATGAATGAATTTGACAATGAAAATGCCAGGCGCATTTGGCTGAAAGATGTAGAACTTGAAAAAAATTATGCGCTGGTAATAAGTACAAACAGCGGACTTTTTGGCTATAAAATTGGTGATACGGTGAAATTTGTTTCCAAAGATCCTTACCGTGTTGTTATAACCGGACGTGTCAAAGAATACATTTCGGCTTTTGGCGAGCAGGTGTACACGCACCAAACTGACCGCGCGCTTGCCCAAACCATGCAACAAACAGGTACGGTTATAAACGAATACCACATTCACCCGGTTTTAAAACCGGGTACTGAAAAATCACATTACAACTGGTACATTGAATTTGAAAAAACACCGCCCGATTTACAGGAATTTGAAATGCTGCTGGATAAAAACATGCATGCACAAAACATTTATTACCGTGATTTAGTCGTAACAAACGTAATTGCAAAGGCAAAAATAGTTCCCGTGCAAAAAGGGCAATTTTATGCAGCCATGCAACAATTGGGTAAAAACGGTGAACAACATAAAATTCCCCGTTTAAGGCATGACGGTGAGTTTGCCAAATTGCTGATGGAAAGCTCAACACGCTGATGGCTCTAAGCGTTCTAAAGCGAAACGGGCATTTTTCCTATCCACCGGCTGTATTAAAACTGAACCTTTTGGCCTTTAAGGTATACTGGTTCAAAAAAACCAACCATGGAGCCATTTAAAATTACCATTGCTGAGCCCTGCCGTGAAAACTGGAACAACATGAGCCCAACTGAACAGGGGCGTTTTTGCGCGGTATGTGATAAAAGTGTGGTGGACTTCACGCAAAAATCGCCTGCTCAAATTCAATCCGTATTGCAGTACGCCAACGGTAACGTTTGCGGGCGGTTCAATTCCACCGATCTTAACCGTACGCTGGTTCCCGAAACAGTGTCAACTCCAACCCGCAAGCTCAATACTAAATGGTTTGCCTGGATCAGCATTTTTGCTTTCCTGGGATTTTCAAAAAAAGCAGGTGCCATTCAGCAAAAAATAACTGAAAAACAAAAGCCCGGCCAAAATCGCATGCATGCAAAACAGGGTCACACACTTTTACACGGTACCGTTAAACACAGCCAAACCCTTAAAGGTATTGCCAATGTAGAAATAGAAGTTTACTCGGGCGGCAAAAAAATTGCATTTACAAAAACCATTTCAACCGGTGCCTACTGGATGAATTTACCTGAAAACAGTTTGCTTGATTTTAGTTTTGACATATCCTACAATGCCGTAAATTTTGAAGGCAAAATGCTGGAAAAAATTCCGGCTGTAAAAGAAGTAATAAAGCTGGATGTGTTAGTGAATGAAATAGCCCAGGAACAACCGTTGGGCATAGTGCATATAGAAAAAACGTTTATGGAGGTACGTGCTTATGAAGCTAAAACTGCTGTCAAAACCAACATGGTTCATTCAGTTATGGGTGGCCCAACGTACCAAAGTGTTGCATACGATGCTGTAAGAAACCACATTGATCCCGTTGACGAAAAAACCGATTCAACGTTTATGCGTGATGAAGTTGTTGTTCCAAAAAATATTTCCATAAAAACATATCCCAACCCAACAGCCGGTTTCATCAACATTGACGTTGAAAATGCCCAGCAATTATCCATACAGATTTTTGATCTTGCCGGAAAATTAATGCACACCTCAACCTCGCGTGAAACAAAAAATGTAGTTGACATGAGCAGTTTTCCCAATGGAACGTATATTGTGCGTGTAATTAATGATGCTGATAATAAAGTGGTGCAGTCACGGGTAGTAAAAGTAAATTAGGGTATTCTTTTAGCCACTCATAAAATTGATTTCACAAATCATTTAAAAAGGAACGCACTATTTTATCTCCAGGCTGTTTTTCTTTCACTCATAAACACGAATAGCTGCCGGCTTGTTATTGGTGTTATTTGTGTTATTCGTGCGTTCTTTAGTATATCTCATTGAACCAATCGTGTACTAACGCATACAGGTACATAAATGACCCAAAGCAATGAACAATTTTAAAATTTCCATCCCAAATCCCTGTAATGAAAGCTGGGATAATATGACTCCCACCGGCAATGGCCGCCATTGTGAAACTTGCAATAAAACAGTTGTGGATTTTACAAAAAAATCGGCCCAGGAAATTTCAACCTACCTTAACAATGCTGAGGCAAAAATATGCGGTCGCTTTAAAGCCGCCCATGTATACCAGCCAACCGTTATTGATGCCTCGCAAAATTACATTAAGCCAAGCTGGTTTCGTTCACGGTGGATGGCCATGTTTACCCTTGTTTCATTTGTGAGTTTCGGAAAAAAGTCACACGCACAACTGGTGGGCCAGGCAATGGTAAATAAAACAACGCCTGTTGAAGAAGAAAAATCCAATGTTAAACAAACCTCAACCGTTATTCACGGGTGGATAAAAAATTCGGCAACCAAAAAAGGTGTTTCCGAAGTGGAGATACGCATTTACTCGGGTGGCAAAGAAATAGCTTACAGTACCAGTTTTACCAATGGCAGTTATTTTATAACGGTTCCGCCACAACACATATACGACTTTAAAATTGATTTGGAATACAACAGCGCCACCTATAAAGCCCAGGTTTTAAAAGATCTTCCCGTAAATAAAGACCGTATAAAATGCGATGTAAATCTTGTAAGCTTTACCGCTCCTGCAGGTTTGTCATGTGAACTTCGTGAGTCTATTGGTGAAGTTGTTGAACCTGAATATTATCCGGTACGTGAAATAGCCACCATGGGTGAACCTGTAAGGGACAAAACAACTGAAATTTCCAAAAAAATGACAACCACCACGCAAGTGGCACCCTTGTTGCATAACGATTCTTTAATGAATATAACGACAACATATAACGTGGAAAAGATTGATACCAATACTATACCCCTAACTATAACTACTTCCAGTGCCGATTTTAAAGTGACAGCTTACCCTAATCCAGGTCCCGGTTTATTCAATTTCAAAATTGATAACAGTGAAAAAAATGAAATTTTTATTTTCAACCTTGAAGGTAAATTGGTTGCAAGTAAAAAAACAAATGCATCGCTTGAAACAATTGACATTACCAACCAGCCAAACGGTACCTATGTGGTACGCGTGGTTAGTATGACCCAAAACAAGGTCAAACAAATTAAAGTGGTAAAGGCAAATTGAGTTTAAATTCAGGTCAATTCTCAGGAAATAATTTAACTCCCTGCACCAATCCTGTTTTGTTTAAAACAGGCACAAACCGGTTAACCAGGCTACAACAAGGTTTTAGTTTTGGCTAATTATATGATTTTTAGCAGGTTGATTTGGTTAACGCACTGGTTTACCCACCACATTTGGCAGGCAGGCACAGGGTAACCTTATTCACCTTAGGGCGTTAGAATTATTCCTAACAACCGCACATCTTTACCCATAATTTCCTATCTTGAGTACCCTTAATTACGCAAACACTAAAACCAGCATAACAAAATGAACTCAAACAAATCAAAAAAAGCTACACTGCGTATTGCCGCCCTGGTAGCAGGTCTTATGGTAATGCTAGCCAGTTGCGGTCACGGTGGTGGCGGTTGTGGCGCTTATGGCAACCCTAAAACCAGCCATACCAGTGCCGAGCACATGGCTGAGTAGGCCTACTGCTTCCCAATTACAATTAATACCTTACCTTTGCGGCAATTAATTGCTGCTGGTTTCCTGCGTACACATTTTTTTGTGTAACGGTTTAATCTGTAGCCAACGTTTACCATGGCTCAATTACTCACGTCAACATTTATACTTAGTTTGCTGCACGCGCTAATTCCAAGCCATTGGATGCCCATTGTTACCATTTCCCGCATACTTAAATGGACACATGGCAAAACTATACGCACAACCATTATTGCTTCACTTGCACATTGCTTAAGTACCATTTTACTGGGTGTAATAATTGCCTTAAGCGGTAAATTAATAAGTGAGCAGGTTGAAATGTTTACCGACCTTATTGCGCCCATAATACTTGTTGTACTGGGTTTATGGATCATTGTTAAGCACAGCCGCCACAAACATTTTCATTTGCATCTGGATGAAAACTTACCAGTCGAAAATCAGCGCAAACTACTGTTCACCATTTTACTTGCCATGTTTTTGTCACCTTGTTTGGAAATTGAAGCGCTTTTTGTAAGCGCAGGCACACAAGGTTGGTGGATGGTGGGCGCCATGGCCCTAACCTATTTGGTGGTTACCACCATTGGCATGGTGTTGTGGATGAGCCTTGCCTTAAAAGGTCTCAAAAAATTAAACTCGCATAAAATTGAGCACAATGCCGGTTTAATTTCCGGTTTGGTTTTAATTCTTACAGGCGTTGTTTCGTACTTTTTGCATTAATAAAAATTATTCTATTTTAGTTATTAAGCCTTTTATTTGGCGGCCCCTTTTCAATTCATGGTTTATAATTAAAAATCATGAATGGTAAATCATGAATTGAAAAGGCCGGGCTATTCACTACAAGTCCTCACCTAAAAAACAAAGCCCAGTCCTTAGGAACCGAAGGATCTGCTTTGTTTTTTAAGGCTCCGGGCTTTTCGTTTCTATCCCTGGCCGGGTATCATTTCAAAAAAGCAAATTCCGTGAATTCCATAAAAACATTCGTTATATTTGAAAGTACTGTTATGAAAAAAATTGCTTGCATACTTATACTTTTTTTATTGGCCCCGCATGTAAATGCGCAAACGCCAGCTATAACACAAGCCATAAAAAATAAACCCGCTTATTTACTAACCATCACTACCTTGAATCATGCTGAACGTGTTTTCAAAGGTATATTGTATTATGCATTAACAAATAATGAGTTGACCATTCGCAGACAAAATTTTCCTGGAAATAGTGACACGTTGTTGTTTTCAAAAAAAACCGATGCTCTAATCATTGAAAAAATAAAAAACATGCAGTTTGATAATTTAGACAGTCTTTACATAAATAATTGCGTAATGCTTACCAGTGGTAATGAGTATTTTATTTCAATAACCAACGCCACCGTAAGCAAAAAGATTTCATTGCATCATTATTATCACATGCAGGTTGAAAAACTGGTAAACGAAGTAAATAAACTGGTTCCTGCTGAATTTAAAATTAATTACCTGAAAAGTGAAACAAAACAGAATTGTAAATAAAAACAGTGCTTGTTGTGTTAAGCAGGTGTTGAAACTGCACTAAGCCGCGTATTTCAATTTCAGTAACCGCATCAACTTCATTGATAAATTAAAGAAAATTAATTTACCATTGCCGTTGCGCTCAATGTGGTAATAGGCTTTATTAAACTCTTCGTGTATTTGTGAAATGTTTTGCCCCATAACAAACGGTGCAAACTTTTGCATGAATTCCCTTTCCTCGCCAATTAAATTTACCAGCTCGCCATTGGTATAATGCAATACCACACATTGCCTGTAAATTTGCAATCCGTAATGCAAAAAGTTTTTTTGGTTCTCACGTCCGGCCGCTGCAATTTCCTCCACCCAATCCATCATAGCCAGCACATCATTCTTATAACATATTTGCATCCATTTTCTGAACATGTGCAAGTTGCCACTGGCGTCATGGCTCTCGGTCAGCAACCGGTGAGCTTCAACAATGTTGCCTTCACTTACAGCTGATATGGTGGCTGCTGTTTCAGCATTTGCTTTCATGCCATTGGTTAAAAAGCTGCGCACATCCTCATCGGTCAGCCTGGGTATTTTTATAATTTGCGTACGTGACAGTATGGTTGGCAAAAGGCCTTCCTGGTTTTCACACACCAGTAAAAACAGGGTAAACTCAGGTGGTTCCTCCAGTATTTTTAGCAGTTTGTTGGCCGTGGTGGTATTCATGTATTCAGCCATCCAAATAATCATGATTTTGTAACCACCTTCATATGATTTTAAGGCAAGCCTGCTTAAAATACCTGTTGCTTCCTTTACGCCAATTTGCGGTTGTTTGTTTTCGTCAGCGTGGTAATGGGTCCAGTGCTGCAGGTTCATGTACGGAAATTCGTTGAAACAATCCCTGAACTTTTTTATAACCTCATCGCTCACATCAGCCTCACTGGCCACAAACGGGAAGGAGAAATGAAGGTCGGGGTGCGACAGGTTTTTTATTTTCATACACGAGGGGCATTGCCCGCAGGCATCATGCTCCTGTTTATTGCTGCATAAAATAAATTGTGCATAGGCAATGGCCAGCAACAATGAGCCGCTGCCCTCAGGACCCAAAAACAACTGGGCGTGGCTTACACGGTTCTCGTTTACCGAGCGTATTAAACGGTTTTTTACCGCTTCCTGGCCTATGATCTGGCTAAACAACACTGTGTACGAATATATTGTTTTTATTGAGCGGGGTTTTCAAAAGTAATTCACTCTTTTAACCACAGAGGAACCGAAGACTAAACGCAAAGGGCGCAAAGACATATAAAAGGGCCGCTAAGTAACTCGCTGTTTTAACCACAGAGGAACCAAAGAATAACCCGCAGAGGGCCCTGAGACATAAAAAAAAGGTGGCGCCAGGTACCCCGCTCTTTAACATGCAGGAGGGCGCAAGTGATTCCATTAACGGGTATATACCGTGCTAACCTTATAGTTTTTATGAGGTTAAATTATTTGCTATTTTTGAACTGTTTATGAAGGAAATTAAGGTTAACGGCAACCGTAAATTATACCATGTGCCTTGTGCCAGCCAGGCCAGTGCCATTGAGGGGTTGAAAGGAAAAAACTGGTGTGCACTTATTTACTTTGACAAATTCAGCGCTAAAACAAATAAGGCATTGATAAAAACCATTGTTGATGCTGAACCTTTGTTTGTATACTGTGTGTGCAGCAATTTTAATGATTTGGAAGAAATGGTGGTGGATGAGCTTTGCACAAAATTTGTTGATTTGGACGAGGAGCATGACGATGTGGCCACGCCACTCACCTTTGCCGACAATGATATAAAAGGCGCCATCAAATTTTGTTTGGAAAGTGCTTTTCACGATGAAAAAGAAATTGAGGAGGTGTATGTGCTAGATGGTGGTGAACATGAATTGAATGCTGAGGTATTTGAATTCTTAAACTAAATTTTTGGGCCAGGGATAGAAACGAAAAGCCCGGAACCTTAAATTTGAGTGCGCTTCTTGTTGCCTCACGAAAGCACTCAAATTTAAGGTGAGGACTTGCAGTGAATAGCCCGGTGCCAAACAACAAAACAACTATTTTATAAAGCTGAAAAGTTTTTTGTTTGGCAGGCCCCCTAAAAACAAAAAAGGACCTCCTTTTCAGAAGATCCTTTTCAATTTTCACATTATTTTTTTTAACGGCTAATAACCAATTTGAATGTTTTGGATTGTTTTGCTTTCATACTTGTTACGCGTATGAAATAAACACCGGCCATTAATTCACGGGTTGAAATACCAGCCTCACCATTCAGGTTAAAGCTGCGTACCAATTGCCCAATTTGATCAAGCATTTCAATTTTATAGCCACCGGTTGTACCACCCAGTATTTTAATGTTTACCTGGTCATTGGCCGGGTTAGGGAAAATTTTGACCAACTCTTCAAGGTTTATTTCTTCAATAAACGAACCTGATGTGGTGTCAACCATAATGCCTGCCCTTGCGTGGTTTGAACGTGCGTTGTTTTGGTTGTATGCGCGTGAGGCATAACATGCGCTAACCGGAATTCCTTCCACGTAATATTCAATATCACCCGTCCACGCACTAAAGTTGGTGGTATCGGTCCAGGTAAGTGTTGATGCGCCTACATTAAAAATTGAATCATACGCTGTTCCCGCAGGATTAATGCGGTAAACATTGTAACCGCTTACGGGTTGCCCTTCATACGCTTCCCAGTTACACACCAGGTCAAAACTGCTGTTGAAGTAAATGGATAAGTGAATTGTTTTGTTGATGACGCTTGGTGCCGACTCCTGCCCGCAACTGTCAACTGCGGTTACATAATATTTCCAGCTGCGCGTATCAGAATTCACAACGGTATCATAAAATACCGATAAACTGTCACGGTCAACTGTACCTATGTGGTTAAACCCTACATCGCCACAAAATCCTTCGCGGTAAATTTTATAATACACAGCTTCAGGTGTGGTGGTTTCGTCATACACCACTACGTTTTGTGTTCCGGTTGAGTCAACGGTTACCATACATACATCAGGAATGTTTGGTTGAACCGAATACAAATAGGTTGTATATGTGCTGTAACACCCGCCTGAAATGTCATAGGCTAACAAAATATGCTTGCCCCCGGGTACATTCACCAAATCTTCGGTTGTGGCTCCTGTTTCCCATAAAAAGTTGAACGTTGTTCCCCAGCTTGAACCTATGTCAACAAAAGTTGATCCCAAACCACCATCACACGATGCGGCAATTTCAGAATTGTAATAAATATACGGTGCATACCATCCTTCAATGTCTCCAACACCATAATATTCATTGTATGAGCAACCGTTGGCATCGGTAATTACAACATTGTAAATTCCCGCTGCAAGGTTTACAACCGTATCATTTGTTTGGAACCCTGTTGCGGCATCCCATTGAATGGTATATGGTGCTGTACCGCCATATGGCTGTATCATGATTTGCCCCGTTGCACCCATACACACTGAATAGTAAAGATCATTTTGTATGATGCCTATTGGATCGGGTTGCGCAATGGTTACACAAATTTGACCAAGGCAACCATTGGCATCGGTTGCAATTAGCGCGTAAGAGCCACCTGCTACACCTGTAAGGTCTTCGGTATTTGCACCGTTTGACCAGGCATAGGTTACAGGGGCTGCACCACCTGTTACTGTTACATCAATATTACCTGTGGTTAACCCACCGCATAATGGAGCCGAGGAGCTGTTAAGTGTTACGGTTGGACCATCAGCATCAGAAATATCAAATGGAATAATTACAAAACAACCGGTGGTATCTGAAATTTGCAATGTATAAAAACCTGCTGCAAGGCTGTCAGCCGCATTGGTAAACTCACCACTTGACCATTCATAGGTTACTGCTCCAAGGTTGTCAACAGGTACAGCCGTTGCGCTGCCAAAACTGTTTCCACAGCTGCTTGCAACGGTTGTAATGGCTGCTGTTAATGCAGGTAGCCCATAATGCCCAATATGAATGGTGTCAGTTGCCGAACAACCAAAATCATCTCCTACTTCACAATACCAGGTCCCATCATGAACAACAATGCTTGAATCATAAGCGCCATTTGACCAGTTGTAGCTAACATAACCTGTTGCATTGCTTACAACAGCTGTTAAGCTTGCTGTTGTAGTACCACACTCATACATTTCATCAAGCACCACGTCAGCCATAATAGCGCAACGGTTATAAAAAATATAATACCCGGCATAATTTGGTGCTGTATGCGATTGTTGTGATACGGCTCCAAGGGGCGCAATGTCCACATTGGTTCCCCTGAAATCACCGGCTATTGTAAAGTCATTGGGATCATTACCATTAACGGTTACGCCTGTTATGGTTTGTGCTTCGTTGGTAAAGTGTGTAAAATAATCACCCATATCGTCAATGGTTATGGCAACTGAGTTAACGGGTGTATTGCTTGAGGTAATATTTATGGTACCACCGTTTGGATCCACATCAAGGGTGCCGCTGTAACTCATGGTAAATAAATACATGTAGAATGACGAACGTGAGGCCATGAAACCGTTTTCGCTGGTAACAATGTATGCGTGGTTAGCCCCTGCGTTTCCAAAGGTTTTTCCAAATGAAAGATAAAACGCATTGTCATACCTGAGCAAAGCCACATCACTTAACCCTGCATTGCCGGCTATGTTGGTTCCTGCATTCATGGGATCCATGTCAAACGTTGGACTTGTATAATCCATTAACAACACCGGGTATCCACCATCATTGTGAAGGTCCCTTACGTTTTCATTTCCGGTACCGCCCAGTTGAAGGTAATTCATGAGGTTGTAAAAGCTGTCAAAACTTGCAAAGAAAATATCGCGTCCACCAGCTGTTGTTAAATTGGTTACAGGACCGTATGGGTTTACATCAAATGTATTTTCAAAATTACCAACGGCAATCAGGTTATCACCACCATCAATCATAATGCGGTTTATTGTTTGGTCACCTGCACCCTGGAATGATGCCCAGTTACCCATGTAAACGCCCAGGGTTGCATCGTACGTTGCAATAAAACCATCAAGGCCTCCGGCTGTTGTATCGGTGTTAGGACCAGCTGCTGGATCAGCGTCAATAATTCCATCGAAATATCCACCAACACTTACATAACCTGTGCTGTTCATGGCAATGCTTTTTACACAACCGTTTGCACCATCGGTACTAAGTTGTGTTACCCATAACAAACTTCCAAATGAGTCGTACTTTGCAAGAAACCCGTCACCACCGGCAACCGAAGTTACATTGGTGGTACCAGCAGGATTAAAATCAACGGTTCCATAAACCGAACCGCCTATATAAATGTTTTGTGAGTTGTCAATGTAAACCGCGTGTATAACGGCACTGTCAGCCGTTACGGTTCCGTTAAAACAAATGCCCCAGTTAATATTGCCAAAAGGACTGTACGAAGCAATAAAAGCCGCTTTTATTCCAGGACCTGGCGCAAATAACGTGTACCCACCTGTTTCAAGGTCAAGTTGCAATGAGTCGGTATACCATCCTACAAGAACATTTTCTTCCATAGGACCCTTTACCATGCGCTCAACATGGGTTTTGGTGGTTAAATTTCCTTCAAGTTTACCAGCTAAGTGAATGGTTTGGGCCTGGGTTACAAAACCTGTCAGGCATAAAAAACCTGCTGTTAAAATTCGTAATGATTTGTGCATTGTGTTTTGGTTAATTTATTTCAGGCGCGAAGGTAGAACATTCCCAGTGAAATACCTTTAACTCAATATGAACTAAATATGGTTATAAACTAGGAAGCGTAACATATACAAATACAAGCCGGAGACGCAGGACATTGGAATAATTGATTATTGCTATTTGATACTGAGTCAATAGCGATTTAGTTTTGATGATTTAACATTAAATGTTAAAAGGTAACGGGTATTCTTGACTGGATTAGCTCCCTTTTTTGGTAGTTCATTTTGGCAGACAGCTTAGCTCAATTTAAAAATTGTTGCTGCGCACAATGGCAAAGGCCAGGTACATTTTCTAAAACTTTACGACATGAAAAAGTTGATTCTAAAAAACAGATACTACTGCTTAGTGCCATGCTAAAGAAATCATGTTTTACACCTAAACCTTAACTGCCCATAAACAAACATCATCGGTTTGTTCAATTTCACCACGCCACTCGTCAAATGCTTTATCAACCAGGTTGTGCTGCTCAGGAAGGGCCATCCATGCATATTTTAATAACAACGACTGCATGTTTTTGTATTTGAATTTTTTCCCTTTTTCACCACCAAACTGATCGGCATACCCATCTGAAAAAAGGTAAATAATATCACCTTTTTCAATTTTTATAATGTGATTGGTAAAGGGTTTTCGGTTTTCGTATTTTCCAATGGGTTGCTTGTCGGCCTTGTACTCCTCCATGGCAAAGGATTTTAAATTTCCTTCTTGGTTGTGCCTGAAAATCCACAAAGGATTATTGGCGCCTGCCCATTGCAATTCCAGTGTATCCAGGTTAAGCGAGCATAAACTAACATCCATTCCATCGCGTACTTCATTGTCACTATGGCTGAATGTTTCTTCTACCAGTAATGTGAGCTTATCAAGAATTAAAGCCGGCTGGCGCAAATTAAATTCCTTTACGCAACGGTTTAAGCTATTTGCTCCTACTACGCTAACCATGGCTCCTGGTACACCATGGCCGGTACAGTCACAAACGGCAAATAAAACAGTGTTTCCAAAACGCTCCATCCAAAAGAAATCACCGGCAATAATGTCTTTTGGTTTATACAAAACAAAACTGTTGGGCAATGCTTCAACAATGGCTTTTTTTGAAGGTAAAATGGCCAGTTGCAAACGCTCAGCATACGAAATACTGTCAATGATCTCTTTTTGCTTTTCTTCAAGAATGTGTTTTTGTTCCTCAATCTGGCGGGTGCGCTGAGCAATGATTTTTTTCAAGCCGTTTGATGAAATACGTACTGCTCCTATAATAATTAAAATAAATCCAATGCCATAAAGTACATAGGCAACGGTGGTACGGTAAAACGGTGGTGTAATTTCAAAGTTCAAAACAAATTCAGCACTTTCGTTCCCGTAATCATCAACGGCTTTTACATGCAGGGTATAATTCCCTTCGTAAAGATTACTGTATTCAATGCTGTAATTACTGGTCCAGTTGCTCCATTCCTTATCAAGCCCTTCAAGGTAATACTTGTATTTAACACCGTTTTCGGTTTTGTAATAGGTGGCGGCAACATCAAATACAAAATGCTCCTGTGCAAAAGGAAAACTGAATTCTTCCTGGTTGTAATTGCCCGTGCCGTTGTAAATGGTATCGTTACCACGTTTAAACTGGCGCAGTAAAAGACTGTAATTCCTGTTCAAATCGGTTGTGTTTGCCTTACTGTACCTGAACAATCCGTCAGGTCCACCCATCCAGGTTACGCTAGCATTCTCGTGAAAAATTGCATCAATTTTTTCATCGCTTATTTTCAAAAAGGGTTTATTGGTGGCACTAATTTTATTGCCTTTTTTGGTCAGGTACCCAAAAAAATACTTTTTAATGTTCTTTACATCATAGGCAACTACCCATAAATTTCCCTCAGGGTCGGCACTTGCCCTGTGTATCGAATACTCTTTTGCAAAATCAAGTTTTAACAGTTCACTTTTTACAAAACGTTTTCCATCGTACCGGTAAAAGCCTTTTTCGGTGCCAAAATAGGTGGTGTTGTCAAAATCAAACGCAAACACAAAGCCGGTTGGCAACCCTTTTTTTTCATCCAGGGTTTCGGTTTTAAATTGATACGTAGAGGCTGTTTTTTGCACTTCAATGCGGTAAATGCCGTTGCTTTCATCTGACAGCCATAACACTCCGTTGTTGTCTTCAAAAACCTGTCTGCCTGATTTTTTGTCCAGTTTGTCAATGGTCACGGGTTCAAAACGACCACCTTTATTTACCAGGAAAGTAATGCCAACGGTATAATCGGGCACCAGCAATAGTTCAGGGTATTTTTTGTACTGGTGAACGTTCCATGGCGCGCAGTTGTATACACGTTCAAACTCAACCCCGCCTTTGTATTTCAATATGCCGTTAAAATCGGCAATAAAAAGTGTGGTATCATTTCCTGCAATAAAATTGGTTAATCCGTAAGGGGCATCGGTAATTTTTACAAACTTGTCAAAGGCTGAATTTTCACCCGGACCGATTTGTGATTTAAGGCGAAACACGCCCGATTTTGATTGCACAATTACGTTGTTACGGTACTTGCCAATAAATTCAACCGAACCGTCAAGCCCATCGGCAAACGAATAAAAACTTAAGGTGTTGCTAAAGTCAATGCAACTTATACCTGTTTCGGTTGCGGCCCACAAATTATGTGCTGCATCAATAAAAAGTTTGTGAACATTGTTGTCAATCAAATTAAACTGGCGGTTGAGTACGTAAAGCAATTTGCCGTTTTCATCACAAACATTTATACCTGCCGAAACTGAATAAATGAAAAATCCTTTGCTACTCAAAAAACCATTTGCGTGAGCAGGAACACTTAGTTTTGTTTGTGGTACGGGAGCCGTAAATTCTGAATCGGTGGTAACTATTTCGTTGTTGTTGTATACATGAATGGTGTTGTTAAACATAAATACCGATGTCATGACAAAATCCTTCCATGCGCCCGGGTTGCCAAGTTCAACAAGTTTACGTCCCTCGAGCGTGTAAACAGCGTTGTTGGCAAATTGCAAAATGGGTTGCCCGCCTGCCATACCCGCAAAAACCGTTTGAAACGGTGTTACAAGTTTATACACCTTTTTTTCGGTTTCGTTGTATGCGTAAAGAAAATTGCCGGTAATCTGGATATCGGGAACAAAATATATCCAGTTACCTTGTGTGAGGATTGAATGAATGTTGGGCACTTTTTCGTTAGCCAGTGAGGTTGTAAGCGAAACATATTTTATGCGCCCTTTTACATCCTGTTGCAACATGCCAAAGTCATCCAGGGCGCCAACGTAAATGGTTCCGCTATTCCCTTTTTCAAGTGCGTGGGTTTGTTGTGTAGGCACTTTAATTGTACGCCAGGTTTCGCCATCAAATTCAAGTACACCACCCGCGTTGGCAATGTACATAATACCCCGTTGGTCCTGTTCAATGTCAAAATTCTGAGAATTTAATTTATACGCTTTGGGGCTGTAATTGGTAATGAAATGATGGCCCAGCGGAGCATAGGTTTGTGCGTGCAGCAAACCGGCAACGAAGACAAAAACAAACGTATAAAGGTTCCTAAAGGTCATTTGACAGGGAGGCGAAAATAAGGGTTTTAGGCGGCATGGCCAAACTAAAATTAGGTGAACAATTGTTAAGATATTTACCGCTTTTGGGTTACTTTTCGCATGAATGGGTATCAACCTTTGGCCTTTATCCCATAACCCTAAGCCATTTGAATGCACGCCAAAAAAACCATAACCCTGATTGTTGTTTTGCTGGCTGGGTTTATATCCTGCATCAATCCCGTTTATCCCAAACAAATGTTTTTGCAACATGCTGCAACGGTTGTTATTCTTGGTTTGCTAGTTTGGGACATAAAAAAACAGTTTTTAAGTTATGGCGCCTTTTTAGGAATTTCTGTTTTTGTTTTATTGCACATTGTTGGTGCGCGGTATATTTATTCGTTTGTTCCGTATAACAACTGGAGTATTTCGCTTTTTGGGTGGAACATACAGGAAACGTTCGGATTTGAACGTAACCATTACGACAGGCTGGTACATTTTTTATTTGGCATTTTAATTTTTCCGTTTTTAATGAACGTGTTTGTACGGAAATTTACATTCTCTCAAGCCATTTTGGTCTCGTTCTTAACCCTGCAGGCATTCAGTATGGTGTACGAGTTGTTTGAGTGGTTGCTAACGCTTATGCTTTCAAACCACGAGGCCGAAAATTACAATGGCCAGCAAGGCGATATGTGGGATGCACATAAGGATATGGGGCTGGCCATGCTTGGATCGGGAATTGCAGGAATTTATTACCTGGTGAAACAAAACCGCTTACCGGTCAGATAGGAAAAAACCTGAGGAATAAGGTCACACGTAACGCAATGTTTACATTTTGGCTAAAAAAAAGTTAACCGGCACATAATTCCTGTAAACCCTTTCAGGGTTATGATAAAAGCCCATTCCGCTTACCAAGTGATCAAAATCATATTATACGTTGATGGTTGTCATTTGTGCACTATACCAATTACTGCACTTTTACACTGTAATTAAGTTGAAAAACAACCATAGGATTAAACCATGACCGATTCATCCATCATATATGGCCTTGCATTCATTGGCGCACTGGTCTACTACCTTCAAAAAGGTCACAATGATCCGATGGTTGTTTTTTTAAATATTCTTAAAGCAATTGTGTGGCCCGCAATGGTGGTTTATAAATTAATGGGGCTGTTGAAACTATAAACAAACATAAATACTTTACTTATGAAAACAAATATGGGAACCTTTGACAGAGCATTGCGCCTTGCAGCAGCAATAGCCGTTATTGTTTTATATTTTGCAGGAATCATTACAGGTACCCTGGCAATTGTATTATTGGTTATTGCCGGTGTTTTTATATTGACTTCGTTGATAGGGTTTTGCCCCCTGTACCAAATTTTTGGTTTCTCAACATGCCCTAAAAAGAAAAGCACCGTTTTATAAAAGCGCCCGGGCAACGTCCTGTTGCTGGTAACTTATAAAACAACTTGCACGGCAGGACCATTTATGCTCCACTACCGTGTTGGTTGTAAAAAAGATGCATGCTCATTAACTTACACCATTCTTAAACTGTTTGGTCTTTTTGCCCGAAATGCAGTTTTTGGCCAATTAACAAGACCATGTATTAAAGCTATAAATACGTATATTTGTGACATAAAAATAGTTCGTTTGTACAAAGCAAAAAATAAAAACAAACCATGCGTAAAAAACTGCTAGTCCTTTCCATAATTGCTTTAACGGCTTTTGCCAATTGCAACAATGCTCAAACCACCGAAACCAGTTTGGAACCAAAACAATTCTCTGAAAAAATTAAATCGAACTCAGAGATCACAGTAGTGGATGTGCGCACAACTGAAGAATATCTTGAAGGGCATTTGCCCAATGCCTTGAACATTGACTGGAATGGGAATGCGTTCATGGAACAGGTTTCAAAACTGGATAAGGAAAAACCTGTAATGGTTTATTGCCGCAGCGGACGCAGGAGTGGCGAGGCTGCCGCTAAAATGCGCAAGGAAGGATTTAAAGAGGTATACGAACTCAAGGGTGGAATTATTGCCTGGACGGAACAGGATTTACCGCAGGAAAAATAATCCCCCCGCAAATGGTTGAAAAAGCTGAAGACGGATCGTTATACATTGCCCGTAATAAATACGCAACCGGTGTTTTCCTGGTTTTTACCGTTGCCGCCATTGGATTTTTTCTTTACCATATTTTTAAAAAAGACGATCGTAACTGGGCCCAGCCGCCTGTTGATCATACGCAACATTGGATAGGCCTTGGGGTTTCCATTGTCATTTTGGTTTTTTTAATTATAGCAGCCCGCGACCAACGCCCCGGGCTTGTGTTTACAAAAAATGGCCTTTCGTATAATACTTCTCTCATAAATAAAGGGTTTTTTAAATGGCAAGACGTGGAAAAAATGGAAGTGCAGTATATCAAAACCAAAAACAGTGAATACAGGCTTATTGTATTTCACTTACATAATTCAAAAAAAATTCGCATTCGTGATCATAGCCTGCAAATTACCTGGGGCGATTTAAGGCACCTTTTTAATGATTATACAAGGGATTTTAAGATTAAGCCATTATAACTGATGTGATGGTTTTTTAATTGCCAGGAATAAATATATTTGTCTCACATGAACTTCCTGTTTCTGAACATAGCCCTTGCCGCAACCCTTCTTTACTACGTTTGGGTGTTAAACAAGCAAAAAAACATACGCATACTTATAATTCTTTTGCTCTCCATAGCCGCTTTACCTGAACTTACACACCTTCTTGATCATGAGGAAGCCCTGACGTTTAGTGGTGCTTTTTTACTCTTGGCATCGCTACTTTCTCTTGTCAAATTACCACTTTCAGTTGACCATTTACAGGTACGCGTATTGAGTCGATTGCTAACAGTATCGTTGTTTATGACATTTTGTTCGGTTGCATTTGCTTTTTACAACCAACGTTATCCGCAATACTATGCCGACCAAATACAGATAAGTATTTTGATCCTGTTTTCGGTAATAGGGGTTTTTGTGTTTACAAAAGCACTTAAATAAGGTTACTTTTTACAACCTCAACCATAAACGCCAAAAACACCCATGCGTTTATTGTCCTTCCTGGCTTGCCTGTTTCTTTTTATTTCAGCTGACCAACCGCCCTGTAAATGCAATTTGCTGCTGTATAAAAGCTGGAATGAACATACTCCCATGAAAACTATTGACAAAGAAATTCGCAAGACAAAACGACAGAAAGGCGGAAGAAATTATTACAAAGAGGCCGACCTGTATTTTTTAAAAGCCTGGAAACTTTATAAAGAAAATTCCGACTCATTGGCAAAAGTGTATTTTTTGATGAGTATTGATTTATATAAAAGAGAAGTCTGTTACCGCTCTTTTACCATTCAATCAAAACGCATTATGCACGCGTGCATTGCTAATTATTATACGGACAACTATGAACAAGCTATTTATTATTACCGGTTTTACGCGCGCCTTGAAAAACTGCCTACAACCTGTCCTGAGATCTATTACCTGGAATCGCTAAAAAAAATAAACCCGGGTATAAATATTGACAGCGTAAAACACACCGTTGCCAATGATGACTCGCACAAACTAACCGAATTGAATAATTGCAACTGTTTTTGAGAGGTAATTGCTGCCTATTTTAAAGCATACTTATTCGTTTTTACCCTGTACTTCTCCAGTAATTTATAGGATACAAACGGTTCACCATTGTAGGTATCGCAATTTTTTGCCACACGCGGAAAAAAACTGGATATGTAAAGTCCGGATGGTGTTAAATACCACCCAGCAATGGCCCAAACACCCGGTGAATATGTGCATCCTTCTTCGTTTTCGGGCTGTTCCATGGGATATTGACCGGGATACTGTTTATTCAGCAATTCTTGCCAAACCTCACCGTAATTGGGCATATCATAATCATCCTTCACTTGCTTATACGGTTCATTGCTTAACCAATAAAGATCGCGCAGGTGTAATTCTTTCAGGGTTGTCAAATCAATGGTAAACGCATTCTCTCCACCATCAGGATGCGCCCCACCGCAGTAATAACTGGTAAACCATGCTACCGACATTAAATTGTTGTCCAGGTAAGAAAGCCGCATGCTTACCGAATACTCTCCACCTCTTGGCGAACCATCAATGCAGTCAACAGCGCTTTTAGCCTGACCAAGGTGATGTTCTCGTAAAAGTTTATTTACCTTTTCAAGTTGTTTGATTTTAGTGCTTGATTTTATTTGAAAACCTTCAATGCCGGTAACGGGCTCCTTGTACCAGGTAAGCACCGTTGAGGCATCGTATTTTTCATCCTTGATTTTTTTTATTTTGGTTCCGGTAAATTTCGGATCGCTGAATGCCTTGATCGTTTCGTCTTTTGTTAAGTCAACTTTTAGAGTTTTGCCTTTGTGCATCCATTTACCGGTAAGTTTTTTTCCGTTTGCCTCAAGCACAAATATTTCACGAACCTGCGTTTGATCAGGGTATGTGCATAGCCGGGTAGTATCATCCACATCACGGTAAAGCATAATGTTTTGTTTTGTGCTCAGGTAGTAATACCTTGCCGCATACTCATTGTACGTTTCCTGTGATACCTCAAAAATGATTGGGTATTTATCAATGGTTCCCCTGTAAATTTGGGCAATGGAAACAAAGGGAGCCAGGAATATAAAAACGAAAAAGAAATTTTTCATATCCTAAATTTAAACCTGTTACGCTATTTATTTTTGATTGTTAAAAAAGACTGTAAACACTGCTTTGTTGACGAAAATCACGTATATTTACCTTGAAACCTTGTGCCAATTTTTTTATGAATTGTTTTTTTTCCATACTGCTTTTTCTTATTGCAATTAGTAATGTACACGCACAAACAAAAGCCGGTTATAACTGCTGGGAATTTTTGGAATGGGGAACCGATTCGGCAACAGTTAGTTCACTCGTTAAAAAAAAGGGCCGTGAAATTCGGTATCCCAATGCCCTTAATGCGCGTTTCAGGTACCAGGACCTCAACACCTGGCTTGATTACGACTCAACTAAAAAATTACAAACCGTAAAACAACGCATTGCATTTAGTGCGCATGAGCAAAAACAAGCCAACGAAACGTATGAAAAAATAAGAACCCGTATGTTGACCGACTATGGGAGGCCACGTATAGAAATGCGTGATACCCTTGAGTGCAATACCCATATTTACTGGGATTTAAAACATACCAAAATTCACCTTGAATATGATTACCAGTACAAGATAATTGACGAGTTTGGTGCCGGTTCATACTGGGTCGAAATTATTTTTGAAAAAGCTGATTGAGGCTTAGGTATTGGTGCTGATGAAAGTGCCTGTTGGCAGACGCGATAGTGAGCCAATAAAAAAGGGAAGATTGCTCCTCCCTTCTTTTTTTGCATATTACAAATGCTTTATTCTGGTTTGCGTAATAGCGCTAAAATAGCTTCCTGGTTGGCAATAATCTTGTCGGCCTGGTTACCCATAATGGTATGCTGATTTTTTTGGATACTTCCCTGGTTGTTTTTGATATCACCCTGGTTGCCTTTAATGGATCCCTGGTTCTTTTTAATATCAGCCTGGTTGCTTTTAATGGCGCCCTGATTGCTGATAATTGTTTTTTGGTTACCCTGTATTGAATGTTGGTTTTTCAATAACGCATTTTGGTTTTTAATGATGGTAGCCTGATTTTTCTTGATTTCGTTTTGATTCTTTAAAAGTGCGGCCTGATTTTTTTTAATATCAGCCTGATTTTTCAGAATTGACGATTGATTTTTTGCGGTTGCTGCTCCAGCTGATGCTGTTTTTTTTGGAGCAACTTTTTTTGCCTTTTTTTTTGCCATGGGTTATACGTTTTTTAAGAGGTTTTCATACCAAAGATAACAATTGGTGTTACACCAACAAAAAAACCCCTTATATTTTTTACCTTGCGCAACTTATGCAACGGTTGAACCTGGCCTCCTGTTTTACGTACTGCGTATATATGCGCGGATTTTTTGCTCTGGTTCTATTGCCTTTTTTTGGAAACGCTCAATCCATAAAGACGTTTGTAAAGACCAACTCTTTTCCTGTGTTAAGCATTGACCCTCAAAACGAAAACTATACCGATTTAGAAGCTTTTGGAAAATCGGTTGGGGATGCCACCGTTGTTATGTTGGGTGAACAAAGCCATGGCGATGCCACCACCTTTGAAGCTAAAACCCGGCTGATTAAATACCTTCACGAACAAAAAGGATTCAACGTACTGGCTTTTGAAGGTGATTTTTTTGCGCTTAACCATGGTTGGGACTCCGTACCTAAAACCAAAGCCGCTACTGATACCTTTTTGCGCAATAATATATATGGTTTATGGACACACTGCCACACCGCTCAGCACCTGTTTTACGAATACATTCCCGCTACATTTGGTACAAATTCGCCTCTTGTTGTCACTGGTTTTGACAACCAGTTAACCATGCCCTGGTCACGTGCCTATGCAGTAAGATACATTGATTCACTGGCGCATGATTTATGCATCCCGTTTATTGACCATCCCTCCTATGCGCACGCTATAGATTGTATAAAAGGCATGGTAGACATGCAAATTCACCAGGACTCGGCACTGTACACAAAAGCCAGGGCTTACCTTCAACAGTTTAAACAGGAATTGGCCGATACGCTGAGCCATGCTGAATTTCCCATGATGGTAATTGATAACCTGATTGCATTTGCCAAACAAATGCAATATGATGACAACCGTGCACAGGAACATGTTTCTCATAATGTGCGCGATGAACAAATGGCACGGAACTTAAAATGGTTATACGAGTATAGATACACAGGACAAAAAATAATTGTTTGGGCGGCAAATCTGCACATAAGCAAATTTTTTAAACCACCCGTACAAACAATGGGCGGCTACCTGGCACTTGACTCTGCCTTTATCAAAAAAGTATATGTTCTGGGATTTACTTCTCAAAAAGGCGTTTCTGGACTTGTGAAATTACGCAGGGAGAAAATTGAAAAACCAAAAAAGCAGTCGTTGGAAAATTGGATTCCGATTAACTTTTCATATGCTTTTATTGACTTTAAACCTTATAACGCCTGTTCTTCCAATTCAAAAGAACCCTTTGCTATGAGGTACATTGGCCATTTGATGTATGCAAAAGACCACTGGAACACATTTTTTGATGGCATGTTTTTCATACGCGAAATGCATCCCTGTGAAAAAGCCGAATGAATCATTGAGAAGCAAGCCGCATTTTAGCACGTAAAAACCAAGGTTCATGGGTGAAAATCCGTGCTTGGGTGAAATTTGCTGTATATGCGGCATCGTGGCAAAAAATTACTTCTATATTCGCCCCTGAACAGTTCTCATGAAATGGATTTTGTACATAGCTATAGGCATACTTTTTACACAATGCGGAAGCGAAAAACAAACTAAATCCTCAAAGTTAAACCACGTGTTTGAGGGTTTGCTTGAACAGGCCGAAACCGCAACTTTACCTTTGGTACTTGAATCAACCAAAGAACTGCCAAAATCAAAACCACTTCGCGAAATAACCTTAAACAAATACAAGCCTTATTTACCCATTGTAAACCAAAACTTCTTGTATAAAAAATGCTACGAAAACGATTCCACTATTTGCCTTATATTTTCGCAGCCGGCCGATGTGGAATTACCGCGTTTATATTCCTACAATAAATTCACCGGGGTAAAAATTGACTCGCTTGAGCTATATGTAAACGGAGGCATTGATCAGGGTTATTTTCGCATGAACAGGATGGTGTTGAATGCTAACCGCACATTGAATTTTTACGATTCAACCTGGCAATCACAAACCGATAATAATGGCAATCCCCTGGCGGGAACGGAACGCATTACCATTGTTAAAAAAAATTATGTTGTTTCTCCCAAAGGCAATATTAAACTCTTAAGTGAACAAAGCTTAGTTCGGTAACTATTTTTTTAACATAAATTCTTCCCCGGCTAACTCTTTTCCATTCACCACAATCACCAGTTTGTGTTTCCCCGGGTAATGTTTGCGCGTGGTCAAATTTCCAAATGAATGGTTTCGCTTAAACATATACTCGGTTTTTGGTGCGTAATTGTTTTCGGTAATCTTAAATAATTTACGGTTGGCCTTGCCATTTGATTTCATGTAATACACACCAAACTCAACCCTGAGTTTTTCGTCTTTCTTTTCAGTATGGATCAGGTAAAAACTAAAGTCCAGTTTGTCGCCAATCCGCAGGCTGGTTTTACCAATGGCAAACCTTTTAACAACGGGTTTTATTTTGTCAGAAAAACCAAATAATCCCAAAGAATTTGTATCTGCTTTGCGTAACAGTGTCCTGCTTCCGTGTTTAATAATCCAGTCGGCCTCCCTGCTTGTGCCTTTCCATTTTTTTGCTAGTTTAATTACCTGTTCAGGATGGTCCCTTGAAATGTCGTTCAGGTTATTGGCTACACTTTTTCGTACATAAAGTGACTCATCATTTTTTAAATTTTCAAGAATAGGCCAAATCAATGAGGGATCCTTTTTAAACCGGGGTAAAGCCATGGCCCATGGTAACCGTGGCCGGCAACCTTCACTTGACAACCGCCTAACGTGTTCACTTTTGTGTTTTGACCACAATAACATTTGCTTCATTACCTGTTTTTCATATTTTACAATAAAAGGACGAATGGCAAATTCACAGGAAATGTACTGGGTTATTTTTTCAATGGCTTTTAACGAAGTGTCCAGGTCATTCATTCCGTACAATTCAATAAAATGCGCCAGGAAAATATGCTCAAAACCTGCACCCTGGTTGTTTTTTTTGAATTGATCAACAAGCTTTAAAATGAGTGGTGCCGATTTTTTAAATTCAGGTGGTAAAAAGTCGTGAACAACCGTTGCCACATGGTGCATGCGCTGTTTTAGTTCATACCCATCCCATGCGGTCGAATGAATTTTTTTCAGGAACAGTTTTTTATCCAGCTTACCTGTAACCTGTGAAAGTGCTTTTGTAAGCGATGCAAAAAAGGCATCGTTATATAAATATTTTAGTGCTTCGGCCATAATTTTTGAAATTAGGAATTCTTTTATATTGGAAAATAAAAAACTACAAATTGTAGCCAAACCTGCTGGAACAATGTTTTCATATGCAAAGGCAACCCTCACCGCCCGCATAAAAGTTATTCGCCTGCATACTTTCTATAGGTGATTTAACATTAACCACTTTTTTCAGGAGATTTGGGAAGCATTTGATTTTTGAACCGCCATAAGTTTCAATGTGCTGAATACCATTAAATAACTCCACGTGTTTTTCACCCAATTACCGGCTTTCGCTTTGGGAACCAACCAAAACCGTTAAATAGTTAAAATCATGTTGACCACTCTTTTTTCTTTATCTTTAACAACAAAAATAAGTTATTGATATGCGTAAACACATCTACCTCTTCAACAACCTTGTAACTATTTACAACCGCTCACGTGCAAAACTGGCGCGACTTATTTCACAAAACAAAAACGCACGCAAGCAGGATATTTTAAAACGCAGGATTTCAAAACTGTTTTCACAATTATCGGGTTTAAACAAAGCCATTCGTTCAGGATTTGCGTCTGTGGCATTGATTGCCGGTTGTTCTTTTATTCCCTCAAATGAGGCAAAAGCACAACTTGAATTTGCCCCTGAAGTTGTTAATCCCTTTGGGCTAACAGCTACTTTTTTCAATACCCCTTCTTTTACTGATCTTGACAGTGATGGCGATTTTGATTTAATGGTAAGTGACACCACGGGTGGAAATTTGCTTTATTTCAAAAATTCCGGAACGGCCAGTGTTCCTGCTTACGATCCTGTTGCCATAAATCCATTTTCACTTACACCAGCACCTCTTCCCTATGTCAGCTCTCCGGCCTTTGCCGATCTTGACAACGATGGGGACCAGGATTTAATGCTGGGTGGCAACGGAGGTGATTTGTATTATTACCAAAACACGGGAACATCAACCGCGCCAAATTTTGCCGCTCCGGTTACCAACCCTTTTTCACTGGCAAACATTGGTACGTATTTGGCCACACCTGATTTTGCCGACCTTGACAATGATGGCGATTTTGATATGATTACGGGTGGTTATGATGCTGTTGTTCGTTATTTTCCCAATACAGGAACGGCTTCATCGCCTTCTTTTGATCCCGCCATTCCCAATCCATTTGGACTTGTTTCAACAGGCGTTCCTCCGGTCATAACTGATGTTTCATTTGGTGATTTGGATGGTGATGGTGATATTGATATACTTTCAGGAGGATATTATGATGCCGGAAATTTTTATTATTTCGAAAACAGCGGAACGCCCACCGCTCCATCATTTGGTCCCGCTGTTACAAATCCGTTTAACCTTCTCCCTATTCCCAATCTTGTGAACTGGCCTGATATGGTTGACCTTGACAACGATGGTGACATGGATATAATGTGTGGTACCTATTCGGGTGACTTTTATTACTACGAACAGGTTATATTTACCTCGGTGAATGAAATTACACACAGCATACATGTTTCTGCTTTTCCAAATCCAGCCACCGAAAAAATAACTATTGAATGCAGCAAAAGCATAGCTGATAAAATATCTTTATGCGATGCTACAGGTAAAGAAATTGAAACGTTTGTGCCTCAAGCTTCACTGGTAAATATTAACATGCAACACTACACCCCTGGCGTTTATATGGTGCGTGTGCTGTCGAAAAATGAAACGAACATTATAAAAATTATAAAAAAATAAGTATGCGTAAACAAATCTACCTCTTCAACAACCTTGTATCCATTTACAACCGCTCACGTGCAAAACTGGCGCGCCTTATTTCGCAAAACAAAAACACACGTAAACAGGATATTTTAAAACGCAGAATTTCAAGATTGTTTTCACAATTATCGGGTTTAAACAAAACCATTCGTTTAGGATTTGCTTCTGTTGCGTTGGTTGCCGGTTCTGCTCTTATTCCTTCAAATGAAGTAAAAGCACAACAACAGTTCGATCCTGAATTAACCAATCCTTTTGGGCTTACTTTTTCTTATTTAAATAAACCTTCTCTAGGCGATTTGGATAGTGACGGTGACCTGGATTTAATGGTGAGCGATACGCTTGGCAATTTACGTTATTTCAAAAATTCAGGCACAGCATCGGCACCGGCTTTTGATCCAGTTGTTGTAAACCCCTTTTCGCTTAGCGCTTCCCCGCTTCCTTATTTTTCGGCACCTTCATTTGCCGACCTTGACACTGATGGTGACATGGATGTGATACTGGGCAGCACCTATGGCGATTTTTATTATTACCAAAATACAGGAACACCAACCGCTCCTGCTTTTGCGGCTCCTGTTATGAATCCTTTTTCACTTGCAAATATTGGCACTTACCTGGCTACACCAGAATTTGCTGATTTGGACAATGACGGTGACCTGGATATGATTACAGGCGGGTATGATGGTCTTGTTCGTTATTTTCCCAATACAGGAACGGCAACAGCACCTTCATTTGATCCCGCCATTCCAAATCCGTATGGTATGACGCATGTGGACCTTTACCTCAACGCTGTTTCATTTGGCGATGTGGACGGTGATGGTGACCTGGACCTGATGATGGGCGGTATTTACGATGGTGGGTCATTTCACTATTATGAAAATTCAGGAACTGCCTCGGCTCCGGCATTTGGAGCAGCAGTTGCCGATACATTTAATTTAAATCCTGTACCGGGTGGGCTTTGCTGGCCTGATATGGGTGACCTTGATAATGACGGTGATGTTGATATTATTTCGGGAAGCTATTACGGTGCTTTTTATTATTACAAACATGTTCCATATGTGACGGTAAAAGAAATTACCAATACATACAACGTATCGGTTTTTCCAAACCCAGCTAGTGAAAAAATAACCATTGGTTGCGGTAATTATACTGCCAGTAAAATTGTTTTGTGCGATGCAACAGGACGTGAAATTGAAACGTTTTTGCCGCAAACAACCCAGTTTGCCATCAACATGAGCAATTACGAGGCGGGTGTTTACCTTGTGCGCACGTTTATTGAAAACGAGGTGGCCATCATAAAAGTTGTAAAAAAATAAACATGGGCAACCAACAGTCGCTGTTCAATCACCTATTGAACACATACCTTCGTTCACGCAAAAAATTAGCACGCCTTGCTTCGCAAGGTAAAAACCAACGCAGGCAATCGCTGTTGAGGAAACGCCTTGAAAAATTGGTGCTCAAATTAAAATCGCTTCACAAATCATTACGCCTTGCCGGTGCCTCATTGCCTTTTTTAGTTGCGGCAACCTTTTTAACAGGCGGTGAAGCAAAAGCGCAATATTTCGCGCCTGAAACACTTAACCCGTTTAACCTTGATACGGCCTATGCAAACAGGCCAACCTTTGCCGATTTGGACAATGATGGTGATATGGATATGATGTTGGGAGACACTACCGGTAATAACCTGTACTATGAAAATTCAGGTTCAGCAACGGCCGCCAATTTTAATGCCCCGCTTACAAATCCATTTGGATTGACCGCTTCACCTTATTTTAATTTTCCTTATTTTGTTGACCTGGATAATGATGGCGATTTTGATTTGCTCACAGGCGATATTTATGGCTTTCTTTATTATTATCAAAATACAGGCACTCCTGCTGCTCCAGCCTTTACAAGTCCGGTAACAACCATGTTTTCGTTACCGCTTTCAATTGGTGATTATACGGCAACGCTTTCAATGGGCGATGTTGATAATGATGGTGACAAAGATTTGTTTGTAGGAAGTTTCAGTGGTGATTTTCATTATTTCCCCAATACAGGAACAGTTTCGGCTCCGGCATTCGGTGCCGAACAAACTAATCCATTTGGCATTTCAATTCCTGGTGATTCCCTTTCGGTTCCTGTTTTAAGCGACCTGGATGGTGACGGTGATTTTGATTTGTTGAGCGGAAGTTATTACGGCAATTTTCATTATTACGAAAATACAGGAACTGTTTCGGCTCCCAATTTTGCAGCTCCACAAATTAATCCATTTGGTTTAATGGAAGTATATAATGGTATTTCACTGCCTGAGCTGGTTGATTTGGATAGTGACGGAGACCTTGATTTAATGAGTGGCGATTATTACGGTGCCTGGCATTATTTTGAAAACGATGAATCTTTACTTATTCATTCCGTCAACACAACCAGCGGTGTTTTAAATGTATTCCCTAACCCTGCGTCACATACGGTAACCATATTTACACCAGCATCAATTGCTCAAAAAATTGTTGTTTCTGATGTTTCAGGAAAAGAAATGGTTTCGTTTATGCCGGACCAACAAAAAACAACCCTTGATGTTGCCTTGTTTGAACGTGGCATTTACATGATTAACGTGCATACAAAAGCAGGGGTGGAAACAATAAAATTGGTTAAGCATTAGGCACATATAGGCTGTCTAACGCTTTTAAAAAGATAAAACCGTTATTTAAATGGCAATACCAAAACGTTGCAATAAAAAAATTTTTAGCCTTCTTTTTATTGTTAACCCGCAAAACAGCGACCCGTTTTGCCCTAAAAAACCGTAAAAAAATAAAAGAATGGCAGCGAATGATAGATTGGCTGCACAATTAAACCTGTTTTTTGTAGTTTTACCTCATTGCGCATGTATATTGATTTTTCACAACGGGTTAACGAAGTTCAACGCCACTTTAACAATGGCGATGTACACCTTGCCTCAAGGCGATTGATTGATTGTGCGCTTGATACACAATCACCTGCCATTTTTGTTTCCTGCCTTCAGTTTTGCGATTACTACGATGAAAACAAAGAATCAAACCCGGGTTCGCTTGTTGAAAAGGCAAATGAAGTGCTTCAAAAAATAATGGAATTGCAAATTCCGGTTCCGGCCCTTTCAGCCCAGGTAATTGAAGTGGACACCTTACGCAAAGCCTATGCAAATGGTAAGTTCAGGTTGGGTGACATTAGTTTTTCCATTAAACGGGGCGAAATTGTTGGGCTTGTTGGCGAAAATGGTAACGGTAAAACAAGTTTGCTGCGTTTACTTGCAAAAGAGTTAAAACCTGACCACGGTACAATCAATTATGGTTTTGTAAACGAAAACATACATCCATATGAGCTTCGCACAAAACTGGTATATATTCCACAACGCATACCGCGCTGGTATGGCAGTTTAATGAACAACCTGCAATTTACACTTTCATCATATGGCATTAAAGGCGAAGAAAACCGTTTATGGTCAGAAATGATGGTGGCACGCCTGGGCTTGCGTCCGTACAAACACCTTGACTGGAACCGCATCTCCTCAGGCTATAAAACCCGTTTTGAAATTGCCAAAAACCTGCTGCGCAAACCGCATATTTTATTGTTGGATGAACCACTTGCCAACCTTGATATTTTAGCCCAGCAAACCATTTTACAGGACATTAAACATTTGTCACAATCACTAACCAATCCGTTTGCAACAGTATTAAGCTCTCAGCAATTGTTCGAAGTTGAAAAGGTTTCTGATAAAGTAATATTCCTGAAGAACGGAGCTCCAAAATACCAGGACAGCCATGCCAGGGAAATTGAAGAAGTGGTATTTGAAATGGAAACCAATGCTTCCAAAGAAGAACTTCTTTTCTTGTTTAAATCATTGAACATTTCCAAAATAGTAAACAACGGTGGTGTACTTATTTTTCATTTCCCGGCAGGTGTAAGCAGTCAAGCCATTTACAGGGAAATTGCGGGAAGCCATTTTGAATTTAATTATATAAGAAACATTTCACGCTCATCAAGGCGCTATTTTGTAGAATGATAAAAAAACTAAATACCTGGCTGTTACGAAATCACCCGCTTTTATGGAACACAAAAGCCGTGTGGGCAGGTACCGGTATTATTCTTTTGCATTGCCTGTTTTATTTTTCAGGGCGATTCTCGTTTCAATCACTTGAAAAAATAAACCGGGGATATAGCTATTACAACTACCAAAACCATAACGAGGTTTTTTCAATTTTTCTTTTAGTAGTGGTTTTGTTTTTATTGGTGTGGCTTCTCACCTATTTTCTCAACAATGCCTTTAAATCATTTTACCCGGTTTCGCGCCTGTATTTGTTTAAGGAATTCATTGTTTGTTTTGTTATTTGTTTTGGTGCATGTACACTTTACAGCGCTTATGACAGGGGTTTTAACGATGCTATTTTAAAATATACGGTAGGTTTTGATTTGGAAAAAGATGTTGCCAAGCTTAACCAGGCTGCCTGTTTCCTTCCTTTTAACGCCAATGATTTTGAAAAAAGGGAATGTTGTGATTCCATTGACGCGCGCAATTTCAATGTGGCCATGCAAAATGATGTGCCCGATTATGGCGAGGGTTCACCGTGTGACATTGAACAGGAATATACCGAAGCTGTTGAGCCCCCATCAACCACTGCGCCAGTTGCCACCTACACTCCCTCCTACAGCTATTTGTATTATTGCACCAGCCGCTTTTATACAAGTAACCAGCAAGCAGGGCGCACACACATTCACCTTGCGCATAAATGGCTGCGCCAGGGCAATAAAACAGCCATATTGAACAGTATTAATGATTTTAAGGCCCTTTGTAAAAAATACGAAGTATATGATAACATTGATGCCGCGTTTTTTACCAACGCCTGTTTTGCCGACAGTGCCTACACAGTGCAGTACGACATTGTTGAACATACATACGAATACGAGGAGGTTGATTCGCCAGGAGATGGGCTTAAAAGCACACAATACAAAGCCAATGTTGAGGACCTTGTTGCCTGCATAAACATGATTGAGCATGCGCGTAGCCGTAAATACCTGGGAACTGACGTGTTTTTTTTGGAACTGTTTTTTGCCCTTGGAATTGCATTGTTTATTTTTTCGTTCAGGATTACCAGTCTAAAGGCCTGGCTTATTTCCATTGTAGGCGGTATTGTGTGGATTATTTTACTGGGCATGTCGGCTGTCAATTCATTTGGTCACAACCAAATTCCAACACTGGTAATTATATTATCACTCTTGTTTCTCATATTGGCAATTGTACTCATACGTGCAAAACAAACCCATACACTGGCTGGCATTGTGTTTATTTGGTTCATGGCTTCCATGGGATTTGTTTTTCCGTTTATGATGCAGATAATTTACGACCATACACACGAGGTTAGGGAATGCATTGACCACGTGCTTACAGTAACATACCGTGAGCCTGACATTCATACATGGATACAGGCCAACTGGGCTACCATTGCATATATAAATGCCGGCCTGGTAATTGCGTTGGTTGCATTCGTTATAATTCCATTAAGTTATAAGTGGCAGAGTAATCCCGAGGAGTAAACACTCAACACAATAAGTTTTCCATCACAACGTTTTCTTTCAAAAACAGCGAATGATTCGTAGTTATAGCATCTGCATGCTGACTTTTTTGATTTATTCCCCTTTGTTTGCCCAACACAGCACCGGGGCAAGTGTAAATCTGGGAGCTATATCATCGTTCAACCGCTCGGTTGATCATTACCTTATAGGGTTTGAGAAAAATGCGGGCTTGTGGTACCGTTACCAGCCCACCCATGCGGCATTTGGTTTACAAACGTCACTTAGTTTCGGTTTGAAAAATTATGTGTTCAGGTTTGAAAAAAACAATGCTGCCTTGTTAAAACAAAACATGGTAAACACTACCGTAATGGCCAGCATCAAGCTGAATAAAAACGGGGCGCAATTGCTTGCGGGTTTTAATGCGGCTTTACTAACGCATTCACAAACCGAGTTTCGGTACACAGGCAGCAATGCCAATTACTATTATAGTGACAATAACCTCAACGCCTTGCAACACAGCAATACATTCCAGGTTGATGTTTGCCTGGAACTGGACCAGGGTATTGGTGAAAAACAAAATTTTATGGTAGGGTTAAATGTGGCCCAAAATGTGAACCGCATTCTTACTGCCGACTTTAAATACATTTATCACGATACCGGTGGATCATTGCACTACCTGCAGGTAAGTGATAACTTATGTCCCTTAACTGCATCCATCGTATTCAGGTATAAAATCAAATAGCTTCCTCAACTACTCGTTCAAGTAATTTTTCCTGCAATTCAGCATCCGCAACCAGGGTTACAAACACTCCATTATTTTCAATTTCTTCTTTTGCATTTATAAGGCTCTGAAGGCTTGCTTTTGCATAATACGAATCGTTGTCAAGTTTGTGCAGGGTTGCGTTCTTAATTTTAACAGCACTGGCTCTTTGGCCGCTTAAAATTATGAATACATTCACATCATTGGTAAACCCATATTTACGCTGACTGGTTTTTTTATACTCATATTTGTATTTGTAGCTTCCAGCCGAAATATCAGACAACACAGCTGAACCTGTAGGATTTCCGCCTGCTCCTTTTCCAATAAACAATTGCTTGTCGCTGAACGAGGCTTCAACAATCACTCCGTTGTATTCATTTTCCACATTGAACAATAAATGTTCGGCTGTTATTAGTTGTGGAGCAACATACAAGGCTATTTCGTCTTCGGTAACCTTACCCACATGCGCAATGAGTTTGATTTTTGCGTTCAATTGTTTGGCCAGTTCAAAATCGTTTTTATGAATATGGCGAATACCTAAATTCAATACATCGCCCGGGCGTGTAAATACCCCATAACTATGGCCCGTTAAGATCTGTAACTTATACTTGGCATCATAACCGTCAACATCCAATGTAGGATCGGCCTCGGCAAAACCCAAACGTTTGGCGCGTGCAAGTGCAGTATCGTAATCCAGTCCTTCGTTAAATATTTTTGTAAGTATAAAATTGGTTGTGCCGTTAAATATACCGCTAACGCCATTTAATGTTTCATTGTCATAATACTCCTCAAGCGTGCGAATAATAGGAATACTGCCACAAGCCGATGCTTCATACAATACAGCCTGGCCTGTTTCTTCCTGCAATTGAATGAGCTCGTTAAAATGTTCGGCAATCATTTTTTTATTGGCGGTAACAACATCTTTACCGTTTTTTAACGCGGTTTTGGTGATTTCAAATGCATCGCCCGCATGGTTTATCAATTCCACCACCAGGTTTATGGAAGGGTCGTTCAGAATTTCATTCCTGTCAAAGGTAAACAGGTGTTTTTCCAAAGGGCGTTGCTTATGCTGGTCCTTCACACAAATGCGTTTTATTTCAGCTTTAATACCAGTGCTGTTCTTAAGTACATTGTACAATCCTTGCCCTACGCAGCCAAAGCCAAATAAGCCAATATTCAAACTCTTTCTTGTTGTCATTGTTAAAGTAATTCCTTAATTATTTCGGTTAGTTTTTTTACTTCTATTAAAAATCCATCGTGCCCGTAAGAAGAATCTATTTCAACATACGTTGCTCCCGCAATGTGCTTTTGCAAAAATTGCTGTTCAACGGGTGGAAATAAAATATCAGAGGTTATACCAATACAAATGGTTTTTGCTTTAATGGTTGCCAATGCCTCTTCAACGCTTCCCCTGTTTCTGCCTACGTTATGCGAATCCATGGCTTTGCTAAGTGTCACGTATGAATATGCGTTGAACCTGTCAACCAGTTTGTCGCCCTGGTATTGCTGGTACCCCGCTGCATTGTACCCATCTGTTTTTTGTATGTCTTCTTCCTTTTGCGTTGCATTGTATGCGTTGTAGGTCCGGTAACTGATTAATGCAATGGACCGGGCTGCTTTCAATCCTTTTGCCCCTCCAGTTTCGGTATTGTGTGCATAGGTTTCATCGGCATAAATAGCCAGCCGCTGGCTTTCATTAAACGCAATACCGTAAGGTGAATGAAAGGCATTGGTTGCAAGCAATACCTGGTTTTGTATCCTGTTTGGCTGAATAATACTCCATTCCATTACCTGTTGCCCACCCAATGATCCGCCAATCAATAATTTTATTTTATCTATGCCCAGCTCATCGGCCAGTAAAACATGTGCGTTTACCATGTCGCGCACGGTTACAAAGGGAAATTCGCTGTAATATTTTTTTCTGCGTTGGGCGTTGGGAGAAAGTGGTCCGGTTGTACCGTAACATGAACCAAGAATGTTTGCACAAACAATAAAATGTTTTGCAGGATCAATAATAAATCCTTCGCCAACCAAACCAGGCCACCACTCAACTGGGTTTGCATTGGCTGTAAGCGCATGACAAACCCAAACCACGTTTGATTTATTGGCGTTCAACGTACCAAATGTTGTATAGGCTATTTCCAGTTGAGGAATAACGCCACCGCACTCCAGGTAAAATGCCTGGGCCGGCTTAAACACTTTTACGTTTTTATTTTTTTGAATTTCTATTGTTTTCATTTTTTACTTCTCCCAAACCATTTGGGAAATCACCCCTTGAGTTTTGGTGATTTCCTTCATGATTTTACTATATAAACTAAATAAACAAACATGCCTGCCGTGATAAATTTTAAGTGACAACAACGCACATGCTGGTGTGCCTGCAGTAATCAAAGTAAAATTTACGTAAATATTACCTGCTTACAGTATGCAACAGCACATGTAACAACAGGTTTGTCCTGTAAGGGACTTTTTTGTATTAAGGCGTTTAGCCGGAGCGTTGGTTAGTTTTTTACTCACAGCACTTATTTTTCCAGTGGTGTTCGTGAATACTGCGTATTTCATTTTTTCACTTTTTATATTTCCTTTCCTGGTTTTTCCAGGCTTAGGTAGGAATTGGCACCTTTTCAATCTCAAATTTAAAATTTCAAATCTTAAATTTTCAGCGGTTGCCAGAGGGTCTGTGAGCCTATTCTCTCGCCTCTTCTGTATAATCAGTTACTCTTACATAACCGAAAGACAAGCACAAAAGTAGCCCTTTTTTAAATTGATCGTGAAAAAATTTGCAGATTTTGAATAATTAGGTTGATTTACAGCTTGTTGTGATGGTTTGCCGATCCTTGCACGATTTAGAGCTAAACCATTAATTAACCGCCAACGCTTTTTTAAATTCACGTGGCCCTTCACACATGCTTAAACTTTCCCTGTAAACCTCAGTATCGCTATACGTGTTAAGGAATAAATTAATGTAGCGGTTGTTGCTGTGTGTTGATTTAAGGTAGTTGGCTTCACGGTAGTTTTCTTTGTATTGCAAACAGACCTGCATCATTAAACAACACGTGGCTTTTACTTCACGGTCGGTAGCTTTATCAAACACCGATTTATACGCTTTAAATGCGCTTTTACAGGCAAAAAAATCATCGCCAAATTCCTTCCAGTAACCATACCCATAGGACTCCCAGGAATTGCGCGAAACAACCCAGGAATTGCCATGCGTGGTCATGTTAAACAGGGCATGTGCCAATGCCAATTGTGCCTGCAGTCCCTTTTTACCCCCACGCTTCACCAACCTGGCCAGTTTGGCTGCCTTTAAAGCAAATGTGTATTTGTTGTAGCGTACCGAATCAAATGCGGTGTGCCGGTGACTGTGGTCAAACTCGGCATGAAACGGATTTGCATCCATGTACTGGTTGTAATCATTCCACTCGTTTTTATTGTCTTTCCAAAAAATAGCTGGCACAGGTTTAAGGACTACCACTGCTTTTTCCCAGGCTTGCTCACGCAAATACAATGAACCTGTCCATTCACGCAACGAGTTCATCTTTTTTTTGTCAGCTATAAATTTTGCCAGCAAAAATTCTTCAAACCCGGTTCGTTCTTTTTTCGCCAGTAAGTGCATAATTGAATCGGCTGTTGTGGTGTTGCCATGTTCGGTTAAATAGGTAATCCAGCTTGAAGAAAACGAATCGTGGTACGCGCGTGATGAATAATCATATACCAGGTTTTCCAAATGAGATACCAGCAATGCCGCCCTGTGAAGTTTTTTACTTTTACGCAGGCAATTTGCGGTATACATAACCAACCTTTCTTTCAGGCGTGCTCTTTCTTTAATGTGTGATTGATCAAGTTGTTTGTACAGTTCAATGAAATCGGCCTCACTGCTTGAGCCAAAGTTACCACGTGCACTGGTTTCAATTAAAAAACGTGTGAGCTGGTATTGCTCACCATAGGTTGTACCACTGTCAAACGTACTCTGGTTAAGGTATTTTCGTGCCATGGTATAATTCCCTCTTGTAAAAGCCAGGTGTGCAGCTGCAAGGCGCCAAAAACGCTTGTGCTTTACTTTATCACTTTGCAGGGCTTTGTATAAAAATGCCTGGAATTTACGCGCGTATTCCATGTCATGCAAACGTGCGGTATCATACATCCACGGCTGATAATCTACACTTTCAGGTATGTTCAATGCCCTTACCGAGGCGCTAAACCCGGTTATGGGTTTTGTAAGTATCCAGTCTTCACATTTATTGATCTCACGGCATACCAGTAATTGCAATAACTCATTGTTGGGATTTTCACGCCAGGCGCTTTCAATAAATGGTAATGCATGCTGCGGCTGGTTAAGCGCATGCAAAACATATATATTTGAACGTACCCTTTTATCCTGCACACATTTTATGGAAGAATACAGGTGTTTTGTATTGAACAGCCTTACTGCCGGCATTAATTTTTCGCGACTGCCTTCAATGCTTCGCGCAAAATGTATGTTGTACTGTTCAGGAGTATTTGCATCCAGGTAAAACCAAGCCCAGGAGTCAATAATAGATCCGTCCTGGTTTTTTTCCATATACCGTTTTGCCTCTTCATGCGCCCCTGGTTCAATTGCCCCGTAATGGTTTAGTTTGATCATTAAAAAAGCCCAGCGTTTTTTCAGAAAACTATTTTTGCATTGGACGAAAGCCCGGTATGAATCAAAATCCAGCCCTTCTTTATTTTTGTAATCACCCATGTCCTCGGTCCACGGATCATCTTTCCAACCACAATTCACTTCAATGGTCTTGGCAAAATTCATGTATTTCCTGTAGGCTTGGTTTTTTTTTGCCAATAAGAACTGAATAAATGTGTTCTGGTAAAACCTTTTTTTACTGTAGGAGCCTTTTTGCGTTTCCGGAAATTTTCCTGCTGGCATGTTATACAGGACTTCGTACACATCTTTAACGGTAACCGACTTCCCGCAATGTTGTACCCATTCATTGCAATTGCGCATACGGTCATATTCCTGTGCCCGCTCATTGCTTTTTTCATCGTTGTCAAACGTAAAGTAAAAATCCTGGTAATGTTGGTTCAAGGCATTGAACGGAAGGAAAAAAGCAATCCTGTAGTCATCACCAAGCGCATAATATGCACAGGGCTTAGCTGTAAAAACCATAAACAAACTAATTGACAGTAGCTTTAATGCCTTCCAGTTCATATGCCTTGTATTGTTGAGTATAGGTTTGGTCAAGGTGATAAAACACCACGTTATAATTTTCGGTATTCACACATTCCTGCAAAAGTTGGGCTGCCTCAAACAAATCCTTGCGTGAAAATTTGTCGTAAACCACTTTTGTACCTTCATACATGTTTTCTTTTGCCGAAGGGTAATCCCAGTCAGAGGTTAATTTTGGGACCTGCTCCTTTGCTGGTCTTACTTCCCAGGTATATTTGCCTGTTTTTTTCATCCAACTCTTATCCTGCAATTCCTGCATGCGGTAATGATCAATAAACTCTATGAAATTTCCATCCTCATTGTATTTCCTGGCCTGGTCATACAAAGGCAGGGCAAAATCCATAGGCAATGGATATTTTTCATTTGCCCCAAGGTACTGTTTGCCTGTGGTGTTGTTCAGAACATAGTTTTGAGGCGAATATTCGGCTAATTCCCCCATGTTGTAGTACATGAGCATAACCCTGTCAGCAGGCGGTATCCCCGATTTTTTTCGGTATTTATACTGGTGCAGGCGCAGGGTTACCGACACTTTTGCGGGATCAACAGCGGCTTTAAATTCTTTTACAAATGCAAAATATACATCGCGGTTGGTTTGTGTCCAGTCACAGTCCAATTGAAATTCATGTATGTTTTTTTTCCCGTTCCTACCCGCCATGCGGTTTATTTTTGCCACCATCAGTGAAACATATTTTTCCCGTTCAGCTTTTGTTTCAAGTTGCTCCAATGCGTAATTGGTAATATAAACAACAGGCACAACTTCAATATTGGCCGGGAATTGCTGTTTGCTTTGCAAACGGCCTACAGGCTCAAGGGTATAATTGTCATTTGAATACCACCTGGTGTCAAGGTCAAAAAAACGCACGTACAAGCGTTGGGCATGGGTTTCGTCCAATAATTTTTTTTCGGCATAGCTGGGTTCAAAGCTGGTGCGCCAATAATAAAAGCCCATTTTAGCATTGTTGCCCGACCCGGCCGAACGACAACCAGCCCAACTTAAAAAAACACATATGACAATAGCAAGCCGCACAATGGTTCAAATATCATTCTTTCATTGCTATTTGCAGTTCATACATTAGTATCTGTTCCCATCGTTTTATTATATGTGTTCATAACACCTTTATCCGATAATTCAGAAGTGGAAGGGTATGCCCATCTTTAAAAACTCGATTATTCCTTTAGAAATTTGAAGGCGTGGATGCCATTGACCAGGACAACATAAAAACCAGGCTCAAGTGCTGATACATCCAGTTTGTTTGATCTTGTTTCGCTTAAAACACTGCCATGAGCAGTATATAGTTTCACCGCCTCCACACTGCCCTCTATCGTCAATTCGGTTTTTACGGGATTGGGATAAATAGCAAACGTGTTTTTTTCTGCGAATTCATACACACTGGTTACATCACAAATTTTTGAGATTTTGCCCGCATTTATTTCACATACGTAAACACACTCATCAATGCCTTGTTCAATATCGGTAAGGTTTAAAAAGCCTGTTCCGGGTAAAGGGGTACGTGACACAACCTGGTCGTAAACCGGAGCATTGCCCAAAACCACATCCGTTATTTTTCCATTGTTATAGTCTACAATTAATGCATGATTGGTAATTTCAGGCATAATTGTTCCTGTATAAATAATTATGCCTGTTAAAGCGGGTACAGCTGCTCCAAAAACGTCAAGTGGCACTTCAAAACCGGTACAGGTTCCTGATACGCCTTCGCATAAAGGCCACCCATAATTTTTACCTTTTTCCAACATGTTTAATTCATCAAAAGCACTTACCCCATTCTCCGTAGCGTACAATGAATCATTCATCCCGCTAAAGGTAAAGTCAAATGAATTACGCAAACCCATGACCCAAATGCGGTCATCATGACCGGTTGCCGGATTTCCATCGTCATAAAAAGGATTGTCGGTTGGAATTGACCCATCGGTTCCAATGCGCAGCATTTTACCATTCCACCTGGTGGTGTCTTGCGCATCGGCTCCCACTCCTTTATCGCCTATGCTAATGTAAAGGTGACCAGGGTCACCTGGCCGCACATGAATATTTCCACCTGTATGGTAGCTGGCCGAAAAGGCATCAGGTAAATTTAAAATTACCTGCGGACTTGTTCCCACACCGCTTACCTCGGTAAAACGCACTACACGTATGCTGGCTGGCGATAAATGGTTGTAAAAAACATATACATAGTGATTGGCGTTAAAATTCAAATCCGTGCAAACTCCCAACACACCTTTTTCGCCAGCTGTTTCGGTCGAATCGGTAAAATCCCACAAATTGTTTTGGAAAGTACCCGCTGCATCATACGTTTTTATAATTGAGGGATACGAAGGTGCATAACCCTTGCATGCAATAAAAAAACGTCCGTCAGGCGCAATGGTAAATCCAACCGGAAGGGGTAAACCGCTTATAAAGGTTGAAAACACTACCTGCGCTCTTGCGGAAATGGTTATAATGACCAGGAATAAACAAATTGTTTTTTTCATAGGTATTGGTAAAGTTAACCATACGTAAATTATTAAACCAGCACAAAAACGCAGGAAAAGCGCATTTATTAACCGGCCGGATATAAATAGCTGTTAATTACCACTCAAAAAACCGGTGAAGCGATTGGTAGTTAGGCTTTTTAAGAAAATAAGGAAGTCTGATTATTTTATTTCTTGAGAACAATCACAGGAGGTAATTTGCTTGCCTCAGCTGCCGGAATGAACTTGATTGAGCTTGTGTTTACACAATGGCGTATGTTTTTATCAGTGAACCCTTCGCCTTCAAAAACATGGCCTAAATGCCCCTGGCAATTGTTACAAATGATTTCAATGCGGTAACCATCTTCATCGGCAACACGTTTGACAGCGCCTTTAATTTCATCGTCAAAACTAGGCCATCCACAATGCGATTCAAACTTATCTTCGGAATGGTAAAGGGGATTATTGCATTGCCGACATATGTAAACACCTTTGTCTTTTTTCAAATAATACTCGCCCGTAAACGCCCTGTCAGTAGCTTTATTCACCAATACATTTTTTTCTTGTGTCGTTAATTCATTGTAGTGTGATCTTTCTTCCTTTGCTGGTTCCATATGGGTTGTTTTGGTTTGGGTTGAATCAGGCTTTTGTCCCTTGCAGGCTATAAAGCTAAACATCGAGGCAATTGATAGAATTAAAAAACGCGTTCTCATTTTTTTATTTTGAAAATATACGGTTTATTGCCCTTTGCAGATTGTTAAAATGGTGTAAAAACACATTGCCTTTATGTATTCATAAGTGATACAACTACTTAATCAACTCCAAAAACTTCAATTTTAATTGATTTTTATGCGCGTGTTTGTGGGCAATAACTGGATCTATTCAAAAACTGTTAAAAGCGTTAAATTAATATACCGTTGCTTAAAACGTGTGAATTGTGTAAGCTTTTTACGTAGGGTTAACGGTAAATTCGTGAAATTTTAACGCTAACTCCCAATGGAAATAGAGAAAAAAGATAAATTGGAACTACTTCACAGGCAAATGGTAGAAGAAATTCAGGATTATGCAATTATTCTTTTGGATGTTGATGGTACTATTTTGAGTTGGAACCAGGGCGTTGAAAAAATAAAAGGGTATACTGAGGCAGAAATTGTGGGCCAGAATTTTAGTATATTTTATATGCCTAATGATCGCCTTGAAAACTTGCCCCAGCGCCTCATTGAAATGGCTTCAACCGAAGGGCGCGCGCGCCATGTGGGCAGAAGGGTGCGAAAAGATGGCTCCATGTTCTGGGGAAGTGTTTTGATAACTGCCTTGCACGATGATGAAGGCGCCATTGTAGGTTTCACAAAACTTACCCGTGAACTTAGGGATGGAGAAATTGAGTGAAATCATTGTTTTGTATATACAACATTTGTATATACAAATATTAGATTCGTGTAAATACAATTCCTAAAACAGGCATTATGCAAATTCGTTGTGCATAAAAGAATTAAATTCGGCCTCATTATTTTTTATGTTGATGGAGAAAAAGGAAATGCTTGCGCTACTGCACAGGCAAATGGTTGAGGAAATTCAGGATTATGCCATTATTCTCCTGGATCTTGATGGAACCATACTAAGTTGGAACAAAGGTGTTGAAATGATCAAAGGATACAAGGAACATGAAATACTTGGCCAAAACTTCAGTATATTTTATATGCCGCTTGACAGGCAGGAAAAACTACCTCAACGTCTGCTTGAACATGCTGCCAAGGAAGGCAGGGCCAAACACATTGGCCGCAGGGTTCGCAAAGACGGTACCACCTTTTGGGGAAGCATATTAATTACCGCCCTGCACAACAAACAAGGAATGGTTCTTGGGTTTGCTAAACTTACACGAGAACTAAGGGAAGGTGAAACAGAATAGCTAAATTTGTATATACAACTATTGTATATACAATTATAAAAATCGCCTTTTACTCGTTTGCGGTATCGCCCCTGAAACAATGTGCCCAACGTATTTATCAGCCAGGGTGTTACCCGAAACATTTGGGCAAAAAAAAACCGGCAGCTTTCGCCAACCGGTCATACATAAAAACGTTTATTTTTTACTTTCCTTTTTCGAACTGGTCATGCTTACGCAACCATACCAATGCCGGTATATAACAAAGTGCTGATAACAGCCCGGCAATACTTAATATCATTCCTTTAACAAATGGCTCAATGAAAAACCCAATGGGTACAAATGCCAATGATAAAATAATGTAACCATACATCCAATTATCATTAGGTGCCCCAACCCTGCAAACTTTTACGTACCAGGGCGGACTCTTTTTTTCAATATCTAATAGGTCCTCACCCATTATTGTTTCACGATTTTGTCAATAGCAATACCATTCACACGCAATTGATAAATACCAGTAGCCAGGGTTGAAACATCAATGCTTTTCTCCATGGTAGAAATTACTGTTTTTCCGTTCAGGTCTATGAGTTCTATCTTTTCTACATTCTTGCCTGCAATGTTCAACATGTCGTTGGCTGGATTCGGGTATACGGTATAGTGATTGCCGTCATAGGCTTCTGACACACTAAATCCTGTAGGACATAAGCGCCTTATTACACCGCTGCCCGAATAGGCGTTGTGATTTAAATACCAACAGCCTTCAGGCCCTTGTTGTATATCGGTCACATCAGTCAACGTAAGCGCAGAAATGAGTGTACGTGAAACAAGGGTGTTGTATACCGGTGCATTTCCCAATTCAATATCCCAAACATTGCCGTCATTGTAATCGGTTACAATTAAGTGGTTGGTATACGTAGGAAATACCGGTGAGGTATAGAACATGATTCCGGTCACAGCAGGCACAGGGGCGGTCCACACGTCAAGCGGAGCAGTATACCCTGTACACGAGCCAAGGTATGGGGCCGTTCCTTCACAGTTGGGCCAGCCATAATTGTTTCCGCCTGTAATCAGGTTAATTTCATCTTCGGTATTCAAACCGTTTTCGGTGCTGTAAAGAGTGTCAGTAAGTGTGCTGAATGTAAAGTCCCAGGGATTCCTGTGACCATATGTCCAAATACGGTCATCGTTACCGGTAGCCGGATTTCCGTCATCGTAAAACGGATTGTTGGTGGGAATAGAGCCGTTTTTGTTTATGCGAAGTATTTTGCCGGCCCACTTGGTAAGGTCCTGCGCGGTTGACGTCACTGCCCTGTCGCCAATGCTGATGAACAAATGCGTTGTGTCATTATTCATGAAATGAATATTACCCCCGGTGTGATTTCCTGCCGTATAAGGATCATTCACCTCAAAAATAATGGTTGGGTCAGACCCAACCCCTAAAGTCTCTTTAAAACGCACTACACGAATCATAGCAGGCGAATCATGGTTGTAAAACACATACACATAATGGTTGGTCAAAAAATTGGGATCGGTGGCCACACCCAATACGCCCCGTTCAAAATACGTCTCAACCGAATCGGTGAAATCCCACAAATTAGCCTGGAAAACACCAGCCGTGTTATAAACCCTTACCTGGGCGTTGGCTGGTGAACCAAAACCCGCCCCACCCTTGCACGATACAAAATAACGTCCATCGGGAGCAATTTCAAACGAGACCGGAAAGGGTAACCCGGTTATGATGTTGGTTGATGTAAACTGAGCTTTTGCACCTGTTGACGCAAGCAAAATAGTAGCTAGCAGAACTTTTTTGCGAACAGCATTACCCATGCTGTTTACTGCGCTCTTGAATACTTCGTATTTCATAGGTAGTAAATTAGTTGTGAGCTAATTTAGCACTTCTTTCAATACTGCCAGGGATTTTATTTCGATGAAACCGGGGAGGTGATATTTCAAAAAATCAAGCAACAACTGCAACATGCGGCCCCGCTGTTCCTTACCCGGAGGCTGTTCAAAATTACCATTGCGTATATAACCTGCAAGCATGACCACCTCGTTGGTGCTTACGCTTTGTAAACCCACAGGCCTGGTGTCAATGGTTCCTTCTGAAAGATTGAAAACATATCCACCCTCCACCACCTTTGGTTTTATACCCATGATGTCGGCCATGTTCAGTATAAAATCAATGGGGTACATGGCAATGTTGTTTGTTTCCTCCAGGTTGTTCAGGCTGTCAAGTGCAAAGGAATAAAGCTCGGGGTAGGAAATATTTTTTTCGCTCATCGCTTTTAAAAGCGTTTCTGCAACGAAATAAGACATGGAAAGCTTGTATGGGTCAAAGTACCGCCCGGTGTGTTTAAATGCGTAGGAGGCCTCTTTAATGCCGTAGAAATCGCTGTTGCTGCTGTGCACAAGGTCCAGTTCCACCACGTCCAGCAATTGCCACTTCACTGTGCGCTTCTTTTTTGAGGTGTTATGCTTTGTAAAACAGGTAATTAGCCCCTTTTCTTGCGTAAAAAGCTTCAAAACCAGGGAGTTGTCCTGATGTTTAAGCGCTTGCAGAACAATGGCCTGGGACTTGATTTGCATGATTATTCAATGATCATAACCTTACCGGCAATCTTATCAGAACCATCTTCTTTAGCGCAAAGGAACATGTAAATTCCGGCTTTTACGCGTTGGCCTTTGATGTTATTTCCATCCCACACGGCCTGGCCACCTTCTGATTTCACCACATTCACAATGTTGCCGGCTATATCTGTAATTTTTACATCGCTGTTGCGGCTTAGGCCGTTTATGGCTATAAGCCCGGTATAGCCTGACCTAACCGGATTAGGAAATACACTTACTTCCTGGAATTGGAGTACGCTTTCGGTTGCCGTTCCACGATACGAAATAAGGCCGTTTGCTGTGGCAAAAAACACTTCGCCTGTTTTTGGGTTAATTTCAATATCACTTACCTGGTTTGAGGGCAGGGGACTGTTTTCCTGCGAGAAATGAAAAATTTGCTCCTGACCGTCTTCTGATAGGAGGAACACACCCGAATTTTCAGTACCAATCCATTTACGGTTGGCCCCGTCAACCCGAATGCAGTTTACCTGCTCGGTTTCCAAAAGTATTTGCGTGTTACCATCCTGCTCAATGAGTATACGCTGCGCATCGGCATTGCCTCCGTTGAACATGTTGGCCGGATTGTAAATAACACAAGGTCCTTTGGTAGTACCCACCCAAACTTCACCATCAAGATCAACGCTTACGCAACGTACATCGGCATCGGGTAAATTACCTGATCCGGGAATGTTTTTGTAATAGTACGACTGGTCATCGCTATCATCGGTAATGGTGTTGTTGCAATTGTAAACAGCCAGGCCTCCTGCGTTGGCCCCACGTGTTGGAATGGGCACGTACACATATTTGTTTTCATCAATGGCCAGGTCAAAATAGGTGCGTTCTGCAGCCTCATTGCCCAGGTAAAATGCCTTCCAGTTGTTGTCAGCCGTTTTTACCACCAGCGGTTTATTGGCCTGCCCGTTAAGGCACCAAAGGTTTCCATCCTTGTCATACAACACGCTTGCCACTCCACAAAAGCCTGGGTAGCTAACCGGGCTGAAAAGGATACTGTTTGTTTCATCGTAAAGAGCAATTACTTTTTTATCCTTAATCTCAATAAGACCCTGGAAAGACCAGGCCCCTGCCATTACATGGGTTGGGTCAAGCGGATCAATGGTAACATCCATTACATCGTAACAAGAATTCAACAGAATAGGGTCTGTGGATTCGTCAATGTATGTCCAGTCATTTCCTTCCTTAACCGAAAAGAAATCGGTGTTAAATGTGTTGGTAAAAATGGTTCCCTCCACATGGCCTGGGGCTACCCAAAGTTGATCAGCTGTAGCTGCAAGACGCCTTACCGAAGAGGTAACTGTTCCGCCAGGAAGCAGGGAAGTAAACGCATAGGCGTTTACACATTGAATGGGACCCTTAAACTGGTCTGCCACGTAATACCTGTTATCTGCCGCAAAAATGGCGGTGTTGGCTTTTGGAGATGATCCGCTTCCGGCATAATCAAATACATTATCCACCAAGGTTATGGCCTGGCTAACCTGCCCAATGTTATTGTAACAGGCAAATATGAGGTTTCCATTGGCAGCCAGATTTACTTCGTTGTAATCTGACCCTTGGAATAAAGGTGTTTTAGTCCACACGCCCGATTCGCGGTAGTACATGGTATCGGTACCAAAGGCGGTGTTGTCAGGAATGATGAAAAGCCTGTTGTTGATGTAAGCAGGCGCCTTGAATGTTTTATTCACGAGCCAGGCTGGCAGTGATGTCATTTTTGACCAGGCGGTGTAATAGTTCAGGAAAGGGTTATACTGGTACGCTTTGTATATGCCATTATCTGTTGTGGCATAAATGGTATCAGCCCCAATGGCCACACCGTTCACTTTTATTTGGGTTGAACTGTTTCCAATAATGTAGGTGTCTTTTACCTCGTGATGCACCAGGTCAATAACCACTATACCAAAACCGCAGGAAACGTATACATAGTCATTGTAGGAATAGAGTGAGTATATTTTTTTATCGCCTGTTATGGATGAGTATTTAATGGCAGCCATGTTCACAAAGCTTGGCTTGTTGTTGGCATCCATGGTAAGCAAATCAATGTTACCATCGTTATAAGCGCATACAACGGTTTTGGTATTTGAATTATAGGCGAGCTGGGTAAAACCTGTTTGCGTGAAGCCATCAATCTTATTCAATTCGGTTACGGATTGATCGGCCGGGTCATAATACATGGCCGATAATTCCGATACCCAAAATATTTTTCCATCGGGACCTTCAACCACATCATACATGTTTGTAAGGGTAAAATAACTGTCCCACTCACCAATACCAACTTTTTGTGCCGGCAGGTTAAATGCCACAAGGGCAAAAACAAGAATGGAAATATGTTTGATTTTACTTAACACGATGCTATAACGAAAGGCCTTGCTTTTTAGTATTGGGTAATTTAACTGCTAGTGTGCTTTTTTAAACACGTAGATTTGACTTGACCAGGGGTGCATTTTTTTTCGTGCCATGGCGTTTGATTTGCGGCCCTTAAAAAAGGCGGTGAGCATTGATCCCCCTTTATGCTTTTCAGACAGCATAGAGACGTAATATGCGTCAAATTTCATGGGTAATACATCCGCCAGTTCAAACCCGAATGAGTTAAGCAGGCCTTTCACGGTTTTTTCTTCAAAATGGTATAAATGCCTTGGCACATCATAACCTGCCCAGGCCTCCTTGTAGTGAGTTCCGTCAAAACTTTTATAGTTGGGTAGTGCTATCACAAACAATCCGCCTGGTTTAATTAATCCTTTAATGGTTTCCAGCTGATCCCTTAAATGGTACACATGTTCCAGCACATGCCACATGGTTACGGTATCAAACTGCCTGTTGAATATAGCTAATTTATCGAGAGGATAGGCTTCAATTTTATTGTTTTCTACAGCAAATTTCAACGCGTCAGGATCGGGTTCAACACCCACAGCTTTGTATCCGACTGCGTTAATTGCTTTGGGAAAATACCCGGTGCCACAGCCAATATCCAAGACCTCTTTTCCCGAATTGTGCTTTTGAAGCACCTTTACTTTTCGTTTCAGGTTTATGTTTCGAACCCACCTGTAGAGTATCCCTATAATGCCTTTTGTTGAATTGGTATGTGATATATAGTCGGCCGACTTATAGTAATTCCCGTTTTCATTTTCAACCGGGCGCGGATTGGTAAACACCAGGTCACAGGTAGTACATTTCACCAGCTTAAATTCAAGCTTGCTATAGGTATTATCTACGGCTGAAAGGTGAGGAGTAAAGGTATTGCCACCACACGATGGGCAGGTGGAATCGGTTATAAATTGTGCTGCTTGTTTCACGTGGAACATTACCTCCCCATATAAATTAAGAGTACCGAAATATCACTTGGGCTGACTCCGCTGATACGGGATGCCTGCCCAATTGTAGTTGGCCGTATTAATGTTAGTTTTTGTTTTGATTCAATGCTCATGGAACTTAGCTTGGTAAAATCAAAGTCGGCAGGTATACTTATGTTTTCAAGTTTAAGCATTTTACCGGCCAGCTCTTCTTCACGGCCAATGTACCCTTCATACTTCATCTTGATCTCGGCCTGCTCTACCACCTCTTTTGCATTTCCGTTTAAGGCGCTTACAAGCGATTTAAGCGGGGCTGAATTCATGAAGTCGTTAATGCCTACGTGAGGCCTTGAAAGCACCGTAAACATCTTGTATTTTTGTTTAAGCGGCTCCGATCCCAGCTCTTCGAGGCGCGGATTTATGTCCTCAGGGGCTACACTTTCTGTTTTAAAAAAGTGTATGATTTTGTCGGTTTGAGCAATTTTGGATTCTACTTTTTTAAGACGCTCATCGCTTGCCAGGCCTATTTTGTGACCAAGTGGAGTGAGCCTTTCATCGGCATTATCCTGCCTTAAAAGGATCCTGAATTCGGCCCTTGAGGTAAACATGCGGTAGGGTTCTTCGGTTCCTTTTGTAATCAGGTCATCAATTAAAACGCCTATGTATGCCTCGTTGCGCTTTAACACAAAAGGATCCCGCTCCTGTACTTTAAGGCTTGCGTTTATACCGGCAATTAAGCCCTGGCCTGCGGCCTCTTCATAGCCGGTTGTGCCGTTTATTTGACCAGCAAAAAACAGTCCCTCCACCAGCTTTGTTTCCAACGTATGGGTCAATTGGGTAGGGGGGAAATAATCGTATTCTATGGCATAACCCGGCCTGAACATCTTTACTTTTTCAAAGCCCGCTATACTTTTTAAGGCCTTTAATTGCACGTCTTCGGGCAAGCTTGTGCTAAACCCGTTCAGGTAAATTTCAATGGTGTTCCAGCCTTCGGGCTCCACAAAAAGCTGGTGCCTGGTGCGCTCAGCAAAGCGGTTTATTTTGTCTTCAATGCTGGGACAATAACGAGGCCCGGTGCTTTGGATTGACCCGTTAAACATGGGTGAACGATCAAATCCTTCACGCAATAGTTCATGGGTTAATTCAGAAGTATAGGCTATATGGCAGGGGAGTTGTTTATCAATTAAAGGGGTATCAGTGAACGAAAACTTACCGCCTGAGTCATCTCCTGGCTGCAGTTCCATTTTACTATAATCAAGGCTGCGACCATCCAGGCGGGGTGGAGTTCCCGTCTTCATTCGGCCGGAGTCAAAGCCTAAAGACACCAGGTTTTCAGTTAGGCCATAAACGGCTTTTTCACCTGCACGGCCACCGCCAAATTGCTTTTCACCAATATGTATTAAGCCATTTAAAAAGGTGCCATTGGTCAATACAACGGCTTTTGCCATGATGTCTAAACCAAGGGAGGTCCTTATCCCAACCACGCGTTTTCCTTCCACCAGGATCATGCCAGCGGTCTCCTGCCAAAAATCGAGGTTGGGAGTTTGCTCCAACATCATGCGCCAATGCTGGCTAAAAAGCATACGGTCACACTGTGCCCTGGGACTCCACATAGCGGGCCCTTTGGAGCTATTGAGCATTCTGAATTGGACAGTGGATTTATCTGTGACTATGCCGGAGTATCCTCCAAGGGCATCAATTTCACGAACAATTTGGCCCTTGGCAATACCGCCCATGGCCGGGTTGCAGCTCATTTGGGCAATGGTGTTCATGTTCATGGTGACCAATAAAGTCTTACTCCCCATGTTGGCAGCAGCAGCAGCGGCTTCACAACCGGCATGACCTGCGCCCACCACAATTACATCATATTCGTCTAAAAGGATTGCCATTTTGTTCCACGTGGAACACTATTTTAATAGTGGGTGCAAAGATAGGTAATAATCTTCTTTTTGTCGCATGATGCGTGCCTTTGCGGCCGACTTGTCACCATACCCGCAAAGGTGAAGAATGCCGTGTATCATTACCCTGTATAATTCATGTTTAATTGTGACTCCGTATTTTTTTGCATTGTCCTTAACGCGGTCAATGCTTATGAATATATCACCCGAGACTGTTTTGTTTTCACAATAATCAAAGGTTATAATATCGGTATAATAATCGTGGTTTAAATGCTCGCGATTCATTTTTAAAAGATACTTATCGGAACAAAAAATGAAAGAAATTTCACCCGGGTTATGCTTCTCAGAACGAATGGATTTTGTTAACCATCTGATTATCAGATCTTTATGAAGAAATCTATAGGTGGTGTCTTCCTTTGAAAAGGAATAACTTGCTGACATTCAATTAATTTGCCGAAACTTTAAAGACTATTTCCACTTTGCGGCCGTTGTCGTGGAACTCAACCTGGTCAGCCAGGTTTTTCATTAAAAAAACACCACGCCCGTTGGGCTTTTCTATATTTTCCGGATCAGTAGGATCGGGCAGTGTATTATAGTCAAAACCCTTGCCCTGGTCTTCAACAAAAAAAGCAATGGCATTGGAACTTTGCTTACAGGTAACAATAACCTGTTTTTTTGGGTCACTTGAATTGCCATGAAAAATGGCATTGTTCACTGCCTCGGTAAGCGCAATTAAAATATTGCCGTAAAAGTCATGGTTGACTTTGCTTTCCTCGCACACATCGTCAATAAATTTTTCAACGAGCGAGAGGTTTTCGACTTTGGAGGAGAAATTTATCTGGTTCACATTTTGCGTATAAACGTTTTCCATAAGCGCTTACTGTACCTTATTAAAATACTGGTTCACTTTTTGCTTGTAGTAAGGAGTTAGTGCTGGTGGAACAGTCCTTAACAACTCTATTTCCTTTTCTTTCTTGCGTTTATACTCAAGGAATTGTTTTTGGTTACTAAAATCTTCAAATTTATTTTCCTTCGACTCACGTTTATTGTCCTGGTCGCGTTCCCTTTCGGCCTTTTCGCTCTCTAAAAGACGGGTTAAAATGTCCTGTTGACGCCTAATGGTTTCAATGGTTATTTGTCTGTTAACCAGGTCTTCCTCGTTCTTTTCCATTTCTTCGGCAATTTTCTTGAGTTCGTTGCCTTTACCGCTTCCATCCTTATTTAGTTCCTGCCCCATTTTTTGCAGCATTTGACGAATGGCCTGTTGTTTTGCGGCTGCTTTTGCAAGGTCCTCACTCATACCTGGCATTAAACCGCCACTGCCTTTACCATTCATGCCAGGTGTTTTTCCCTCTTCCATTTGTTTTTTCATTTTCTCAAGCTGTTTTGAAAGCTGCTCCTGCATTTCTTTCATACCCTTCATGGATGGCTTCCCTTTTCCGTTTTGGCCTTGGCCGGGTTTATCACTTGGTTTGTTGCCGGGATTTGCCCCCGGTTTATTGCAATTGCTTTTTTTGTTCCCCTTTTTAGGACTGCCTTTTGATTGTGCCTGCGCTTGCGCCTGGGCCTGCATTTGCTGCAGGGCCTCGTCAAGCAACAAGGCCAGGTTGTTGAGCGATGTCATTACAAATTGCTGGTGCTTGTTAGCCTGGTTGGTGTTGCGCTCCTCTATTTTTTTAAGCGCAAGCTCCATGTTGTCATTCACCTTGCCTATTTCCTGGTTCACGTATGTTTTAAGCTGCACTACACGCTTGCTAAGGGCAAATAACGAGTCTTCCACTTTACGTGCGTCCTGCTTTAGTTTATGCTGTTTCTGGCCAAGTTTAACATACTTGGGATCCTTGGCGGCCGTTACTGTAAAATCATTCATCAATTCTTCCTGGTCAAATGACAGGGTTATGATGTTTTCGAGCAACTGCCTTAGTGCCTGCATATCTTCCTCAGCTTGTTTTTCCTGGGCACTTTGCATGGCTTTTTGCATTTTATCGCTCATTTGCTGCATTTTTTCAGCAGCACTTTTTTGGTTCTCACTGGCTTTTTTATTCTTACCGTTCTCCAGGTTTTCCTTACTGTCCTGCATCTCTTTATCAATGGCATTTTGATCCTCTTTCATATCGGGCATTTCCATTGGCTCTTCCAGTTCTTCATTGAGCTTTTGCATTTCCTCCATCTCCTTCTTGGCCTCATCAAACTGTTTCTTGAGGTCTTCCTGCTCTTTTTTCAGGTCTTCACTATTGGCGTTTTTGTCTTTGCTTTTTTCCGAAAGCTCTTCTTCTTTTTTTGCCAGTTCATCCAATTTTTCGGTCAGGTTTTCTACTTTTTGCTCCAACTCCAGTTGCTTAAACAACTCCAGGCTACGGTCCAGTTCCTTTTCCATTTCCTTGTTGTTCATTTCCATCTTCTCCATTTGGTCCTGGATGGCTTTCTTGTCAGCATTTTCCATCATTTTCTGGATTTCTTCCAGCATTTTTTTCATCTCATCGGTCATGAGCTTTTCAAACAACTCGTCAAGCATTTGTTGCTTTTCCAGCAGCTCCGGATCGGGCTCGGTAAATTCTGATTTTTGCTCATTGTTCTGCTGATTCAGGTTTTGCATTTGCTCCACCTTTTTTTGCAGTTCCATTTGCTTTTGCAACAATTCCTCGGCTTTGTTCTTTTGCTGCCAGTCCATGTTCTTTTTATTGAGCATGTCCTTTTGGAAATTGTCAAACTCTTTTTGCAGTTTTTGGGCGTCCTTTATGGCTGCCTCCATCTGGTTCTTGATTTCCGAATTATTCTTTTCGGTCTTCTCGTTTATCTCATCAACCGTTGGCACCCTGAAAACCTTGGTTTGGCTGCGGGCCGATTTAGGGCCGTTTACACCATCGTTATCCCAAACAACAAAGAAATACTCCACCTGGTCACCCGGGCTCAGCACAAGCCCGTCCATTGCCCAATAATGGATGAATTTTGAGCTGGTGCCTGCTTTGGCAAATGAAACCGACATGTCTTTCAACTCAAAATCCTTTGCTGAATTTTTCATTGAATCAGGAATGTATTTGTAATAGAATTTAAGATTGCTCAACCCATAATCATCACTAACCTGGCCCATGAAATAACGGTTGCGTACCTGTACGCTGTCAATGGTCTCGTCAACGGTAATTTGCGGGTATTGGTCAGGAATTACATTGATAAAATAGCCCAGCGAGTCGTGTATTTTTACCTTGCTGTTAAAGGCCATAAAGCTATAGCGCTGCGATGAGCGGGCCTTGAATTTAAACTGGGAAAATCCGTTTTCTAACGGGGTTAGGCTATACGTAGAATCGCCCAATAAAAACTTGAGCTTTTCGGTGTTTTTGGTGGATATGTTCCAGGTAACTTTTGTGCCTTCAGGAATGTTCAGGTCACCTGTTTTGTTTACCGTAATGTCCTGCTTGCCAAGGTATTTAGGGTATTCAAGCTTGATGTTAAAGTCCAAAAGTGTTGGCCTTGGCAATACTTTAAGCTCATATGGCTTACTGTCAAAACCGGCAGCCGTTAAATGAAAACTGGTATTGCCCTGCACATTGCGCATGGTATACTCAAAATTGGTCTTTGACGTTTTTGTTAACCGGTAGGTAATGTCACCAATAACTATACTGGCGTCATTGGGCAATGATTCACCCGTAAATTTAACCTGTACGGTAAAGTCAGACTTTTCGGCTGTAACCAGCTCATTGTTTAAAACAACAAACTGAAAAGGCGCAACAGGCCTGTATTCCGAATCATAGTTATACAGCCTTGATGTTCCATCGGTTACTATTTCGGGCCTGATAAGACCCAAAAGAATTAAAATCCCCATTGGTGGTAATGCGTATTTTAAATACCTGCGGTTTTCGCGCAAATCAATTGCCGATGTAAAGGCTACGGGCTTTAACTCATTTATTTTTTGGTTAATGGACGCCAGAATAAGTTCTTTTTGCGTGCCCGAAATGTCAGGCGACTCCTGCAGCTGAAGTGTATTGATGATTTTATCATTTACCTGCGGAAAATGCCGCCCTATGATGTTTGCGGCCTGCTGGTGCGATATGATTTTACCCAGTTTATATAACCTGGTAAGCGGCATAACAATTAATGTTGCGGCCGAAAACAGGCTTAGGCCTGTGAACGAAAAAAACAAAAATGTGCGACCGGCTGTGCTTAGTTTGGCAAAAAAGTCGGTAAACAGGCAGGCTAAAAAAGCGATAAGAATTACGGATAAAAAAATCAATGTGCCGCGAAGCAACTGGTTTTTGTAAAACTTTCGTGTAAACTCATCAAGCTTTACCAATAATGCATTGAAATTATCACTCATATTATTCCTGTACGCCTTATAACGGGTTTGGTTCGCCTCAATTACACGAATTTGCACTAATTGTGTTAAAACGCTTTTTTGGGCAAGGTTAAAAATACGGGTTTAGAAGGAGATAGTTGTGGTTTTAACAAAATTAAAGACTGTGAGACACAAGACACTAGACGCCAGCAAGGCTCCCTTTTCATTAATCTTTCTTGCGTCTTGTGTCTAGCGTCTTATATCTAATTAGTTATACCTTTGCCCTCCCAATTTTAACACTATGTCAAGAAGAACCCGTGTACGTTTTGCCCCTAGCCCAACCGGCCCCCTGCACATGGGAGGCGTGCGTACGGCTTTGTACAATTACCTGTTTGCCAAAAAAAACAATGGCGATTTTATTTTGCGTATTGAGGATACCGACCAGGGGCGATTTGTACAGGGTGCCGAAAACTACATAATTGAGGCTTTAAAGTGGTGCGGAATTGAGCCGGGTGAAGGAGTTGGTTTTGGTGATGGCCCTCATGCGCCTTACCGCCAAAGTGAACGCAAGGAAAAAGGCATTTATAAGCAATACGCCCAGCAATTGATTGATAGCGGCCATGCGTATTATGCATTTGACACCTCAGAGGAGCTGGACACTATGCGCAAACGTTTAGAGGCTGCCAAAGCAAAGTCAACCTCGTACAATGCCATTACGCGCCAGGAAATGAAAAACTCCTTAACCCTGAGTGAAGATGAAGTGAAACGTAAGCTGGAGTCGGGCGACCCCTATGTTGTGCGCATTAAAATACCCCGTAACGAAGAAGTGCGTTTGAAAGACATTATTCGTGGGTGGGTGGTTGTAAACAGCAATGAACTTGACGATAAAGTTTTGTATAAAAGCGATGGTATGCCAACGTACCACCTGGCCAATATTGTTGACGATTATTTAATGCAAATTACACACGTAATTCGTGGTGAAGAGTGGTTGCCCTCAGCCCCGCTTCATGTTTTATTATACCGGTATTTGGGATGGGAAAGTGTAATGCCGGAGTTTGCGCATTTACCTTTGTTGCTCAAGCCTGATGGAAATGGAAAATTAAGCAAGCGTGATGGTGACCGTTTAGGTTTTCCTGTTTTTCCGCTGGACTGGAAGGGTGTGAATGCTGAAACCGGGCAAATGGAAACCTCAAGCGGATACCGTGAAAAAGGATATTTTCCCGATGCGTTTATAAACATGCTTTTGTTGTTGGGATGGCACCCAAGTGGTAATGATGAAGTGTTGACCATGGCCGAAATGATTGAGCAGTTTTCATTGGAACGCGTTAGTAAAAGCGGGGCAAAATTTGATCCTGAAAAAACAAAATGGTTTAACCAGCAATATTTGCGTAAACGTACACCGCTTGAATTGGCCGATGCCTGGAGGCCTGAACTGGATATACGCGGCATAAAGCCTGCGCCTGCATACCTTGAAAGTGTGTGTAAACTGTTGCAGGAAAAAGCACAGTTTGTAAACGAGTTCTGGAACCTGGGAAGTTATTTCTTTGTAGACATTGTTGCTTACGATGAAGAGGTGATTAAGAAGCGCTGGAATGATAAAAGCAAAGCGTTTTTTAACGCCCTGGCTGCTGCATATGAAGGAACCGAACCGTTTGATGCGGCAACCACTGAAAACATATTTAAACAAACATGCGAAGTTATGGGTGTAAAAACCGGTGAGGTTATGCAATTGTACCGCGTGGCTTTGACCGGAGCTGCCGGTGGGCCTGCTTTGTTTGAAATAACCGCGTTGCTTGGTAAGCAAACCGTGGCCGAACGTTTAAAGAAGATGGCCGAACGCTAAAATAAAAAAGGGCCACACGAAGCGGCCCTTTTATTGTATGTGTGAGGTAGGAGTTAGCGACTTAATTTTATTAAATATTTCTTACCGTAGTCAACACCGTCTTTACCTTTTGCGGTAAACGTGCAGAAATAATTTCCTTCTGGAGCGTCCTGGCCGTCCCAACCACGGTTTATGTCATCTGATTCAAACAAAATCTTTCCGTTCTGGTCAGCAATAGTCATGTGGAATTTCTCCAGGTTTTTACCGCTTAATTTAAACAGGTCGTTTTTACCATCGCCATTTGGTGTAAATACGTTTGGCAACCTGTTTATAACTGAAGCTTCTTGTGCAGGTTCTTCTGCTTTTTTCTCTTCAACGGTAATCAATACTTTATTTGTGTAAGACTTACCTGCCTTGTTTTTAACTGTTAAAGACACCATGTAGTTTCCTGGCTCGGTATACGTGTAACGCGGAGATGACTCTTTGCTTGTTGGGCCGTTCTCATAAAAACTCCAGTCATATCCCTCGGCCGGAGTAAGGTTGCTGAAGTCAACTGTTAAGGGAGCCTGACCTGACCATACATTGGCTTTGATACCTGCTATAACCTCGTTTTCCTCCAGTTTTGACACTTTAACGTCTGTATTGGTATTTGCAGGTTCAATTGCTGGCTCAACACTTGTTTCATCGTCTGAATCAATTTGGGCCAATAGTTTATTGATGAGTTCCTGGCTGTATTTGTTTTTGTTTTTATCGGTACTTAGCCACTGGCCAACTACTGAAGGCGATTTGTCGGTTTCAGATTGGTTTATTTCAACCAGTACTTTTTGCGTTTCGTTGCCTTTTGTAACCTGCATGATAGAAAGTACTTTCCCTTGGTTGGTTACACTCTTAATTTCGGTAACCTGTACGTTGCCTGGGAGCTCAACGGTATTGTTGTTCGAATTGTTTGTGGTTTGAGTATTTGTGGTTTGAGTGGGTGTATTACCGGCTTTTTTATCATCACCTTTAAATACAAAATACCCAACTCCCAGCCCTGTTCCAACGGCAATGGTTGCAATGGCAGCAATTTTAGCAAAACCTAAACCAGCCTTGGCAGCAACAGCAGTAGTAGTAGACGCAGCAGCATTGGCAGCAAGCTTGGCCTGTATGGCTTCCCATCCGCCCACCGGGGGATTTGACTCCATGTTTTCAAGGCCTGACTTGAATAGGTTTTCTATGTTTATATTGTTTTCCACTAATTAATCAATCATTTTTTGTTTTTGCATAGCTTTTACAAGGTATGCTTTGGCTCTCAGGAACTGTGTTTTGGACGTACTTTCCGAAACGCCCAGTTCTTCGGCAATTTCTTTATGGCTGTATCCTTCAATCACAAACATGTTGAACACAACTTTATACCCCGTGGGAATATTGTTCAAAATGTTCAGGAGTTCTTCGGCATTCAATGTGCTTTCAACATTGTATCCCGAGTCAAGTGCATATCCCACCTGGTCAATGTCAGCAAGCAAATTGTGTTCTTTGTTCCTGCGTATACTATCCAGCGCGGTATTCACAAAAATACGCCTGATCCAACCTTCAAAAGAACCCTGGCTTTGGAAAGAACCAATCTTTTCAAAAACCTTTACAAACCCATCCTGCAATACATCCTCGGCTTCATCGCGGTTATTCATGTATCGCATGCAAACCCCCATCATTTTGCGGCTGTATTTTTCATACAACTGCTTTTGTGACAATGGATTGCGTGCTTTACAACCTTCGATTAACTCCTCATCCGTCATTGAGTTTACAATTAAGAGACCTAATTTAACCATAAAAAGTTGCACGGGGTATGGTTATTTTTCCCAAATTGCTGTTAAAATGAAGGGGTTGAGGGTATTTTTTTTAGCCATTTTAGTTGTTGGATTGTTGTCACAGCACAGGTGTTCGAGGTATCGTAATGATATAAAGGGTTGGAATTATAACACTCCTTACAACACTCTTGTAGAAAATGGCCCGTGGATGTTCAATTTAGTTCTTTCGAAAGACACATTGTCTTTTCACTGTCAATATAGTTCAAAAGATTCTTCTTTTACCATTATTAATGCAACCGAAAAAATTGTGTGCCCGCCTATAAAAGTGAAAGGCGATAGCATATTTTTCAGCACACCTGTTTTCCAAAATATTTTTTGTTTAAAGGCGGGTCCCGGATATTTGAGGGGAGAGTGGAGAAACCTGAGCAGGGGCAATAATTACCGAATACCTGTTTTTGCTTACATGAGCATTGATAAACCCTCAACATTATTATTGCCATCGGTAACAGGTATAAAATGGGAATGTGATTTTGGAACAGCAAACGAACGTTATAAAGCAATTGGTATTTTTAATGAATTTACACCCGTTGGGCAGGATCCTTTAAAGAACACCAATTATACTGTGACAGGAACTTTTTTAACCGAGACGGGCGATTACCGTTACCTGGAAGGAAAAGTGGTTAACAACAAACTTACACTATCCTGTTTTGACGGGAGCCACGCTTTCCTGTTTAAAGGAACTATAAAAGGCGATTCCATTACCAATGGTGCTTTTTATTCGGGTACGCATAGTTATGAAACATGGACCGCCTGGCGTAATGACAAAGCTCAATTGAGAAATCCCGATTCATTGACAACTTTAAAACCCGGTCAAAAAACAGTTGCCTTTAGTTTTAAAGACCTTAAAGGAAACGTGGTTACTTATCCCTCAAAACGATTTGAAAACAAACCCGTGATTATTTCAGTCATGGGCAGCTGGTGTCCAAATTGCATGGATGAGACTTTATTTATGCAGGAATTAAAAAACAAGTATGAATCCAAGGGTCTTGAAATTTTGGCTTTGTGTTTTGAAAGAACCGATGATTACACCAGGTCGGTTGAAGCCGTCAATAAAATGAAAGAAAACCTTAACCTGGACTTTGATTTTTTAATTGCCGGTACGCCCGCAGGTGAAAGCACGTCAAAAGCATTACCGTCCATTACTAAAATATGGTCATACCCCACAACCTTATACCTTGACAAAAAAGGAAACGTGCGAAAAATCTATACAGGATTCTATGGTCCGTCAACAGGCCTTTATTACAATCATTATACTGAACAAACCATCAAGTTTGTTGAGGCTTTGTTAATGGAATAACTTAACAGGCAATTTTGTTTACCCTGTTGGCATGCCTTCCTCCTTCAAATTCGGTTTCCAGGAAAGCATCCACGGCCTTTAACGCCTCATTGGTTTCAATAAACCTTGCGGGTAGTGCTATTATGTTGGCGTTGTTATGCTGGCGGGCCAGTTTGGCTATTTCAGCCGTCCAGCATAAAGCTGATCGTATTTGTGCATATTTGTTAGCCGTCATATTAATACCGTTTCCACTTCCACATATCAGTATACCTATATGTGTACCATCGGCAACAACCGCTTTACTTACACTATGTGCAAAATCAGGGTAGTCAACACTATCGCTGGTATTGGTTCCATGGTTATTTACCTTAAAACCTTTACTTTCAAGGTGCTTTATTATAACTTGCTTTAAATCAACACCTGCATGGTCGCAGCCTATATCAATTGTATGTTTCATAAACGGGATGTTAAAAAGGTCTTCAAAAGTAGGTATTAAGCCTGTTAATTACGAATTATACAGTTAAAAACTTTTCAAACAATAAACCGGTTTAGTTGGATGAGCTGTCTGTTATAAAAAATTAGTCACGTACCGCATATTTCTATTAGCAATTATTAGGACTTACTGGGCTGAAATTAACACCAAAAAATATTATTTTTATTAAAGTTTAGTGTGTGGCAAAACAATGTTAAATTTGTTCAAATCGCATTAATAATTTGCCTTTCAATAAACTAAAAAACAAATGCTTGTTCATAAAGTGTAATAAGTGTAATAAACAAACGTTATAATACAAATTTGTACACCGAATTAACACTATAATAATAGCATTAAATTTTTTAAAAATAGTTTTATTATAAATTAATAAAGGAAAGTGATCATCGTGGTTGATAAGGCAAATCATAAAAAAATATTTTTTTTAAGTATACTTTTTTGTTTTAATTCGCTGCTCGGCTTAAAAGCACAGCAGGTTAATGAAAATGGGTACAATGTATTTTATTACCCCAGCGGAAAAAAATTAAGTGAAGGCAGTCTCAAAAACGGCAAGCCTGAAGGTTATTGGAAAACCTATTATGAAAACGGGAAGTTAAAAACCGAAGGAAACCGCAAAAACCATGAGCTGGACAGTACCTGGAAATTTTATACTGAAAAGGGAATCATTACCTCAGAAATAAGTTATAAGACGGGAAAAAAGAACGGTATTACCAAAACGTATAATGAAAAAGGTGTGCTTGTAAGTGAAGAAATGTTTTTTAATAACATTAAACAAGGCAAGGCAACTTATTTTTATGAAACGGGTGAACCTAAAATGCAGGTAGCGTTTGACAATGGCGTTGAAACCGGTACAGCTTATGAGTTTGGTAAGGATGGGCGCATAATAACCATACAGGAATACAAAGGTGCCCGTTTAATGGAAAGCCAGGAAGTAAACCGTGTTGATGAAAATGGGAATAAGATTGGGAAATGGATAGAATATTATGGCGACAGTAAAACAAAAATAAAGTCAGAAACAAATTACCGTGCAGGTGTAAAAGAAGGTGTTTCCAAAGAATATGATGAGAATGGAAACCTCCTGAAACTGGAACAGTTTGAAAACGGTATTGTAAATGACAGCGCACAGGAATTTGTTTTCATTGATATTCGTACGGTGTTTCACGAGAACGGTACACCAAAATTAGTGGGTGGTTATGCCAACAATAAAAAACAAGGCATTTTCAGGGAATATGATAGCAATGGTGACAGTGCAAAAGTCATTAATTCTTTTATTTATGACCAGGATATAATGCTGAGCGAAGGTATTATTGATAATTCGGGTGTATACCGTGGCCCGTGGAAAATTTATTATACAACAGGCGAGTTAAAAGAAGAGGGTGAATATCTAGATGGAGTAAAAGAAGGTGAATGGAAATATTATTACAGAAACGGAGCCATTGAGCAAAAAGGAAAATATGTAAAAGGAAAAATTCATGGTCCCTGGTATTGGTTTTATACCAATGGTAAAAAACACCGTGAAGAAACGTACCGCTACGGTAAAGAAGAAGGCATTACAACAGAATATGACTCGGTAGGAAATGTAATTACCCGTGGTGAATATTTAGCCGGTTTAAAGGATGGTGAGTGGTATTATGACTTAGGTGATCACATTGAAAAAGGGCGTTATGCAGGTGGTGACCGTGAGGCTGAATGGGTGTATATTTATAAGGACAATGGACAAACAGCCTTTAAAGGAAAATATAAAAATGGATTGGCTGAAGGCAAACATGTATATTATCAAAAAAACGGAAAACCCGATATGCAGGGTAAATATAAAAATGGGCTAAAGCACGGTGAGTGGACAAAATTTGACGAACGTGGGTTTGTTGATTTTGTCATTACATATAAAAACGGTGTTGAAGTTGAGTATGATGGTGAACGTATAAAAAAGAAGGGCGAACGAACCGAAGTGAATACAACGTTTGAATGATGAAACTGGCTGAAGTTTATAAACAAGTACTTGAAAATACTGACCAGATTGTATTCACCACTGACAATAAACTAGTCATACAGGATTGGAATAAAACCGCCCAAACTGTATTGACAAAAATAGGACTTTTAAAAGGCAAATCGGTTATCTCATTTTTAGCTTCTGATAAAACTATATCGCGCAATAGCTTATTAAATAACAAAAAGGTAAAACTGGTTCTTTCAGGAAAAACAAAAAACAATGCAGTTGTACTGGAAGGGAAACATTTGCCTTTAGGCACAAAAAAACTACCCGCACATTTATTTATTTTAAAACAACGGTTTGACCAGATTGAATTGGTTGAAGAGGGAAAACGCATTAAAAACATTGATCCCCTTGAAAAAATACTTCAAAATGTAGACATTGTTTTTTACCGCGTTAAAGTAGATGAATCCGGTAAAAAAAATCTGTTTTTTATATCAAAACATGTTAGCGATGTTTTTGGTTTATCGTATAACGAATACCTTTCCAGTATGAAAAACGGGAAAATTCTCCAGTATTTTCACAAAGAGGATTATCCCAAAATAATAAAAACAAACAAAGACATTTTTGAAAACAAAAAATCGTCACAGGTTATTTACCGTTTTTACAACCGTAAAAAGAAAAAATATATCTGGATAGAGGAAAAGGGCTACCCGGTTTTAAACAGCAAGGGAAAACTGGTTGAAATGTATGGCATTGCCAGGGATATAAATGATCGTATTGAAAGTGAAATTACCCTTAACCATACGGCCGGTTTTTATAAAAGTATTATTGAAGACAACCTTGCAGGTTACTATCGTGTGAACAAGGATAGTAAAGTGATTGAGGCCAATAAATCATTTGCTCAAATTTTAGGGTTTAAATCAAAGGAAGAAGTTATTGGTAAAAAGTTGCAAAAATTGTATAAAACCACCTCTGACGATGATTTTATAGAGAAAATAATTTTACGCAAAAAACTCATAAACCATGAGAGTGAAGTAAAATTATTGAACGGTAAAGCAAAGCATTTTTTAGAAAACACTTCGTATTTTAAAAACAACCGTACAGGGGAAGAATACATTGAAGGAACCATATTTGATATAACCGAATTTAAGAATATTCAAAATGCGTTAAAAGAGAGCGAAATCAAATATAAAAAATTATTTGACGAAAACCTTGTGGGTGTTTTCAGGACCAATACAACCGGACATATTTACGATTGCAACCAGTCATTTGTTGAAATATTTGGATTTAAAAACAAACGCGAACTTTTAAAACGCGAGGCTGTTGATCTTTATTTTACTAAAAAAGACAGGCAAAACTACCTGCGTGATTTGCGTCAAAGGGGAATTTTAAAAAATTATGAGCTTCACCAGCGAAAATTTAACGGGAATCCCATGTGGGTGCTGGCCAATGTTGAATTGGTAAAAACCGGCAAAGAAGAAATCATACAAGGAACCCTTATTGATATAACTGCGCAAAAAATAACCAACGACAAACTTATTCAAAACGTTGATAAATACCGAAAACTTTTTGAAAACGCCAGTGACGCTATTTTGATTGTGAAGGAGTGGAAAATTATTGATTGTAATGAAATTTCCACTAGGCTTTTAAGGGCAAACAAAAAACAACTTATTGGTAAAAAATTCTCGGACCTTATAGCTTATACTGATCTTGACAAAGATCAAAAGAAAATGTATGAAACTATTTTTGTAAAAAAAGAAGCGTCAAGAAATAAAGTGTATGAATGTGTTTTAAAAGATTTAAAAGGCGAGAAAAAAATTGTGGAAATAGCGGTATCAATGGTTACCGAAAACGAAGAAGACACATATCAGTTAATAATTCATGATAATACAAAGCAAATACAGGAGCAAAAGGAACTGGAACGGAGTAAAGAAAATTTTGAAAACCTGATTGAGTTTTCACCAGACGGAAACATCATAATTTTCCAGGAGAAAGTGATTTTTACCAATGTGGCGGCCACCCGTATACTGGGGCTAAAGAATAAAAAAGAACTTATAAACAAAAACATTGCATCGTTTTTTGTTCCAAGGCAGCAGCCTGAAATAAATAAACTCATTCAGTTTGTAAACTTAAAAAAAACAAATACGCGTTTTTATGAGTACCAGTTAAGCGGCAAGGGTAAAAAGCCGTTAGATGTGGGCATACAATTAACAAGTTTAAAATACGGTGGATTGGATTGTGTGAACATGATCATGTATGATCTTGGATTAAAGAAACAACTTGCACAACAGGAATTAAGGGCCAATATTGCCGAGGAAACCAATAAAAAACTGGCGCGCGAGATCAATGAGCACAAAAAAACACAGGACAAGCTGTCGGACCAAATAGCCATGACACAGGCTTTGCTGGAAGGTTCGCAAAACGTACTGATATACACAATAAACAAGGGGTTTGAAATAACTTCGTATAACTCCATTTTTGATAAAACCGCCAGGCAAATTTTTGGCTTCGATTTAAGGTCCACCCGTAATTTTAAATCGTTTATTGACAAGGTAATTACTGAAGACGACCGGGCTGTCATGTATGAGCGTTTCAAGCTGGCATTTAAAGGCGAATCTGTCAGGCTTGAAGGACCCCTGCAAACCAAAAAAGGGGGAGTTGTGTGGATAGAAACCTTTATTAACCCCATAAAAAAAGGTGGTAAAGTGGTGGAGGTTTCATGCATTAGCACCGACATTACCGATAAAAAGCATAAAAACGAGGAATTAAGGCACTCGCTTAAGGAGAAGGAGGTTTTGTTGAAAGAAGTGCATCACCGCGTTAAAAACAACCTGCAAATCATTTCAAGCATCTTAAACCTGCAAACCTCGTTTAGCAACGATGCCAAAGTGAATGAAATTCTGCGCGAAAGCCAAAACCGTGTAAAATCAATGGCCTATCTGCATGAATCATTGTATCAAAATAAAAACTTCAGTTTTATCAATTTCTCGGATTATTTAATAAATTTGTCGAAGAACCTGGTTCATTCATACTACATATCGGCCAGTTCGGTTGAATTGAAGTTGAATGTTGATAAGGTGGATTTAAACCTGGACCAGGCCATTCCCTGCGGGTTGATTGTTAACGAGTTATTAACCAATGCCGTAAAATACGCTTTTGCTGACAGCGCAAAAAGCAGCATTATCAGCATTAAAGTGACTGAAAAAAAGGGCATAGTGGAAATAGATGTGGCTGATAACGGGGTTGGTTTGCCAAAAGACTTTGATGTTAATAAAACCAATACCTTAGGATTACAACTTGTAAGTACCTTAACCGAGCAATTGGACGGTAAATTAACGGTGATGAATGATGGTGGAGCAAGGTTTATGATAACGTTTAAGAAAATATAAAAAGACCATGTCAAAGACAAACGTACTCGTTGTAGAAGACGAGAGCATAGTAGCCAAAGATATACAGCAAAGCTTAACCAAGCTTGGTTACAATGTAATTGGCACAGCTTCTACAGGCGAGAAAGCCATATCACTTGCCGAAGAATTTATACCGGACATTGTACTGATGGACATTATGCTAAAAGGCGGTATGAATGGTATTGATACGGCTGCGCAAATTAAAGAAAAGCTATCCATACCCGTTATTTTCCTTACTGCTTATGCTGATGAAGGAACGCTTGCCAAAGCAAAAGTAACCGAACCATACGGATACATAATTAAACCCTTTAAAGAAATTGATCTTCACACGTCAATTGAAATGGCGCTTTACAAGCACAAAAAAGAATCGGAGATTTTAAAGGAGCGCGAGATTTTATATTCGATAATAGAGAATAAAGAATCGAAGGATTTTATTTTCGTAAAATCAAACTCTCGCCTGGTAAAATTAAACACAAAAGAAATTTACTACATTGAGGCATTAAAAGATTACGTGGTCATTAATACACTGAATACACGTTATACCGTTCACAGTACCATGAAGGACATTGAACGTAAAATGCCATCAAGCGAGTTTTTGCGCGTGCACCGTTCATTTATTGTACGCATTGATAAGATTGCAAGCCTTGAATTGCCCAATATTATTCTTGAAAACGATAAAAAAATTATACCGGTTGGTGGTTCGTATAAGGATGAACTTATCAGCAAACTGAACATGGTTTAGGAGATTCTCAGCTGGATAAAAAAATTTTGAAGCGGCCACGGCCGCTTTTTTATTTTTACACCATGGGGCCGCGATTTTGTTCCTTTGATTGGATGTAACCTTCAAGAAAAGCAATACGCCTTAAAAACTTATCTTCGTCTTCATGATTTGTTGAACCACGATCGACCGAAGGATTTATAATTCCTGTCCATGTAAGAATGGTAAGCAATGTAAAAACAACAGCACCTGTAACAAGTAAGATAAAACGCAAATCATCGTAAAAACAGCATGCAGTGCTACAAAAAATTACACCAAACCCCCACCAAAAAATCCAATGGCTCCTGCGAAAATTAAAATGTGTTTTTTTGAGGTCATACAATTCTTTTTTGGCCTCAACAAGGTTTACAGGAGCGTCATCGTATTTTTCAGGAGGTAACATGTTATTGCAAAAATAACACCTGGGCTTAAAAAAAATAAAAAAAGCGGCCCCGGCCGCTTTTTATTTATCAAATGGCACCGAGGCCTTTTTTCTCATCAACGCACAATAATTTTATGGGAACCCTTAGCCAGTTTTCCATCAAACAGACGCAAAAAATAAACACCAGGCGCAAGATCGGCTGTTGTAATAAGGCTTTGACCCTGCTGAATAAGATCTGATCTTAAAACGGCTCCATTTGCGTTATACAGCATGTATGAGCCTGCGCTCATATTGTTTGTATTGATGGTTATTGTTTCACCGGCCGTAACGGGGTTTGGATAAATAGCAACCTCCGCTTGAAATAAAGACGCTGCTTCACCAAGGGTAATTTCATTTGAACCACAATAAAAGTCATGTGAATAGGAGGTAACAGCAAATAAACTGGTAACCGATGGAATTGCTCCCGGCCCGCTATTAAAATTAATGTCGCTGGTATAATCACCCTCGTTTATAGCAAGGTCATATGAGCCGTACGTAGCTGAAAAATCCATTTGACAAAAGGCAGTACTGGCGTTGAGCGAACGCAATATAAATTGTTTGTCAACCCTGTCACCACAGGTAATAAGCAATTGGTTGTTCACCATATCAAAGCAATTGGAAGTTGTTTGCGCATTCATTACCTCGGTCCAGAATATATACCCCGTCATGTTTAATGAGGCGTCAAAATCAGCTATGGTCAATGGTCCGCCATTGCCTGTTACCCGAATATTGCCACCGGGCAGTTCAACTATGTTTTCAGGAACAAAGGAGTGAATGTTTAGCGAATCGAAATAAAACCTATAATCAAGTATTGCTCCCAGCGAATCAATTTTCAACAGGAAAATACCACTCCGGTAAAGGCTCATGTTTTCTCCGCGAAAACCAGCTATTAAATAATTCCCATCCGCTAAGCGCGTTATGCATTTTGCATGGCAATATGAATTGCCAAAATCATTCATGCGCTTTGTCCAGTTGAGGTTTCCTGTTGGCGAAACACAAACCATGAATACATCCGAATCAGCCTTACCGGTGCAAATAACACCGCCATCACCTGTAAGGATAAGATCAAAACCAGGATTTTTTTCAGTCACAAAATCAATGTCAAATGTACGGCTCCATACTGCACTGCCTGTTATACCATCCAATTTATACAAATGCGTTTTTTCATAGGTTGACGAAAGCGCGTATATGTTGCCATTCCCGTCAGGCATTAAACGCGGACTACCATACGAACTGAAACCGGTTTTATCAAGATCAACCGACCAGGAGAAATTTCCCATCGAATCGGTTTTTAAAAGCGTATAATACGAATAGCTTGTTGGGTCTTCGGCCAAAAAATAAAGCGACTTGTTCTCGTCTTCGGCCACATCAACAATGGCTTTTATGTGCCCGGCTGACTCCTGGCGCGTCCATTTAACTGTTCCGTTGTTGTTGTAACGTACGGCATAATTAACATAGGATCCACCGGCATAATATTTACCGGTAACAATATACCCGTTTTCAAGTAATTTACTGGCGCCTGCTTCCATTAAACTGTCAGGTGCGTAACTAAATGACTTAATGGTTTGTGAGAAGCTGTAAGAGCTTAATAAGTACAACAGGGCGAATAGACTTTTTTTCATAACGTTTTTTGTTTTGATCAAAAGTATACCCGGCACTAGAACGATTAAAGAGACTTAACTCCTACTTCATGCAAGTGTAAGATTTCAGGAATTTTTGTAAAAAAACGCTAACGGAACTTTTTGGGTAGTATGCTGTCGGTTACCAACACGTCTTCCGGGTCAAGCACGGTGTATTTGGAAAACAAAAAGTTACGGGTTACCGTTGTATCATACATGTTTTCCACACTGTTGTAAAACAACCGGTCTTCGCGACTAAAGGCTTTAACGGTTTCAGCAGCGTCCTGGAACAGCCAGGTTGTTTTCCGGTAAACATCACCTGCATCACCAAAGTCTTCGGCCAGTTCACGGTAAAAATACAGCGAATCGCGGTTGAGGTTATACACATATAACTTAATGGCCGTTGACGAATATTCGCCTCCCATGCGTGCAATTATTCCCCAGTTCCACGGGCTGATTTTAAAACGGCTTACGGCATATACGGGTCTTGCCTTATCATATGAAGGGGCAATGTATGCAGGAAAAAGGGCTATTTGCGCACTGTCCAGTTTAATGCCTTTGAACGGGTAGTTATCATTTTCCAGTTCAATGGAATTAGAATAAATTTTTAAGGTATCGGTTTTTAAGTAAATCCACGGAAAAAGCTGTACCAGTTTTTTTTGGTTGGACACATGCGTTGGATAAGGACGTTTTATGCCCGGTTTGTATTGCGAACAGGAATAAAAAAGAAGTAGCAGAAGCCCGAGCAGGTTATTCACGTTTCTTTTTTTCATCGCGAAGTTTTCTTTTTTTCAACTCTAATTCAGTACAACTTATTTCAGTAAAGAAATCAGGATTATCGTCTTTTTGTGAAAACCTGAAATTAAACGGTAAAATAAATTTTGCATCAACCTTTTTTCCATTGGAGTCTTCTGAAGGGATCCACCTTGGCATAAATTCAAAAACACTTAGGCAAATCGAATCAAAATCGGGCCTTAATCCGCGTTTTATTTTGGGTTTAACAACATTGCCTATGCTATCGATGGTGAATTCAATGAATACTTTTCCCTGAATTGAATCTTTGGAACCTGTTTCGGGATAACAAATAAATTCATGAAGAAAGGTTTGTAAAGCGACATTTCCACCGGGAAATTCAGCTACTTTAGGCACCTCGCAACCAATAACCTTATCATTTGCCTGAGTAAACCCATTTTTTGAAGCAGAAATAATCAAGAGGATAGGTACTATAAAACCCAGTTTCATTTTTTCTTTTTCTCTTTTCTCAGTTTCGAACGTTTTTTTTGAAGGTCGGCACAGGAAACAGGTGTAAAATCTATTTTGGAAGAACCGTCTTTGTTCAACACAAAATTAAACGGAACACTAAAACGCTGTTTAACGGCTTTACCATCCTGCATACCGGGTTTCCATTTAGGCATAAAATCAAACGCGCCCAAACAAATGGTATCAAAGTCGGTGCGCAGGCCTTTTACCAGCCTTGTACTGGTTGCTTTTCCACTTTTGTCAACCACAAATTCAACATACACTTTTCCCTCAATTTTGTCTTTACGGCCTGATTCGGGATAACAAATGTTTTCTTTTAAATATTTATACAAGGCTTTAATGCCTCCGGGAAATTCTGCGGCCTGTTGCAATTCATGCGCTTCGTATACTTTATCGGTTTGGGCTTTTCCAAACAGGAAAAAACAGCACAGAAAAATCGTTATTAAATTTTTCATAAGGGTTGGGTTCCGTTACTAAATATACAAAAAAAACGGTTAAAAAAAGCAACCCCACCACAAATGGTAGCCCTGTATGAATCACTTAAGACTGAGAATCTTATTGATTTCAAAAATTAAAAAACGTAAATATGGAAATAGTAAGGGCTAACGGTTAAGCCCTCAAATTTCCATAATTTTAAGTCTAAAAAATTAAAATCACCGGGTCAATAAAATTTATTTAACCACTGCCACGCGAATACCATCACTGTGGGAGTTGAATTCAGGTGCATACATGCACTGGATTTGTGCCATACCATTGCTGAAATCACCCGCGTGGGATACGCGCAAATCATATTCAAACACATAGGTACCTTTTCCAATATTGTCAAAAAAGAAATGGGTTGCCGCATCGCGTGTGCTTTCATAATAACCTAACCCATCCTGGTATTTGTATCTTGAGAAGACATTAATAGGCTCAAATCCTGCAGCACGCATGTCTTTCATGTGCACAAACTCCATTTGCCTGTCAAGACGAAGCTCAACACGTACACGCACTTTATCGCCCACTTTGAGTTTTGTTTTGCCTATAGGGCGTATAACAGGGCCACTGTTGGTGTTTTCAACAAGGAATAAATCTTTTTTCAATTTAATAGGCGTTTCATGCCCGGTTATTTTATCCAGGTCTTCAAAGTACTGCCAGTGCAATGCACCCCAGGAAACCGAATTGGTGGTTGTGGTAAGTTTTATTTTACCCATTTCAGGCTTAATTTCTTCACCGTTCCAGTTCAATTTATAATACCCTGTTCCTGCCTCGGTTTTTACGCGCATGGCTTTTGGATCAATTACTTTTCCACCCAATTGTACTTCCACCATCTCATCGTTGGCCAACCAATCACTACCGCGTAATAATAAGGCATAACAGGCTTCGGTTGTGGCCTTGGTTGTTTGCCATGCATTGGTTTGTTTGTTCTTGAGCAACCATACTTTTAAATCCTCAACCATTTCCTGGTCATTGCCGGCTTCATCAAAACACTCAATCATCATGGCCTGCGTTTCAATTGGGGCTTCGTACCAGTAATAACCAGCCGTGTTTTCTTTCCAGTAACGGCCCATTTCTTCGTTGTAAATGGAGCGTTCTTTTAACGATTTGACGATGTCAACCGTTGTTTTTTTATCATCATAACGGTTTAAGGTTAGCGCCATCATGGCTTCAGAGTAAAGGTTGAATTCCAACCAGTATTTTTGTTCCTGTTTAATATAATAGTCAACAGCTTCTTTTGTTTCACCGCTCACTTTTAAATCACGGAAATAACTGCGCGCGTATAAGTACTGCACCTGGTAATACCCAATGGTTTTTTCTTTCAGGTAATTTTTATTGTAACGCTTCAATTCGCGGTAGTCTTTCAGGAAGTAATAATCCAGGTAGTCAACGGCTTTTTTAACCATGCGCCACACTTTTTCATCTTCACGAATTTTTTTAACACCCAGTTTATCCAGGTGACCCATGCCGGTTACAATGTGTTGAGTTATGTAGCGGCTTTCTTCCATACCGGGGAACCAAGGGAAACCACCATTGGCAGCCTGCATTTTTTCCAGTTTCTTAATGGCACGTTCAAGTTCATCGGCCATTTTATTAAAGTCAAACAACAGTCCAACACGTTTTTTGCGCTCGCTTTCGCTTTTGGCTTCCAGTACCCACGGAGTTTCTTCCAGTACAACAGCTTTTAATTCCTGGTTTTTTTCCAGGTTTGAAAGGAAACTTTCAGGCGATGTGTTTTTCCATGCATCAAATACGGCTTTTATTTTTGGATTTGAATTGGCAATGTTGTAGGCAATGCTGTTTGCATAAAAACGCGAGAAGGTTTGCTCAGCACATTCATGCGGATACTCCATCAGGTAAGGCAAACTTTGTATGCCATACCACGCAGGGTTACTGCAATACTCTAACGTAAGCTTATAATTTTTCAGGGTCGATGATTTGCCGGATTCAATGAGCTTGGTAAAATTAAATTCCTTGCTTCCTTTTTTGCGAATGTGCAATGGAATGCTTTCGGTTACCATCATGCGGTTTGATAAAACAGGCAGAGCCGACTCTTCACCATCGGTAAAATTTTTGGCCTTGGCCACAATACGCCAGGTAACCGCTTCGTAACCGAAAGGAACAACAATGTCCCAGCTTACCGATGTGCTTTGCTTGCCTTTTACATTAAAGGATTGCACTGCGTTTTTCAACTGGAATTTATCCTCAATGGGTTTTTGTGTAAATGCGTCCAGTAAAACAAGCTGTGTGTTTCCTTCCAGGTCACCATCGCTGATGTTGGTGATTTTTGTAGCGATTGTCATTTTATCGCTTTCGCGCAAAAAGCGTGGCATGTTTGGCACAATCATCAAATCTTTTTGCGTTACCAGTTCGGCAGTAAGCGTTCCGGTTTTTAGGTCTTTGGTATGTCCAAGTCCTAAAATTTTCCATTTGGTAAGCGACTCAGGCATTTTAAACTTTACAATAACATCACCGGCTTCATTTGTTTCCAAATGCGGGAAAAAGAAAGCTGTTTCGCCCAGGTTGGTGCGTGCTTTTACATTGCCAAGCCCTAAATCATCACCGCGTTTGTCAAACTCACCGCTTTGTTCTTTACCTGTTGCTGCAGTTTGGTCAAGGGTAAGCTTACCAGCCGGGGCATTGTTGTTATTTCCGCTGTTCTTATTGTCTTTCGTGGTAGTTGTACTGCCGGCAACCGGTGGGGGCGGAGCATTCCCATCCATCATTTCTGATTCGGTGGCAGGCATTGCTTCGGCTTTTTTAGCCCTGTTCACCGATTTTTCTTCGCGGCCATATCCTTTGCCACCGTAATCATCACCATCGTAATCGCTATAACGGTAATAATAGTTGGATGGGTAATAGCCAAACCAGTTAAGTGAGTAAAAATAACGGTAAGGACTACTTACATACTTGTTGAAATCGCGTTCAAATGCTGAACTTCCACGTGTGCTAAACCCATCGCTGCACTCGTAATACCTGTTGGAGTAGGCTGCGTTGTAAACGCTCATGTAATAATAATTGGCTGCAAAGGCATCCAATGAAGCATCATACATGGTCATGAGCATTTCAGCAGCAACTTTTTCGCCCTTTTTGCCTTTTATTTTTATTTTCCACTCCTCATCCTGGCCGGGGTATAATTTGTTGCGGAATGTTTCAAATTCAATGTCCAGTTGTTTGTTTGTATACGGCACATAAACATATTGTTTGCTTGTATAATACCTGTTGTTATACATGTAATTTATGTTGAACATGATGTTGCCGCGGTGTTTTTCCTCAATAGGGAACGATACAATTTTTTGTTCGTTGTTCAGCTCAAGAATTTCTTTTTTAATGGTACCTTCTTTTCCTTCCCATTCCACCAGGGCGCGTACGCCCGGGTACGAACTGCCTATTAAAAACTTAGCCGTTTCACCGGGCTCAACCGATGTTTGAAGGGCTTTAATGTAAAAAGCCTGTGGCGTAGGTAATTTGGTTGACGTTAAATCGTAAACCGTAAAATAAGCCTGTTCTTTTACATCCTGTCCCCATTTGTCTTTTGAAAATGCCTCGGCAATGTATACACCCGGCTCCCAGTTTTTCAACCCTTCAAGTAAAATGGAATCGGTTTTTTGGGTGTCAAAATCTACCTGGAATAAAATACGTGTGCGTTGCCATTTCTCATAATTGTTTTCATCGCTGTAAATATCATAAGGAAATTGTTTTTTAAATTCCTCCAGTGACAACGCATGCCTGTCGGCACGGTCAAGCTTACGGTCAACCATTAAATTGGATGGGTTTATCAGGCGTGTAATTTTAAATCGCCCCTGAGCCGGAACTTTGTTGTAATTCAAATTGGTTGTTGAAAGTGTAACCACATTGCTGCCATTGCGGTCAAGTTCACCGGGAACACCAATGTTTATTTGCATGGTATGATAACCTGCGTTTATGTTTTGGGTTGATGAGCGCGTTTCACCATTTATATCGGTTATGTCAGCATAAACCGTATAGCTAAAAACAGGCAAATGTTTAGGGTTGGTTGATTTATCAGGTACAGCGTTAAACTTCACGGTAAACTCGCCTTTTTCATTGGTTGTTGTTTTACCATTTAAAATTTCGGTAGGTGCGCCATAAGGTTGCGGTCCCCACCACCAATACCAGCGCCAGTAATTTACACTGCGTACAACACGGTAATTTACCTCGGCACCATCAACCATGGCCCCGCTGTATGATTTGGCAAAGCCTTTTGAGGCAATGGTATCGTTTAAGCGGTAAGTGCCGTCAACAGGCTTAAATTCCACTTCAAATTTTGGACGTTTGTATTCCTCAACCGAAAAATAATGTGAACCGTGACCATCGGTTAAATGCATTTGACCAGTCAATACACCCTGGGGAGCAGTAAAACTTCCGCTAAAGCTTCCATATTCATTGGTGGTTACATTCAGGTCGGCTACTTTTTGGTAGTTCACATCATTTAATGTCACCGTTGCACTGTTGTCAGTCACCAATTGCGGTTCACGGCCCTCCATTGAACTAATTTGAATGCCTTTAAAATGGATTGTTTGGCCGGGACGGTATATTTTGCGGTCGGTAAAGAAATACGTGGTTATGTGCTCGTATTTTTCGCGTTTGTAGGGTTTGTATTGGTAATGTTGCCTGTTGCTTACAAAACGATCGGTACCATTGGTAATATCAACATAAAAATAACGGTAATCTTTACCGGTGGCTTCAATGGTTACTTTTCCTTCAGCATCACTGGTAATGGTTTGGCCACGCCTGCGGTGGTATTTATAGCTTTTTGAATCGTATTCGTTAATGACCATGGTGAATTTTGCACCAACAACCGGTTTACCGTCATTGCGGTTCAGTATGTAAAAAACATATTTTTCTGTTTCAGGTTCTTTTGTGCTTATGTATGCAATGTTTGAAACATTCAAAGGCGTGTATCCAATGTTGTTTTTGGTAATGTTAAAGTCAGCCGAAGCCGATGACAAAACATAATATGCCCCGGAAGGCAACGCGCTCATGGCAAAATCAAGCTGGTGGGGTTGGTAATCGTTGTCATCCTGCAAATCAAGTTCAAATGTTTTAACGGGTTTGTACGACAACAATTTTTTAATGAATTTGGTATCGTCAACATAATCATAGTCTTCTTCAAAATCCCAGCCTACATTGATAATCCTGAACCAGGCCTTTTTCACGTTGCGTGAATTGACCAGGGCAATTGAAGGTTTGTCAGGCACCACGCAATCTTCAACCTGGAACGAAATGGATTTGGATTCAATGCTTGCTTTTTTGGCTTCGCACAAACCGGCACCGTATGATTTAGGGAATTTTTTGGTAGCCTCATCGCACATGGTAAGTGCGGTTTTATAATCCCATTTGTGTTTGTCGCCCAAATCAGGATTGTATTTTGCGGCCTGTTCACATACGTAACCAATCAAATAATAATGTACTTCGGCCCAGCTCTCGTGTTCTTTTACATCGTTGGCAAGCGCTTTTAATGTTTCATTGTAAATACTGTCTTTATCACTGTGTGCTGAGTTTTGGCGCATAAAGTTCAAACGCGTAAGGTCATAATGTACCATGGCGTATGGATCTTTGTCGTCAAGGTGAAAACGAATCAGGTCGGAAATAATTTGTGTTGCATATAGTTTGCAGCTAAACGTATCAACACTTTGTATTTTTTGCGAAAGGAATGTTCTGCGTGGCATTAAATAATTAATGTCGTTTGTTGTAAACTTGTCGGCAGGCCTGGTTACATCAAACTCGTTACTGGCAAAAAATTCGTAGGCGCGCCAGTTTAAAAAATCGTAAAGCGTGGGTCGTAAACGAACGCCTTCGGCATAATAATCCTGCAGTATGTATTTAAAACTTTCAATGGATGTTGTTTTAGAAAGATCGGGTTCGCTTAATGAGGCCGAATATTCGGCAATTACTTTTTTGGCCAGGGTTTTTAAATCCCAGGTTGAAATATCCTCGTTTTTAAATTCTACGGTAGTAGAGCGGTTGTAAAATTTCCACCGGTTGCGCTGGTAATACCCGTAGTAAACCTGTGCCGTTATGCTGTGTATAATTTGTTTTAACGGATGTTTGGCGGTAGCCGAAATTTTTTCGAGTTCTGATATAGATAAAACATAATCTTCCTCCTTTATGTAGGAAGCAAACTTCATTTTGTACATAACAGCCTTTACAACCTGTGTTGGTATGTTTTGGGCCGAAGCATCTTTGAAAATTTTATCGCACAATTCCAGGGCCGATGCATAAAGGCCTTTGCCCTGTAGTGAATCAACGCGGGTCCACAAAGTTTCAAACTGTTTTTCGGTGTAAGCGGGTTTAATCACCGCCTCAGGGTCGTATTTTTTATAGGTTGAAACAGTTGAATTGCGGTTAAAAGCGAACGTAAAGCCGGCAATGAGTAGGAATAACATGCCGAATAAGAAATTTGAACGGGAGCGCATAGGCCTTAAGGGTTTATATAAATGTAGTTAATTTTTAATCCTGTACACCGCATGATAAATTTTGTTCACCGGCATTGAATATTTGGTGAAACACTGAACGTTAATTTTATTTAAAACCAGGGTTGGTACGTCTCAAATACCGCGGTTTATGCTGGTTTTTTGCGGGTTTCAAAAAGCACCAACGCTACCACAAGTAGTAGTATGCCATAGGTTAGTGTTTTGTAATGCCATAACCAGGGGCGCGCAAAGCCCATGAACAACTCCAAATTGATAATGACCACCGCCAGCACAAAAATAAGTTTAGCGGCATTAAAACCAATGCCGGCACGTTTCTCAAGCATAAACATGTATATACAATAAGCAATGGCCGGCATGGCCAGCAAAAACCCGTAAACCTGCTGGTGCGGAAAAACCAACGGGGTTATTAATAAAATATAACTAAGTTCCCTGAACAACTGCGGTTGACCAGTTGCCGGTTTAAAGGGTTTTGTAGCCAGTATGCGAAGGGTAAATCCTATTAGTAATAATTGAGCTCCACGAATGATCCATGTAATGGTTTGCGGGTCCAGGTTGACAATGTTGCGTTTTAAGGGGAGGTCAAAATGATTTCCATGACCTTCGGATAGCAACGCTGCAAAAAAAGAAGTGAGGCTGTGAAAACCGGTTTCATCCAAATCAAGTAAATGAATTTGTTTGGAGGGATTGATGGATGAAAACCATTCATGCAATAAAAAACCATTGTAATCAAAACCTACAAACAGCGCGGGCAGGTAAAGGAAAAAGAGCGAAAAGGCAACCGTGTACAAAGCGGCCATAAAATGCCTGCGATATAAAAGATAAGGAAGTAATACCAGGGGCATGATTTTAATGTTGATGGCCAATGCCAGTATCAGGGCGCCAACTATTATCCTGTTTTTGACCTGCACCTGGTAAATGCATTCAAATACGGCCCATAATAAAAAAGCGCTCATTTGTGTCAGGTGAAAACAACTGAACAGTAAAAAAAAGGAAAGTGAAAAAACACACAACTGGTAAATTAATTTTTGACGTGTGGAAAAACCGGTATAGTCAATACACATTTTTTCAAGCAGAACCCAGAACCGGAAAAGAAAAACAAGGCTCAGCAATTTCCAAATGAGAACAGGAACAATATCAGGAACAGAATAAAAAAAGGATAGGATCAGGGCAAAAAACGGGCTGTAAAAATATTTAAAGCCGTTTGCGTTTGAGAGGTAAATGTTTTTTCCCTCGACCAGGTTTTTTCCTGCACCTAAAAAAACTTCAAAATCGCCAAATCGAAAAGGCTCGATGCAAACCGTGATAATTCCCAACACCAGGGTGAAGAGCAGGGGTATGATGTGGTTTTTTTCTTTCTTCGTGATGGGCATGGCGTGTTAGCGTTCTGTGTTCTTCGTGTTGTTGTGCAAGGAGCGCTTCTTTAAAGGCGTGTATAATTTACTTTGTTTCTTCTTTCCTGTCACGCACAATAAAATACCCGCCATTGTCCATTTGCATTAAACCATGGTCATACCAAAACTGGTACTGTTTGCCGCTTTTGCTGGTAAAACTGTGGGTAAAGTAACTAAAGTTAAAACCTTTTTGCACCAGCTTGTCTTTTCCGATTTTATCTTTCCCGTCATCCAGCAAACTACTCAATATACGCCTGTTTTTTCGAAGGGAATGGTTAATGTTTTTCATGATGCTGTTGGCATCTGAATTTTGTTTGTTGTTATACGAACTGCGGCATTGGTCGGTGCAGAATTTTTTATCGCTGCGCCCTTTAAATTGTGTGCCGCACTCAATGCAGGTTAATGAAACGGTACTCATTTTATTTTGGGTAATAATGGTTAAACGGAATAATGATGGTGTCAGGTATGTTGTTTCGCTTAAAAACAACGGGTAACGTATCATTCTTTTTTATCCAGTTTTCAGCTTTTTCAAGGTCTTTCCAGGTTGCAATGGTTGAATCGCCTATTTGTAAAATCACATCGCCTTTTTTAAAACCGTATTTTAATGCGTAACCATATTCACTCAGGCCATGAATGCGGGCTCCGCCTTTTTTGTAATTGTATTCATGGTAAATACCAAGATGAACCGCGGATTCTTTTTGCCAAACTTTGTATTCCTGGAACCTTAGTTTTGGTAACTGGTCCAGTTTATAAACCAGTATGCGTATGTATTCAAGTATTTTGGCCTCAGCCCTGTAATTTATTTTATCAGCATCGTCAGTGGGTTTATGGTAATCGTCATGAAAGCCGGTAAAAAACTGCAGTGCCGGAATTTTTTTATTGTAGAAACTAATATAATCTGAACGCTGCATGCCCAGGCTGTCACAGAACACGGTAAAATCAGCACCAATGCTTTTTGTTACCGGAACAAGTTCCGGAGCCGAAACCACGCCCTCAACGGTGAGCCATTGCCTGTCCATTCTTCCAATCATATCCATGTTGATCATGTAATTAGCCGTATTCAA
>DATGXI010000074.1:0-65376 GCA_035299065.1 Flavobacteriales bacterium
GATGTAATTGGTATTTTAAATTCAGATGATGTTTATGCATCAAATAATGTAATTGAAGAGGTGGTAAAAAAAATGCTGGAAACAGGAGCCAAAGCCTTGTATGCCGACCTTGTGTATGTTGACAGGAATGATTTGAATAAAGTAAAACGGTATTGGAGATCGGGAGAATACAAAACGTCAAAATTCAAATGGGGATGGATGCCCCCTCACCCAACCGTTTTTCTGAAAAAAGAACTGTATTCGAAATTCGGGAATTTTAATCTTTATTTCAGGTCGGCTGCTGATTATGAACTCATGTTGCGTTTGTTTTATAAACACGGTGTGGTACCGGCCTACCTGCCAAAAGTTATTACCAAAATGAGGGCCGGTGGTGAAAGCAATGCAACTGTAAAAAACCGGGTAAACGCCAATAACGAAGACCGTAAAGCTTGGAAAGTGAATGATTTGCATCCAAACTGGTTAACGCTCTATTTAAAACCAATTCGTAAAATACCACAGTTCATATTTCGCAAAACCCGCTCTTGAAATCGATTTAAGTTTTTGAGGATTAAATAGATTATATTTGCCTGCGTAGGTATGGTAGCAAAACTAACCCTCTTCATTCTCCTCCTCCTAACGTTCCAGGTTCGTGCGCAGTTATTCCATTATGAAAAATTTGATATTGAAGATGGATTAAGCCAGGTTAACGTAAATACCCTTTATGAAGATGCAAACGGATTTTTATGGATTGGCACCCAGGGCGGTGGTGTAAACCGTTTTGATGGTAAAGATTTCGTTACCTATAACGAAAAAGATGGAATACCCGGTGAATTGGTTACAGCCGTTACAGCAGGGGCAAACGGCCACATTGTCATAGGATCAACCTGGGGCGGAATTTCAGAATTAAAGCAAGGGCGCTTCAAGCATTACAACCCCGCATTTTCCTATTCAGGCACCAACCATATTTTGTCCTATAAAGGCACAACCTGACTGGCTTCACCGGCCGGTTTATTCTGGTTAAATGAAAATACCATAGTCAAATCATCGGAAGACGAAATGCAAAGCCAGGTCATCAATTACCTCACGCACGATGATAAATACCTGTATGCACTTGCCTATAATAAAATTTTTGTAGTTGAACCCAAATCAAAAACCCTTTATAAAACAATTAACTTCCAGCTTCCAACTGAGGCTAACATAATCTCCATTGTAAAAAATACCATTTACGTTGGAACAAAAGGATCGGGACTTTTCAAAACAAAAATCCCGTCCTTTAAAAAACTGGCCAATGAAAGCAGCGTATTGCTTGAGCCCGTTTTGGACAATAAAAACCTTAAAACAAATTTTATTTATACCGATGAGGGAGGCACAATTTGGGTGGGATTAAATGACCAACGCTTATACAACCTGAACAAAGGCCGGTTGGTTGAAAATAAAAATTTCTCCTTCCAGAACAATGCCAACTTTACCTCGATGCTTATTGACCGTGGAGGAACCATTTGGATTGGTACAGATGCCATGGGATTATTGAAAATAATTAACCCTATATTTATTAATTACTCAAACAATGATTTCCTTAACGATCCAAATTTATTTACAGTAACCAGTGACGATAATGGTACCTTGTGGGTTGGTTCACGTACCAAGGGCATACTTATTTATGATGAAATACATGGTGAGCTGGATACTTACGGCAGCCCAAATGGCTTTCCTGATCACATCAATCTTTTACTGAATTACCAGGGTAAAATATATGCTGCTACCAATACCGGAATATTTATGTTTGACGCAAAAACACGTAAACGAACCGGTAAACCTGTTTTGAGTGGATACAACGTGCGAAGCCTGGCATTTTACAAAGACGGCACAATGGCTGCCGGTACTGCAGGAGAAGGCTTATTTATTATAAAAGGCGATGAAATTATTGCAAGTTACAATGAAAAAAAAGGATTTATACACAATTACATACATTCACTTCTTGTAGATAAAAACAATAAACTATGGGTTGGAACTGGCAATGGTCTTGCCTACCTGCTAAACGAAAAATTAAACATACTTGACAACAGCCAGCTTTGCAATACGTACGTGGGATGTCTATCAGAAGACCGGTTTGGAAATATATGGTTTTCTACCGATCGTTGTTTAATGCGTTATGATGGAATAAAATATGAAAAATTTGATCGTCAAAATGGGTTGGTCTCAAATACGCTTTACCTGGTAAAATGCGATTCAAAAGACAATGTGTGGGTTGGAAGCAATGCCGGTATAAACCGTTTAAAACTTGGTCCATATGGTAAAATTGAAAAAATTGACCATTTCTCAATGATTGATGGGTTTATTGGAAACGAGTGCAACAGCCGTGGGGTATATGAATCGCCTGATGGTGATTTATATTTTTGTACCATTCGCGGCCTTATTAAATATATTGGAAAAGAAGAATACAAAACGGTTTGCAATCATAAAGTAATCATTAACGGATTAAGTATCTTTTATTCTCAACCCGTTTTTTCAGACATTGACCATGGCCCTGTAAAAAACTCTACCTCCCTTTACCTCGACCCTGTTTTCAGTCATTACCAAAACCATCTTACCTTTCAATTCATTTGCACTGAAAAATGCCGGCCAAACGATGTTTCGTATGTTTTTAAACTTGAAAATTTCGATACAAAATGGTCGCCACCAGTAAAAACAAATATTGCCACATATAGTAACCTGCCTGCAGGAAATTATACATTCGTGGTGAAAACCCTTGACAAAAACAAGGAGCCAACAGGGGTAACTGACACCTATTCGTTTACCATTACTGCACCGTTTTGGCTTAAGTCATGGTTTTACATTACAGTGGCCATTTTGTTTTTCGGGTTCCTTGCCTTTCTTAAATTCAGGAGTGAGCAGCGCGATGAGTTCCAACGCCTTTTACTGGAAAAAAAAGTAAACCAGCGTACAATTGAACTTACCAAGCAAAAAGAAGAACGCGAATTACTTTTAAAAGAAATTCATCACCGCGTAAAAAACAACTTACAAATCATCAATAGCCTTATTAACCTTCAGGCCGGCCAAATACGCGACCCAGAGTCACTCAAGGTTTTTGAAGAGTGTAAGAACCGTATAAAATCAATGGCCATTATACATACCAAGTTTTACGAGTCAAAAGACTTTAGTAAAATTGACCTGGCCGACTATGTACAACACCTTGTAAAAGACCTTATACACACTTATAACGTAAATAAAAAAATTGAGCTGGTTTGTAACATCAACTCCATACAAATGGGAATTGACACGGTAATTCCGGTTGGCTTAATTCTGAATGAAATAATTTCAAACTCGCTCAAATACGCCTTTAACAATGTTGATGCCGGTGTGGTTGAAATCAGCTTAAGGCGCAACCTTCAAACAGGAGAATATGAAATGATTGTGGGTGATAACGGGCTTGGTTTTGATAAAGAAAAATTTGAACACACCGACAACTCATCGCTGGGATTTGAGTTGATAAAAATACTAAGTGAACAGCTAAACGGTACAGTAGCACTTGTAAACCATAAACCCGGCACCTGGTACAAGATTATATTTACCGAAATTGATAACCAACGTTCACCCATAAGTGCATAAAAATGGATTGTAATTGGTTTGAAAACTGGTTTGACACCGACTATTATCATTTACTTTATCGGCACCGTGACGATGAAGAGGCCCATCATTTTATTGATGCCCTGCTGGCGCATTTAAATCCGCAGCCAGGCCAAAAAGCCCTTGATCTTGCCTGTGGACGCGGCAGGCACAGCGTATACCTGAACAGCAAACACATTGACGTAACGGGTGTTGATCTTTCGAAATCAAGCATTGCTTTTGCAAAAAAGCACGAAAACGAAACACTCCATTTTGAAGTGCAGGACATGCGCAAAAGCATGGGTCAAAACAAATATGATTATATATTCAACCTGTTTACCAGTTTTGGCTATTTTGAGAATAGTGATGACGATGTTCTTGTTTTGAAAAACATTTATGCCGCATTAAAGCCCGAAGGCATTTTTATTTTTGATTTTTTAAATACAAACCTTGTAAAAAATGCCCAGGGTACCCACACCAAACTTATACTGGACGGGGTTGAATTCGAGATTACCAAAGAAATTTCGCAAAATAATGTTATTAAACATATACACATCAACGATCGTGGTACACAAGTTGATTTTCATGAGAAGGTAAAACTTATTGAAGTGGATTGGTTTAAGCAAGCTTTTGAAAAAACCGGCTTCACTATCCAGTCAATATTTGGAAACTATAAATTACAGCCTTATAATGAAAAGTCAGAGCGACTAATTATACTGGCAAAAAAAACGAATTAACTATGAAATACGCATACTTTACCAATACCTTTAACGCATTAACACATGTTTTGAGTAAACGCATTCTTACGCTACTTGTATTGATTTTGATAATGAGTGGTTGTGGCCACCGGGTACCTGTTACCAACCGTAAGCAAATGAACCTCATTAGCGAAACAGAACTCATTAAAATGGCCGACCAGCAATACCGTGAGTTTTTAGCTTCGGCTAAAATTGTTCCAATGACTGACCCCCGTGCGCAAATGGTTGACCGCGTTGCAAAAAAAATACAGGGCGCTGTTGAAACCTACCTCAAGAAAAAAGACAAATTGTACCGCATTGAAAATTTTAAATGGGAAGTACATACAGTGGATGATCCAACCGTGAATGCGTGGTGTATGCCAGGTGGTTTAATTGTGGTTTATACGGGTATTTTAGGACTTGTGGAGAATGAAGATGAACTGGCAGTGGTCATGGGCCATGAAATTTCACACGCCATTGCAAGGCATGGGAATGAGCGCATGAGCCAGGGTATGATTGCACAAGGAATTGGCGGTACATTTGGCGTATTGATGGGTAGCTCCCCTACTGTTGGCCAGCAATTATTTATGCAGGCATACGGTATTGGATCGGCTCTGGGAATTTTGAGTTACTCACGTAAACATGAAACTGAAGCCGATAAAATTGGCCTGGTGTTTGGAAAAATGGCAGGTTATGATCCAAACAAAGCAATTTCATTCTGGACAAAAATGTCAAAACAAGGCGGTGCCGGTGCTCCTGAAATTTTAAGCACTCACCCAAGTGACGAAACACGCATCAAAAACCTGCAGGAATTTATACCGGAAATTGATTCGTATATTAATTAGGCTGGTGTCTTCCAAACAAAAAAGCCGTCACTTTTCAGCAACGGCTCTTTTCACTATTCAGAATTCGAAATTACTTCTTAGCTTTCGAATAAAGTTCAGCCACTTTGTTCCAGTTTATCACATTCCAGAATGCAGTAATATAATCAGGCCTGCGGTTTTGGTAGTGTAAATAATACGCATGTTCCCAAACGTCTAATCCTAAAATTGGGGTTCCGGCACAACCACGTGCACCTTCAATATCCATTAATGGGTTATCCTGGTTAGCGGTTGAACAAATTTCAAGTCCTTTGTCGCTCACGCACAACCATGCCCAGCCTGAACCAAAACGGGTGGTTGCAGCTGCAGCAAATTTAGTTTTGAACTCATCAAATGAGCCAAATGTTTTGTTAATGTCTTCGGCCAGGGCACCCGTTGGGGTTCCACCTGCATTTGGTGCCATAATGTTCCAAAAGAAATTATGGTTCCAAAATCCGCCACCATTGTTGCGCACAGCCATTGGTGCTTTTGAAATATTGGCAATAATTTCTTCAATGGATTTATTTTCCCACTCGGTGCCTTTAATGGCGTTGTTCAAATTGGTGGTATACGCTGCATGATGCTTGTCATGGTGAATTTCCATGGTGCGCGCATCAATATGCGGTTCAAGTGCATTGTTTGCGTATGGTAACGGGGCTAATTCAAATGCCATAATAATTAGTTTTTATTAGTTAACGGTTAATAGTTAGTGTTAGTTGGTAAGGAAATATTTTCCTCATGGGTAAAAATAGCAGAATATGTGAATCAATCCATCAAAAAAGATTAACTGCAATTACTTTAAGCTTACTGAAAATGTGGCAAGTAAAAATACAAGCACGAATTTTTCTGATTAACCACTGTTATTATTTTATTTACTGCTCCCTTAAACTGCATTTCATGTCCCGTATTTGAATTCATGTAGGGAGCCCAGCCAACTGCTCATGCTATTTCTGAAGGTCTTTATACAAGTAAAGCGCCTCTTCAAGATTGGTTACGTTCATATAACCGGGATAATGATATAGTATTTCAAGTTTCTCGTCAAGAATTACAATGGTTGGGTAATACATGTGTTCAGCATCTTTACCCAGGTGATAGGCCAGGTTATGGGTGCCAGGACCTAATTTTGGATTAAACGCAAACGTGCTGTCTTTAAACTTTATGCTTTGGGTTTGCTCGGCATTAAACGCAATGCTGTAATAGTAACGGCTAAGTGGCTCGGTAATGCGTGACTTGGTAAGCACTTTTTTATCCATGGCTTTGCAGGGACCACACCAGTCAGTATAAATTTTTACAAATACGCGTTTGGGTTTTATTTTCATGGAATCCTGCAACTGCTCAAACGTAATCCAATTTATTCCTTGAGCTGACACACGTTGGTTTTGATGCCCGGCAGAAATACCAACCACCACAATTAACGCAATAGTTATGACCATTAAACCTATTTGTGCTGTCCATTTAAGCATACCTTAAAATTACAACAAAAGGGCCATTTTTTAACCAGGCGCAGTTTCAATATCACACAAAACAAAGTTAATACCCTGCTGGAAGTCAAATAGTTTGATTTTTAAAGGGTTAAAAAAGATAAATTTTTTAGACTCGTCTAAATTTTATATTACCTTTGTCTAAAATGGGACTAAGTTTTACAGAAGAAAATTATATAAAGCAGATATACAGGCTTTCAAAACCGGGTGTACCTGTTACCACCAATGCCATTGCCAACTGCATTCAAACAAAAGCATCATCGGTAACCGACATGCTGGATAAACTTGCTGTAAAAAAACTGGTGGAATATGAAAAATACAAAGGCGTTTCGTTAACAACACTGGGAAAAAAAACAGCGCTGTTAATTGTGCGCAAACACCGTTTATGGGAAGTTTTTTTAGTACAAAAACTTGGTTTTACATGGGACAAAGTGCACGAAATTGCCGAACAGCTTGAGCATATACAAAGCGATGAGCTGATTGATAAACTGGATGCCTTCCTGGGCCATCCAAAATTTGATCCGCATGGCGAACCCATTCCCGATGCGCAGGGCAAAGTAAAAAACCAGAAATTAAAATTACTGAGTGAGTGTGTTACCGGATCACAATGCACAATAACAGAGGTGAATGATGACTCGGCTTCGTTCCTTCAACACCTTGACAAAACAGGATTAAAATTAGGCCATGAATTGGAGATTGCCGAAGTGGTTGATTACGATAAATCGCTAAGCGTAGTTATAAACGGGAAAAAAAATATTTTCATTAGTCAGCACATTGCTAAAAACATACTTGTAACATTAAAATGATTTCACAGGAACAACATAAATCGCTTGAAGAAGTAAACCAATCGGTTGAAGCCCGCCATAAAGTAAGTGTTTGGAAACGCTTAATTGCTTTTTCAGGACCGGCTTACCTGGTAAGTGTTGGTTATATGGACCCGGGCAACTGGGCAACCGATATTGAGGGTGGCAGCCGATTTGGTTATGCACTTTTATGGGTATTGCTCATGTCAAATATTATGGCGCTTTTATTGCAAAGTTTGTGCGCGCGCCTGGGACTTGTACGCGGACTTGATTTGGCCCAGGCCTCGCGTGAAACATACCCACGGTACGTAAATTTTTTCTTGTGGATACTTGCCGAAATTGCCATAGCCGCATGTGACCTGGCCGAAGTACTTGGAATGGCCATTGGCTTGCAATTGCTAACAGGTTTACCCCTATTGGCGGGTGTTAGTATTACAGTGCTCGACACCTTTTTATTGCTGTTGCTTCAACGTTGGGGCATGCGTAAAATGGAAATTTTTATCATTATTCTGATTGCTACTATTGGCTTTTCATTTTTGGCCGAACTTATTTTTGCCAAACCCAACGGCACCGAATTAATAAAAGGACTCGTACCATCAATTCCCGATGGTGCATTGTATATCATTATTGGCATAATTGGGGCAACAGTAATGCCACATAACTTATATCTCCACTCATCATTGGTTCAAACCCGAAAAATTGATAAAACACCAAAGGGAATAAGACAGGCTATTAAATACAATTTTATTGATACAGGAATTGCCCTGAACCTGGCCTTGTTTGTAAATGCCGCCATTTTAATTCTTGCAGCAGCCGCTTTTAACAGCCAGGGACACACGCAGGTTAAAGAAATACAGGATGCACACACCTTACTCGGAAACCTTGGTTACCTGGCCCCTGTTCTTTTTGCTGTAGCCTTAATTGCCTCGGGACAAAGTTCAACACTTACCGGCACCTTATCAGGGCAAATTATTATGGAAGGATATTTAAACCTGCGTATACAACCCTGGCTTCGTAGGCTCATCACAAGGCTTATTGCCATTATTCCTGCTTTTCTGGTTATTTACATTGCAGGTGAAGAACAAACCGGTGCACTTATTGTTTTAAGCCAGGTTATTTTAAGCCTGCAACTGGGATTTGCTATAATTCCGCTTATACACATCACCAGCGACAAAGCTACCATGGGCGAATTTGTACCTAAATTATGGATGCGAATTTCGGCATGGATAATTGCAGGCGTTATTGTTTTTTTAAATGCAAAACTGGTGGTGGAAAAACTAAGTGAATGGATTGCCACATCGCCAAACGCAACCTTAATTTATTTAACCGTTGTGCCCCTTACTGCACTTACAGGAGTACTGCTGGTTTATATTACCATTGCACCTGTATTTAAAAAGGTGTTGAACAAAAAAGCCATTGCACCTGACGGCATTGTAAAAAATCTTGACATTGCTCCGGGTAAAATGTATTCACACATTGCGGTTACGGTTGATTTCTCAGAATCTGACAGCGCTGCCATAAGCAATGCCATTGCGCAGGGTGGAACAAACGCAAGTTACCTGCTAATTCACATTGTTGAAACTGCTGGTGCACGTATGTATAAACAGGAAGTGGATGACATGGAAACTTCAAGTGACAAGGTTAACCTTGAAAAATATGCCAGTGAAATTCGCGCAAAGGGATACACCGTTAACATTGCGCTGGGATATGGACACCCGCAAACAAGTATTCCTGAAATTGTAAACGCTTCAGGTGCCGATTTGCTTGTAATGGCATCACATGGGCACACCGGTTTAAAAAAGATTATACTTGGTTCAACACTTGGGGCAGTCAGGCAAGGCGTAAAAATTCCGGTTTTAATTGTGTAAAATCACGTATTGACATAATAACAGCAAGTTAGTGCACAAGTTCACTAAAACGGGTGCAAATTAAGATCACCACTAGACATAATTAAACTCTGCAAACCAGCGTATTACGTCTATTTTGGAAAATATTTACCTTCTTTTTAGGGGTAGTTACCTATTTGCCTGTTTTAAGTATGTAGCAAGCCGATTTATACATGAGCAAATTATGTTAATCGCGTTTTAAGAAATTAAAGACCTCCATCAAGCCCCGGAATTAAGGTTGCTACCCTCATTTGACATTCCGGGAACGAAGCGAAAAAGGCCTGGTCTCTCTGCCAGGACTTTTTCTGCTTCTCACTAAAGCCTTTTTTTAATCAATGCCCTATAAAAACAAAACGCCTGTCTAACCAACAGGCGTTCCTTTTTTATAGCACAAAATCATTACATTTTAATCTGGTCTTTACACGCCTCAAGGTCTTTTTGAAATTCAGGATCCTCAATTTTTTTATTGGCGTATTCCATTGCTTCGGGACTTTTATCGTTCCCCGTAACAATCATTTCTTCAAATTTTTTATCCTTCATTAATTTATCCCATGCACAATCGCAATAAGGTTCAAAATTAATGTTACCAGCGCCTGGATTTGCTTTAGCTGCCGTGTTACATTCGTTCACAAACGCTTCCCTGGCTTTTTTTATTTGCTCTTCTTTATTGGGCTTACATGCAATAAAGGCTGTTGCTAAAAAACAGGGAAACATAAATCGCTGAATAAATAAATGCATATTATTTTATGAGTTGATTTTAAGTATACAATATAGGTATTTACATTCAGTTGCCTTTGACGACTTATTAAACACAGGGCAGTCATAAAAAACCTGATAACCAGCCCGTACCGTTTATCCATTACACTTCAGCCACATAGTAATTTTCCCTACATTCGTATACAAACATTTTGCATGAAGCACACATTCATCTTATTTACCTTCCTGTTTATTTTTATAACAGGCACAAAGGCCCAAACAACTGTAACATCGGTAAAGCTAAACGGCAACATTGTAGAACTCACCGTAACTTCTGATAAAGCGTTTTATGTGGGTAACAACATCCATATTTTACATATTGGTAAAACATCTTTTAGCCACAATAAACAATCCAAAAAAAGCCTTACATTCTTAATTCCCGAGAGTGAGTTTAACGTGCTGGCTGATGGCGAAACCATGTGGATGAGTTACGGACACAAATTCAATGGACAACCATCAGACGAGTTTGTACAACAAATGGCCAAAGAAAATCCAAATGCTGTTTGGTTCCTGAGTAAATTCAGTAAAGATCTTTTAAAAAAATAAGCAACATGATGAAAAATTATTTTACCAGCCTTGTTGCTTTGACCCTGCTTTTAGCAACTAACGTTCAAGGAACTTACGCACAAACCACACCTGACCCGGGTATTCCCGGTCCTTTGGCAGTTACCAAAATGGACTATGATTTGGGTGATTTGGCATTTACCACATCCACTTCATTTCCCAGTTCACTGGAAGTGCGCGGTAATATTCATTTTCCTACAGGTTTAAGTGGTGGCCCCTACCCAGTAATTATAAACCTGCATGGCCGTCACTCAACCTGTTTTGAAACAGCCGATCCGTCTAACACCGATTTGGCCTGGCCATGTGCACCCGGTTATGAATCCATTACCAGTTTTGAAGGCTATGATTATTTTGCAACGTTTATGGCTTCACACGGCTATATTGTAATTTCAATTTCGGCCAATGGCATTAATGCACACGACAACAGTTCATCCGATTATGGAATGGATGCCCGCGGGGAACTTACGCAGCACCACTGTGATTTATGGAATACATGGACCACCGTTGGCGACACACTTGGATTAACTGGTTTTGGTTCCATGTTTGTGGGTAAACTCAATATGCAAAACATTGGTACAATGGGGCACTCGCGCGGTGGCGAAGGAGTGGTAAAACATGCTTTACTGAATTATGCACAAGGCAGTCCATATCACATTACCTGTTTAATTACACTTGCTCCGGTTGACTTTCATCGTGAAATTTTGAATGGTATTCCCATGATGAATATTTCACCTTATTGCGATGGCGATGTTTCAGACTTACAGGGCGTTTATTTTTACGATGACACACGTTACAATGACACGAGTGATCATACCGCCCGTCACCAGGTTTTAATGTTGGGCACCAACCATAATTTTTACAATACGGTTTGGACCCCCGGCCTGTATCCTGCAGGTGGTTCTGATGACTGGGATGATATTTACGGATCATCCAATAATTTTTGCGGCACTTCAGGTTCAATTAACAAACGGCTTACACCTTCACGCCAACAGGCTGCCTACACCGCCTATGCAAGTGCCTTTTACAGGTATTATATGGAGGGCGATACCTCTTTTGCCCCAATATTACATGTTGATGATCTTATTCCACCAACATCATCAACACTTGATTCAAGCGAAGTGTTTGTTTCATGGCATGCCGAAGATACCATGCGTTTGGACATTAACCGCGTTTTAATGGAAAGCTCAGAGGTTGTCAATACACTTGGTGGTACTGCCTCACAAGCAGGCTTGTTTATTTACGATGTGTGCAGCGATGATCTTTCAGCAGAAATTGATTGCAATCTTTCTTTTTCACACGACAAGGAACCCCATAGCGGAAGCGGAAGTGAATTGGGCATGCCGCAATTGGAAATTGAATGGGACAATGATACTGCCTGGTGGGAAAACATACTACCGGCAGCCAACCAGGACATATCAGGATTCAGGCATTTTCAATTCAGGTTTGGTGTTAATTTCAGCACCTCGCTAGCCGATACTCCCGTTGATTTTGCCATTGAACTAACCGATGTACTGGACTCCACAGCAAGTTTAAACATTGCTGACTACACCAATGCAAACTATTTTCCACCGGGCTCACACTTCTTATGCATTCCCAAAGTCATGTTTAATTCGGTTAAGATTCCGTTATCCGATTTTAGTGGTATTGACCTGGAACAAATAAAAAAAGTAACCTTCAGGTTTAACAACGGTAATGACGGAGCAATACTCATCAATGAGCTTTGCCTGACCGGTAAGGCCGATGTTCAAAACACCACTGGCACAACACTTGAAAACATAAGCCAACTTGTTGCTGTTTATCCAAATCCTGCACAACAATCAATCAACGTAAGCCTTGGAAACATGTATGAAAACGTAAGTTCTATTGAACTACATGACATACACGGCAAACTTGTTTATGCAAAAAACAGGGACATGAACTCAACCGTTACCCTTGATATAAACAACATGTCAAAAGGTGTTTACGTGCTTTCGGTAAAAACCAGCCATCAATTATTGAACTACAAAATTGTAAAGCAGTAGAAAACTATGAAGCGATAAAAATGCTTACGTTCTTAAAGCAAAAGCTGCTTTACTGGTTAGTGCCAGGAATGTATGTTTTCACTTTTAGGATCTCGTCATCGTCTTCGCTATTACGCACAATGGTTACATACAAGCCTTTTTCCTTAGAAGCATAAAGTAACTCATGATATTCCTTTTTTGCATTTTTGGCAATGCGGTAAATGCGTTGTGATTTTTGAAACATCACTTTATTGTGCGATTCACCAATGGTGCCTTCAATGATGTTAACCACTACCATTTGCTCACTAACCGTTTTTGATTTGGATTCGCGTAATTTACATTGAACCAAAACAACTGAAAAAAACAAACCCAGGAGCAAACTGAATGCTACTGGGTTTCGCGTGAATTTTGTCATTTTAACTTATGGGCACGTTGGTGTTGAACCGTAATAAATAAGCGTTGCATCCGTGTCTATATAACCCGGGTCAGTCATAAATGAGTAACCTGAATAATCAGAAGGGGCATACATGGCCGTTGGCTGAATGTTTATCATGCTCACATTTGGAGTTGAAGCGCATGCAGGATGTTCCTGGAAATGTAACCAAACCGATAACAATACCGGTTGGTCAAACATGGCCGGGTCAAAAACATAAGCTTTAACGCCTGCCGGTGTTTTGATGTTTACCAATGGTGCTACATGATACCACCAGTTAATGCAACAACCACCCCACTTTTGGGCCTGCACCGACAATACATCCCAGCCTGAATTTGCAAAACTGAAAATTTTGTGTGTATTGTAACCGTATTTTTTATTGATGATGTAACACATTTTGTGCGCACGTGCATAACACCCGTCATAGGCATACTGGAATGAAATACAATGATCAATATCATAAGGCGAAGGCAGTGCACAACACTGCTGTGTAATGTAATTAAACATAAGTTGTGCGGTAGCCATATCGGGCACAACATTCATAAGTGAACCGCTTGCGTGGGTCATTACACCCAAACGTTCTGCATTATCCAGGGCATCTTCGTCAAGGTTGGTCAGGTCAACGTTCATCGATATACCGTTTTCCTTGCTCGCTGTGCGGGGTGCTGGTGCCATAAGCTCTGTAACCGAAGGTGTGGTCACTTCAATAATGGATGAAGTATACGGATCAAACGTAACTTTTGCCTTTACATGAAGGCGCTTTAAGTTGGTAAGTTCTTCGGCCAGCAAAGCATTGCTTGTAGTAAACACCTGTGGGTTTTCAATAAATGCAATACGTGAATTGCCCAACTCATCTGTTTGAACATGGCCAACAGTCATTACACGCGTAAATCCATTTGAATGGTTATTTACATTGGCTTGGTGACTGGTGTTTTGACGCAATTCAGGAAGGGTTTCCTGCTTACCGCAGCCGTTCAAAATAAACAACGACAGTAAAATTCCTGCGAAAGAAACTACTGAATAACGCGTTTTGGAATTGTTGTTATGCATAACATTTATTTTTTATGTAGGCCGTGGTATAGCGTACCCAACAAAGATAGAACTTATACCGAATTATCAAAACCTGGAACAGCACTGGTTATAAAATAAATTAGTTGGTTCATGTTTGTAATATTCCTATCTTAGGGCTGATTTAAAACCTCACACAACCTTATAAACCAAGGCATGAAACACTATTTAACCTTTTTATTGGCGATTGTTTTCGCCTTAACCGCCAATGCACAACTACCCTACACCGCCCATGGTTTAACAAAACAACAGAAATTTGTTAATGCTTTACTGGCTAAACAAAAGGGGCCTGCTAAACGCAGCATGGTTGAACGCACCATTGGCCAGCGCACCAATGACAATGTCTTGAACAGTATTGCTGATTCAATAAATGTAAATTATGTTTTAAACGGCACATCAACCTACGATTTTAACGTGATGTTATACCCGTACAATTATCCATACGCCACTTCACCCATGTTTGATAATGCCATGGGAATACATACCAGTACCTGGATAGATTATAACCGGTACAACCGTTTTACCGTAAATCCCAACACACTTGTTTATGGGTTTTATCAAACCGATAAAGCCGAATTCGATGCAAATTTTAACATGACACATGATACTGTTTTGTATGCCGACTCAGCTTCGCAACCTAACATGATATTCGTAAACACCTATAATACCAATAATGATCCCGCTTCAACCATTTCCTATACCTGGGCAATGGGCGTTGCCGATACCTTGTTCAAACAATACTACCAATACAATGGCTTGAACCAATTGATCAAGGACAGTATTTATGAATTTAACGGTGGAACATGGCACCTGGTATCCTACTCCATTTACGCTTACGATGGATTGGGAAATTTAATTACTGCCCGAAATTTTTCCAACCAGGATGACACCACTTTTACATTGCCTTTAATTGAACAGCTGCGTTACAACAACTCGTATGATGGTAGCAATCGTTTAGTAACGGTGCAAACCCTTTACTGGGATGGAACCTCACTGAGTCCTTATGTTTGCGATACATTTGCCTACACCGGTGCTACCAGCTTTCACACCTCCTGGACCGAGCACCAGTATGACGCCATTAACGGCTATTGGGCCCCCATGTCCTACATGCATAAAAACCTTGGTACAAATGGCTATCCCGATACAGTATACATTGATTACTTTGATAGTTTGGCCAACATGTGGGTACCGGGATTTCGTTGGGACATTATGTACAATGCCAATAATAATCCCACTAAATTGAATGAATACATATACACATTCACAAGTTTCCCATCAATCCCTGATTTTGAAACATGGTATTATTACGAAACATTTAACAGCACCGTTGGTATATCCAATCTTCCTTCGAAAAGTGAACTCAATGTGTACCCAAATCCAACTAATGGAATTATTTATATTGACTACAGCATTGATTCCCCCGACAATTTAAGGTTGTTTGATTTGACAGGAAACCTTGTGTATACGCAACTATTAACAACTGGGAACCAACACATTCAACTGAATACTGGAACGCTGGCCAACGGTATATACTATGTCAACCTAAACGGGACATCGCAAAAAATAACCATCCAAAGGTAATTTACTGTTACTTTTTACCTGTTCCCGAATTTAACGAATATGAAAAAATCAATACTCCTGTTAGTTGTCCTTTTTGGATTTAAGATGACAACACATGCCGGCACAAATGATATTCATCTTCCGGCTGATTCGGCAAGAATACTGTATACCGGTTATTCAAACATGGTTGTAATTCCTGAGGGTTCAAAGCTGATTGCCCCATCGTGTTCATTGAAAAAAAATACGGCAACAACTTACAACCTTGTGGTACCTGCAACCCTTATTGGCAAAAAAACACCTGTTGAAGTACAGCTTAAGTCGGGCAAGAAAATAAAATTCTCCATGCACGTTAAGCCACTTCCTGTTCCCACGCTGTGTTTTGGTCAACGAAGCCTGGGTGAAAAAGCCACGTTTAACAAACAAACGTTTACTCAATTATCAAAATTAAAACTGGTGTTTGGGTACGGCAATACTGCCGACATACGTGTAAATTTCACGCTCAGTTCGTATAAACTTGTTATTAAATCAGGAGGCAAAGAGCACTATTCACAAACTGTAACAACTGGTACAATACCTGCTGATGCTGCTAAATTGTTTTCAGAATTAAGTTCCTACACAATCAGCTTTAGCGAAATAAAGGCCAGTGGTTCGGGAGTTGATTTAAGGGGACGTCCCGTTGTGGTAACCGTTACCAATTAACGTATGCTCAGTGTGCGTTCAGTCCTGAACGAAGTGCCATTTATCAATAATTTATACGTAGCTGCAGGCAGGTTTTTTAAAGACACCTCGTTTACACCTTTCACTATTTTACCTGAATAAACAGTAAGCCCATTTTCATTTACCACCTGCACCGTACAATCGGTTACAGCCTTAATGATTAGCGCATTGCGTGGAGCTGTTGGCTCAATAAATACATGGTTGGATTTAACAGGGTTTGTTGTTTCAGCTGCTTTTGTAAAGGTAGTTGCAAAACATAATCCAAGCAAGGCAACCAGTGTTTTTGACGATAACATAGTGTAGTTTTTTAAATTTGAAGGTGTGACGGGGTGCCCTGGCAGATTGTTACAGGCCTGTAAAAACATTTCCTGTTAACGAACGTTAATTTGACTTGAAGGGTTGATCGACCAAAAAAAAGCCCTGTTCTGTTCAACAGGGCTCATTTAATTCTTTTGCTGTTGTACTTATTTTATTATTACCTACCGGCTGCATGCTGGCACTCTACAAAAGCATCGTAAAATTTGGTTCTTCCCTCCCGGTCTCCTTTGTTTTTATATCCCTGAAATTTTACAGCGTACATTTCATCGCACTCCTTAGCATCACCTCCTTGTTTTTCCGTATAGCAATCGCAAATAGCTTTGGCTTCCGCTTCGGGGCCTGTTGCAGCAACAGCATCCCCTTCACTTTCACTTTTACCTTCACTTTTACCTTCACTTTTATCGCCACCACATGAAAGCATACAAACCGGGAAGGCCAGTATGAGCATTATTTTTTTTGATAAACTTGTTTTTCTCATAACATAAATGTTTAATAGTTTGAACAAAATTATTCATACGAAAAAATCATTTTAACTCGTCCTTTCAATGGCTGCAAAACACCCTCGTATGGCATAACCGGGGACGTTAACGGCAAAATAGGATATGTAAAAAATTCTGATTCCTGAGGCGTTGCTGCTCTTGGTGTTAACTACCGGACAACAGATTTTTTGTCATATACAGGCGGTTTTTGTCATAAACAACCGATTTTGCACGATATTTGTCGCTGAATAAACAGTTCTTTTTTTATGGGGTCGTAACGGTTTTGACAGCGGGCCGAAAAAATTAGTAAGCATGTGGTGCGTTGTTTTGTAGCACCTTAATAGCACAACTCAAAAACATAATAGGCGAGTCTAACTACGCTCTTGCTGCTTAATCTACTCAGTAGATTTTGCTTAATTCCTGCCTATAGGCGGGAACGGGACATTCCTCACAAGCTTACGTTCTTTAGCGTGTGATCAAGGAGTGTTATAATTAAGAACCAAGTCGTGTAGCGTTATGATGCACGAACGGAAACCAAAGTAAATAAGCTTCAAGTTGGCTGCTTTATGCCGGCAAGAAGACGAAAAATTAAATAAAGATAAACATGTAGAAAGCTAATGGTTTCCTCGTTTGGACGAGGGTTCGATCCCCTCCGACTCCACTTTTGCATTAAGCCCTCGTCCAAACGAGGGTTTTTTGTTTTACGAGGGTCCTGACGATGCTGAATAAATACCCTCTTTTGGATAAGCTTTTTTTATTCAGCATGTCAGGATGCTGACATGGCTATTTGCAATTTCATTTATCCGGATACATTGTGCCATCGTCAGCATTTGATCCCCTCCGACTCCACTTTTGCATTAAGCCCTCGTCCAAACGAGGTTTTTTTGTTTTACGAGGGTCCTGACGATGCTGAATAAATACCCTCTTTTGGATAAGCTTTTTTTATTCAGCATGTCAGGATGCTGACATGGCTATTTGCAATTTTATTTAACCCGATACTATTGTGCCATATAAAGCATATAAGTTGAGCTCTTCATTCCAAAAAAAAGAAAATTCAATGTCAATTTGAGAAAAAATAGTTCAGTTTGGGAAAAATGCATTCAACAGCGTGTAATTGAATTGGTTTTACGTAGGGCAGCTACCGTTTAATCAGTTATTATGCACGTTTGATAAGGATTTAGTTACAGGCAACACAATACGTTTTCATATTGAGAAAAAAAATGTAAAAAAGAGAAAACTAAATGCTGGAAATCAATTCTTAAAAAATCGGAATAATTATTGATTTCATATAGGGGTAACACCCAACTAAACGGTTTAATGTGCAGGTAGCAAAATAAAGATGAAAAAACAAATAGTAGGCAAAAGCATTATAAACCTACAATACAACCGAACAATATCAATATTTCTTGACCAGGAGTATTCAGCAAAGGGACTTGAACTTGAATTAAAAGTTCAAAAAAGCCTTTACCTGAAAAGTAATTCCATCAATATACAGGCTTCATCTTATGACACTTCGGTAACAAGAGAACTTATTATTGATAAATACGAAGAATCATTTCCGTTAAAAGACCTGAATTTTGATGACCATTTTAAAATAAAAACACTGAAATTTTCCTGTAACTACGACATTATACTCGAATTAAAAGTGTTTTACTGGGAAGGCTGCGAAGCAAAAGCAAATTTAGGTGAACCCGAAACAAAAGAGTGATTCTGTCCATTGCTTCAATATTGTAAAAATCCCGTTTGCATTTCCTTTAATAATCACGCATCAATGTTTCCTGTTTCAGCACGGGCTGAATTAAATTACTGGTGCTTTTCACCTGCATGCAATTTTGGCCTGAAACAGGACCGAGGCTCTATTTTACTATAATTTTAACAATCGGTTGCTCATTATCTTGATCAAATACCGTTCAAATAAGCTTTATATTTGATAAATGAACGAACATCTTCCCATTACCGCCTGGTTGCCCACAACCGTAAAGGAAGCCGAGCAAAGAGGCTGGGATGAGTTGGATGTGGTACTTATATCAGGGGATGCCTATGTTGACCACCCCGCTTTTGGAACTGCCGTAATAGGACGAATTATTGAAAGCGAAGGTTTGCGCATTGCCATCGTTTCACAACCTAACTGGAAAGACGATTTACGCGACTTCAAAAAATTCGGAAAACCTAAATTGTTTTTTGGTGTTACCTCGGGGTGTATGGACTCCATGGTGAACCATTATACAGCAGGCAAACGTCCACGTTCCAATGATGCTTATACTCCTGGTGGACAAGCTGGTTACCGCCCTGATTATGCTGTAAACGTATATACTCAAATTCTAAAAGAATTGTATCCTGATACGCCCGTATTAATCGGGGGAATTGAAGCTTCACTAAGAAGAGTAACGCATTACGATTACTGGTCTGACAGGTTATTTCCAAATATTTTGGAGACCAGCGGTGCCGATTTGTTGGTTTATGGAATGGGAGAACAGCCCTTAAGAGAAATCATTCAACTCTTACAAAAAGGCGTTCCTTTCCACCAGCTAACAATGGTAAAGCAAACGGCTTATCAACGACCAAAAGAGGACGGTGTTCCAAAAAATAAGTGGTGGAAAGACATTCAATTGCATTCGCATGAAGCTTGTTTAAACGATAAAAAAACGTACGCAAGCAATTTCAAACATGTAGAACAGGAATCAAATAAATTACAGGCAAAAAGAATTATACAGGAAGTAAACGGAAAATATTTAATGATCAATCCGCCTTTCCAAACCATGACCGAAAAGGAAATGGACAATTCATTTGATTTGCCCTATACACGATACCCTCATCCAAAATACAAAAAGCGCGGCCCCATTCCTTCGTATGAAATGATCAAATTCTCCATCAACATGCATCGTGGATGCTTTGGCGGTTGTAGCTTTTGTACCATTTCAGCACACCAGGGAAAATTTATTGCAAGCCGATCTGAAGGTTCTATTCTAAAAGAACTGGAACAGGTAGTAAATATGCCCGACTTTAAAGGGTATATCTCCGATTTGGGTGGCCCCTCGGCTAACATGTATAAGTTAAAGGGCAAAGTCCAGGAAATTTGTGACAGGTGCGTAAGCCCATCATGCATTCATCCGGTTGTTTGCAGTAACCTGGATACAAACCATTCGGCCATGACCGAATTGTATAAAAAAGTTGATGCTCATCCAAAAGTTAAAAAGGCTTTTGTGGGAAGCGGTATACGGTATGACCTGCTAACCAAATCCTATAACAAAAATGCGGATAAGAGTATTGATGAATACATGGAGCAGGTACTAAAACACCATGTGTCGGGACGGTTAAAAGTTGCACCTGAGCATACTGCCGATGAGACGTTAAAAATCATGCGGAAACCTTCATTCAAACATTTTAAAGAATTCAAAAAGCGCTTTGATGAAATTGACCGAAAATTTGGTTTAAATCAAAAATTAATTCCTTATTTTATTTCTTCTCACCCGGGAACCACAACCGAAGACATGGCTATTTTAGCTGCCGAAACAAAAGATCTTGGATTTCAACTGGAACAGGTACAGGATTTCACCCCTACTCCAATGACCGTTGCAACTGAAATATATTATTCAGGTTACCATCCATACACCTTGCAAAAGGTTCATACACCTAAAACCGACAAAGACAAGAAAGACCAAAACAAGTTCTTTTTCTGGTACAAGAATGAAAACAAAGACTGGATACGCGAACAATTAAAAACAATTAAACGACCCGATTTAATTGAACGTTTACTGGAAGAAAAGCCAGGTAGCGAAAGTAAAGTTCCAAAATGGCTGGCCGAAAAACGTGCGGAAAAGAAACAACATACTGGCAAAAATGATAAAAGTGTGCATTATTCAAAAGATCAGCGAACCCATAAAAAGAAAAAAAGAAGGTAGTTAATCTTCCTCTTCAAATTGCAATTCGGCATCCTTTTCCCAGATTTCCATTTCACACGGTTTGCAATTAAATTTTAATTTATAAGCGTTTTCACCATGCGTTAAGGTAAGCGGTTCAACAACTTTCTCTCCCATAGTTGCGCGTTGAAATTTGGGACATTTTCCCAACTCGTATTTCACGCAGTATTTGGTCACCATAACCCGTGATTTACCAGGCTCCCATTGCAATTCAAAGGCTTTTTCAATTTCAGTTACCCCATGTCTTTTATAAAAATTACGCGCAAGATTATTGGCCACATTATAAGTAAAATCCAACGTTGAAACAGGATAAGGGTGAGCCGTTTTTTTAATTTGATATTCTTCGCGATGGTAATTTTGTATGCGTATATCAATTAAATTTTCTAAAACATCACGCCTTATTTCGTTTATTTTTGAATTTGGTAAAAACCAGTTTTGAGAAAATTCAATTTGAATTTCATCAATGATAAACGGTGTATTTCCAGTTTTAGCCAGGTTTTTTTTAATATGGCTGAAGTCCGTATCTTGATTTTTAGCCAGCTCCTTTTCAACCTGAAGAATAGAAACACTTTCATGCCCATCTTCATCAACAGCGGTTAATTTAAATCCTTCGTTTGTATCTGTAAAAATTAATTTCGTACTTATTTTGCGAATGGCACTATCATCCCTCTCCAGTAATTTATTGAACGCAGCATCTGAATTTCTATAAATTTCGGTTCCGGGTTTTATTTTTTTAAAGGTATTTGGCACAACAATATCGTTGATGATAATGTTGATTTGTGCGCCATCAGCTTCACCGTTTTCGTTTACGAAATAAAGTCCATCCCCATTGTTTAACTCCTCGTAATTTTCAATTACGTACCCATTGGCCTTTATTTCAATTAATTTTCCAATAAATTGTCCTTTTGATTTAGGACTTTCCCATGACCCGATTTTTTCAGTACGTTTATTTACAAAATAATCGGTATAGCCTCTATTGAAACTGCGATCCATTTCAGGTTCAAAATTGTAAAACGTTCTTCCCGAAGAAGCTTTTTCGTATTTCTCATTATTCTCTAAAAAAGCATCCAGTTTCTTTCGTAAATACGATGTGTTATTTCTTACATAAACAATATCCTTTAAGCGCCCCTCAATTTTAAACGAGGTGATTCCCGCTTCAATCAAATTGGGCAACTGGTCACTTAAATCAAGGTCCTTTATAGACAATAGATGACTATTTGAAATAAGCGTTTTTCCTGTTCCATCAATTAAATTATAAGGTAACCGACAGTTTTGGGCACATGATCCCCTGTTAGCACTGCGTTCTCCATTAGCAATACTCATGTAACAATTACCACTAAACGAAACACACAGTGCTCCTGAAACAAAAAATTCAAGTTCGACACCACTCGCCTCTTTTATTTCCCTTATTTGATCTAAATTCAATTCCCTTGCTAATACAACCCGTTGCATACCGGCATCCTTCAAAAATTTTACGTGTTTTGGATCGCGGTTATTGGCTTGTGTGCTTGCGTGAATAACAATTGGAGGCAAATCCATTTCCAATATAGCCATGTCCTGCACAATTAAAGCATCAACACCTATTTTATACAATTGATGAATTAGCTTTTTGCAATCAGCTAATTCGTTATCATATAAAATAGTATTTACCACTACAAAAACTTTTGCTTTGAACAAATGTGCGTAGGTTACCATTTCGGCAATATCATCAAGCGAATTTGTAGCATTTGTACGTGCGCCAAATTGAGGTGCTCCTATATAAACAGCATCAGCACCAGCGTTAATGGCAGCCATACCCTGAACAAGGTTTTTAGCGGGTGCAAGAATTTCAACTTTTTGCTTCATAAAGGTTGCAAAGGTCGGATATTTATCAATGAAATACAAGACCTATTGAAAGTATGGTTTTACCACCATTTTGATGCTATCTTCATGAAATTCACATCATGGCTTCAGAAAATCCCGATTTTCAGGAATTTTGCAGTACGATTAATCGTTCTTTTTTTATCGGGTCATAACGGTTTTGACAGCAGGTTAAAAAAATCAGGACCTTAATAGCAGAACTCAAAAAATTAAAAGGTGAGTCTAATTACACTTCAATTTCATTTTATCGGACCATTGTTTCCATCATCAGTATCCAATCCCCTCCTGCTCCACAAAACCTGTCTGAAAAGGAAATCTTTGCGCTATTCATTATCGCTCTTTTTCAACATATTAAATCGTTTTATGACGTGTATGTTTTTTCATTAACTTGGTACGCTGTATGAAAAAACTGGCACTTCTATTTTTTCTTTTTTCATTAACGTCTTACGGGCAGTTAACAAAACGCAAACTTGATTCACTTTTCAACTATAAAAACCTTGATTCGGCCCAACTTTCGGGGCGTTGTTTCCAATTGGGCTGCATTGCAAGAGAATTCAAAGGCAGCAATGATTCGGCCAAATTAATATTGGATCGTGCATATGAAATTGTCAGCAAAATAAAGAATGACGGATTACGCATGCGCTTAAATGAATGTGCGGTAGTTATTAAGGTAAAAAACAAGGATTTTGCAGAAGCATATGACTTTGCCATAAAATGCACCAAGGTGGGCGATAAATCAAAAGATCCCAAGGTCAGGGTATTTAGCCGGGATCCACTTATGCGTTTTTATTCACTGTTATCAAGCCAAAAAAAATTATGTGATGTATACAGAGAAAAAATTGGAATTGCGCGCGAGTTGAATGACAGTACTGCAATTGCCCTTACCTCTTATTATCTCGGTTATAGCCTGTATATACAAAAAGAATATAAACAGGCCCGCAAATCATTTCTTGACGCATATAATTTTTCAACTGCGGTACAAAAAAAACAATCAGGCGTTGCGGAATACATTGGCTGGGTAGGAAATATCTCAAATATATTAAATGATCACCATAAAGCCGTAAGTTATCGGTTAATGGCAGTACGAATACTTCAGAATTCAACACTGAAAGAGCCACAAAATCAAATAGCAACATCGTACAGGTTCATTGGAAGTTTTTATGCTGGACGAAAAATGCTGGATAGCGCCCTGTATTATTATAAACTATCTATGAAAATTAATGAGCAGGCAGTAAACAAAACAGGACCTGGGTTCGAGTCATTTGATATTGCTCGCGGACTGTATACCTCGCTCAATAATCCTAAACTGGCCGAACCGTTTATTACAGGTGTACTGGATAATAAAAAAATAAATCCCTATACAGATGTTTATTACTGGTCAACTGAATTGGGAATGAAAATTTATGCCGATTTGCATAAACTTGACCGCCTTGCTTATTGTTCAAAATGGTATTTTAAAATCAAAGACAGCATTGACAAACCACAGGAAGTTGTTGCCGAAGACATAAGCATGAAATATGAACTGGAAATGCAGCAAAAGGAAAAAAAAGCTATAGCAGTACGCGAACTCGAAAAACGAAAAAGTGAAATTTTTAAGCGGAATCTTTTCGGGGGATTTGCACTTATTGCGCTCGTCCTTTTATTACTTGTATACCGCAATTTCAGGCAAAAGAAAAAAGCGCACAAAGAAATCAGTGTGCAAAAGATTTTGCTCGAGGTTAAACAAAAAGAAATTGTTGACAGCATAAATTATGCGAGCCGAATACAACAGTCACAACTACCCACAGAACGGTATATTGGCAAAAGCATTAGTCGCCTGAAAAGGAATTGAATTGAAATACCTGAGTTTTGTCAATTAGTAATTTCAAAATTATGATTTGCAATGTCTTACATAAAATCATAACTGCTCTTGCTTTTTGAAATTTCTATTATCTTTAACAAATAATAATCATTCCTGTTAAACCTTGAACTTGATTGAATCTTAAATTTTGAACATTAAATCTCACGCTCCATGACACTCAAACTCGGCATCATTAAAGAAGGAAAAAATCCACCTGACAAGCGCGTGCCCTTTACCCCCGAACAATGTTTAAAAATCAAAGATACTTTTCCGGGAGTTGAAGTGTTTGTTCAATCATCAAACGTACGTTGCTTTACCGATGAGCAATATAGCATATGTGGAATAAACGTTGTAAATGATGTTAGCCATTGCGATGTATTGATGGGTATAAAAGAAGTTCCTGTAGCCGACTTAATTCCCAATAAAACCTATTTCTTTTTCTCGCACACCATAAAGGAGCAACCGCATAACCAAAAATTAATGCGTGCACTTCTTGAGAAAAACATCCGCATGGTGGATTATGAAACCATTACCAGCTCGGCTGGAGGGCGCATTATTGGTTTTGGCCGTTATGCCGGTATTGTAGGTACATATAACGCCTTCAGGCTATACGGAGAGCGCTCAGGTTTATTTAAATTAAAACCGGCACATGCATGTTATGACCGCAAAGAACTGGAAGAAGAACTTAAAAAAGTTGTTTTACCCGAAACGTATAAAATTGTAGTGACAGGTGCCGGGCGTGTTGGCAGCGGCTGCCTTGAAATTTTAAATACCATGGGCTTGCACCACGTGTCGCCCACCGATTTTTTAAAACGCGTGTATACCGAACCGGTGTTTACCCAATTACACGTGGGCGATTACAACAAAACAAAATCAGGTGAATTGTTTATTGCCGATGAATTTTACAACGACCCTACCGAATTTGATTCGGATTTTATGAAATATGCACGGGTGGCCAACATGTACATACCCTGCCATTTTTGGGACAACCGCTCGCCACAAATTTTAACAGCTGAACAAATAGCCGACCCTTCATTTAAACTGGATATTATTGCTGATATAAGCTGCGATATTACCGAACCCATTGCTTCAACCATACGTGCTACAACCATTGACGAACCATTTTTTGGATATGATAAAACAACCGGCAAGGAAGTAAGTCATTTGGATAAAAAGGCGGTAGGCGTTATGGCCGTTGACAATTTGCCCTGTGAATTGCCCAGGGATTCAAGCAAAGATTTCGGAAAGGTGTTGATTGATAAAATTCTTCCGGTTTTAACGGGTAATGATCCCGATGAAATTATTGAGCGGGCTACCATTTGTAAAAACGGGAAACTAACCAACCGTTTTTCGTATTTGCAGGATTATGCATCTGGAAAAATTTCAGTGTAACATATCCATGTATTTGTGCGGATTCTACAGGTAAGAAAACGCCATTTGCCGTATAAATGCATAACGAACTTTAAAAATAGCCATGGTTTGCCCGTATTCAGCTAAGGCACTTTCAATGTTAAAGGCATAATCACCAATATACTGTTTAAGTTGTTCGGCATCCTCTCCCCTGCATCCATTATCGGTAATTAATTTAAAAAAATCGCCATTCACAAAATACAGGTATTCGGTAATACCGCAACCACCGGCCATAAAATAACTGCTGCCACGGTTAATCAACATCAATTCATTTTTTTTAAAATAAAATTCACTTCCACTGCTTATATCGCCAGCCATTCCATCACTTTGGTCAATGCGTACTTTCACCAATGAGTTTCCTTCATACAGAGCAACCACATAATGCAATTCATAGTCTTCGGTAATGTTTACCAGCGTATCAACCCTAAGTTTTTCATGAAAGTTCAAATCATCAACACGCTTTACTTCCTTGTCAATTGCCAGGTACACCGAATCGAGTTTATTCCAGGGAATTTGCTTTTGAGCGAACGCCAAAACAGGAATAAACGTAAAAATTAAAATGATAAACTTCATGGTTATTGGTAAACGAATATACTGGTTTTAAAGGTTACTTTTCATGGGATGCACCATTAACCCGTAGAATGAGATATGTAATTACTTTATTTTTACTACTTATAGCCTGGCAACAGGTAAAGGCTCAACAAATTTCCACTGGTTTTAGCCTGGTTGTTGAAGTAAAGGACCTTGACACCGATGCACCAAGCACGGGCGACCAGGTAATGGTTTACAGGAGCGATTCGGTTAAAATAGTGGGATTTACACACGAGGGAATTTTTAGTGTTGATGATTCATACCCTGGCTTTTTGGCCAATGAAATGGACTTTACCATTTACGTAATACCGCGAACCAAAAAATGGTATTCACCTAAAGAAAAATTAAAACACAGGCTAACTGCAAAAATTACAACCCGTGGCCAGGAAATCGGCACCATGTTTTACAAGGTTTTCAGAATTCGTTATATTTTTGGTTGTACCAGGTTTTCTTTACCTGTAATTAGTTTTAAAAATAACGGTTACGAACCAGTAAATAAATCAATGCCCGCTTTAGATTCAATTACAAAACTCCTTACGCAAAACACAAACTGGGTTATAAAACTAAGATATTACGACTCTATTTCAAGTCCAAACGAGGCATGGACAAAACAAAGACTTAATTACGTGTATAATTATCTTGTAAAAAATGGAATTGAAAAAGAACGGTTACTGCTTGATATTAAATTTGACGATACAAATCCAGCCTGGCTTTACACCTGCAGGTTTGTGATTGTTGCTTTTGATTATAAATATACTTCTTATGAAGAACGCGAGAGCGATGAATACTAATTCGGAATTATGAATTATTAAACCGGCAACCTTCCCTTTCTTTCACAATCAACCGTAAGCAAGTGATAGGAAAATACGCCTACTGCATAAAATGCGCCTGTTACCAAAAAAATAGTGGCAAATGAAAAATCAACTTTACGCATGCTTTCAAATACCAGCGATGATATATACCATCCCCCACTCCATATAGATGCCGTAAGTGCACTCACCATTTCCTGGTTCTTTTTGCCTACGTAATTCATGGTGACTTCTGATGTCATGGGTGCGGCCATGTTCATTAGCGGTTGGCGCGCCACATAAAAAAATATAGCAATGGCAGGTGCCAAATAATGCCCCGCAAACAATTCGGTTGAAGCCAGGCCAACCAAAGCCATAATGGAAATACTTTGTGTTAGCGGTATGGCCAGTTTATACCCCAGTTTTTGTTTTACGTGTGGCACCAGTACGGTAGAAAAGGAAACCAGCACCATGGTAATACAGGCCCAAACAGCAAACATATCGGTATCCACTTTATGCACTTTGTAAAAGAACAAACTGATGAATGGAATGGTTAACCCAGCACCCACTGCAATAAGTGTGGTGGGAATCATGGCCACCGAAATAATTCCCCAGTCATAATCAAAAAATTTGGTGCGAACCGGTGAATGGTTCTTTTTTTCCATGGCCGGATCATTCAAATTTTCTGGAACATCCATAGTCCACACAATGAAAAAGGCAAAAAAGGCCATGATGGCAAAAATTTGCATCACCACTTTTTCATCAAACCATTGCGGCATGGTAAATTGTAAAATAAAAAAGGCAAGTCCTGAAATTACACCCGCAATGCTCCATGTACTATGACTTAATGAAATGGCTTCGGTTTGGGTTTCCTTTGACGCATTGCGCAAAATATAGGGCATTACACCAACCTGCATAAACACAAAACCTGCGCCCCAGGTTAAATGGCTTAAATAAATCAGCCATGTTGTATGGTACTCTACCGAATAAATTATAAGCAAGGCGCTAACCGGCACCATGATGGTTGAGAGGTATAAAAGCGGTTTAATCCTGCGCCCGCGAATATAAATACCAATGGGAATGGCCAGGGCAAGCACACCTAAAAAACGGTATTTCTGGTAATGGGCACTTACATCATCGGTATAGCCCAGCTTTTCCATGTACACCAATAACGCAATCATAAAAGCAGCGTTAATTAACTGTACAAAACATTCAGCTACAATTAGCTTTACTATATGTTTTTCAACGTTGCGGTACGATTTAAAAGCTGCCAGCACTTTAGTTCAGTCTTGAGTCAACAAAATTAAGTATTTCCCGTAGCTCAAACAGCCACATTTTATTATTTGTAAGCTCAAACCAGGTTATATCCTTGTCGGCCCTGAACCATGTTAACTGCCTTTTGGCGTAATTACGGGTATGCTGCTGTATTTTTTGAACGGCCTCATCCAGGCTTGTTTTTCCATCAATATAATCAAACATTTCACTGTAACCAACCGTTTTCAAAGCATTGCAATCCCTGAAGGGCAGCAATGATTTTACTTCCTCTGTAAGTCCATCAGCTATCATTTTTTTAACGCGGTCATTTATTCGCTTATACAACCATTCGCGCGGCATGTTCAATCCTATTTTAACAATGTTAAAATCACGTTTGGCTTTTTTACCCAACATGACCTCACTGTACAATTTACCGCCTACATGCATGATTTCAAGTGCACGCATAAGCCGCTGCGGATTTTCAAAGTCAAGCATGGTAACAGCTGCCGGATCCTTAGTTCGCAAATCAGCTTGTAAAACACCTATTCCACCCTGTTCAAAATCGCTTTTTAATTGCTGCCTGTAAGCCTCATCTGCTTTGGGTAAATCATCCAGTCCTTCACAAAAGGCTTTTAAGTACATGCCCGTTCCCCCACACACAACAACCGTGTTATGGGTCCTAAATAAGTCAGTGGTAATAGAAACAGCGTCCTTTTCAAAATCACCTGCACCATACAAACGGGTTACCGGAAAACATGCTACCAGGTGATGTTTGACTTTTTGCAGTTCCTGTTCAGAGGGCCGGGCAACGCCTATGTTCAATTCACTATACACCTGGCGCGAATCGGCATTGATGATCTCGGTTTTTAAATGCTGTGCTATATCAATGGCAAGGCCTGTCTTACCAACTGCTGTTGGTCCACATACAATAAAAACTGTTTTTTTTGGAGATGACATTACTCAATAATGCCCATGCAGATTTTTAAACGAATGATGCGTTTTACCGATTGGTAAACCTGCTCTTTGTAATCAGCATCTGTTTTGATTTCACGCAATATTGATTTAATGGTTGCATTTTCATCAACCGGCATCAATAAAATATCACAACCGGCTTTTGAAGCTTTCAATCCGCACTCGGGAACGGTAACCACACCACCCATGTTTAATGCATCGGTAACAATAAGCCCGTTAAAGCCCATTTCCTTGCGCAACAAATCGGTTACAATTTTACGTGAACAGGTACTTGGCAAACCTTCTGTATCGTATTTATCATTCTCGGTAACGGCAATATGGCCAATCATGATACTTGGAATGTTTTGCGTAATTAAAGGTTTGTACAATTCAACTTCTTTCATTTCACCTTTAATAAACACCAGCTTTTTGTGGGTATCGCCAACAACATTGCCATGGCCCGGAAAATGCTTGGCACAAGTTAAAATGTTGTTCTCACTTGAAACCTCTACAAACTTGCCACAATACTTTACAATGGTATCAGGGTGATTGCCAAAACTGCGAAAACCAACGGTGGCATTAGGCGACATATCAGCCACAGGAGCAAAATTCTGGTGAATTCCCATAAAAGCCAATTCATTGCAAATTTTTATGGTCTCGGTACTTAATTCCTCGGCTGATTTGATCCTGAATGCTTTTTTTATGGGCGTTGTACCCTTAATCTTCATATTAATGAGGCTAAGTTCCGCATCGGCACTAAACATCAATGGAACGCCTTTTTTGCCCATGTTAAGGCTGTCAAACCAATTGGTGGAATTCTTGAACTCGTTTTTTGTACCGGTTAAAAGAATTATGCCGCCAACTTTTTTTTCCTTCACAAGTTTGGCAACATAGTTTGGATCTTTGCCAAAATGACCGGCAGCAGGCATAATCATTTGCCCAACACGCTCATCATCGGTCATCAAATTAAAAACCTCGTTTACTTTTAATTCAAGTTCATCGCAAGGATAAAGGAAATCGCTTAACGTATAGGTGCGGCACGTTGGGTCAGTTTGAGCACTTACCCATACAAAATTAACGACCAAACAAATGGTTAATCCCCAACGCAGCATAATTTCCGAAGTTAAGTGTTTTATACGATACTGTGAAGTCCAGGGTTGTTATTTTCAACATTCTTTTTTTTATATCAGGCCCTTCATGCTATTGATTTAAATAAAAAAAAGACCTGCCCCCGGCTTTCCCAGGCCGGTGCAATACGTGTTGTAATTGGGGCTAAAAAATACGGGGCTTATTCGGCTACCTTGGCGTAAAAAGCTGAGAGCCGCTTATTAAGCACCCTCATTTTAAGGCCCAGTTCCTTGGCGGGATAATGGCAGGTAATGTAATACGGGAACGGTTTTGTTAATTGCGACATGTATTTGTTTTTAAATACAAAACAGTCGGTTTTAAGGCTGGTACGCCCGGTTAAATCGCTTTTTGCGGTATCACTGTAAACCTTGCCCTGCTCATCGTACACATCACCATAATCAAGAAACAAAAAATAGGAATGATTAAATACAATAGTGGCATCCTTTTTAAGTGTTGTATCAAGTAAATTACCGGCAATTTCACCTCTTTGTATTTTTTCAAGATCACTTTGTAAAATAAAATAAACGGGACAAAATTTAAAATTTTCCTTGAGTCCTTTCACAATTATTTTTTGCTTACGCATTCGGTCCGTCTCCAGCTGAAGGGCTTTTTCTTCAAATCCTTTTTCCTTCATGGCATCGGTTTTCATCTTGCGGTCCTTCACAATATAAATAACAGCTCCACCATTCTTTAACTGCGTTATGGCTTTTACCACCGCGGCTTTGTTTTTTTTACGGGCCGATGCTTTTTTCTTTTTTACGGTATATTCATACTCATCATTTGTTTGGGCTGTCATGGTAAAATGACTTCCTAAAAACAACAGGAACATGAAAATTTTTAATTTATTCATAACGTGTTAAACTGGATTTTGGCGGTATGTTTCACCGTTTAAACAACTATAACTACCAATGGCTAAACTTAACTATATTTTACAAATACATGCATAAAAAAAACCTGCACGAATGCAGGTTTTTAATTTATCATTCATTCCCACGAAAAAATACGTGGGATGTGGACTATGCGTCAATCTTGGCGTATTTGGCGTTTTTCTCAATGAACTCCCTGCGTGGCGGAACTTCATCGCCCATAAGCATACTGAAAATACGGTCACACTCGGCAGCGCTCTCAATGGTTACTTTGCGCAATGTGCGGAAAGAGGGATTCATGGTTGTTTCCCACAACTGCTCAGCATTCATTTCTCCAAGACCTTTGTATCGCTGTACGTTTACGGATGAGTCTTTTCCGGCACCTTTTAATTCGGCTATATACGTATCGCGTTCTTCTTCATTCCATGCATATTTTGACTGGGTTCCTTTTTTAACCTGGTACAATGGTGGCGATGCAATGTAGATATAACCGCTTTCAATCATTTCTTTCATGTAACGGAAAAAGAATGTCAAAATAAGTGTGGTAATATGGCTACCGTCAACATCGGCATCACACATGATGATTACCTTGTGGTAACGTATGCCTGTAAGGTTAAGCGCCTTACTGTCTTCTTCAGTTCCTACGCGCACACCAAGGGCCGTGTACATATTTTTGATCTCTTCGTTCTCAAGAATTTTATGGTACATAGCTTTCTCAACGTTCAGGATCTTACCACGCAAGGGTAAAATAGCCTGGAAACGCCTGTCGCGGCCTTGTTTTGCCGTACCACCTGCCGAGTCACCCTCAACCAGGTAAATTTCGCATTGTTCAGGATCTTTTTCACTACAGTCAGCCAATTTACCTGGCAAACTTGTGCCACCCATTACACCTTTACGCTGCACCATTTCACGTGCTTTTTTAGCAGCATGGCGTGCCTGTGCGGCAAGTATTACTTTACTTACAATTTGACGTGCATCTTTTGGATTTTCCTCTAAGTAATTTGAAAGCATTTCACCAACAGCCTGGTCAACTGCACCCATTACTTCATTGTTACCTAATTTTGTTTTTGTTTGTCCTTCAAACTGTGGCTCGGCAACTTTTACAGATATAACAGCCGTTAATCCCTCACGAAAATCGTCACCAACAATTTCAAATTTCAGATTCTTCAACATGCCCGACTCGTCAGCGTATTTTTTTAACGTACGGGTCAATCCACGCCTGAAACCTGCCAAATGCGTTCCACCTTCGTGGGTATTGATATTGTTTACATACGAATGAATATTTTCAGCATACGAAGTGTTGTAAATCATGGCTACTTCAACCGGTACAACCACACCGTTGCTTGCAGCTTTCTCACCTTCCATGTAAACCACATCGCTCATTAAGGCTTCGCGGTTACTGTCCAGGAAACCTACAAATTCTTTTAATCCACCCTGGCTGTAAAATGTTTCAGTCAACGGGTTTCCATTGTCATCATTGTTGCGGTTATCGGTCAGTGTTATGGTTATTCCCTTGTTCAGGAATGATAATTCACGCAAACGTGTTGCCAGCGTTTCATAATTGTACTCATGAACAATAAAAATTGAATCATCGGGTTTAAACGTAACAATTGTACCACGGTAATCAGTTGGGCCAACTTCTTTAACCGAATAAAGTGGTTTGCCAATAGAAAACTCCTGTACATATTCTTTACCGCCACGGTGAACCTGTGCCTTTAAATGAGTTGAAAGTGCATTTACACAACTTACACCTACACCATGCAATCCACCTGAAACCTTATAACTGTCCTTATCAAATTTACCACCGGCATGCAATACGGTTAATACAACCTCAAGTGCCGACTTTTGCTCTTTTTCGTGAAAATCTACAGGAATACCACGCCCGTTATCTTTAACGGTAATGGAATTGTCTTTATTGATCCAAACATCAATATGCGTACAGTGGCCTGCCAACGCTTCGTCAATGGAATTATCCACAACCTCATACACCAAATGGTGCAATCCTTTAAACCCAATGTCACCAATGTACATGGCCGGACGCTTGCGCACCGCTTCTAAACCCTCAAGTACCTGGATACTGTCTGCCGAATAGGAATTATCCTTTTTCTCTAAAATGTCGCTCATTTTTAACTCGTTTTTTTTGCTGTAAATAGCCACGGAAAAAGACTGTTTTTTCACGCGGTTTACAAAGATAATTAACTGGTACGAAAAAGACCTGAAAAAGGTGCGTAAAAATGATAGTTTTTCAACATTAAATGAACAATTTTAAATACTGACAATCAAATGGTTAAAAACCCCTAAAAAAACCTGTCAAAAACGCAAAAAAATGCTAAAAAAAATGGAATAAAAAATGAACAAAAAAACAGCCTTAAACGCTTGCATTTTTTAATTTATTTTCAAGCTCAATAACCCATTCAACTACCATCTTAAACTGTTCGTCCATGCTTAAGTCAGTATTGTCGATTACGCGCGCATCTTCAGCCTGCCTTAACGGGTTTTCTTCCCTGTGTGTATCTTCAAAATCACGCGTGGTTATATTCTCGCTCACATCGTCCATTGACACATGGGCCTGTTTTCGTTTTAATTCATCATAACGCCTTTTTATGCGCACATCCTTGTCGGCCGTCATAAATATTTTTAACTCAGCCCCGGGAAACACAGCCGTGCCAATATCTCTTCCATCCATCACAATACCCTTTAATTTACCCATCTCACGCTGCAATGCAACCAGTTTCCTGCGCACTTCTTTAATCAGACTAATAAAACTAACGTAACGTGACACTTCAAGGCCCCTTATCTCATGCTCTACATTTTTGCCATTAAGCCAGGTTTCAGACTTGTTGTTTTGGGGGTTATGCTTAAAAATAATGTTGATTTGGGGCAATTCAGCCACCAATTCATCACGCATCACGTAATTGTCTTTAATCAATCCATTTTCCAGTGCATACAAAGCCACAGCCCTGTACATGGCTCCCGTGTCAATGTAAACATAATTCAGGTGGTTGGCTAATTGCTTGGCAAGGGTACTTTTCCCGCATGATGAGTACCCGTCAATGGCTATAATGATCTTTTCCAACACGTGTAAAGATAAAAGGATTTCTCAACCATAAAGCCACCAAGCCACTAAGATTCGTTAAGAATTCACAGCATAATGCAGGTATTTTTCAACAATGATTTTTCTTCATTTTTGAGCCGCAAATGACGCAGATTAGCGTAGATGATAACTTGTCACAAATTGCACATTGATAATTGTCAGAAAGCGTATGAAAACGTCATTTGCACATTGGTGCCTGCCAAATGGTATTTTGAATATGAAAGCGCGGCCGACATTCTTTTTACAAATAAGCCAAATCCAAAATTAAAGCCTGCAAGTCCTGTGCGACCTGAGTACTTCAACTCCTCCCTGCGCCTATAATTAAACCCTAAATCTACATAAAAATTTTTGCCAATTAAAATTTCGGCACCAGGGGTAATATGGCGCATGGCTTTACCGCCAAACTGCCCTAGCCTGTAAAAAAATTTAGTTGTGTCTTTTGTAATTTCAAGGCCCGTTGCGGGATCAATATCGGGTTTTTCAGTTGGATCCTTGTACGTTAAATCCCATTTGTACAACCTGTCCATGGCCACATGAAAACGAAACGGTGCATGTTTTAGTTTTTGCGAAAACGCCAGTTGAATGTCAAACGGTAAATTGCCGCGTGTACCCGGAGTATATGACTTTAACTGGTATCCAATATTTTTTAAAATGGCACTGGCCACAAAACGCGAACCCGGTTTGTTATATGTTGCCGCTAAATCAACACCTATGCCCATGGCTGAGTATTTGTTCATGAGCGAGTACAAATAATTTAAGCTGGCACCAATGTAAACCGATGTGTCAACCTTACGCGAGTAAATTAAACTAAGGGTATAATCAACGGCATGTATGGTACCCAACTCATTGCCTATGTAGTCGGTTTCGGTAAATTTGCCATAGTTCATGTATTTAAGCGCAGCCATAAAATGGCCCAGGTTTTTGTAGGAGCGCGAATAAGCGGCTACACCATAATTTATGTCGGCAAAATAATTTGAGTAGCCCAAAACGGCTTTATTGTGGTGGGTTGAGTCAAGTAAACTTGGGTTTGCGAATACAATTGAGGGATCCCTGTCGCGTATAGCTACGGTTACCCCACCAAGCCCGGCAAGCCTTGAGCCATAGGGTATTTGCATTTGTGAAAACACAGTTCCCTCGGCTTTGTCATTGGCAACTTTTTGCCCGTAAGCCACAAGCCCAAAACAAGTGAAAAGCAGAACAGTAAGGGTCCTTTTTACAAACATTTGCACACAGTAACGCTAAAACTGGTTGTTTAGTATTACGCTTTCAAACTTAACCAAATCTTTGCAGCATGGTTAATGCTTTTTATAAACAGGGCATTTAAAAATGTATATTTTTAGACCCTTCGCAAAAAGCAGATTTATAAAAATTATGAGTGAACCAATTGAACAAATCGAATGCCTGATCATTGGATCAGGACCAGCAGGATATTCAGCCGCAATTTATGCAGCGCGTGCCGACCTTAAACCCGTTTTATACCAGGGTTTACAGCCGGGCGGCCAATTGACAACAACAACCGAAGTTGAAAATTATCCTGGTTATCCGGAAGGAACCCAGGGCCCCGAAATGATGGTTGATTTTCAAAAACAGGCTGAGCGTTTTAAAACCGACATACGTTGGGGAATGATTACAAAAGTGGATTTTACCGGCCCAATACACAAAGTTTGGGTTGACGATGAAAAAGAAATTCATGCAAAAACGGTTATTATTTCAACAGGTGCTTCGGCAAAATGGTTAGGACTTGAATCAGAACAAAAATTTAACGGTTATGGCGTTAGTGCCTGTGCTGTTTGTGACGGATTCTTTTTCAAAGGCCAAACAGTTGCCATTGTTGGTGCAGGTGACACGGCTTGTGAAGAAGCCAGCTACCTGGCAAAACTGTGTACAAAAGTTTACATGTTGATACGTACCGATAAAATGCGCGCTTCAAAAGCCATGCAACACCGTGTTATGAATACACCTAACATTGAAATTTTATGGGATACATCAACTGTTGAAATTGTTGGTGATAAAGGTGTAACCGGTGTAAAAGTAAAAAACAATAAATCAGGTGCCGAGCAGGTATTGCCCGTAACCGGATTTTTTGTTGCCATTGGTCACAAACCAAATACCGATGTGTTTAAGGGATGGATTGATATGGATGAAACCGGTTATATAAAAGTAAACGGCTTTAGTTCAAAAACAAATGTTGAGGGTGTATTTGCCGCAGGCGATTGTGCTGACAAGGTGTACCGCCAGGCAGTAACATCAGCCGGCACAGGATGTATGGCTGCATTGGATGCCGAGCGTTATTTAGCCGCTAAAGGACATTGAAAAAATAAGTATGATTGAAGATTTAAGAAGTATGAATTGAATCATACTTCTTGAATCTTGAATCTTAAATAATCTTACCGCAGTCTATCTGCCGATTTCACCAGTTTTTCATCGCGTTTAATAAACGTTTCGGCTAAAAACACAAAAAACATGGCCAGTAGTGGCATATAAAAAGCCATACCATACACTGAGCTTTCCACTTGCAAATTTGTTTTCAGGGTTTCAATGGCCGGGCCGGGCATAAAAAAATTCAACACCACCATGGCCAGCAAAACGCCATACGTAACACGGCATAACATGATTTGCAGTTTTCGCCTTTTAAATTGAAAAACGGCAAACAAAATAAACAGCAAGGCCAACGCTCCCAACAGGTAATTGTATCCTGGTTCAAGCACGTTTAGGCCGGCACTAGTTACCGATACAAGCCCATAGTTATTATACACGGCTGTTATTTCACCCTCGGCTTTAAAACGAATAATGAGTGAAGGCATAAAAAAAGTAAGTGCCACGGCTACCAGGGCCAGGGCTAAAAAAACAGATTGAATTCGTTGTAGCATAGCATGTATTTTTTAAAAAATTAATATTTTTTTCAGTAGTGAGTATTGAGATGTGAGTATTGAGATATTAAACTTGCTAAACAACAAATGTTGGTTGTAATGTACGTTCCTCCCTTGTTCAAAAACGTTTCTATTGAAGTTTCGTATCTCTGCACTCATATCTCTGTACTAACATCTCACCTAAAGTGAAACAATGGTAAAATCTACTCTTCGGTTTTTTGCATTTTCCCATTGACTGTTTACATCATAGGCAGGCTTTGAATTTCCGTAACCTTTGTAGGTCATGCGTTTTTTATCCACACCAAGTTTTATAAGCGCTTTATATACTTCCTTGGCACGTTCTTCTGAAATGGTTTTGTTCATTTTTGGATCGCCTGAATTCATACTGGTGTGGCCGCCAATTAAAATTTTCATGGTAGGGTTCTCACGCATTAAACTGGCCACATGTTGCAAGGCTCCCCGTGAATCATACCTTAATTCCGAACTTTTCTTTTCAAAAAAAATGTTGTTCATGATAATGGTATTGTCAACTTCAACTTTGGTGAGGTACAAATCAACCTGGCGTTCAATATTACCAGAGGCGGTTGTTAAATCAAGGTTGGTATGCTCCACTACATAACCGGTATAATTAGCATAAATGTCGTAATGTATTCCTTCGTCAAGTTTAGCATCATACCCTTCCAGTTCACCACTTGTTGTAAACACCTCTTTATGTTTTTCAATGTCACGAATAACGATGGGCGCAGGCAACGGCTGTTTTGTTTTTGCATCATAGGCCTTGCCATATACATGGGCAACAAATTTGGCGTGCGTTAACTGATTTTCTTTAATCGTATCGGTGTTTTTCAAAACCGTTTCAACATGTGTAATGATCTTTATGGTGTCCTTTAAAATTGTTGAGTCCACTTTTACAATTTCCACTTTATTGCCTGTTACAACAGCCAGTATTTTTTCAGCTTCCAACGTATCGGGTTTTAATTCCGGTGGTATGGTAAACCTGAAAATGTCAGTACGGCCAATGGAATGGTTGTTTGAAACCATATACGCCCACTCACCTTTTCCGTCAATGCTAAAATACGCATCCCATTCTTTTGAATTTATTTCAGGCCCCATGTTTACCGGTTTGCTCCAGTTTTTCCAGGTATCGTCAAGCCTCCTGCTCATGAACACGTCTGCATCGCCATAACCACTGTGTCCCTCACTGGCAAAATAAAGTGTTTTATTGTCGGCAGCCAGGAACGGACTTATTTCATCGGCAAATGAATTTAAAACGGCACCGGCATTAAACGGAGCACACCAGGTTCCATCAGCCTGCCTTAAGGTTATATAAACGTCTTTTCCACCGTACGTGTCCCTGCGCTCAATGGTAAGTACCAATACATTTCCATCAGGTCCAAATGACGATTCGCAGTAATCATTCAAGTTATAATAATTTTTAATGTTCAGGTTTTTTGGACTTTCCCAACCATTTGCTCCCTTTGTAAATTCGCAAAAGCCATCGCCCTGGTGTGTTCCGTTGGCATTGTATTTTCCAAAAGCAACCATTCTTTTCTGATCGGCCGAGAAACCCGCCACCGAATTGTAATCCGAATTATTAATGGGTTTTCCCAGGTTTTGTGCGGTGGTAAATGTGTTGTTTGCATCCTTTGTACTGTAATACACATCGTCATTTAACGAACCGGTGTTTTTAGGATATTCCTTACGGGTAAAAAACAATGTTTTTCCATCGTGTGAAATAACCGGCTGCACCTCGCTGTAATGTGTATTTACAGCACTGCCCAGGTTTTCTTTGTTGGTACCTTTAAAATTGGTTTCAACAAGGTTAATGGGTTCGCGCTCCTGGTACACTTTTATGTAATCAAAATGGGCAACACCGTTTCCTACTATATACAAACCAACCCCGTTGCCAAATTTATAGGTAAGCTTGTCGCCTTTGCGCACCAGCTTATCATCAATATAATATTCAGTGCGGTTTGAAAACGATTTTATTTTAATAATGTGGGGGTTTTCATCGTCAAGCTTAACATCACAGGCCTCGGTTCCCAAATCGGTTTCAACGCCCGCCTCGGTTTTTTTTAATTTTGTTTTTCCGTTACGGGTCCAGTAAAAAAGGTTCTTGCAATCTTTATTCACATTCCACACCATGCCTACACCAAATTCGGCCGAAACCGGTTTCATCACCACCTTTGTTTCCATAATATAATAGGTGCGTGGATTTATTTGTGGGTATGCATATACCCAGCGTGAATTGTCATTCTTTATTTCAAGGGAGTAATTCCCCTCTTCAATTTTCATGACATGGTCGGCATCATTGGCTACCGGCCAATTGGCTTTATTGGAAACAAACCCCTCATTGTATATTAACCTTAGCTGGGCCTGGTTGTTTTTAAAAGCAAAAAAACAAGCCAATACAAGTATGATTCTAACCGGGTTTAGTTGAAAGGGCATTTCTTTTTGGTGTTTGATTTTTAACATCAATTATTTTACAGAGTCAAACATAATGAAAACAAGGCAATAAAATCTTAACAAAAAGCCTAATTTTTAACCCACATGCTACTGAAAATCAATAGATAAAATAAATTCAACCGTGTATGGATTCTAATTATCACTATTTTTACTCACAGTGTCTGTGGTTTCGAAGAATATTCGTAATATTGCACCCCCATTAAAAGCGAGTCAATTATGGACAAGATAGCAGAATTAACAGCAGCATTGGTTGAGAAGAAAGTCTTCACCGATTTTAAAGCAGGCGATACCATTACGGTTCACTATAAGATTAAAGAAGGAAACAAGGAGCGTATCCAGCAATTTAACGGTACTGTGTTACAACGCAGGGGCCAGGGATTGACGGAAACGTTTACCATTCGTAAAATTTCAAACAACATTGGTGTTGAGCGCATTTTCCCATTACACTCACCTTTTATTGATCAAATTGAAATGAACAAAAAAGGAATCGTGCGCAGGGCGCGTGTATTCTACCTTCGTGAGCGTACAGGTAAATCAGCCCGTATCCGCGAAAAAATTGCAGTTACAGCAGAAGCTTAACATATATTTCACTAAAATGAAAAGCCACCTTTTTGGGTGGCTTTTTTGTTTTACGTGATTTGTGTATTCGTGTTTTTCCCTCGTATAAATACGTGGGTGATTAAAATTTAAACGTGCAAGTGATAGAAACAAAAAAAGCCGCTCTTTAAAGCGGCTTTTTGTATGAAGTAGTAATGTTTAAAATTCTATCCTTTTACTTTTTCAACAATTGCATTAAATGCTTCTGGCTGGTTCATTGCTAAATCAGCAAGGCTTTTACGGTTTAATTCAATACCGCTCTTGTGCAATTTGTTTATAAATGCGCTGTATGAAATACCGTGTTGACGCACTGCTGCGTTAATACGTTGAATCCAAATACCGCGGTAAATTCCTTTTTTGTCTTTACGACCCACGTAGGCATAGCCCAGTGCTTTTTCAACCGCATTTTTGGTTACGGTGTGAACGTTTTTCCTGCGACCAAAATATCCTTTGGCCAACTTGCGGTACGCCTTGCGTCTCGCGTGTGATGCTACCTTGTTTTTACTTCTAGGCATAATTTTTAATTTTTTGGTGAAAGGTGCCGGGCTCTCGCTCGCGGACTTGTTTTACTCAGTCACCTGGTTTTACATTAGAACCTTTTGTTCTTTTACTTTTTTACACCCTTTGGGTGGCGTTTTTACATTACAAGCAATGCTTTTATGTTTTTCATATCACCATCGTGTACCAATGCGTCTTTTGTAAGTGCGCGTTTACGCTTTTTTGACTTCTTGGTAAGGATGTGACGCTTGTAAGCATGCTTACGCTTGATTTTACCCGTGCCGGTTACTTTGAACCTTTTCTTGGCACTGGCTTTCGTTTTCATCTTTGGCATCTTGTTCCTTTATTTTGTGTTACTACTTCCTTTTTTCTTAAACACTTAAGAGCACTTAAGGCCACATAAGTATTTGATCAACTAAAGTGGGCTAATGTGTTCTAAAGTGTTTCCTGCCCCTTTAACGTTACTTCTTCTTCTTCGGGTTGATAAGAATGTCCATTTTCTTACCTTCCATGCTTGGCAGTTTCTCAACCACGCCAACCTCTTCCAGCTCCTGGGCAAATTTCAACAATAAAATTTCACCACGCTCCTTGTATACAATTGACCTTCCTTTAAAAAACACGTAAGCCCTTACTTTTGCACCTTCATTCAAAAATCCAATAGCATGCTTTAATTTAAAATCAAAATCATGGTCATCGGTATTCGGTCCAAAACGTATTTCCTTCACCACAACCTTGGCCTGTTTCGCCTTAATCTCTTTCTGTTTCTTTTTTAATTCGTACAGAAATTTTTTGTAGTCAACAATGCGGCAAACCGGTGGGCTTGCATTTGGCGAAATTTCAACAAGATCAAGTTCTTTTTCCTGTGCAATTTTTATGGCATCGCGTACCGACAAAACCTGGGATTCAATATCGTCACCCACAACACGTACCTGTTGCGCTGTAATTTTTTCGTTGATCTTATGCAACTCCTCCTTTTGTCTTCTGCCAAAAGTGCGTGGCTTGTACTCTTTTTTTGGAAAAATAATTACCTCCGTATCTAGTTAAACAATTGTAATTTCTCGTTAATTTCATTCTGCACAAGCTTTGCAAAATCTTCAACACTCATACTGCCCAAATCGCCCGTTTCACCTTGCTTGCGCACACTCACTGTTCCTTCGGCCTGCTCTTTTTCTCCAATAATCAGCATGAATGGTATCTTCTGAATCTCGGCATCACGTATCTTCTTTCCTATCTTCTCGGCCCTCTCGTCAATGAGGCCGCGAATATCGTAATTATTTAGCAATCCGAAAACTTTTTGACAATAATCACCGTATTTTTCACTTATAGGTAACAAACTGTATTGCACAGGGTTAAGCCACAACGGGAACTTACCTGCACAGTGTTCTATTAACACTGCTACAAACCGTTCCAGGCTACCAAACGGTGCCCGGTGAATCATTACCGGTCTATGTTTTTGATTATCACTACCTGTATACTCCAATTCAAAGCGCTCAGGCAGGTTATAATCAACCTGTATTGTTCCCAATTGCCATTTACGGCCAATGGCATCTTTCACCATAAAATCAAGCTTTGGCCCGTAAAATGCCGCCTCACCCAACTCCACAACGGTTTTCAATCCTTTTTCTTTGGCCGCATTTATAATGGCCTCCTCAGCCTTGTTCCAGTTCTCGTCACTGCCAATGTACTTGGCTTTGTTATCAGGATCCCTCAATGATATTTGTGCCGTATAATCGGTAAAATCCAATGCCTTGAACACATACAGCACCAAATCAATTACTTTTTTAAACTCTTCTTCAACCTGGTCAACACGGCAAAAAATATGCGCATCGTCCTGCGTAAATCCACGCACACGCGTTAGTCCATGCAATTCACCATGCTGCTCATACCGGTAAACAGTTCCAAACTCAGCCAAACGCAAAGGCAAATCCTTGTATGATTTGGGGCTGGCCTTGTAAATTTCACAGTGGTGCGGACAATTCATTGGCTTCAAAAAAAACTCCTCACCCTCGGCTGGTGTTTGTATGGGTTGAAATGAATCTTTCCCATATTTTTCATAGTGGCCTGATGTGATGTACAATTCCTTATTCCCAATATGTGGGGTAACTACCTGTACATAACCCGCTTTTTTTTGTGCGTTGCGCATAAAATTTTCCAAACGCTCACGCAAAGCAGTTCCTTTGGGCAGCCAAAGGGGCAAACCCATTCCTACTTTTTGGCTAAACGTAAACAATTCCAATTCTTTTCCAAGTTTACGGTGGTCACGTTTTTTAGCTTCTTCAAGCAAAACCAGGTAATCAGTAAGCTCCTGTTGTTTTGGAAAAGTAATGCCATACAAACGCGTTAATTGCTTGCGGCTTTCGTCACCGCGCCAGTATGCACCAGCCAAACTCAACACCTTTACAGCCTTGATAAAACCTGTGTCAGGTATATGCGGGCCACGGCACAAATCGGTAAAATTTCCCTGTTGGTAAAACGTAATTTGCCCGTCTTCCAACCCTTCAAGCAACTCTAATTTATACTCGTCACCTTTTTGCTTAAAATATTCAATGGCTTCTTTTTTACCTACCGGTTTGCGCACATACGCATTTTTTTGGCGGGCAAGCTCTAGCATTTTATCTTCAATCTTCTTAAAATCATCACTTGAAATGGCTTTATCACCAAAATCAACATCGTAATAAAAACCATTTTCAATAGCAGGTCCAATGCCAAACTTTGTACCCGGGTAAATAGCCTCAATAGCCTCGGCCATTAAATGTGCACTGCTATGCCACATGGTTGATTTTCCATTCTCATCATTCCACGTCAGTAATTTTAATTTGGTATCGGCTTCAATTGGCAAATTTGCATCGCACACCGTACCATCCAGTTCGGCAGCCAATACATTACGGGCAAGTCCTTCTGAAATGGACTTGGCAATTTCAAGCGCAGTAGTGCCTTTTGCGTATTCACGCACACTGCCATCGGGTAAGGTAATTTTTATCATACTCATTTGAGGGCAACAAAATTAGCATTTAAGATTAATGACAAGGCTTTTATTGCCACAGATTTCACAGATGTTCACAGATTTTTTTTTGGCCGCCCCGCGCGGTTGCGCGGCCGGGCTATCGGCTATAGCCCGTACTGTGTCCGGGGCTATTTGCCTCTATCCCTGGCGTGGTTAACCGGTAAAAATTGGTTGGCCCGTTAAAATACGTTTAAGGCCATTCAAATTTCACGTTATGGTTTAGTTGTAGTATGGCTTTCGTAAAATGATAAAAACGTTTGTATGTGGAGTTCGCTGCTGCTGTTACTGCCTACTTTTTAGGTAACTCAATCCTCGGCCCCAATTCAATAGCCTGCATATTCTTAATTTCACCCTTTGTAATTTCAAACCTTAACACCGTTTTTACTTTATGAAAACCGTGTACACCGGCTGCACCGGGGTTTATAAACAATACATTGTATTTTTTATCAAACTCAACCCGTAAAATATGGCTATGGCCACACACAATTATATCGGGTTTAAGTTCATTGAGCAGGAAAGCCACACGTTGGTTATACGTGCCGGGTTTGCCTGCAATGTGGGTCATAAAAATTTTGCGCCCTTCAACCTCAAAAAACAAATCCTCCTTAAACTGGCTGCGCAAATCAGTACCATCAACATTGCCCCAAACCGCTTTCAGGTCAAACTTTTTTGCCAGCTCATCGGTAACAGCTGGCAACCCAATATCACCCGCATGCCAAACCTGATCGCATTCATCAAAATACTTAAACACTTTAGGATCAAGATAACTATGGGTGTCTGATAGTATGCCTATTCGCAAAACAGTTAATTTTATCACGAAATTAATGTTTTGCTGTCACAACCTTGAATTTTTATATATTTGCAGCCTTGTAAACGGACAGTGTAGCTCAGCTGGTTAGAGCACCAGATTGTGATTCTGGGGGCCGTGGGTTCGAGCCCCATCATTGTCCCACAATTTTAAAAACATCGCTTATAAAGCGGTGTTTTTTTTGTTTAATACCCTGATGGGGCGAGAAGTTTATCCCGAACAAGGAACGAGCTTCGGGAAGCCCCATCATTGTCCCACAATTTTAAAAACATCGCTTTTTTGAGCAGTCTTTATATTTTATAATGACCGCTACCTACTATTATAACCAGCCATTTATCATCCGTCATAATACCATTAAGGGTTAAATCCTATTTTACTATCTTTAGCCAACGTAAATCACTTTTATGCGCAAATTTTTTTTAGCACTGGCACTGTTGCCCTCATTGGCTATAGCACAATTTGAAGGTAGTTCCTTCACATCAACCGGCCGTGGTGGCGCAACAACCTTTGCAACCGACTACCAGTGCCTGGGCATTAACCCTGCAAACCTTGGTTGGCACTCAAAATTCAGCGACAAAAAATTTGCGCTCGGGTTTAATGAAATGACCTATTCTGTATTCTCAGAGGCCTTGAGCAAAACCGATTTGCGCAACAGCATTAAGGAACTTATTAAAGGCAATGGCAAGGATTTTACCTATGATGAAAAAATTGCCGCGGCTGAAAGTTTTGCAAAAACCGGCCTGGCATTAAATGTTGATTACGGTTCATTTGGTTTTGGTTATGGTGATGATAAGTTTGGCGGCATTGCCTTTCGCATTAACGATCGCTTTCAATGGTATTCAAAGTTTGGTGACAAAGCGTCTGAACTTCTTTTCCTGGGTAAAACAGCCAGTTATTTTGATTCACTGCACGTGTTACTAGCCAATGGCGATACTGCAACCTACGCCAATACCGCTGCTAACCTGGCTACCCTTGACCGCGACAGTATTTTAAATGGCTTTGCAAGCCTGCCCAAAAAAATGAGCGAAATACTTGACGGGTCTGACATTTCACTTTCATGGACGCGTGAGTGGAATGTTTCATACGGGCGCAAACTTTTTGGTGACAGTACATTTGCCATGTATTTGGGTGTTGGTATGAAATATTACCAGGGCATTGGCATGTTAAACATTAAATCAGAAAACGGTAAAATGGAAGCCTTTAGCTCCCTTTCACCCGCTTTTCAAATTGACTATAAAACACAGGCTGCCGAGGCTACCAACCAAATTAAAAGCGACAAGTTTTTTCCGCCCAAACCCGTTGGCCAGGGCTTTGGTTTTGACTTTGGATTAAACGTGGTGATTAAAAACAAGGTAAAAATTGGCGCAGCATTAATCAACATGGGTTCAATAAAATGGACCGGCAATGTTTACACGGTTAAAGACTCGGCACTTTCATTGAGCAATGCCAACGGTTTAAATAATTTTAATGTGTACTCACAGCTGGGCGACATTATGGGCAAAAACGGGTTGCTTAACCTGGTTGGCCAAAAGGATACTACTATAAAATTACCGGGTATGATGCGCGGTGGTATTAGTTTTATGCTGGGCAAAAAAGTTGAACTGGGCTTTGATGCGTTAATACCGTTTAACGAAGTGCCGGGCAGTTATAAGCAGGGTATTTTTGGTTTTGGTGGCGACATTACGCCTGTAAAATGGGTTAAGTTTAGTGTAGGTTTTGTTACCGGTGGAAATACCAATTTTGAAAAACTGGACAAGTCAAACGTAAAAGTACCAATTGGCATTACGTTTAACGGGGGTGATGGATCTTATGAAATAGGAATTGCCAGCCGCGATGCCATTACCTTTTTTACGCAAAACGGCCCAACGCTGTCATTAAGCATGGGCTTTATGCGTTTCAGGTTTTAATTGAGACCGATATTTTGGCCAGAGATAGCACAGATTTTCTCAGATGAAAAAAACTTGAAAGTTACTTATTACAAGTACTTTTTTGTGATTTCTGTGTACGTTTAATCCACGCTGATCTTTTCCTGGCATAAGCTTGTGTTTTAGACGCTAAAATCTGTGCTTAACTGTGTTATCTGTGGCTCAATTAAGTGAAATTCCCTTACAAAAGTACGATGTACAAATACAAACCGCCAACGATAATACCGCTCATTTGCAAAAAGAAATTGTACAGGCGGTTTTCCTTTTTTATAAGGAGGTAAATAAGCATCATGACAAATGTGAGGTACAAGCTAAAAATCCACCCGAGCAGTTGCATTATTAAAACAGACGCTAAAAACTGCACAATAAAAAGCAGGTTAAACGTGTATTTTTTGGTCATGAATGAGAATATACTTTTGAAAAGGGAATGTACGGCAACCAGTATAAAAAACATGAAAAAAATACACAGCACCAGGTACTCAAACTCAAAATAAGATACAAGTAGTACGGATTGCTTGTACAGCAAAAAGCCGTTTATTAACAGGTTAAGCAGTGGCAGAATGAAGTTTACCATGTTTGATGCTAAAGTAATGAATTTACGGATTTAGATGTGAGATTTGAGATCCTGACGAAGCAACGTGTTAGACGGGCAATCCTGACCTTTACGTTTTTGCCCGGCAAGGGATGGAGCGGATTACCCCACAGCCTTAAAAGCGTGCACGTTGCTGAGGTATTGCGAAGGATCTCACGCTTTTGAGGCGAGGAGTATGAGCGACAGCCCGGTGATGCATTCCACTAAAAATTAATATTAATTGATTACTGCAGCATGCCGCCAAATTATTTAAAAATAAAAATCCCCGGTGATTAAACCAGGGATTAATAATACGCTATAATTAATTTACCTATTTCCAGTTTAGCATGGCGTCCATAGTACCTGTAGCAACGCTGTGGTAATTTGGACGTGCTTTTTTGTAGATTTCAAGGGCCATTTTTTTACCTTCTTCGGTTTTCACCATTTCGGCATACAATGGTTTTAAAAATTTTCTGCGGCCAACGTTAACCAGGAATTCCTCCAGTTTTGGGTACGCATCAGCATACTTATTGGCTACACAAATTTTTAGCCACTCGGTTAGTATTTCAGAATTACCTGATGATGTTAAACCAAAAGCTTTATCCAACACTTTCATTTTTTCAATGTCCATTACCTTAGGCAGGTGACGCAGGAAGTGAATACGCTCATGTGTTGACCAGGTTGAATATGGAATTTTGTCAAGTGAATTTGATGCATTGTACCCTTCAATGGCTTTGTCAACCAGCAAAAACTTATCAGAATACACTTTTGAAATGTTGGCAGGAATACCTTTTTCATACACCCACTCATTTACATTGATGCCTGTAAGTTTGTATTTTTGAATAAACTCTTTGTCCAGATACGTCAAAAACATTTCGGTAGTCATTACCTGGAACTGGTGCTTTGTAAAGTAGTTTTTAAGGAATGCATCAAACTTTTCACGTCCACCCTGCTCTTCAAGCAAACGAAGGAAAAACGCACCTTTTTCATAGGCAATTTGCGTCATACCATCATCAGGATTACGGTTGCACAGGTTTAGTTTAAGTTTGGTATCGTCACTTGGCAAGCCTTCAGCTTCTTCAAGCAGTTCCTGGTACCCAAGTAGCGCCAGCATTTCGGTATACTCTTTACCGTAAAGCTCTTCCATGATCCTGCGTTCAAAATACACGGTAAAGCCTTCATTTAACCAGAAATCGTTCCAGGTTGCATTGGTAACCAGGTTACCGCTCCAGCTATGCGCCATTTCATGCGCAATAAGTGATGTAAGTGATTTGTCACCAGCCAATATGGTTGGTGTGGCAAATGTAAGACGCGGATTTTCCATTCCACCAAAGGGGAAAGAAGGAGGTAGCACAATCACGTCATATTTTTCCCATTTATACGCACCGTACAATTTTTCGGCAGCGTTCAACATTTTTTCAACGTCAGCAAATTCGGCAGCTGCTTTGTCAATGGTAACAGGCTCGGTATAAATGCCGGTACGTTTTCCAATTGGGCGATATTCCAAGTCACCCACTGCAAGTGCAATAAGGTAAGTTGGTATAGGCTGCTTCATGGTAAAGCTGTAAACGCCTTTGTCATTTTTAACTTTAGGGTTTGTTGCGCTCATTACAGCCATCAGGTCTTTGGGTACACGTACTTTTGCGCTGTATGTAATGCGTTTGCCGGGTGTATCCTGGCAAGGAATCCAGGTACGGGTTAAAATGGCTTCGCCTTGCGTAAATAAATACGGGTGTTTTTTACCGGCAGTTTGTTGCGGGTTTAACCATTGCAGGGCTTCTGACTTGTCAGTTGTATTGTAATAAATGGAAACTTTTTTGGTTTTTTTAGTGATGGGAACTTCAAGTGGCGTACCAAGTAACTCATCAACTTTACCAAATTTAAAATTGGCTTCGGCTTTATTGTCAACCAATACTTTTTTAATGGTAAGGCCTTTTGTATCAAAAATAATTTTGTCAACTGCACCGGGGTTTTTAATGTCCCATGTGGCAACCCCGTCAATAATTTGTTTTTCAAAATTTACGGTTATGTCAAGAAAAAGGGCTGAGCCATAAGCCTGCTGTGAGTTTGAATAACTATGGGTGTCAGTCACGCCATTTTCAGACCCGGTGTGTATTTTGTGCATGCACGCATGGCGTTCAGCAGTTGAAAATAATACGCTAAGGGATAACGTTGTAGTGAGTAGCAAATTCTTCATAGTTTTCGCGATATCTTTAAAGTTAAACTAAAGTTCAGTAAGCATTATAAATATATAAATAACAAGCCGAGGCAACGGTATTATTTAGATAACCAAAGGTATTTGGACGATAAATATGTAGAACCGGAACAGACCAAACATTGTTGGATTCCTAAAAACCGCCTTTCAGGCTGCTTTTAAATTTTAACAGGGACCTTTATATTTTAACATTGGATTTCAATGTATTCAGTAAACGGCAGGTACAGCTAAATTGATTTAACTAACGTACCTGGTACTTAGGCTGCCAGGACCTCAACAATAAATTTGCTTTTGTGCGCACAAGCATAAATACGTGGGGGCTGAAACATTAAATTGAGGTTAAACCCTGTTTTTATTTTACCTCACCCATTAGTTTGCGAATGAGTGGCGATGCAATCATTAACAATATACCCGAAGCAATGGATATGTAGGCAATGGTTTCATAGCCTGAGGTGTATTGTTCAAGTTTTTGCACATTGGTAAGGTTTTCGCCTGAGCCTTCACTTTTTGCAAGGGCTGCGCCAATTAAACCAGCACCGTATTGGCCATATGCACTTGCCAGGAACCAGGTTCCCATCATTACACCAACCAGGCGCTTAGGTGAAAGTTTGGTTACCATTGAAAGACCTATTGGCGATAGACAAAGTTCACCTATGGTTAACACCAGGTAAGCAAAGCAAAACATGGTTAAAGGTGTGTAACCATTTGCATCACTCCAGAATTTGCTTGCAAAAAACGCCAGGAAACCAAGGCCAAGGAAAACGAACCCCAGTCCAAACTTAATAACTGTATTGGGTTCTTTTTTACGTTTATTCAACCACAACCACAATAAACCTACTAAGGGTGCAAAAGCAATTACCCACAAGGCATTTACCGTGTTGTTAACCTGCGTCATGTTCAATCCGTGACTCTCCACATTGCCATTTGCAAAATAATTGAGTGACCCACCACCCTGCTCAAAAAACGACCAGAATATGAAGGAAAAGAAAATAAGGATTACCGCTGCGGTAAGTTTACGTCCTTCTTCTCTTTCACAACCCCTTATTTGAATGATCAGGTAAACAATGGTAACAAGGGCGCCAAGAATGAAAATAATGTCAGACAACTCAACTATATAATTTAAACCTGTTTTTGTTTTTCCAAAAATCATGGTTAAATCAACATCAACAGGGTAATAAACCAGCAAAAAGAATAATGGAATAAATGCCAGTGATGCAATATGCACAAGTATACCATATGGCAAGCCAAACGTTGGTTTTTTCAATAATTCAGGTTTAGGTGGCAACCCTATAGGACCAAGTGTTTTTTGGGTAAAAATAAAAAGTCCAAGACCCAGTAACATACAAACACCGGCAAGGCTAAACCCAAGTGACCAGCTGTATGATGTTCCAATATAAGCAATGGTTAGTCCGCTTAAAAAAGCACCAATATTGATTCCCGAATAAAAGAGTGAAAAACCGGCATCCCTGCGCGGGTCTCCGTCTTTATACAAAGCACCAACCATGGTTGATATGTTGGGTTTAAAAAACCCGTTTCCAACAATAAGTATACTTACACCGAGATAAAAACTGAATGCACCGGGCACGGCCATGAGGAACGTTCCAATGGCCATTAATATTCCTCCCCAAAAAATGGAGCGCCTGAAACCAAATAACTTATCGGCAAACATTCCTCCAATAAATGCCATCATATATATAAAGGCATTGATCATACCGTAACGTTTGTTGGAGATTGCCTCAGCATTATCACGGTTTTTTTGCTGTGATGTTTCTATAAACCATTTTGGATGTGACTCATCCAGCTTTTCCTTATAATCAGTAAAGAATTTTTCCTGTTTTGCCTGAAGCTGATCAGCCGGAAGTGGGTTATAATTAACAGAAAGGATCAGATGCGATATGTATAAACCAAGTAAGGCACGCATGCCGTAAAATGTAAACCGTTCCCACATTTCAACAAGAAACAGGATCCACAATTGTTTCGGATATTTCCCTTTAAAATTCTGAATCTGCTCAAGGGTTACATCGCCCGTGTGTGCGTTGAATTGATTGTCCTGGTCAATAACTGCCATGTTGGTTTGAGATTTAAGATTTAAAATTCACGATTTAACGTTTGCGTTCCAAGTTCAAACGTTTAAAGTTAGCAAAAATTGCCAATTGGTAAACCGTTAAGTATGAACAAAATAAATGCCCGTTTCCGGGCATCTATCTTAAATTTTATATGTTAAATCGTAAATTTAATTCACTCCTTTTTCTTTCATCACTTTGTTAAGCCACCTCAACTGTACAAACAGGAATAAGGCAGCACCCATACAAGCTGCAAAATTGATCCAGAAAAAGTTGGCCTTGTTGTCCATGTCTTCCCACAAACTTGACATGATTCCTGAAAGTTTATTTCCAACGGAGGTAGATAAAAACCAACCTCCCATCATAAGGGCTGTTAAGCGCGGTGGCGATAATTTTGATACAAGTGACAAGCCCATGGGTGATAAGCATAACTCACCAACGGTAATGACAGCGTATGACATAACCAGCCACCATGCACTTGCTTTCTCATTGTGCAGGTCAACACTGCTAACAGCTGCAACCATTACCAAGGTTGACAGGCCTGTTACAAATAAACCAATGGCAATTTTAGCAGGTGTTGATGGTTCTCTTTTGCGCCTGCGTAACAATCCAAATAAACCAACAATAACTGGTGTTAAAACCACTACCCAAAACGGGTTAATGGATTGAAAAAGTTCGGTTGAAATAAGCAACAGTGACTTTTCAGGCGGTGGCCTGTTTGCAACCGGCATATTGGAGAAATAGCTCCATGACTGCTGTGGTCCAAGTATTGCTTTTTTCTCACCAATAAAGGCAAGGTGTGTTGTAATGAGTGGGGCATCTTTACTCAGAACAGCTAACACTGATCCACCATATACATTTTGCACTGAATCAAGTATACGCTGGCGTGGCGCAATCTCTTTCTTGAGGCTGTGAATGAGTTTATCATTTTCAAACTTATTCAGTTTTTGGGCATTGGCCGGATAACTCACCTGCTCCCTTAGAATAGCTTTCTCGCCTTCTTTTTCAGCAACGGATAGCGTGCGGTTGGTATATTCTTCTGCAAATACGGTAAGCGCATCGCCATTCTGATGAAATACTGCCCAAAATACAATTACACCAAAGAAAACAGAAAGAAGGGCGCCAACAGGTTTTTTATCCTCCTCCTCGGCCCTAACCAGCAACGAAACGTAAAATATAATAACAGGAATACAACCAAAAAGGAAAGCATCATTTGAATCAGAACCAAAAATATTTCCATTGGGGTTAAGAGGCCCTGTAGTTCCCTTAATAATGTACCCAATTATACCAAACCCAAAAACGGGTAACAGTACCATGCTGAATATGCGCGTAAGTGAAAGGTCTTTTGGACCGGTTGGTTTAATTTTATCGGCATACTCTACATGACGTGTACCCATAACAAAAATGATAATGCCAATGGTCATACCCACACCCGCTGCAATAAATGCCGACCCCCAACCATATTCATTCCTGAGGAAAGCTGCCACAAAATTGCAAAAGAAGGAACCTATATTAATACCCATGTAAAAAATATTGTATCCTGAGTCTTTGTTAACCTTATACCGCTCATCGTTATACATATTACCCACGAGGGTGGATATATTGGGTTTGAAAAAACCATTACCAAGAATGATCAGCAACAGTGAAGGAAAGAAAACAGCTGTTGAATTGGAAATACCAAGACCATAATATCCCAATGCCATTAAAATACCACCAATTATGATTGATCTACGGTATCCAAGTATACGGTCAGCAAGTAACCCTCCAATAAAAGGTGTGAGGTAAACAAGTCCAATGTATGTACCGTATATATCTGACTTTTTACCAGGCTCAAAACCCATTCCTCCGTTCTCGGCATTGTCAAGCATGTAAAGGGAAAAAATCCCTATCATGAGATAAAAACCAAAACGCTCCCACATTTCGGTAAAGAATAAAACAGTTAATCCCTTTGGATGTTTTTTACCCGTATAATGAGGGTCTCTAAAATCTGACATATTTTTCTTGCTTTTAGTGTGACGAATATAGGGAAAAATACGAATTCCTAATCCTTGATTTTCAATTCATCATTAATTCGGAATTAAGAACTATGAATTAGGAACTTCCTTCACCATCACCCAGTCCTCATCAATTTTTCCGGTTCCCCAATCAAAGCTGGTTTCGCTGTGAATTTCAAAACCACACTTTTTATAAAAGGCTATGGCACGTTCATTCTCTTTCCAAACGGCAAGTACTAAATGTTTGTAGTTGTTTTTACATGCGTAATCAATGGCTGTTTCCATCAATGCTTTACCCAAACCGTTTCCATACTGTTCTTTTCGCACATAAATGCGTTTAATTTCCATTGCGCCTGGCAGGTCATATTCCTGCGTTGGCTTTAAGCGCACGTAACCGTTTATTTCACCGTTATTTTCACTTACAAAAATTATGTTTGAATGGTCTTCAAGTTCTTTTTGAATGTTGGGTTTATTGAAATAAGTGGTGTTGTAAAAAACAATGTCTTCGGGTTTATTTCTGTCAGCATAAGCCTCGGTAAAGGTGTCAACGCTCACACGCCAAAAAGCTTCAAGGTCGGTTTCATTTGCAAAACGTATGTTGAAATTTGCCATATATAAACAACAAGCCCCGGCCGTTTTGACCAGGGCTTATATTTTATTTTAATTGAATTAAACGTTTTTGTAACCGTAGCTAACCACAACAATACCTTGTTCCTGTGGATTTGTAGCTGGTGCATCTTTTGATTTTTTACCCTCAGGTGCAGGTGCAGGCGCTACTTTGTCACCAATTGGTACGTGGTACTCAATAAAAACCTTTTTAAGTGAAGTAACACTTTTGGTAGCCTGAAGGGTTTTAAGTAATTCTTCAGATGTAACAACTACATCCTTACCCATTACACCGTTTGCTTCGTATAAAAGAATCCTTTTGCCTTTATCAGTTTCATTTTTCAGGCTTTCACGGTCATAAATTTTAAGGTCAATTGACTTTGGAACGCCTTCGGTATTGAAGCAAAACTTGTAGTCAATGCCGTTGAACAATAAAACCTCAACTGATTTTATTTGCTCAAACGTACCGTAATTGAAATACGTAATTTTTGAACCATCATAACGGTGTGGCTTAATTTTTTCGCGGCTTTTTGCTTTGTATTCAGCAGCCTTACTTACGGCAGGCTCAGCGTCACCACCTTTTTTACCACCAATAAGCTGCGCAAAACCCAATGTTAACCCCATCACCAGTGTTAAGGTCAAAAAAATTGATTTTAACTTCATTTTCATATGTTTATATTTTTATTTTAATTGTCATATGGAATATTCATGTGTGTTGTTATTCAGCAAACATGCATATTTCATATACAGTTGATTTATTAAATTTTTGTGATTTCGTTACGTAATGCAATTATCTTGCCAGCAAGGGTCTTAACCTCATCGGCTTTTAGCATAACATCATACATGGCGTCAGGTTCAGCAGCTTTTACACTTTCCAACCCGGCATAGGTAGTTTTAAGATCCTCAAATTTCGCAATGATGTCGTTGTAGTCATCTGAGTCTTTCTGAACGCTCTTAAGTCCTTTAAGAATGTCTTCAAGCATGTAGAACTGAGCTGACATTGCTTTACCTGCTTTTTCATTTTTATCAGAACTTACGGCTCCAAGGTACATTCCTTCAACCCAGGCACCCGAGAAATAAATAAAGTTCTTTTCAGACTCACCATTTTGCTCATGGTAATCGTCAATACGCGATTTAATTTCAATCATTAAATCAGTTAATGAGTCCTGGTTGGTCAGGTTTTTGTCAAAACGGGTCAATAAACTTTCGTTGTCAAAAATTTGTGTTAAGCCAATTTCGTTTCCAAGTGTGCGGATGGCTTTCAGGTAATTGCTTGCTTCTTTATTCTTGTCACTAACAATGCAAAATGCAAGGTCACTGGTATAAACGCCAAAGTTGAGGGCTTTTTTAGAGCTAGTTGAATATTTTGAAACATTGTCAAGGCTGTTTGGTAAATCTGACTTATAGTCAATACCTGCGTTGGCAAAAATCTCGGCAACGGCCACTGGCGAAGGCAATACAGCTGAGAATTCTTCCTCTTCCATACCAGCAGTTGTATCTTCGGGAACAGTTGTAACTGTATCTTTACCGTCAACTTCTTCTTTATCACCGCCACCACATGAGCTCATTGCAAGGGCCATGGCAGGCAGAATGAAAAACAGTTTTTTATTCATAGTCAGATTTATTGTTTTAAAATTATACTGGTTTATTTTGCAAAAATGCGCTGCTAAAATAGAAAATATTCGCTTTAACAGGGCTGTTTACCTAATTTATTTAACCCTTATAGCGTGTATTTGCCGACATTTCATTAACCTTTTCTTTCAGGCTTTCTTTAAACCGAATCATTCGGGCCAATAATTCGGGATTTGAACTGGCAATTACCTGTGCAGCAAGTATTCCGGCATTTTGGGCTCCATTTAAGGCAACGGTTGCAACGGGTACTCCACCCGGCATTTGAAGAATGGAAAGTATACTGTCCCAACCATCAACCGAGTTGGATGATTTAACCGGAACACCTATTACAGGCAATGGTGTTAATGAAGCAATCATTCCGGGTAAATGGGCGGCCCCGCCAGCACCGGCTATAATCACTTTTATTCCACGTGTATGGGCATTCTTGGCAAAATCAACCATTTTTTCAGGCGTGCGATGTGCCGAAACGATGTCAAGTTCAAACGCAATACCCAATTGCTTCAATACCTCTGCTGCTTTTTCCATAACAGGCAAGTCACTTTGACTACCCATTACTATACTTACCTGTGCACTCATTATGCTTTTACTTTTAATAATTGTTTTACCAGTTTTGCCTGGCGTTTTGCCTGGTCAAGGTTTTGACTTACAATGGTAACATGACCCATTTTACGAAAAGGTTTGGTTATTTTTTTTCCGTACAAATGAACATATGTGCCTGGTAATTTAACCACCTCTTCCAGTTTTTCATAAATGGCCTGGCCCTCATAACCGGGTTCGCCAAGCACATTAACCATTACTGAAGGATAAATCATATCGGTACTACCCAGTGGCAGGTTTAAAATGGCGCGCAGGTGTTGGCCATATTGCGATGTTTTATTGGCTTCAATGGTATGATGGCCGCTGTTGTGTGGCCTTGGCGCTATTTCATTCACAAGTAATTCACCTGTTTTTGTAAGAAACATTTCAACGGCTAAAACACCAACCATTTCCAGCTTTTCAATGATTGAAACGGCAATGTTGCGTGCCGACTCCTGCAATTTTTCATCAATTTCTGAAGGCGAAAAAAGGTATTCAACCAGGTTGGCCTGTTTGTTAAAGTCCATGTCAACTACCGGAAACGAAGCTGTTTCTCCACGCTCATTTCTTGCAACTATAACCGCAATTTCACGTTCAAAATCAACAAATTTTTCAAGTACGCAGGGGGCATCAAATGCTTTATCCAGGTCGGCAGCGGTGCGCAAGGCATGAACTCCTTTACCATCATACCCACCAACTCTTAGCTTTTGCATATAGGGAAAACCAGGCAAATGTTTTTCTGCTTCGGCCTTGTTATTTACCAATTCAAAAGGTGCTGTGGGTATATTATGCGTGTTGTAAAACTGCTTTTGAAGCCCTTTGTCTTTAATCATTTTCAATACACGTGGCTGTGGAAAAACCTTGGTTCCCCGGGCTTCAAGGTACATTAAGGCATCAACATTAACATTCTCAATTTCAATAGTCAATATGCTTTTATCGGAACCAAAATCCACTACGGTTTGGTAGTCATTTAAATTGCCCTGAACAAATTCACTAACAAGATTTTTGCACGGGGCATTGGCATCGGGATCAAGGCAGGCAGCAGTTATATTAAGGTTTACCGTTTCCTGCAACAGCATGCGCCCTAACTGGCCTCCGCCAAGTATACCTAGTTTGAAATTTTCCTGGTAAAAAAGTCCCACTTTTTAACGGTTTAAATGACTCAACAAATGATTGAGGTGCCAAACCTACATAAAATTACCGAACCCTGTTTTCAAACAATAAGGCGTGATAAAAACTTGTTAATAAACAAGTGCATTGATTAGAATTTAATGCTTGGTATATAGCCACGTTTGCGCGGCCATAAATAGTCATATTGCCTGTAAAGTGTGCTTTTGGAGCGCAACACATAACTATAGGTAACCAGGGCTGTAAAATAACTGTCGTTGTGGCTTGCGTCACCCCTTTTCTCGCCAGGCTTGTAATACGCGTCTTTAGGCACTGTTCCATCGGCCATTAATTCAGGCCTGCGGTTTGAAAGGTCAACTATCATTTGGTTACCAGTTGAACTTTGATCAACATAAACGCTACTGCAGTCGTCAAGGTAATCGGTAAACGTAAGGCGCCAGCCCATTTCAAAGCCCAACCGGTATTTACGTTTTTTGGTAAAATAAAACCCATAGCCAATGGGCAGGGTGCACACAACTTTTTTGTATGCCTGGCCTTCGGTCATCAAAGGCCTAAGGTTTACCCACTCACCTTTATAGGTAGTTTTTGGAGCGTGCAAAAGACCTCCCAATCCTGCAAACAGGTATGACTGGAAATCAATCCTGCTGTGTGTATTTTTACCCATGTCATTTGCTCCATAAACATATAATTCACCGCGTACGGCAAACTCAAGCATATCATTGGTGAAATTCAGGTTCCTGCCTTTGCGTCCACGGTTGGTTGACAGCTTATCATCACCCTCAATTCGCACATAACTTAAGCCTGTGTGCATTGCAAAATAGTCATTGAACTTATAGCGCGCAAAACCATTGACGGCCCAGCGCGTTTGTGACAGCTTCATGTCGGCTACAAAATCGCGCCTTGCTTTGTCCTTACCCCCCATTTCGCCCAGGTAATTGCTTACCCCAAGGCCAAATCCATAATCAAAGGCGTAGCGATTCCTTTTCCTGTTTTTACCCGGCTCGGCCAAGGTGTTTGTATAGAGCGCAACAAGTAACAAAATGAGTACTGGTTTTTTCATAGATAAAAACTTTACGTTGCGGGTATATTGAAGTACGTGTATTACAGGTGTGAAACACAACTAATTCATACAACCACGTTGGGTTTGACAATAAAATGAACCGAGAAAATAACAGGGAAAAGATAGTCAAATAGTTGATACGGACAAAGGCCCCGGATCAGAATTTTACACGCACCAAACGGTGTTTTCCTTTTTTACCGAATAACCAGTTGTAGTTTTGGGTATAAAAAGTATTACGGCCGCGCAGTACATAGCTGTATGTGACCAAGGTATAGAAATACGTGTCATTGTGACCTGAGTCACCACGCTTGTCGCCTGGCTGATAATTTTCATTGGTTGGAACCGTAGAATCATCGGCATCTAATTCAGGCCTGCGGTTTGAAAGGTCAATTAACATTTGGTTACCGGAACCTGAAAAATCCTGGTAAACAGTGCTTACATCATCCAGGTAATCGGTAAAACTAACCCTCCATCCCATTTCAAATCCAAAACGGTATTTGCGTTTTTTGGTAAAGTAAAAGCCAAGGCCCATTGGTATTGCAAAAGTAACCTTTGAATACTTAACGTTTTCGGTCATTAGCGGGCGAAGTTTAACCCACTCGCTGTTGTAAATTGTTTTTGGGCCGTGCAAAAGTCCTGCTATTCCGAAAAAAGCATATGACTTGAAATCAAGGCGGTAAGTTCCTCTACGTCCCACATCATTTGAACCATAAATATAAACATCGCCTCTTAGAGCCATTTCAAGCATGTCATTGCGAAAACTTAGATTACGGCCCCTGCGGCCACGGTTTGTTGATAACTTATCATCGCCCTCAATGCGCAAATAGGTTAACCCAACATGCCCTGCAAAATAATTATTGAATTTATAACGGGCAAATCCATTTATTGCCCAACGTGTTTCTGAAAGTTTCATGTCAGCAATAAAATCCCTCCTGGTCTTTTCCTTACCCCCCATTTCACCAAGATAATTTGCTGCACCTAAACCAAACCCGTAATCAAAAGCATACCTTACTTTCCTGCGTTGAGCATCTGCGTTGCCGGCCAACAGTATCAGGGCTAAGCTTACAAGTAACAGTTTTTTCATAGTTCGCAAATTTGGTTGTGGCAAAGATAAATAATTATCCTGAAAAACGGGGTGTTTTTATTGGGTTTTGACCGTTAATAATTTTTACTTGTTAAACCACTTATTTTGGTGGATGAATAGGTAAGTTTTAGACCTTTAGCCATTAACATTTTCTTAAAATGAACAACCGCATAACCAGTCTTTTTAAAATCGAATACCCTATAATTCAGGCAGGAATGATTTGGTGCAGCGGGTACAAGCTCGCCTCGGCTGTGAGTAATGCCGGTGGACTGGGAATCATTGGTTCGGGCTCAATGTACCCTGAGGTACTTCTTGAACATGTTCAAAAGTGTAAAAAAGCCACATCCAAACCCTTTGCTGTAAACCTGCCCATGCTTTACCCCGATATTGACAAGCACATTCAAACCATACTGGATGAAAAAGTGCCCATTGTGTTTACATCGGCCGGTAATCCCAAAACACATACCGCCCGGTTAAAGGAAGCAGGTATAATTGTTGTGCATGTTGTTTCCAGTGCAAAATTTGCTTTGAAATCACAGGAAGCAGGAGTTGATGCGGTTGTTGCTGAAGGTTTTGAAGCAGGCGGACACAACGGCCGTGAGGAAACAACCACTTTTTGCCTTATTCCAAATGTAAAAAAACACGTAAGCATACCCGTAATTGCTGCCGGTGGCATTGGTACAGGCAAACAAATGCTGGCTGCCATGGCCCTGGGCGCTGATGGGGTGCAGATAGGAAGCCGGTTTGTGGCTACACCTGAATCAAGCGCTCACGAAAATTTCAAGCAACGTGTTATTGCATCGGTTGAAGGTGATACGCAACTAACCCTTAAAGAATTAACCCCTGTAAGGCTTATTAAAAACGAATTCTATAAAAAGGTGGAGGCAGCTTATTTGGAATGTGCCGATAAGTTGCAGCTTGAAACATTACTTGGAAGAGGCCGTGCCAAAAAGGGCATGTTTGAAGGCGATTTGAACGAAGGTGAACTTGAAATTGGCCAGGTTAGTGCATTAATTCGTGAAATAAAACCGGCTGCTGAAATTGTAAAGGAAATATGGAATGAGTTCCTGGAAGAAAAGAAAAAACTGGCGGGGATTTAAGATTTAAGATTTAAGATTTAAGATTCAACATTTAAGATTTAACAATGATTCAATACGAAAAATATACCCTTCCAAATGGTTTAAAAGTAATTATACATACCGACATAGCCACTCCTATAATTGCGTTTAACCTTATGTACAATGTTGGTGCAAGGGACGAGGACCCGAATAAAACAGGTTTCGCTCATTTGTTTGAGCACCTTATGTTTGGCGGGTCAAAAAACATACCTGATTTTGACAAGCCGTTGCAGGAACGTGGCGGAACCAGCAACGCCTTTACCAATAATGATATTACCAACTATTATGTAACCATTCCTAAAGAAAACCTGGAAACAGCTTTTTGGCTTGACAGTGACCGCATGCTTGAATTGGCTTTTTCACCAAAAAGTTTAGAGGTACAGCGTAATGTGGTTATTGAAGAGTTTAAGCAACGTTACCTGAACCAACCCTATGGCGATGTTTGGTTAAAAATGCGACCACTGGCCTATAAAGTTCACCCTTACCAGTGGGCAACCATTGGGAAAGAAATTTCGCACATTGAAAATGCAACAATGGATGATGTAAAAAATTTCTTTTACAGCCATTACGCACCAAACAACGCTATACTTTGTGTGGCCGGAAATATAACCCGTGCCGAAATTGAACCCCTGGTTGAAAAATGGTTTGGTGATATACCTTCGCGCAAAATTAAACCACGCAATTTGCCCGTTGAACCTACTCAAACCGAAAAACGCTTACTCGAAACAGGAAGCAAAGTACCTGCTAATGCCATTTATAAAGCGTGGCACATGGCAAAACGCAACTCACCTGAATTTTATCCAACCGATTTGATTACCGACATTCTTTCACGCGGTAAATCCAGTCGTTTAACGCAGGAACTCATAAAAGAACAAAAGTTATTTAGCGAAATAAATGCCTATATCACTGGTGATCTTGATGAAGGTCTGTTAATTGTTTCTGGTAAATTAAATAACGGTGTGTCGTTTGAAACAGCTAATGCATCCATTGAAACCGTGTTGGAAAAAGTAAAATCTGTTTCTCTACCCGATGAAGAACTTGAAAAAGTGAAAAATAAATGGATGACCCATAAATTATTTGATGACATGAATGTATTGAACAAAGCCATGAATTTATGTTATTATGAACTGTTGGGCGATACCTCATTATACGAAGCTGAACTTGAAAAATACAAATCAGTTACTTCATTGCAAATAAAACAAATGGCGGGCAAAGTGCTTCAACCATCAAATTGTTCAACCATTTATTACGCTGCACAATGATAAACCGTACAATTGCACCCGCTAACAATAAACTGTCACAACCGGCATTGCTGCACCCGGTAAAAATAAAAGCCTCCAATGGCACTGCTATTTATGCGTTTAATGCCCCAGGTTGTAAAGTGGTACAACTTGAACTTGTATTCTCAGGAGGGCAATTGAAGCAACAAAAACCATTGCAATCATCGTTTACAGCACAAATGATGAGCGAAGGCACAAAATCATACGATGCAAAAACAATTGCCTCAACCCTTGATTTTTTTGGAGCAAGTTTCCAGGTTGACAGTGATATGCATAACCATATTATTGCGGTTGGCTGCACAAAAGAAAGCCTTGGAAAACTGGTACAGGTCATACAGGAAATTGCCACTGCGCCTTTGTTCAACGAAAAGGAATTTGCCATACAATTAAATTCAGGGCGCGAGCGTTTTAAGGTAAATACGCAAAAAGTTGATTATATAGCCAGGCAACAATTCAACGCAAGTTTGTATGGAGCAACCAGTGTATTGGGCCGACCCGTTGTGCTTGACGACTATGATTCAATAAATGCCAATGATTTAAAATCGTTTTTCAGTGAGGTGGTACATGGTAAACTTGAACATGTAATTGCATCGGGTGATATTGACAAGGAAACTATTGCAGTCATAAGTGATTTTGTTTCGGGTATTGGACATATAAATCCGCCAAAAAAAACAATCATACCCATTTCAATTCCTAAAACAACCACACAGTTTTTTGAAGTAAAAGATGCTATGCAAAGTGCCATTCGTATTGGTTACAATGCAATTCCGCGCCAGCATGATGACTACCCTGCCCTGCAGGTTGCCAACATGATTTTGGGTGGGTACTTTGGTTCACGCTTAATGTCTAATATAAGAGAAGACAAAGGCTATACGTACGGTATTGGCTCGTCAGTAGTTCCATTGGCGGAAAGCGGGTATTTGGTAATTGCTACTGAAGTTGGAACAAACGTGACGCAGGCTGCACTTGATGAAATTTATAAAGAAATAAAACTTTTGTGTACCGTGCCGGTTGATAAAGACGAACTGGAACTTGCCAGGAATTATTTGGTTGGCTCATTTATACGCAATTCGGACGGTGTGTTTGCTATGGCTGATCGTTTCAAGGCACTTTTATACAGTGATCTTGATTATGCGTATTATGATCATTATTTTAATGTGATTGAGAATATAACTTCGCAGGAAATTATGAAAGTAGCAAAGGAGTATTTTGAAAAGCCGAACATTGAAGTTGTGGCCGGGGGGAAGTCCTGAGATGTATTTTATTGCTTGAATCCTATTCGCTTTCTTTCGGACTTTACAGGATCCAATAAGCTGCGTAATGCCTGAAATACGCATGCAATTTCCTGCTCACACTTTTCAGATTTACTTTCGCTTTTTGAAATTCTTTTCTCCAGCTCTTCGAGTTTTAACATGATGTCTTTGTTTTCTGATATAATTTTTCGCATTTGTGTGAATAAGCGTATAATTTGAATGTTTACATGAATTGCCTGTTCGCTGTTCAATACAGAAGAAAGCATGGCTATGCCTTGTTCGGTAAAAACAAACGGCAAATAGTTGACTTTCTGAGTGTTAAAGGACGCATTTTGCGACCTTAAGCCATCAAGCTCTTCTTTTTTTAACAGAAACATGAAATCTTTTGGAAACCTGTTTATGTTTCTTTGTACAGCTTCTTTTAAACGTTTTGTTTCAACGCCATACAACAAAGCCAAATCAAAATCCAACATAACTTTTTCACCGCGCAGCATAAATATACGCTCAATAATTTTCTCCTGGTATTTTTTCAATTCATTATTCATCATTCATTATTTTAATTCAATACTTTTTCCAATGTGCTTTGCCGGATCAAATAATTGTTTCAATGCACGAAAAATTGCCTGAACCTGGTTATCAAAACACAATATTTTATCATCGCTCATACCAACTCTTTTTTCGAAATCCTCGAGTTTTAGCCTTATCTCATTGTTTTGTAATATCAATTTGCGCATTTGGCCAAGTAATCTGACCATTTGAACGTTAACCATAATTGCCTGCTCACTATTTAAGACACATGAAAGCATGGCTATTCCTCTCTCAGTAAATACCATTGGAAAGTACCTTATACTTCCATTATTTTCCTGTGTCTTTGATACTGCATTTTGCGATCTTATGTCAAACAGCTCTTTAATGGTTAATTCAAACATAAAGTCAGGAGGAAATCGTTGAATATTTCTTCGCACCAGCTCTTTTAATTTTTTTGTTTCAATTCCATAAAGTTGTGCAAGATCTACATCGAGCATTACTTTTTCTTCCCTTATAAAATAAATACAATCTTTTATTTCATTCTTAATTTCAAAGCTACTTTCCATTTTTGTTAGTCTGTATTCTTAATTTATTTTACATTAAAACGAACCCAAGTATTAAAAAAAGCCCCGGTTTCAACCAGGGCTTTCTTTCCTAACTCCCAAACATTGATTGTTCGGCTGCACCATTCCCACATGCTTACGACCGCAAATCAGATCAAGCGTGACTGGTATGGGCTTTAGAATTATTTTTCAATTGGCGCCTCAGTTACCTTTAACACAATTATTTCAGTATTGCGTTGGGTTTTCCCTTCTTTATCCTCATAAGAACGGTAATTTAATTTTCCTGAAATGGTGAGTTTCTTCCCTTTCTTTACAAGTTCAGTGATTTGATCAGCAATCCGGTTCCAACCAATCATGTTATGCCATTGGGTTGTATTTACCCAGGCACCATCCTTTTTGTATCCGTCAGTTGTTGCCAGTGAAAATTTAGCAACTTTCATTTTTTCTCCTATTGTTTTAAACTCAGGATCCATCCCGGCAAAACCTGTTAATTCTACTTTATTCATATTCTTAATTTTAAAAATTGTTTAATGACTTGTTTTTTACTTTCTTTATAATGGTGCTTAACATGCTGTTAAGCTCAACTAT
>DATGXI010000075.1:0-11456 GCA_035299065.1 Flavobacteriales bacterium
GTGGTGGTGGCTGGTATGCAGGCGCAGGTGGTATTGGATCAACCGCAAATTTTCCGCCTGATAGTTTAAGTACTGTTTTCACCATGTTGTTTGGCTCTTATTTTGGTGACTGGGATTATAGCGATGCTTTTTTGCGCGCGCCACTTGCCCAGGGAAATACATTGACAAATTGTTGGGCGGGTCGTCCCAACTGGCATTTTTACACCATGGGTATGGGTGAAAACATTGGCTATTCGGCACGTTTAACGCAAAACAATACAACCTTGTTTTACGGCAGTACCATTGGCGGCTTAAACCGCATGGTCACCATAAATTTAATGGGTGATCCTTCATTGCGCATGCATTACATTGAACCACCTGCAAGTTTAACTGCTGTTGCTGACGGTGCCACAAATACCCTAACATGGACACCAAGTTCAGCTGGTACCGAAATTGGTTACAACGTTTACAGGAGGTACAGTGACTCCACCGATTTTGTAAAGTTAAATGCAGCATTGGTAACCGGTACAGGTTTTATTGATACCACCTTGCCATTTGCAGGAACAGTTTATTACTATGTAAAAGCGGTTGAATTAAAAACAACACCTTCAGGTGCGTATTACAATGAAAGCCTGGCTGCGCGTGACACTGCTCAAACAACAGTAAACATAACCCAAACCAATTCATTGAATTTTGCAGTGTATCCAAACCCGTCAAAAGGAAATCTAACCGTTCAGCTTAACCACGGTGGCAGCAATGCAACCATAAAAGTACTAAACACTATTGGCAGCCTGGTGTATACACAGTCAAACATTAACACAGCCTTACAAAACATTTCATTAAATGTTGAACCGGGTGTGTATTTTGTAAGTGTAAATTCAGTTGAAGGAACGCTTACAAAAAAAGTGATGATTGAAAAGTAGTTAATGGCTAATATACTTTGGTTTTTAATTTTTGCATCACCAGCAATAACAATCCCTATTGTTTGGTTAAATAGTGACCATCAAAAACCAATACGCATTATTTTGGGCCTTCTATTTGCCATTATTCTTTCTCTTGTTCTTTGGGTAATGTTATTAGTGATTTCATTTAGACATTGCTAAGTTTAATCAGGCAGCCTCCCTGGAGCAAAAAGCAAAAATTAAACAGGTATCATTTAATTTCAACCGCTTTTTGATCCAGGGCCGCGCTATCGCTAATAGTCCTCCTTTAACATACGCTTTAAAAAAGTCAAAACCAGTCTGGGCTATTACGCTCTATCGCTGGCTGAATTTCCGGTTCCAAATCCTTTGCGCCCTCTGTGATATTTTTGCGGTTCATATTCACTGTTTACGCTGCTTACGCTGTGGTTTAATAATTTACCTATCTTTAATCCATGTTCAAACAACAAGTATATACCGCTTGTATACAACACATCGACTCAAAAATTGATTCGCTCAAAGCCATGTTGGCTGATTTGACCCATGCCATTACCAATGAAACCAAAAGCTCCGTTGGTGACAAGCATGAAACAACAAGGGTACAAATGCAGCTTGAACAGGAAAAACTGCAAAAACAATTGCATGAATTAATTGTGCAAAAATCGGCATTGGAACGTTTGTTTGAAACCATTCCCACCACAAAAATTACACCCGGCTGCTTAATTGAAACCGACCGTGTTTTTGTTTACCTAAGCGTTGGCATTGGTAAAATCACTGTTGGCGGTCAGCAGGTCATGGTTATTTCACCCCAATCACCCTTAGGTGCTAAATTTTTGGGACTCACTGTGGGGCAAACCGCTGAAATGAATGGAATGGTTTATGCAGTGAAGTTGATTTACTAGCAATCCATTTTCAGGCATCACTTTTTTACACCAACCAATTTATTTTTTTCAAAAACCGGCCAGGGATAGAGCCAGATAGCCCGCACCCTGAAGTAAAAAACACACTTTTGTTTTTACTTGAATGCATAGTTATTTTGTTTTTTTACTTCAGGGGAGGACTATAGGCGATAGCCCGACCCACTTGTAAATCTTAAATTTTGAACTTTAAATCTTTGGGGGCCGCCAACTTAATTTTTAGCAATTACGTTTATATACAAGTCCACAACCTTTTTACGCGCCCATGGTGTTTTGCGCAAAAATGTAAGGCTCGACTTAATGGACGGGTTGTTTTTAAAGGAATTTACATCAATGTGATTGGAAAGCTGCTCCCAACCGTAATAATCAACCAACGAAATAAGGATCATTTCTAGGGTTTTACCGTGCAACGGGTTATTTTTTTGTGTTTCCTGCATATTTTTTAAGCCAATGACTAAATCGTTTAAGGTAGACTAATTTATTTAGTTGGTACTGTAAATATAGGTATGTATGTTTTATCGACATTTTGTATTTGAATAGTTTTAGTAACGAAGGATATTTGACAAACTAATTAAAACCAATATTGCTGCCCCTGGAACCTTGATTATTAATGGAAACAAAACAAATACACCGCACTAAAAACCACGAAATATGGGTTGACGATGAGGAAATTTTATGGATCCAGGCCATGGATGCTGTAGAAGTTGAGTTGGAAGAAGTTCAGGCTTGTTTTGACATTTATGCAAAAATGGGATGCCGGGAAAACAAAATGCTGCAGTTAATGGACGTACGCAAAGGCGTAACAGTTACCAAAGAGGCCCGTGATTATTCGGCCCAACGTGGCAAAGACTATTTTCTTGCCTGTGCTGTAGTAAGCGATTCGCTTGCCGTGCGCATGCTGGTTAATTTCTCGAAATTATTTTACAAGGATCTGGTTCCGTTTAAATTGTTTGGCGACATTGAAAGTGCCAAAGAATGGCTGCGCAAACACCGTTAATTCAATAAACGCTTTAAAAAAAAAGTGCCAAAAGGCACCAATGAAAGTAAAAATGCGTAAAGGCATTTAACCGGTGAAAGTTTTTCGTTTACATTCATCAGCACAATGTACAGTATGTACACCAACACAAGTACTCCATGTACCATGCCAAGTATTTTTACATACTGTGGCATTTCAGCAAAATACTTTAATGGCATAGCCACAAAAAACAACAGTATATAGCTCCACCCTTCTACAAACCCTGTTGCAAGAAAACCTTTAGTTGTTGCCGATGATTGATTTACCATTCAATGAAAGTAACGCATTTTTCAATATAGGATCTAAAAACCTATGTTTAATTTCCGTACTTTTAATGTGTTTTCTAAGGCTACCAATTTGAATTATGCGCGATTATAAAAAATACTACATACTGGCTGCAGCACCCGCTGACGTGTACCAGGCCCTTACCAATCCTGTATCCTTAAAACTCTGGACCAATGAAGAAGCTGTTATGAGCACTGATCCGGGAAGTGAGTTTTCACTTTGGGAAGGCAGTATTGTTGGAAAAAACCTTGAGTTCATTGAAAACAAAAAAATTGTACAACAATGGTATTTTGGCGAGGACAGTGAATCAATTGTAACCATAAAACTGCATGAACATCCTGATGGCACTTCGGTTGAGCTAAGGCACACAAATATTCCTGACAGTGATTACGATGACATTGTTGAGGGATGGAACGAAACCTATTTTGGAAACCTGGCCGAATTTTTTTAAATCAAAATTGGTTTATGCGAATCAATCGCTCAGCCTTGTCTTCCATGGTTGGAATATTGAACCACCCAGTAAAGCAATGGGATACAAGGTTTACCCCATCAGGTTTTCGTAAATAAAAATTATACCCGTACATTAAATGCATACGTATAAATCCCAAACCTATTTGCGGTTGAAAAGCGCCTGTTCGGTAATTATCATTGATTAAATATTGCGCCTTTATACGCAAGGTTAAACCCATAACAGCTAAATAACTGTGTACCCAGGCATCAATTGAAGGAATTTTTGTTTTTGATTCCCATTCATACAAACAGGAAACGCCTATACCGGAATTAGCACCCCCCATACAACCTGAATTACCTCCGCTAATGGCTATTCCACCACCAGCAGCCATAGCATTTTGCCCAATGCGCAGTTCGCCAATAATAACCGGCATTCGTTCACAGCCAATGTGAAAATTATGCGAGCGGTGAAAAAAGGGTTCTTTGTCAGTAGCTGGTGCCTGTTGTACTGTATCAATGCTTTCCTGGGAGTATGCTCCAGGAACATTGAAGAAAAAAAATAAAAGCAACAGGTTTTTCATTGAATTTAGTGTTGTTTAACTAAGCAGCTGTTTCAAAGTTACACTAAGAACATTAAAATGAAAAACCCGCTGATCATTTTTTTTCATGTTTACGCAATTTACCATGTATATACGAATTGCCAGGCAATAAGGCCTTTTGGATACGACTGGCATAGCGAATGCTGTCAATAATTTCACGTTGCTTATCCTCAACCAGGTGTTTTTGCGCTTCAATTACTTTCTTTTGCCTGCGTATTAACCTGAAACGGTTGTACAGGAAAACTGAAAATACAATTACAAGAGCAAGACCTGCATACAAAGCATACCGTATAATAGCTTCCTGTTTTAACTGCGCTTCAACTTTTGCACTTTTTATTTTATCACGGGTTTCATTGCGCAAACTGTCCGCTAACGATTTTTGCGTAAACTTAAATTCAAATTCTTTTTTCAGAATTTCTTTTTTCTTTTCATCATTCAACAAACTATCGGCAAAAACCACCATTCGTTCATGATATGCCAGGGCAAGTTTGGTGTTTCCTGAACCTTTGTACGCCTGGTACAGGCAGTCACATGTAAATTTTTCACGATGCATTTGACCGCTGTTTTCAAACGTAACCAATGCCTTTTGGCAAAAATCAATTGCATTGCTCCATTTTTTTTGAGCAACAAATAAAAAACCGAGGTTAGCGGATGCTAATGCTTCAAGGTTTTCGTCTTTAACTTTTTTTGCAGATTCAAGGCTCAGCCTAAAATACCGCAGGGCTGTGTCCTCCTGGTGTAAACTGTGGTAAGCTGCTCCAAGATTAATATATGATACGGCTATGCCTGGCTCATCGCCCAATTGCTGGCGCAATTTAAGACTTTGCAATTCATATTTTAATGAAGTTGCTATGTCATTCCGGTGCGTGTAGCACAGAGCAATGTCACTAAATGCAATGGAAAGATCCCTGAGGTTTCCTGACTTTTTGCTATAAGCAACACTCTTTAAATAATAATCAATTGCTTTATCATAATCATTTTGCAAATCGTACAAGGCGCCAATATTTGCGTATATGGCTCCCAACACTTTTTCAGAACCCATTTCCTTTTCAAGGGCTAAACTTTTTAACTGGCATTCAAGGGCCATTGGATAATCACCCTGGTATTCATATACACCACCCATGTTTCCATAAAGTTTTGACATACCCGGCTTATCATCCATTTCGGTGTATATCCTGAGGCCCTGCAGGTAACTTCGCAGCGCAAGGTTATACTTACCACGAAAGAAGTAGGTAACACCTTCGTTGTTATAGCCGTCAGCTTCCCATTGCTTGTTGCCAACCTTTTTTGCAAATTTCAATTGTTCCTGCACAAGTATATATGCCGAATCATAATTGGTAAAAAGATATTTTTTCCATATATAATCCTTGAGTGCATGCAAACGGGTAGTATCCTTGTTTTTTATATCGGACCAAACCTTATAAAGTGAATCGGTATTAACCTGGGCCCCTGAATTGAACTGAATCAAAAGGAATAAGAATGCGAATAAGCCCGACTTTTTCATAGGGGGGAAAGATACTATTTATTCATAAACCCTTTTGAAAAATATGCCTTAATTCTTAACTTCAGAACCTGTGCTGGCTAAATGACCTGCAAGCGCAAACCGAATGTCACTATACGAAAACTCATCGCCTAAAGCTGATTTAATTGGTGAAAGTTCATACGTGGAAAGCTTTTTTGAAACCTCAATAATTGCATTTGCCTTTTCATCGTTCACAAACCGGCTGGCAAGCAAAGTGCCCTTGGCAACGTATTGCGATAAATGGCTTTCAATTGTTGTTATTGCAAACCCGCGCCTGGAAGCAATTTCTTCAACCGTGTATCCTTCCATTAGCAAATCGTATGAAATTTGTGCCGTTGGAATTTTTGATTCAGCTTTTACACTTGCCTGGTTTTTTTTGACCGGCTTTTTTACATTTAATTTCTCATTAGGCATCTGATTGCCGTTAAAGTCCCTTTCAACTTCTTCTCCTGAATCGTTAACCGGCTTTTTGCCTTGTTTTTTCTTTCCCGCTGGTTCAACAGGCCTTTCTACCGGTTTTTTTAATGCATTTAATTTTTCTATTCGTAAATTATCCTCGGTTAATTCTTTTGCTAAGTCCTTTGTAAATTCCTGCTTATTGATTACGGCTCCGGCCAGTGCCAAAGCCTTTTTCATTTTTTTCATCTGTTCATAACAGGCCGTTTCAAGGTCAAGCAATTCTTTCAGGTAATTTTTTACACCCTTTTCAGCCTTTACCAATTCAACCTGCGCAAGTATTTTTTCAGAAAGCGCTGTTATGCCTCGAATAAAATAATCGTTGGCTGCCTTCAATCGTTGCTGCATCACTTCAAGAAAATTTGTTTCACGTTTATGGTAGATTGAGTTCAACTGATTAATAAAGCCTGCTCCATGGGGTTTAATTTCGTCAAATTGTCTTTTAATTTCCAGTGCCCATTGGTGATGTTTTTGTTTTACCGATCGTTTTTCATCCATTGTGTAACTCTGGGCATGGGCCGTAAATTCCATTCCTAAATTAAAAAAATCAAAACTGGTTTGAATGTATTCAAAAGCATAACTGCTTGCCTCCTGCTCCACCATTATTTCCAGTTCATTGTATTCCGATTTTGTTTTAGAAAATGCATCTACATTTGAGTCCTGCAACATGTTTGTGTAGTTAATGCGCGAGGTCATAATTAACCCGTTAAGCGAACGTAAACGCGATAAAGCTACATACACCTGACCCGGTGCAAAAGCATCGCCAATATCAATTATAGCCTTGTCAAATGTTAATCCCTGGCTTTTATGAACGGTAATGGCCCAGGCTAGCTTTAAAGGGAATTGTGAAAATGTTCCCACTACTTTATCTTCGATTTCATTTGTAACTGAACTTAGCTCATACTTTAAATTCTGCCAGGTATGCCTTTCTACATCAACCGGTTTTGAACCGTCATTGAAACTGACTTCAATTTTTTTCTCATCAAGAAATGAAACAACGCCTATTTTTCCATTAAAAAAGCGTTGCTGACCGGTGGTATCGTTTTTTACAAACATGACCTGTGCACCCAATTTCAATTCAAGGCGATTCTCAACCGGGTAGGCAAATTCATTGAAATCATCTTCAATGATTGCCTCGTAATACATTGATTTTTCTTTCAGGTTTAACAGGTAACCTGCATTCAGCCGGTCAGCTTTATAATTATGCGTGGTAAGCGTAATGTAATTATCGCCCGGTTCAGGCTTAAACGTGGGTTTAAAATAGGTATTCAGTAAAGTAACATCATTGGGTTCAACTTTATTGTTACGTAAATTATTCAGCAATCCAATAAATACTTCATCGTCCTGTCGGTAAATTTTATCCAGCTCTACATAAATTGGTTTTTCGTTTTGTAAAACGCGTGCATCAAAAAAGAAAATACTGTTGTAATATCTTTTTAACGTTTCCCATTCACCGTCTTTTACAACAGGTGGCAATTGCAACAAATCACCAATGAACAGCACCTGTACTCCACCAAATGGGTGGTTTTTTCTTCTCACACTGCGTAAAACCGTATCCATGGCGTCAAGCAAATCGGCCCGCAGCATACTCACCTCGTCAACAATCAGCAATTCCAGTTCGCGTAATATTTTACGTTTATTTTCATGCATATGCATGCCGCGCATAAGTGAGGCTGGGTCATTAAACTTAAATTGCTGAAAATTTGATTGCCCTGCCTGGCTTACGGGAATAAAACCGCCAAACGGCAGCTGGAAAAGTGAGTGAATGGTAACACCGCCAGCATTAATGGCTGCAATACCGGTGGGTGCAACTATAACTGACTTTTTATGCGAATACTTTACAATGTGGCGCAAAAAAGTAGTTTTACCTGTACCGGCCTTACCTGTTAAAAAAATGTTTTTGTTGGTGTGATTGATGAATTTAGAGGCGATTGCCGCTGGATTCGTTTCCTGTGTTTTCATGGTCGTTCAAGAGCTTCCTGTCTTTTCGTTAATAATTGATTGATTTCCGTGCTTTCATTCAATACAAATATAACCCATTTTTTGGCCAGGCACATAATCTTAATAACTTTTTGTTTTCCTTACTACGCAAGGAATTTCTTGAAAACTTTTGGTAAATCCACCATTTTTCACCCTTGATCCTAGGCTTTTTTAACTTTATTTACTCCCTGCAAATACGTATTTTTACGCCTCATTTACAAGCATTATGGAACAACCCAAAAAACTATTTTTATTAGATGCCTTTGCGCTGATTTACCGTGGCTATTTTGCCCTTAATGCCAATCCAGGTTATAAACCGGTTAATTCACGCGGGGTTGACACCTCGGCCATTCTTGGCTTTGTAAATTCATTGGTTGAGTTAATTGCAAAGGAGAACCCAACACACATTGCCGTAATTTTTGACACCCCTGAGCCAACCGTGCGCCACATTGAGTACAAAGAATACAAGGCTAACCGTAACGAGGTGCCCGAAGCCATTACCATTGGTGTTCCATACATTGAAAAAATTATTGATGCCTTTAACATCAAGCGCGTTGGCATTCCCGGTTACGAGGCCGATGACGTTATTGGAACCCTTGCCAAACAAGCTGCCAAACAAGGTGTGCAGGTTTATATGATGACTCCCGATAAAGATTTTGGACAGTTGGTTGGCGAAAATATTTACATGTATAAGCCAGGCCGACAGGGTAACGATGCCGAAGTATGGGGACCTGCCGAAGTGTGCGCAAAATTTGATTTAATGAATACAGACCAGGTAATTGACATGCTTGGCTTGATGGGCGATACCGTTGACAATATTCCGGGCGTTCCTGGTGTAGGACCTAAAACAGCTTCAAAGCTTCTGAAAGAATTTGGTTCACTTGAAAATATATTGGCCAATACCGATAAACAAAAAGGAAAGCTCAAAGAAAACCTGGAAACCTACAAGGAACAAGCCCTGCTTTCAAAACGACTGGCCACCATTTTACTTGACGCACCAATTGAATTTCATTTCGAGGATTTTTCGCACAAGGAAAAAAATACCGATGAGTTGCATAATTTATTCAGTGAACTGGAATTCCGCAGCCTTTCAAAACGCGTTTTGTCAAAAGAAATAATGGCACAAACCATTAAACCTGCCGCTATGGATGGTGACAGCGGCCAAACCGATTTATTCAGTGATTTTGGAGAGGAAATTGAAACGGCTAAAACCGTTACGGAATTTAAAACAATTGAAAACACCGAACATACTTACCACCTGCTAACCGATAAAGCCGCCATGGAAAAACTGGCAGCCGACATGGCCGCGCAAACCGAATTTTGTTTTGACACCGAAACAACAGGCTTAGATGTTTTAACCTGCGAAATTGTTGGTCTTTCGGTTTCATTCAAAGAAGGTGAAGCTTATTATGTTCCTTTTCCTGCCAACCAGGACGAAGCAAAAAAGCAATTTGAAATTTTTAAACCCGTTTTTGAAAACGAGAAGATCACAAAAATTGGCCAGAATATTAAATACGATATTGGTGTTTTGAAAAATTACGATGTAGCTGTTAAAGGTACGTTGTTTGACACCATGCTTGTGCATTACATTTTAAAACCGGAAAGCAAACACGGCATGGACATCATGTCAGAAAATTATTTGCAGTACAGGCCTGTCTCAATTGAAACCCTTATTGGTAAAAAAGGCAAGGGGCAAATAAGTATGCGTGATGTGGAAATTGAAAAAATCAAAGAATATGCTGCCGAGGATGCCGATGTAACCCTGAAGTTAAAAAACTACCTGCAGCCCATTCTGGAAAAAACACCTTCAAAAAAAGTGTATACCGACATTGAGGGACCTCTTGTTCCTGTATTGGAGCGTATGGAACGGGAAGGCATTCGCGTAGATAAACCGTTTTTAGAAAAATTTTCAGCCGAGATTTTTGAACGCATGCTGAAAGTAGAAGATGAAATACAGGAAATGGCGGGAAAACCGTTGTTTGAAGACAGCAAGGGAAAACTCGTAAAATGGAATGTTGACTCACCACGCCAGGTTGGAGAAGTGTTGTTTGAACGTCTGAAGCTTGACGATAAAGCAAAAAAAACAGCCAAAACCAAACAGTATTCGACAGACGAAAGCAATTTACAGAAATACGAAAAAAAACATCCCATTATTTCAAAAATTCTGGATTACCGCGAACTTGCCAAATTAAAAAGCACCTATGCCGATGCTATTCCTTTATTGATAAATGCAAAAACAGGACGTGTACACACATCGTTTATGCAAGCCGTGGCAGCAACCGGGCGCTTGAGTTCTGATAGACCAAATTTGCAGAACATTCCAATACGTACCGAATTAGGCAGGCAAATGCGCAAAGCATTTATTGCCCGTGACGAAAACCATGTGCTGATTTCGGCCGACTACTCGCAAATTGAATTGCGTGTAATTGCCGCCTTAAGTGGCGACAAAAACATGATTGAGGCGTTTAAGTCAGGTCAGGATTTTCACACCGCAACAGCCGCCAAAGTTTACAACGTAAGTACCACTGACGTTACAAAAGAAATGCGCAGCGCTGCAAAAGCTGTCAACTTTGGAATTATTTATGGCCAGTCGGCTTTTGGTTTGGCCCAGGGGCTTGGCATTAGCAACAGCGAGGCCAAGGAAATCATTGACAATTATTTTGCCCAATATCCCGGCATCAAAGAATACATGGTCAACAACGTAATGAAGGCCCGTAAACACGGGTTTGTTGAAACGGTTTATGGCCGCAGGCGGTATTTACCCGATATTGAAAGCGGAAATGCCGTTGTGCGTGGGTTTAGTGAACGAAACGCCATTAACTCGCCTATACAAGGCTCAGCTGCTGATATGATCAAACTGGCCATGATTAAAATTGACAAAGCCCTTATCAATGCAAAATACAAAACCAAAATGATTTTGCAGGTACATGATGAGTTGATTTTTGATGCCCCAAAAGAAGAAGTAACGCAGGTAAGCATGCTTATAAAAAACTGCATGGAGGCTGCTATGCAATTATCAGTTCCCATTGTTGCCGAAGTAAGTTCAGGTGCTAACTGGCTTGAGGCCCATTAATATTGACTCCATATAATTTATTCGGTTAAAAACGCACAACTTTTTTAACCGGTACCGTCTTTCCATAAAACCTGTTTTATGAAAAAGAACCTCATTCCCTTCATCCTCTTATTCGGCACCCTACAAGCACAGGGCCAGTCATTTCAATGGGCGAAAACCTATTCAGGCACCAATTCACAACTTATTGAAACCATTACACACGACAGTTCGGGCAATGTTTATACAGCCGGTGAATATTTAACCGATATCAATGGGAACTG
>DATGXI010000076.1:0-14187 GCA_035299065.1 Flavobacteriales bacterium
GTGCGGCAACGCAACTCGTTCCTGAATGTTTGATGATCGTTGTTGAACTGGTTCATTTGTGTTGGTATGTCCCAGGGATTTCCCCAACGCTGAAATTCATTTGGCATTTCACCAACAGTTTGGTTAAAGAAATCTTCTTCAATGCTCAATAACCGCGTGGTGTCATAACTGGTGTTCATCACATCGGCATACCTGTTAATGAAATAATTTTTGAACTCATTGTTTTGCATTCCCTGTAACCAAATATTGATGTACGGATTTGAAGTCGGCTGTCCCAACATGTAATTGATGTGATCAAAGTTGCAATCGGTCCAGGAATTTGGCAGCAATGCAAGTTCCATGTCAATGGTTGCAAAACGCCAGCGGTTACTGGTGGCATCAGAACGGTAAATTTTAATATTGTTTCCCGGCCAGTCAACGTTGCCCATCCAGGATTCGCTTATGATATAATCCACATAATATTTCTGATCAAACAGCGAATCGGCTTTTTCCCAATAATCGGGATCAAACACGTTCAACGCATCAAAATCGGCATAGTCATTCCAAAAATTATCCACATCGCCTTCAACTGCACGCAACACCAGGCCGTAAAAATAACTCATGGATAAAATTTCAATGGTTGAATCGGTGGCGTTGTCATTCTCCTCAAACATTTGCTTATCGTATTTTTCACGCAATTCATACAAGCCAAAATACTGGCCGTTTATGTAAACCGTTACCGGACGATAGGCTGCGTAATAGGTATTGGTTTCCTTACACATCATGCGGGCCTGGCAGGCTTCCTTGTAAGGTAAACGCAAATACTGGTTACTGCCATTGCGCAAATAAAATTTACCGTATTCGGTACGCTGGCCGCGGTCAGGTATAAATGGGTAACTCACACTCTCGTCACCCAAAACTGAATTGTCCATTTCAATCCTGAATGAATGTTGCGGTTGTGAACGGCTCCCTCCTGCTCCACCATCCATAATCATACCTACAGGCATAGAGAAAATCATGTTGTGCGCACTAGTGGAATCAAAATACTCGGCATACCCGGCTTTTAACCAATCGTTGTTGTAATTGTCAAACATGCCGGTTGGGCCGTACAGATTACTGTTTTCGGTTGTAACGGATAATATAGGCGTGATGTGCGATACATTGATAAAATACGTAGCCGTGCGGATCTCGCTTGGTAAATATCCAGGCACAAATGCACGGGCTTTTAAAACTGTATTAAAGAAAATGGTAACAGGCCCGGTGTAAAGGGGCGATGATGGCGATGGATCGCTACCATCAACCGTATAACGAACTTCGGATGTTCCTGAATTAAAATCAATGATTGAAACCGTAAACGGTGTTGTGTAAAATCCTGCACCTATGGAGAAATCAGGCGTAGCCGCATAATCGGTATAAGGTGTTGATGCGTTGTTGGTGGCGCCCGGTGTTGGCGGGCCAAATAATTTAATGGTAGAACTTGCATCAGGGAAAGAACCAACACTGTTATCATACATGCCACAATCAACATTTAACGTGCTTACCAACGTTCCGCTGGCATTGTACAGGTAAATATTTTCACCACCACCTGAAATTTTAAAGTTCGTATGAAAATTATAACCGGCATCGGGAATAAATGTATTTGTCATGGCTGTGTTGGGTGTAACATTTAAAGCGATGTCAACATAATCATACGTACACGGATCAGGAGCCACCACATCAAAGGCCAGTGAGTTGATGTTGCCTGCAGTTAGTCCGGCAGCCGTTAGTTCGGCCGCAGGAATAAGCATTTGCGTACGCGATGCCCAATACCAGTTGCCGTAAGGAGCCGGATAATCGGTGTTACCATTCACAATTGTTCCTGTTCCAATGGTTATTCCGTTTAGCTGCATGTTGGGACGGGTGTAAAAAGGAGCCCCGTTTGTTGCACCGCAAATACCGGGACCACCGTCCTGCCAGGCGCCCGTTACAGATGCGTATGCCGTTGATGTTTGGTTGAAGGTTGAGTTTACGGTATACCCTGCCGAGCTGTATGAACAAACATTTATCACCAGGTTTGAAACCCCATCCCAATTATATGGTGTGGTAAAGGTATGCGTGTTCCACCCGCCAACAGGTGCATAGGATGTAGAACTTACGCAGGGTGTAAATGGCGATGTTTGGTAACGGTTTTTACCGCTCAGGTAAATTACTTTATAGGCTCCCGGTGCTAAAATATAATGCGGGAATGTCCACATGGTTGTGTTTGCAGGATCATCGCTCAATGAAAAATTAAAAATGTCGACAGGTGAAGAACCTGCATTGTAGAGTTCAATCCAGTCTTCGTATTCACCGTCTTCATCGGCTATGGCCTGGTAATTTTTATTACTGCCTTCGTTAATGATAATTTGCGGAAACGAAATGGTTGCTGTAAATATGAAAGCAACTGAAAGTAAAAGTTTATGCATGTGGGTAAATTGATTGTTTCAAATATAGGGAAAAGATGTGAGATATGAGATGTGAGACAGGATACCGGGAATATTGAAGGAAAAGGTTTTGAACAAGGCAGGGGTATTTCGGGCGCAAGCGGCCTGTTTCAGAGGGTGTCAGCAACGGAAGGCTGCAACCTGGGATTGGGCAATAACCACCATGAAACGGTAGCAAAGTCGGCAAGGAAACGGCAAATTTCACCTTGATCATCAAAACCCACATAGGTGGCATAACAACCATCGCCATATCCTGTTGAAAAAATAGCAAAATTTCCCCAATCAAACTCCCGCATAAAACCGGTCCTGAAATCAGTATTGCCCATAAACGTTTCCTCCCATTCATCCTCATGAAATTTCATAAAGGTTTTGCAGGTTTGGTAATCGGCAAAAATTCCTGAAGCTGCATCAACACCAAAACAGTATATATTTTCACTCCCTACCTCGAGTGGCTCCTGGCCTCCATGAAGAGCAAGTCTCCATGTTACAACTGGTTTTTGTGAAAAAAGTATACGGGCAAATGAAACGCGTGGATATTCCTGATAGTTGACCAAACCAAGCTGAACAGGAAATTTTCCCTTTGGAAAATCATAAACATACGGTTCAACATCTTGTAATACAATGGGATCACAAGCCACCAGCTTACCTGACTCTATGGTTATTTTTCCTATTGTTTGCGTATAAAAAGAATATGTTTGCGCATCCTGGATCACTTGGGTTCCTTTCTGAAAAGCACCTTCAAAAATACCAGGATACACATAGACGTTTTTCATTTTAATGACAGGCGTATCGCCTTCCACACTTCCTGTTTCACCGGCTACTTCATCCGGCAGGGTGTCAGTTTCTTTTACCGTATATTGGATTTTTGTTAACATCCATATAACAAGAACAAGAATTATAACAATAAAAATATAATGTGGTCGTGCATTCATGTACAGACTATAGCGTGTTCAGGGCCTTATAGGTTGGCAGGTCATCAAACACCTTCATTAAATTTTCGCGTTTGTAATACTCTAGATAACTTTTGCCACCATCTTCATTAAAAAAATCTTCACGGGTTGGTAAAATTACTTTTTGACCCAAAAAAATAAAATATCCTTCAACTGTCACCCATTTTCCCTGTTCATTGTCATAAGGCTCAATTTCAAAAATAAGGGCCTGGGTTGCCTTTGCCCATTCGGCCTTTAGTTTTTCATGGTTCATGAAAAGCTTTAATTCGCTCACATAAAAACGAGTGATTTCCATATACAGCAAACTATCCTGCTGGCCATGTCCAAATTGTGCCGGATCAGAAAAAACATATCCGGTTAATTCCTTTACCGCCTTATCATGTTTATTGGTTCCTGCATAACACTGCGCAAACTGGTACGCCAGTTTTGTTTTGCGAATCCACTCACCTGCCTCACAGGTAAAAAAATGGGGATAGTCTTTTTCCGCTTTTTGCAGGTAATACAACGCTTGTTTAAAATTATTTTTCCCTATATAAATATTGGCCAGTTCAAGGCATGAATGACGCAAGAGGTAAATTCCATTGGTAGCAAAAACTTCCAGGTATTTTTTTTCAGCCTTTATACTATCATTTTTATACCAGAAATAAATATCGGCCAATTGCGATGAAATGGTTGCCTTATCGTAATCGGGATATTTTTCACTTATGTATTCAAAAATTGCCTGGGCTGAATCGACCTGGTTTCTAAAAAGCAACTGGCGCCCCTTCACGCGTAAATCGGCAGGGTTTTCCTGAGCCTGTGAATTCATGAAAAATAAAACCCCTATAAAGCTTAACCACTTCACTGTTTTGAAGGGCATTTATGGTTTCCATAACTACAAAAAACACAGCAATCGGTGTCGCGCGGATTAATGTCTTTTTTGCACCCCTGGCATTTGTAGGTGAGCAAACAATAATCGGTTGGCATGATCTCGGTTTGTTTGTGTTTACATTCAGGACAGGTTAGTTCAGAACGCGTTTCAGTTTTTTTGAAAACGGGTTTTTCTTCCGGCTCTTGTGAATTACAGGCCAGAAAAACAGATGCGAGTATAAAAAGTAAAATATGTTTCATTCTTTTATACCGATTTCCATTAATGATAAATTATTTTTACAAGGCAGGGCAAGCACATAAATCTCTCCTGGTTTGAGATAGTCTTTAAGCATCTTCCCAGACAGTTCAAAATTCCATGTTGATTTTTGCAATACCGATAATACAGGTTCGGCAGATCTATTTCTAAACTCAAGCTGACACTCATCCCAAATGCCGGTATCGCTAAAATAATGGATCAATAAAATATCGTCATCTTTTAACGCCTGGAGAATTGCAGGCTTAAATTCATACATTCCATTGGGTTTTCTTTCAGCAACAGGATAAATTTCGACCCCATTAAAATAAATGTGGTAAAAATCTACGGTATCAGGTTTTGACGCATTATAAAACCTCGCATGGGATGCAATTCCCAAGAGGCAAAATCCGATCACGAGCAACATGCGCATACCCAAATATAATGAATCCTGATACGGTACGGCACACTATTTGCAAACGGTTAAACCAGAAACTATTTTAGTTAACATTCTCTTATTCACCTTTTCCATAAAAAGAGGAAGACCCGCGGGTAAGAATTGTAACCAAATTTACGAACACCGTTAGCTTTCATACGTTTCGCTAAATATATTTGTAACACAAAACCGGATTATGAAAAAAACCTTTTTAACCCTTGCAACAGTAGTTTCAGTTATAGCCATTCATTTTGCCTTTGACTGCGGAAACAATCCGGATAACCAGCGTTTCAGGAAAATGACCGTTATGTACCGCGATTTCCAGGGAGCCAACAAGGACCAGTATAAACTGGAGGAAATGACTAAAAATGAAAATGGGTTAATTCTTTCGCATACTTTTTACAACCCGGCTGGTGTAATTCAGCAAGGCAGTTACAGCCTGGTTTATGACAACAACAGTAACATCAAAGAAAAAAAACTGGTTGAATTTGACAAAGTAAAAAACAAAGAAATTACCACCCGCATAACATACATCAATAAATTTAAAGACAATAAGCTGGTAAAAACCATTATTACCGACAATGAAAATCCAGGTGCAAATGACACCATTGATTACACCCGTGATGTTGCCGGGCAAATGAGCTTAAAAAAATCATCGGCAAGCGGTACAGGAACATCAACCTGGTACAATGCCAAAGGCGAGCCTGAAAAAGAAATGTCAAAAGCAAAAGGTGCTGTAGTTGTTACCAGGGCCTTTACCTATGGTTCAAACGGTATACTTGCCATGAGTGGAGTTGATAAAGACGGGAAAGAAGTAGAGAAAAAATCATACGAATACAATGACAAAGGTAAACTGGTAAAATTTTCAGACATGGCAGCCAATTTTAGCGCTACGTATAAATACAATGCCCAGGGACAAATGATTCGCGAGGACAGGACAGACAAAGGCGTGAAATCATATTTGGTGTATGAATATACCGATGGCGGGTTGATTTCAAAAATCAGTCAGAAAAACGAAAAGGACATCAGGTGGAATGAGCGTACCTATACGTACGAGTAAATGAAATTTACAGGCAATGGCCTTATTTCATTTCGCTGACTTTTTCAGCTGATTCAAGCCATTCAGCCAATGCTATGGATTCCGGTTTACCAATAAAAGCCGCCTGCACATCAAACTCGCCTTGTATCATTTCTACACCTGTTTCATTTAATGTATTTGCAAAAAACACACCTCCACTATTGCCATTTATTCGCCAGAAATCGTAAAGAATGTTGAATGGCTTTGTTTTTTCAGAAATTTCCCAAAAATCAATGCTACAGGTTTCTTTAAAAGCCGTTTTAAACGAAGTTTTTTTTCCGAAATACATTTTAAGGCAGTGAGCCAGTTGCTTTTGCTGCACCTCATTCAAATTCTCAACATCATGAAGGGTAGTGATTTTTTGCTGAAGCAGCCGCAATATAAGTTCCATTGTGCTTATAACGCGAAAGCGTACGAAACCGATACACAAAAGAACTACCGTATTGAGTAGTTATTTTACAAAACGTAGTATTAGAAGTAAAATCAGCTGCAAAATACTGCTTGCTGTACCAAACATTAAGTTCCAGGTACAGCAAATGTTAAATACAAGCATGGCTTTCCATGACCAGTCATAATTCAACAAAAAGCATGTAGTGAGAAATAAGCCTGTTAAACCAAAGATTACAAAAATGCATTTCATGAAGGTTGACATGGGGTTAATGCCCAGGCGGGAAACAATTTTTGTCCATGGGCCTAACTGGCCGGCATATTCACCTGTTTTTGGGCGTATATAATCCCCCGTCACAAGGGCTTTTGATCCGTCAAAGGTCATGTAGCCTGCGTTGAGGAAGGAAAGAAAAATGATGATGTATTTGAGAATATTGAAAAGCATGTTAATCAACTTTTAAATCCTTTGCAATTGATTTTTGCGGAGTGATCTCGTACGGATCAATTCCCAGTACCTGGCTGGTTATTCCCATAATGGCTGCGGCAATTTCATAACGGCTGTTGATGGTGTGCGGGTCAATTACTTTCCTGAAATTTTCGGCACAAATGACATCGGCAAAACGTGCGGCAGTCACTAAACGGTAATCGTAATTCACTTTTTTTGGAATGAACTTATCAGAAAGACCATCATCAGTCTTGCGTGATGGTTGCGGTACCGACAAGCCCATTTTATTGGCCAGCATGTCAAAACAGTTGCGGTCATCAGCCGGAATAATATCGAATATAGGGGCACGTGGTGTTAGTTGTGCCGTGGTACGCCCGGTTTCAATCAATGCAGTATTTAAACGGGTATGCATGAATTCACGTGTACCGGTTTCTTCTTCTTCAATTTTTAATTGGCGGGCTATGCAGTCAATGGCGTCCTGGAGTGTATCAATGCGTGCGGCTTCTTCATTGGGGATATGAATGTTGAAATACTTTTCGTATTCGTGTATGAGTTCTACGGTGTCGGTGCCCATGATTACAGCGCTAATTTAGCGCTTTTTATGGTTTGTTCAATCCATTCATACCCATTTACTGCCTTACGTTTTTGCACAAGAATGTCTGAAATACGTTCCATTCCTAACACTGCGCTACTATTGTTTCTACCCCTTCTCCACCATCTCCTTCAATCCTTTCATGACAACAGCCCAATTTTCATCGGAATGCTCATAGGTTTTTTGGTCTACAAATCCGTCCTGGGTTATGGTAAACAATGTTTTTCCGCCCTTGTCATCCAACTCATAGCGAATATTCCGGTAATTTTCCGGCTTATCCTCCAACCCCGAAAAACAACTCCAGTAATTGTAATAAATGAATTTACCTTCCTGTATGTCTAAAATATTTCCTTTATCCTCATAAGGCTTGCCCTGCCAAATTCCCTTGTACGAAATAGCACTTCCTTTTTTCCAGTCGCTGGTGCAAACGGTTCCAAAAAAATATTGTTTGATTTTTTCCGAATCGGTTAAGGCATTCCACACTTCCTGTGCGCTTTTATTGATCTCAATGCTTTTTTTCAAAACAGGCGATTTCAATTCACTTTGATTTAAACTATAGGCCTTTGGATAAACAAATCCATTAATGGTTTCTTTTGTGCGCAACTCACGCACTTCAATTTCAGACTGTTTGCAATATTCGAGTTCCGGGTGCTGCTTAGCCAGTTGAATGGCCTTTTCCAGGTCGGTTGTGGTAATTAAATAATATCCTGTTATTGTTTCATGATCACTGCCCGATGACAATTTGGTTATTTCTTCGTTTTGCGCACTGATTATGGCACCTTGTGACGAAAGGGGTTGTGCCGAAATAAGCTGTGAATTACTCATAAGCCTGTCAATATACTTCTCGTATTTTTTGGCAAACTCCTGCTGTTTTTCATTGGTCCATGCGGCCTTTTCGTTGGGATTGCTTGAGATTAAAAAAAGGTATTCGTTCATGTTAATTATCAATGATCAATGTACAATTATCAATTATCAATTATCAATTATCAATTATCAATTATCAATTATCAATTATCAATTAGTTGATTGCAAATTTCTTAAAAGTTGCCGAAATTGATGTGAAATTATTTAAAGCGTTCAGAAATTGATACATAAGCAGCAATTTTCAGGTCTAACAAGTTAACAGTGCATTCATTTGCTAATTCCTGAATTTGCTAATTGTCCTTATTCTCTTTCAGAACGTTTTTTATTTTCTGGATCTCGTTTTGCAAATTAAAAACCGTAGCCGATAATTTATCCACCTGATCTTCGTCCTTTGGCAATTCACTGCTAATGTAATTCACAAATTTCCAGATCTCAACCACCTCGCGCACATCCATGTCATACGGCTCATAAAACGGATTGGTTGATACCAAATGCAGTTTATTGTTTTCCTTTAACTTATTGTACACAATCTTAAATACAATTCCGTCATTTTTGGTAATGATAATATAAGGAAAACCGCTTTTTACAGTTAACCAGTTTTGTACATACTCACCCGTTACATACGAACCATGAATTACAGGAGGCATACTGTCACCACTCACCGGAAAGGTGCGGTACTTTTTTTCGCGCGATAAAAAAGGCAATTGAAATGTTGGCAATACTTTTATGAAATCAGGATCGGCAAAACCTGCAGTATAACCTGCTTTTGCACTCTCCGGAACCAGCTCTATATTTTCCTGGTCGGCACTGTCAACCGTGGTGGCCAGCACACGCAATTTGTTCCCGGTTAAATCAATGTCATACCCATTCTCAATTTCTTTTAATGAAAGATCAGCAATCTTTGAAAGATCGGTTTTCACTATTTTATCAAGACTAATGTTGTAATAGTTGGCTATTTTAACCAGGGTTGAAAGGCTTGGTTCAGCCGTTTCGTTTTCATACCCACTGTAGGTCGACCTTGGGAGCTCAAGTGCCTGTGAAGCTTCTTCCTGAGAAGCTTTCTTCCTCGATCTCAATAACTTAATGTTGTGTGCGAAGTACATAAAATGACGGTTTTTAGGTCAGTTAATGATTAAATTACCGTCAAAGTTAATGAAAAAGAACATACGAACCACAAAAAAAGTCGGAAAAATCAGAAATAATGTGGAAACAGGAAATTTGAAATCAGAAATCAAAAACGCAGTGCATTCAACCACTGTTAAAGTAAATCAGATAGAAGTCAATACAGTTATTAAGGGCAACATCATCCCCACCCCACAAAATCCATTACATTATTTTTTTCATCTTTTTCCTGAATGTTTTCGTCAGCATCAAGCAAAATTTCAATCTCACAATTTGAATCGTAAATCCAATGGTCTTTCAACTCAAATATGACTTCCATTTCTTCGCCAGGTTGCAAAATGGGGATTTTAACAAAGGTTTTCCAGTCAGGATCGTAATCAATTCCTTTTTTTGTGTGAGGTTCTGCCTCATCAACCGATCGCCCATTGTTTTCACTAATTGCCTCAATCCATAATTTTGAAAACCTGCGTTGTTTGGCTTCATTGGCTGTAATGTCCAAATCAACCATCATGGCATTTGTTTCAATGCTTGACAAGGTGCCCCGGTTTTTGACTTTAACCCTGACCATGGTTTTTTTTGCATCGCCATCCCACTCAGGATTTTCAATTTTAAGCACAACCAGGTCAACATAATTTTTTTTATCCAGCATTTGCTGTGGCGATTCAGGTTTGTTGTAATAAGCCTCTTCATGGTTTTGCTGGCAGGCATCTTTGTATTTGTTTATATAATCAAAACAATTTTGTTTGGCTTCCGGGCGCAACCTGTCGGCCGTAAATCCATCAAATTGCCTAATGCCTTCCATTACTTTGTACACACCGCACCTGTCGTTTTGACTATAAAACTGGGCCATAACTAACCCATAAATGTATGCAGCTGCTTCGCTTTGTGGTTTCATGTCCACCGCGTGGTAGGCGCAGTAATACGCTTTAAGGGGAATAAAGTAATTACCGTAAGCCTGTAAATACGCTATGCAACTATAATCATCGGCTTTTAATTTTGCGGCCGGTTCATATGCGGTGGGCTGAAATCCACGCCAGGCCAAAACACTGTCAAATACCTCGTGTTTCAATTCATATTTTTTCATAAGGAATTGAATATAGGTTTCAACCAGGGTAGTGTCGCCCCAACCCATGGCATTCATAAGGGCCAGTTTTTTATCAAGCGGATTTTCGGTACTGAACAAAAATTCACATTCCTCAGCCGTAAATGCTTTGCTTTCACCTTCCATCTGGCTCAATACAAGCGGCACATCACGATACGCAACAGCCGGTAATACAGCTGTTAAGGGCGAGTCGGCCTTAGCCACACCAAGTGAAATCAATACAAGTACAAGCGAAAAACAGTAGTTGATCATACCTTTCATTTTTTTTAATAATAACGGTAAAAGCCAAAAGCGGTTACCACGTTCATTACCGTATTTTAAGTAATTTGCGTGCCAAACTAAGTACAAAAACCTTTCCATGATCAAAGGACAGAAAGTAGTTGTTATCATGCCAGCCTACAATGCGGCCGAAACCCTTGAACAAACGTGGAATGAAATTCCGTTTGACATTGTTGACGAGGTAATTCTAACCGATGATCGCAGCCGTGATAATACCGCTGAGGTAGCGCGCAAACTGGGTGTACACCACGTTATTGTTCATGAAAAAAACAGGGGCTATGGCGGAAACCAAAAAACCTGTTACAACAAAGCGCTTGAAGTTGGGGCTGATATTATAATAATGCTTCATCCCGATTACCAATACACTCCAAAACTAATTGGCGCTATGTCACACTTGCTTGCCAACGATGTATACAAAGTTGTAATTGGTTCACGTATTTTGGGACGCGGTGCGCGCAAAGGCGGTATGCCATTGTGGAAATACATTGCCAACCGATGGCTTACACTTACCCAAAATATTTTAATGCGCCAGAAATTATCAGAATACCATACGGGTTACCGCGCCTATAAAAAAGAGGTACTTGAGCGCATTGATTACAATGCTAATGACGAAGATTTTGTTTTCGACAACGAGTTCCTGGCACAAATTTGTTATGCCGGTTACGAGGTTGCTGAAATAACCTGCCCCACAAAATATTTTGAAGAAGCGTCAAGCATTAATTTTAGCCGCAGTACAAAATACGGCTTTGGTGTATTACGGGTTTCTCATTTATATTTTTTCAATAAAATTGGCCTGGCCAAAAGCGAATTGTTTAAACGTGTCAAACCAAACTGACAAAGTTGATTAAGAGAATTGCTTATCGCGTTTACTACTTTGCATTTGTTGCATTGTTCCTGTTCACATGCGCTTCACTAATTTTTATATATCCACAAGGGCGAAGTTTTTTTATTTTCAATGGCTTAAATGCGCCACCCCTTGATTGGTTTTTTAGCTGGTATACGCATGTTGGTGATGGATTAACTGGCGTTATTATTTGTGCTTTACTCCTTTTGTTTTACAACCTGGGTTCAGGTATGTTTGCATTGGCCGGTATGGGTATATGCGGCATTATTTCGTATGCCTGCAAATACTATTTTTTTATTGACAGTGACAGACCTCACCATTTTTTTTGGGGCAATAAAATGATCCATTATGTTGAAGGTGTTGTGGTGAATACCGAAAATTCATTTCCTTCGGGACATACCCTAACGGCCTTTTTCATTTTTACATTTATAGCGCTTTTGTCATTTTCGCGTGCAGTTTTTATACAGGTACTACTGGCACTGTTTGCTGTTCTTGTTGCGTACTCACGTGTATACCTCGCACAGCATTTTGTGGGCGACATAATTGCAGGTGCCTGCATAGGAATTTTATTGGCGCTTATGTGTTATAAAGTATACACAAAATCAAAAAACATCCCGGTCTTCAATAAATCCATAATCAAACTTGTAAAAAAATGAACCGGTTGAATTTATTTGCATACAATCCCTCGCGTTACCCCCTTTTCGTATTCCTGCTTGGTGTATTGTTCTTTTTTCCATTCCTGGGTTATTTGCATTTGTTTGACTGGGACGAAATCAATTTTGCCGAGTCAAGCCGTGAAATGCTGGTGAGTGGCGATTATTTTCATGTACAAATAAATTACATGCCGTTTTGGGAAAAGCCGCCTTTGTTCATGTGGCTTCAAAGCAGTTGCATGGGACTGTTTGGCGTAAATGAGTTTGCTGCGCGTTTTCCCAATGCCTTATTTGGACTTATTACATTACTCAGCATTTATTCCATTGGCAAAAAACACATGGATGCAAAATTTGGCATGATGTGGGCCCTTGTGTATTTAATGAGCTTTTTACCTCACATCTATTTTAAGAGCGGTATAATTGATCCTGTTTTCAATTATTTTATTTTCATGAGCATTTATTTCCTGATAAGGACCATACATGATCAGAAAAACAAATACGCTTTACTGGGTGGTTTATTTGCCGGGCTTGCCATTCTTACAAAAGGCCCGGTAGGTTTATTGCTGATACTGCTTACCTATTTTGTTTACCAGTGTATAACCAAATTTAAAAATCCGGGCAAAATCATTCACATATTGCTTTTTGCACTTGCTTCTGCCTGCATAACTGTCATATGGATACTGCCTGAAATTGCGCAAAATGGTTTTTCAACCCTGGGCGATTTTATTACGTACCAAATACGTTTATTGACAACGGGCGATGCTGGTCATGAACAACCTTTCTTTTACCATCCTTTGGTTGTATTTGTGGGCTGTTTTCCCATGAGTATTTTTGCGCTGCCGCTTTTCAGGGCACGTAAGTTTGAGTCGGCACTTGATTTAACCAAATGGATGATGGTGCTTTTTTGGGTGGTTATGATTTTATTTACCATTGTAAAAACAAAAATTGTGCACTACAGCAGCATGTGCTGGTTGCCCCTTAGCTTTTGTGCTTCTTATTACCTGCATACACGTTTTAAAGATGTAAACATGTCCAAAACTCCGGCCCTGTTGTTTTTAACGGGTGGTATTTTATTTTCTCTTTTACTTATTGCCCTGCCTATTGCCGGTGTGTATAGGCAATCCATCATTCCGTTGGTAAAAGACCAGTTTGCGGTTGCCTGCATGAAACAGGATGTTCCCTGGCAGTTATGGACCGTTGCATGGGGAGTTTTATTTCTTGCAGGAATAGTGGCTGGTTATTTTTATTTGAGGCGTAATGCTGTTCATTGTTTTTTAACGGTACAAAGCGTAGTAACAGGGTTGGTCTTGTTTGGATTCCTGCTAACCGTTGTACCCAACATTGAAAAACATAGCCAGGGTCCGGCCATTCAATTTTACGAAAAATTTTCGACCCAAAAAGTATACCTGTTTCCGGTAGGCTTTAAAAGCTATGCGCATTATTTTTACGGTAAAGTACCCCAGGAAAACAATGCACAAAGGCAGGATGAAACGTTTCTTTTATATGGCAAACTTGACAGGCATGCGCTTTTTGTAACAAAAGCCAATTCTGATTTTCTTGATCAGAAAAAAGAAGGTTTCAGGTTGTTGTTTAAAGAAGGGGGATTTAAGTTCTACGAACGCATACAGCCATGAAAGAAATGGTAAACCGTTTGATGAAAAAACCTATTTTAATTTTGCTTGCATGTGCCTTTATTCCTGCGCTCATAAACATTGATCTTGAACACAACTGGGGCGATGATTTTGCTCAATATTTAATGCACAGCCATAAGCTGGCAGCCTTTCAAAATCCGGCTGAAACAAATTACATGTATAACCCAAATTATGCCGTGGTTTCTCCACCGGTTTATCCAATGGGGTTTCCGCTGTTGTTAAGCCCAATAAGTTTATTTA
>DATGXI010000077.1:0-73755 GCA_035299065.1 Flavobacteriales bacterium
CGAATAATTTCTTTTCCTTTAAAAGGCGCTTCGGGTTCAAACGTAAATTCGGGTACTTCCTTGCGTTGCATAACCCCGAATTTTTTTTCAGCAAGTGCAAAAACCTCTTCGTGGTTAACATCGCCACAAATAATAAGGCCCATGTTGTTGGGTACATAATAGGTATTGAAAAACTCGTACATGCGCCTGAGCGATGGATTTTTCAGGTGCTCGGTTTCACCAAGCGTTGTTTGTTGGCCGTATGGATGATGCTTAAAAAATTTCTTGAGGTAGTCGTCAAAAACCTGCATGTACTTGTCGTCCATCTTGCGGTTTTTTTCCTCGTACACGGTTTCTAATTCAGATTGGAACAGGCGAAAAACCGGTTTTTGAAAACGGTGGCTATAAATTTCCATCCATTTTTCCAATTGGTTTGATGGAAATGTATTGTAATAAACGGTTGACTCAACGGTTGTGTAAGCATTAACACCACTGCCCCCAATTTCGGCCAGCATGCGGTCAACTTCATTGGGAATGGCGTACTCACCAGCTTTTATGGACAGCTCGTTTATTTTTAGCTGTATTTTTAAACGCGCTTTGTCATCGGTTAATTTACCCAACTCATCGTAATAGTAAGTGATGCTGTCAAGCCAAATTTTTTCGGCTGCAAAATTGGTGGTACCCATTTGCTCGGTTCCTTTAAACAACATATGCTCGAGGTAGTGGGCAATGCCAGTGGCTTCCTTTGGATCATGTTTACTGCCAGCGCGTACGGCAACGGCACCGTAAACCTGGGGTTGCTCGTGGTTTTCAATTACGTAAATGGTAAATCCGTTGGGCAGTATTTTGGAATGGGTTACGGGTTGGGCTGTACCCGCTTTAGTGGCGATTAGAATGAGAAGTATGAGCAGCCTTTGCATAGAAGACAAATCTAACGATAATTGGGGTAGATAAGTTGGCTAAGAGATGTTAAGTGATACTAAAAAGTGGCGGTAGCAGTAAGCAGTAGCACGGCTGTTCATTCAGGTTTCACAAACGATTACGCTTTTTCAAGGCCGACAAGGGATAGAGGCAAATAGCCCGCAGCGGGGCAAATTCAACATTTAGGAAGAGTGTAAAGCGAGGACTATGGCCGATAGCCCGGCCCCAAAGCTGAAGTCACTAGTGGTTTAATGAATGTGCCCTGGTTTGGGGTGGCGCCAAATTTATAAACGCAGGAATTTTCTCACATCTCACATCTAATTTCTCACATCTAAAATTTCCCTATCTTCGCCCCCATGATCACAACCGAACAATTAGCCAACACAGTTGAGCGCCTTGAGGCGTTAAGGGGGTATCTTTGACATCGATACCAAACTCATAGAAATTCAAAACGAAGAGGTAAAAACCCAGGACCCTGATTTCTGGAACGACCCTAAACGTGCGGAAACCATTCTGAAAACCATTCGCGAAAAAAAATACTGGACGGAAGGCTATGTAAAAGCGCGCAAGGAAGTTGACGATTTACAGGTAATTCTTGATTTTTTTAAAGACGGTGGCGCTACTGAGCAGGAAGTGGATGCCCAGTTTGCCATTGCGCTTGCGCAGGTAGAGGAGCTGGAATTTAAAAACATGTTGAGCGCGCCTGAAGACATTAACAGTGCCGTAATACAAATTACAGCGGGTGCCGGTGGAACTGAAAGTTGTGACTGGGCAAGTATGTTGATGCGTATGTATTTGATGTGGGGGCAAAAAAAAGGATTTAAGATTACCGAATTGGATCAGCAGCCGGGTGATGTGGCAGGCATAAAAACAGTAACCATACAGTTTGAGGGTGATTTTGCTTACGGTTATTTAAAAGGCGAAAATGGCGTACACCGTTTGGTGCGCATTAGTCCGTTTGACTCAAACGCAAAACGCCACACCAGTTTTTGCAGCGTATATGCCTACCCGTTAGTAAATGATGAAATTAACATTGAGATTAAGGATGCGGATATTGCTATACAAACATCGCGCAGTGGTGGAGCAGGCGGGCAGAACGTAAATAAAGTAGAGACCAAGGTGCAGTTGACGCACATTCCAACCGGTATAGTGGTTGTTTGCCAGGTTGAGCGTTCACAAAGCGGTAACCGTGAAAGGGCCATGCAGATGTTGAAATCCCAGCTGTACGAATTGGAAATACGCAAACGCAACGAGGCCAAAGCAGTAACCGAAGCGGGTAAGAAAAAAATAGAGTGGGGATCGCAAATCAGGAATTATGTTTTACACCCGTATAAGCTGGTAAAAGACGTGCGAACCGATTATGAAACCTCCAACGCATCGGCCGTATTGGATGGCGATCTGGATCCGTTCATCAAGGCTTATTTGATGGAATACGGAGGGGCTTAACAATTCCTGATTTCTAATTCCGAACCAGGAATCACGAATAACAAAAATCGCTGTTAATTATGTTTTACGTTTAATGCCAAACGAATGAAATTAAACAGGTTTATTGTAATTGGTTGTTTGATTGCTTTGGGTTGTCTTGGCGAGTTTTTTGATATTTTAAGGCAATATGAGCATGGTAAAGTGTCAGTTGGTGTATTAATAACAGGTCTTATTATGACGCCTCTTATGCTTTGGCTCTGTTATTATTTAATTCAAAAGGGCAGGAAAATGCAGAAACCGTATTGAGTTTCGAAATTCGAGACTCGCAATTGTAACCATTCGATCAATTTTTTGCACACGTTTAACAAAATACCCTCTTATATAACTTTTTAATAAGGTTTTTTAATGAACCCATAACAGCAAAGCCTGTACAGGTTATCGAAATTTATTGTCCCAAATAAAACCGATATGCAAAAAGTATGGATCATTACAGGACTTGCCACATTGGTAGTTTTATCCTGTTCATCGCCTAAAAACGAGCACCTTATTTCAACTGTGAACCAGCCAGCTGTAAACGGGAAACCAACAGCCTCCACTAATTCATGGCGAAATACCGATGTGATGGTTTTGCCTGAGACCAACAATGTGTTAAACGTGCCGCCAACTGATGATCCTAAGGGCATTGCCATTGTTGACGATAAGCCTGAACAACATTTCCAGGTAAACTGCCTGCGTGATACAACCATTGAAGCTGCTGAGGGGACCAGGATTTTTATTCCAAAGGAGGCTTTCAGGAACCGTGAAGGAAAAACTGTAACAACGGTTGATTTTGGAGTACGCGAATATTACAACGATGGCGATATAGTGCTGGCAGGATTAACCACCCAATGCAATAAAAAAATGCTGGAAACAGGAGGCATGGTTTACTTAAGCGCCAGTAGCCATGGGAGCGAATGTGCATTAAAAAAAGATAAGACAATTGAATTGAGCTTTATTACCAAAACAAAAAAGAAAGAAGGCATGCAATTGTTTACAGGCAATAAAAAAGGCAATACGATTGACTGGGTGTTGGAAAAACAAATTGGCCCGCGCGTGAACGAAGAAATTTTACCACCACCACCAGTGGCTGTGGAAGCGGTTGAAGATGAAATTGCACCGCCAATGGAAATAATTGGAGTAAGTGATGAGGTTGAATCTTATTCCAATATAGAAGGCAAGGTTTACCAGGGTTATGATGTAGATGTGCAGCCTGAATACGAGGGTGGCAACCAGGCCATGATGGATTATGTAGCGCGTAACATCAATTACCCGCAATACTGCCAGGAAAATTGTATACAGGGAAGAGTGTATGTGCGCTTTACAGTTGATAAAGAGGGAAACGTTGTGAACCCCGAGATCATGCGTGGTGTTTTTCCCGCTTTGGATAAAGAAGCCAAACGTGTGGTGTCAACATTTTCAAAATGGAAACCTGCAAAAAAAGGCAGGAAAGAAGTGGCTTGCCAAATGGTATTGCCCATTAATTATAAATTGGATTGCAGTGATTACTCAGCAAGTAAAACAGATCAGCTTGAAAAATACTACGAGCAGGAAAAAGTAGATGTAGCTGAGGAAGAGCAGGCTGATTTGGAGTACTACATTATGAGCAGCGCTAAGCTGGGTTGGATCAATTGCGACCGTTTTCCGGCAGTAAAGGCAACAGAAAGGCTTGCCGTTAATGAGACCGATGGAACTAACACGAACATACGGATGGTTTTTAAAAATATAAATTCAGTTATGGGATCGGTATATGAAGAAAGCAAAAATGTATTTGCGTTCAATGCGATTCCTGCTAATGAAAAAATTACGCTTATTGGTTTTAAGAAAGTTGGCACTAAAAATTACATTGCCGTAAAGGAAACCAATACCAGTGTAAGATTACACACGCTTACTTATAAGGAAGTTTCATTGGAGGAGTTGAAAGCAATTGTAAAGAAATTGAATGGAAACGGAAATGCGGGAATGGCGATGAATTAATTGGTTGTTTTTACTGCTTTAGTATTTTGGATTTGGGCATGTGCATTCATTCACATATTTTTTGTCATTGATGTAATAATAATCGTCCCAGAACCAAGCCCGGCAATGTGTTCGCAATAAACCGTACTTAGGATGGAAAACGTACAGGATTTCATCATCCGGATAATTCTCATCATCCTTGTATTCGTATATGATAGAAGGAACATGAATAATGCTGTCAGTACCGATTTTTTTTGGTTTGAATTTTCTCCCATCAATTTCGAGTATAGAGTCTTTTTTTATATAGGTAACTACAAGCGGTTTTTTATTGAGCCAAACAGTGTCACGATTAATAAGCTTAAAAAAAACAGGAAGCGTGTAGGTGAACGTTTTTTTTAGTTTTGAAGTCTCAATTTCAAGAGTAAACGCCTCGTAATGAAAATCGGAAGGCATTGTGTTGCGATCACAAGTGGCCCTTTGCCCATGTTGCACCGATTTTTGCCCAGGTGAAATCAAAGGGATCAAGATACCGATGAAAACGATGCATTTCATTTGCAATTAGTTGATAACTGTAAGCTTGGCAAAACGCAGTAACAATTGTTTTTTTAATCCTTTTTGAAATAAAATAGTTGCTTTTGCATTTGGTTCCTCGCCATCAATGGCAAGAATTTCTCCTTTACCAAATTTTTCATGCATAACGTTTAATCCAACACGCAACGAGTCGGCTGACACTGCGCCCTCAACACTTGTTGAGCCGGATGACGAAACAGTTTTAAGTTTACTGGGATCGGGTCTATTCGATTTTGGGTAGGCCATGTTTCTTTTTTAAGTTTGAGTGAGGCCTAATGGAAATGGTATCCCTGTTAAGCAGTTCTTTTAGCATATCCCTGCCAGGGCATCATTAATAATTAATCAATCACCGTTAATTTCGCAAAGCGTAAAAGTAGTTGTTTTTGTCCTTCAGTTGGGAAAAAAATGGTGGCTTTTGTGTTCGGTTCTGCACCTTCAATGGCAATAACTTTACCTTTCCCAAACTTTTCATGCATAACGTTTTGTCCAATGCTTAAGGAAGTTACCGGGGTTCCTCCGCCTTCAACCGGGCTTGCTGCCGATACCTTTTTGAGGTTCTTTGGGTCAGGTAATGCTGATTTTTGAGGTAAAGGTTGTGGGGCTTTTTTTGGTGCGTAGGTATTTCCACCACTAAATTTTTTCTGGAACGGTAATTTCTGGAACCCACCTCCAAAATCCAGGTCTTCAAAGCCTGGTTGCTTAACTGGTGCATTCAGTGGCATTTCCACGCAGTCGGCATCAATTTCATCAATAAACCTGCTGGGTTCGCCATGGGTAAGATTTCCCCAACGATAGCGGGTTAAGGCATAGGAGATCATGGCGCGTTTTTCGGCCCGTGTTATGGCAACATAAAACAGCCTGCGCTCTTCTTCAAGGTCGGCATCACTTGATAGTGATAATTGCGATGGAAATAAATTTTCTTCCATACCTACAATATATACGTACGGAAATTCAAGTCCTTTTGCTGCATGAATGGTCATCATGGTTACCTTATCATTCCCCTCTGGGTCATCCTGGTCAGCATCAGTAAGCAGGGCTACATCAATTAAAAAGTCGGCAAGTGTGCGTTGTTCTCCTTCGGGTGCATTTTCGGTAAATTCTTTTATACCGTTTAACAATTCCTGTACGTTTTCATAACGGCTAACGCCTTCAGGACTTTTGTCATCATACAAATCTTTGAGCAGGGCTGTTGAGGCAGCAATGTGACTTCCAAGATCAAAAGCGCTCATGCGGTTCATTTCAATGCGAAAGCTTTTGATCATGTTACAGAAATCGCGCAATTTATTTTGTGCCCCTGTGTTTAATTTTACGCCATAACGCTCAGGTTCTTCAATCACGTTCCAAATACCGGTTTGCTGTTCGGCTGTAGCAACAATAAGGGCATCAACGGTTGCATCGCCAATACCGCGTTTTGGATAATTAATAATGCGTTTCAGGGCTTCTTCATCATTTGGGTTTGCGGTTAACCTGAAATACGCCAATAAATCTTTAATCTCTTTACGCTGGTAAAACGATAAGCCTCCATAAATGCGGTAAGCAATATTCAGTTTTCGCAAGGCTTCCTCAAAGGAACGCGATTGGGCATTTGTGCGGTAAAGAATGGCAAAATTCTTATTGTGCGCCTGGAAATTCATTTTGGTGTCGAAAATTGATTGCGCAATTAACTGCCCCTCTTCGTTGTCACTTGCGGCACGCACTACTTTTATTTTTTCACCATCGGCATTGTCAGTCCATACTTTTTTTTCAAGTTGCTCTGAATTTTTTGATATTACACTATTGGCTGCGTTAACAATTACTTTTGTTGATCGGTAATTTTGCTCAAGTTTAAATGTTTTTACATCGGGATAATCTTTCCGGTAATTCAAAATATTCTGAATATCGGCTCCCCTGAAACCATAAATACTTTGTGCATCGTCACCTACCACGCAAATATTTTCATTTAATGCGGCAAGTTTTTTAATGATCAGGTACTGTGAATAATTGGTGTCCTGGTACTCATCAACCAAAATATAATGGAAGCGGTGCTGATATTTATATAAAACCTCGGGATAATCACGCAGCAGTACGTTGGTTTTGAAAAGCAAATCATCAAAGTCCATGGCGCCCGCTTTGTAACAGCGTAAATCATACTGTGCAAAAACTTCGGCAACGCGTGGTTGGCCGCGCATACGGTCTTCGGCCATCAGATCGGTATTTTGTGCGTAGTTTTTGGCTGATATCAATGAATTTTTGGCAGAAGATATGCGGTTATAGACCATGCCAGGTTTGTAAATCTTGTCGTCAAGGTTCATTTCCTTGAGAATGGATTTTATGAGGTTTTTACTGTCGGCCGTGTCGTAAATGGTGAAATCATTGGGATAGCCAATTTTTTCGGCTTCAATGCGCAGAATTTTCGCAAATACCGAGTGAAAGGTTCCCATCCAAAGGCTTTGTGATTTGCCTGGACCCACTACTTTGGCAATGCGGTCCTTCATTTCACGCGCTGCTTTGTTTGTAAAGGTCAGGGCAAGAATGTTTGCGGGATTTACTCCACTGTTAATGAGGTGGGCAATGCGGTAGGTAAGTACGCGTGTTTTTCCAGAGCCGGCACCTGCAATAACCATGGTAGGACCCTGTATGTTCACAACCGCTTCGCGCTGAGCCGCGTTTAACCCTTCTAAATAATCCATTATTTAAAGGTAATTTGTTTTAAGGAAGGGGAATTGACTTAGCAACCGTTTTTACAGACTTGTTGAAAAATACTAACCCTAAACTTCATTATTAGCCATTGGTAACATGGGTAGCCATAGAACTGGTATAAAATTATAGAATCTGTGAGTATCTGTGCGATCTGTGGCTATTTAACGGGTAATGCGTAATTGCTATGGGTTGAGATTGCGGAATTTTAGTATTTTTAATGCGTGGCAAAGCACAACCCCAAAAACCAGGAAACAAAGCAGGCCCAACAACAGGTGCCAAAAACTGAAAAACCTGTTAATGCGCCTATACATCCGCGTACCCAGCCATTGAACATTTTTATTTTCCTTTTGCTGTTTGCCTTATCAATGGTGTTATATGGCACTACACTAAACAATGGGTACTCAATGGATGATGAATTGGTGACCCTTGATCAGCCCAATGTTGAAATGGGTCTTGCCGGAATTCCCAAGATTTTATCATCGCGTTACAGTGTTACATCAACGCAAAATTACGAGTACCGTCCAATAGCCCTTATTACCTTTGCCATCGAATACGAGTATTTTGGCAGGAATGCGGCAGCAAGTCATTTTTTCAATATCCTGATTTATGCCATTACATGTTTTTTAATTTATCTGAGCGTAAAAAAAATATTCCCCATGATGCATTGGGTACATGCCCTGCTTGTGGCCATTATTTTTTTAGCTATGCCTGTTCATAGCGAGGTGGTAGCAAGTTTAAAAAACAGGGATGAAATGTTATCGCTCATTTTTGCTATACTGGCTCTGCATATGTTTTTGCATATGGTTGACAAGCGTAAATGGTGGTATATTTTGCCAGGTATTTTATTTATGTTGATTTCCTTTTTTGCAAAAAAATCGTCATATCCTCTAACTGCCATTTTTCCTTTCATTATTATTTACACACGCAAAGTGTCGTGGGTCAAAGTGATTGGTGGGCTTGCTGTGGTGTGTGTTTGTATTTTTGTTCTTGGTAAATTAATTATAACCCAGGCACTTGAAAAAGGTGAAACAGCGCGCGAAATGTTCTTTTTTGAAAACCCGCTTTATGTTGGCAAGCACAGCATAGTTGAGGTACTTATGATGAGCCTGGCAACGTTTGGTTATTATGTTAAAATGTTGTTTGTGCCTTATCCGCTTGTTGCGTATTATGGCTACAATACATTTGAAGGCTTTACATTTACTTTAAATCACGCAATAGGCCTCGTTTCCATTGGTATAATTTTATGGGCCTTGGTTAAATGTTATAAATGGAATAAACCTGTTTTTGTTGGCCTTATATTTTTCTGTGTTTCTATAAGCATGTTCGTAAACCTGGTTACACCTGCAGTGGGAATTGTGGCCGAACGATTTGTGTTTACCGCTTCGGTGGGAATGGCCATAGTATTTGCAGAATTAATCCTATGGTTTACCAAATCGGCCCATCTTGAACACAAGCCAACACTGAATGTTATACCCGCACGGGTTTTGTTTGTGTCTGTAGCATACATTGCGGTTTCGGCATGTATTATTATGCCGCGAAACCCTGCATGGAACAGTACGTTTAGTTTGTATAAGACCGATGTGGCTACGTTTCCACAGTCCACAAAACTGCATTCGCTCCTGGGAACCATTCATGCCCAAAAATTATATAAGCACGCCAGGGATATGAACAATCCGGCAGTTATGAGTTCTGAGCAGGGTTCACAGACCATAAACTTTGATGAGAAGCAATTAAAAATGCAGGCCGACACGGTAATTTCCTTTTACCGCAAAGCGCTGGAAATTTATCCCGATTACATACCGGTAAACAATAACCTGGGCACAATTTATTTCACGTTTAAGCCCATTCTGGACAGCGCAGGTTATTATTTTGAGCGGGCACTTAAGTTGGATTCCACTTACGTTGAAGCAGCCTATAACCTGGCAAATTATTGTGAGGCCAAGGCTGGTTTAGCCGAGCAGGAATACGCCTTCATGAAGTGGTTGAATCTTGATTCTACAAAACCTTCTGACAAAAACCGGGTAAATGAGCAAGCCCTCATTATTCAATCATATGAACCTGTGCTGAGCAAAATAAGCATGCTTAAATTGACAATTGGAAATACGTTCAAAGAAATTGCCGAAGGAACTGCAAAAGGAGATCCAAAAGGGTTGTTGTTAAATGCGCTTTTGTATTATTTACGCGAAAACCCATTTATACGAAAGTATGCCGAGCAAATGAATACGCTGCAGCTTGCCGATGATTTATTGAATGGGTTTAAATTCCTGAACCAGCAAAAGCAACTTTCATACCTTGAAACTGCCGTTGACACGATTGTGAACAGGCACTATTTCCCCGTATTGAAAAAGGCTATAAACGAGGATAAGAAAATTGACATGGATAAGCTTGATCCCGGGCTCAAAAAATACTTTTTTAATCGCATTTATGAATTTCGCAGCCGCTGCATTGCGTTGCACAAAAAAACACTACGGCTAAATCCAAATTATATAAATTCATATGCAAAATTAAGTGCTGTACTGGCCAAGTGGGAAAAATATGAGGAACTGATTGCCTTACAGGTGCGGTTGTCAAAAAATGAAACCTTTAAAAAGCACACCATTGATTTCAACATTGCAGAGACCTATTTTGCCATGGGTAATAATAAAAAGGCAGCTGAGTATTTTATCAAAGGTCTCAAAGGTGTTGAGGTAATTATGAAACGCATGAAACTAGTGCAAATTAATTTTGCCCAGGCTGGAAATGATTTTATGGTTGCGGCCATCAATACTTCCCGCAATGAACTTAAAGGCAGTGTTGGTTTTTACATCAATAAATTCATGCGCGAATTTGCCAATAAACAACCGTTTGAAACCGTTCAGATACAGCAATTGTATAACATGATTACCTCATTGTAATGGCTGCACGTATTGCACATATAAGTTATTACCTGCCGTCAACAGAATTTACAAATGATGAATTTTTTAAACTTTTTCCTGAGTTGAATGGCAATGCCAACCTTGAAAAAATTGGTGTAAGAAAAAGGGTTATATCCGCGCCTGGTGAAACAGCCAGTGATATGGCCGTTAAAGCAGCAAAAAAATTGTTTGATGAACATCACATAAATCCAGCTGACATTGATTTTTTGCTTTATTCATCGCTTGACTTTGATTATAAAATGCCGGCAACATCATGTGTGATTCATGGGGAACTTGGGTTGAATTTCAATTGCGGAACCCTCGACCTGTCGCATGGTTGCAGCGCATATGTGTATGCACTTTCGGTTGCAAAAGGCCTGATTCAGTCAAACGGTGCAAAAAATGTGTTGTTGCTGACTGCTAACACGCTCACAAAAGACATTCACCCAAGAGATAAGGCATCGCGTTTTGTTTTTGGCGATGCGGCAGCCGCTACGCTTATAACAGCAAGCGACTTGGGTGGAATACAGCATTGCGTTTTTGGGACTGATTCGGCCGGTTATCAAAAAATAATTGTAAAAGATGGAGGATCCCGAAATCCATTAAACGAAAAATCATTTGAGGAATTCAGCGATGAATTTGGAAACACCACCTCACGTGCCCAGTTTTTCATGGATGGTACTGGTGTATTTTTGTTTTCATTGAAACGAGTGCCTGTACTTGTAGCCGAAACACTCAAAAAAAATAATCTCGCCCAGGAAGACATAGACCTTTTCATTTTTCATCAGGCAAACCTGTATATGATTGGTACCATCACTAAAAAACTCAACATTCCACCTGAAAAAGTATTTAATAACATGCAGGAAATTGGTAATACGGTTGGTTCAACCATTCCTATTGCGCTTGCACAGGCCTTAGCTACAGGCATTTTGAAGAAGAATGCAAAGGTTATGCTCATTGGATTTGGAGTCGGTCTTTCACTCTCATCAACGGTTTTATACCTCGACTAAGCAGGGTGTAATTGCCTTTTTATCAATAAATTAAATAGTTTTTCAGCACGTGTGGTTTAGCAACCCTATGCAATGCTTTCTACGCTTTTTGTGGCCACTTTTTGTTAACTTTAACGTCTCCTAAACAAATGAATACTACATGGACACTCTAGCCGATTTTACTACCAAACTTGAAAAAGAATTTGAGGACCTTGAACCCGGAACGTTGAAGCCTGATACCAACATGCGCCAGATGCCAAACTGGAGTTCAATGCATGCACTCATCATTATAGCGCTTATTGATACCGAGTATGATGTAAAGATAACGGGAGAGGACTTACGCAATTGCAATACTGTAAATGACGTATACAACATAACCAAATCGCGCGTGGCATAATGGCCTTTGTACAAACTCATCATTGTCGCATACGATCAATAGCTGCAGCGGTTCCGCCAAAAGTGGTGGAGAATAAAGATTATGAATGGCTGACAGTACCTGAGCGGGAACTTTTCATTAAAACCACCGGAATTGCACGCAGGCACATGGCCGAGCCAGGTGTTTGCACCAGCGATTTATGCGTGGTTGCTGCCGAAAAAATTATAAGCGATTTGACTATTGACCGGCAAGAAATTGATTTACTTATTTTCGTTTCTCAATCACCTGATTATTTATTTCCCGCAACATCCATCATTATTCAAAACCGGTTAAACCTGGGCAAGCATGTAATGGCATTTGACATTTCGTTGGGTTGTAGCGGGTATGTGTATGGGTTGAGTGTAATAAGCAGTTTGATGGAAACGGGTAAATTCAGGAAAGCATTTTTAATGGTAGGTGATATTTCAACCCACGCACAAAACTATAAAGACAAAAGTGCATATCCTTTATTTGGCGATGCCGGAACAACAACCTTGCTTGAATACACTGAAAAAGGTGACATGAGCTTTGTGTTACACAGCGATGGATCGGGCTACAAAGCCATTATGAAGCCTGACGGAGGGGTACGATCACCCATTACTGTAAAAAGTTTTGAAGAAAAGGAATACGAAGCAGGTGTTGTACGCACAACCAATAACATTCACATGAATGGATTGGATGTTTTTAATTTCTCAACTACCGAGGCACCAGCCAGCATTAAAGAATTATTTACAGAATGCCAGGTGACCAATGATGATATTGATTATTTTATTTTTCACCAGGCCAATAAACTGATGAATGAAACCATACGCAAAAAACTGAAAATTGACGCGGCAAAAGTACCGTATAGTTTACAGGATTTTGGTAATACAAGTTCGGCATCTATTCCCATTACCCTTGTACATTGCCTGCGTAACGAGTTAAAGAATTCAAAAAAGAAAATTTGCATGTCGGGTTTTGGTGTCGGTTTGTCATGGGCCAATGCCATTATGGAACTTGATCATGTTCATTGTCCTGAAGTAATTATAGCATGAACGAAAAAGCACTAAGCGGAAAAACCATTTTAATAACAGGTGCCTCTTCGGGCATTGGCATACAGGTTGCCATTGATTGTAGTAAACAGGGAGCAACGTTAATTATCACAGGACGTGATGAAAAACGCCTGAAAGAAACGCTTGACCAGCTTGACGGAACGGGGCACCAGCAATTTACTGCGAATTTGATTGATGAAAACGAAGTAAAAACATTTGTAAGTAAACTTCCAAAGTTAAATGGGCTTGTACATTGTGCTGGTGTACTGAATTCTTACCCCATTAAATTTTTAACGCAGCAAAAAATACGTGAAACGTTTTCGGCTAATTTTGATATGGTTGTAATGTTGGTTGCCCAACTCGCAACGCAAAAGAAAATTGAAAAGCACGCCTCGTTTGTGTGGATGTCGTCCATATCAGGACAATATCCGCATAAAGGAAATTCGTTGTATTGTGCATCAAAAGCAGCGCTTGAAACGTTTTCAAAAACAGTAGCCCAGGAATTTGAGCATTTGTTTTTGCGAAGTAATTGTATTTGCCCTGCCATGATCAAAACACCCATGTACGATAAAGCCGAAGAAGGAATGAGCAAGCAATTAATGGATGAACATATTGCAAAATATCCCCTGGGCGTTGGTTACCCTGCCGATGTAGCTGAAATGGCCATTTTCCTCTTGTCGGAAAAAAGCCGTTGGGTACAGGGTGAGAGTATTCGTATGGATGGTGGTTTTATGCTTTCAAAATAATGAGTGAACAAAAAAAAATATCAATTGTTATACCTGTTTACAATTCGGCAGGTTCGCTTGTTGAGCTTGCTGACCGTATACACGCCACACTAATGCCATTAAAATACAGGTACGAAGTTTTAATGGTTGATGATTGCAGTAAAGACAATAGCTGGGAAATTATTTTACGGGTTAAAGAAAAATATCCTGATCACGTTAAAGGGGTTCAGCTTGGTCGTAACGCTGGCCAACACATGGCTATAATTTGCGGACTAAACCTGACAGATGGTGATTTGATTATTACAATGGACGATGACCTTCAGCATCCACCTGAGGAAATCCCAAAAATGATTGCTAAATGGGAAGAAACCGGCTACGATGTGGTTTATGGTTTGTACAACACAACCAAAGGACATGGGAAGGCGCGTGGAATGGCCAGTAATTTTGTAAAAAAAACATCCACAAAATTTAGTGATAATTCATTCGGAAGCGGGTCTTCTTTCAGGTTGCTCTCACGTAAATTAATTGATAAATTAATACGCTACCCGCAACAATTTGTTTTTATTGATGAAATTATATACTGGTATACAACAAAGGTAACTGGAATTGAAGTAAAGCATGAGCCAAGAAAATTTGGTAAGTCCAATTACAATTGGTTTAAATTGTTCAGGCTTTACTTGCACATAGTTGTTCATTTTACGGCCCTGCCGTTGCAACTAATGATCTGGGGCGGACTCATTCTTTCGGTTTTGTCATTTATGGTTGGTGTGTTTTTTATTGTGAAAAAGCTATTTTTTAATGTTCCTGTTGAAGGGTATACCTCGTTAATGGTGGTTATTACGTTTTCTACCAGTTTAATGCTTGTGTGTTTTGGAACAATTGGGAGGTATATTTACCAGGTTCACCAGAATCAAAATGGAAAACCGCCTTACACGATCAGGGAGGTTATTTAAAATGATCATTAAAGGTTATAATATCACCTTGAAGCGATTGGTGCATGAGGATATTGAAATGGTTCGCCAATGGCGCAACTCGCAGGCTGTTTCACGTTTTATGGAAATTCGGGAAGAAATTACACCCCTTCAGCAGGAAGAATGGTTTAAAAAAATCGATACTATTCATAATAATTACTTCCTTATCATTGAAAATCACACCCCCGTGGGCTTAATTTATGGAGCTGAAATTGATTGGGAAAAAGGCATTACTGGCAATGGCGGAATATTTTTGGCACAGGAGCAGTATTTTAATTCTGACATTCCTATAAGAGCAACTTTTTTAATTATTGATACCGGAGTGTTGCTTGGTTTAAAAACGCAATATGTGAAAGTATTAAATGATAACTACAGGGCTAAATTTTTCAATAAAAAACTTGGTTATAAACTTTTACAAGGCGAAGAAAAAAACTATAATCAAAAATATTACCTTGAAGCAAATCACTATCTTGCCAGTGCAAAAGCCTTAAAAAAGGCCATGAATTTCAGTGAATCCGAATTGATTGAGATTGTTATTGATAATCCTGACCACCCGGTTTCAAAAAATATCATTTCGACCTGTCAAAAAAAAGTAAACCAGGAAGTCAACCGCTTAAAATTAATTTTCATATGAGTAACGTTGAAAAAATATGGTATTCCTATAAAGGTAAACACTATCACGGTGGCTTGCCCGCTTTTTTTGATTCGGCTCAATATAGTTGGACACAATTGTTGGAGAATAATTACGACATTATAAGTAATGAGGTAATGAATTATTTGAATGGTGACAAGACCGAACTGATATCGTACTATAATAATAAAATTACTTCGCATAAAAATGCATGGCAAATATTGACATTTAAGTTTTGGGGTGTAGACATGCCCAAAACTCAAAAGTCATTACCTATAACAAATGGTTTACTGAATTCAATTCCAGGGATCATTTCTTCATCAATAAGTATATTAGAGCCGCAAACGGCTATACACCCACACTTTGGTGACTCCAATACGTTTATACGATGCCATTTTGGAATTGATGTGCCGGCAGGCCTGCCCCAATGCGGCATTAAAGTTAATGGTATTGATAAATCCTGGAACAATGGCAAATTGCTAATGCTATGTGACGCGCATGAACACAGTACCTGGAATAAAACCAATCAAAGACGCGTGATTATATTATTTGACGTCTTGCACGAACAATATTTGCCATATAAAAAATCAATTTGTATTAATGGTCTTGCTCTTATTTGGATTCAACAAAAAAAGGCTTCGTCAAAATTTATAAATAAGCTGCCGGGATTTATGCAAGGTATACTTATGCGATTAAAACGTGTTCAGTATTATGTTTTTGGATTAAGTTGGAAATAGAAAAAATGTGGTTTGAATTTTCAAAAATTAAAAGAAAATACATGATGGTGTTCAATCTTCAAAATTAGCTTTGCGCAAAACCCACTCCAAAAATTTATGCTTAAATCCTTTAACCTCGGCTTTTTTCCTTGCTTTTCTTTTTTTACCAAATTGTTTTATGTCAACGCTAAACATAATTGGATAACTGAAAGTAGGATTCCAAAACCATTTGAAATGCCTGCGTATAAACCCAAGTTCGCTACCCGGAAATTTTGAAATATCCATATTTGGCTTTAGGGTTGTAAGCATCTTCTTAAAAGAACGGTAGTTCTCCTTTTTGGTTTTTTTATCACCCCATTCTTTATACAATTCCATTCCGATGTGAAAAGTCAATGCCTTTTCGGTATACAAAACGGGGTTTTGTGCAACTGTGAACAGATTGTAAAAAAGATCATTTCCGGCAGGAGGAACACCAAGACAAACGTTTTCAGCAGCAAATTTATCAATAAGCGATGCCTTAAAAACAAACGTATCATATCCACCATGTGATTTACCTGCCTCAGTAATCAAATTTGTATAATCAAAATGGTCAAGGTATTTTTGGCTTACGCGCCTGCGGTTTATGATAATGGCGTCATGACCACTTTTCATAAGCTTGTCCACAACAGTGTAAAAATGTTCAGTTGGTATAATATCAATATTAGTAAATATCACATTATCACAGGAAAGACTTGGGCCAATTTCTTTTAAAAAGGGAATAAGGTAGGGTAAAGCCTTATATTGTTCAAAGCCTGGTTTTCTGTTTAAGGCATGGTCGGTATACACAAACCGGCTACATGGAAGTTCGGCCTTACCGTGTTCAAAAGCGCTGAACTCAATAAAGTTTACGTCAACCGTTTTTGCTGTACTGGCCAATGCAAACTTAATACCTTCAAAAGTAATTTTTTGTATTTTATTAACCGAAGGGTTTTCCTTTTCGGATACGGTATTTAGTATGTGAGTAAAGGATGTCAAAACTTAAGCCGCTAATTTAGTGTTTTTTGGCTTAACAAACGAACCTTCTTCCTTGTTCTTATGAAAGCTATTTGTGATTTTTGGACTATTAGTGCAAAGCCTTTACTTGTATAGCTGGCATACACCTTTAAAAAGGACAAATTGCTATATAAGCCTGTTACGCTCAACTATACAAACAAACCGTATATTTGTGTTTTATGAGCAATGCTATTCAATACCTGGGAATGAACATTGAACGGTTATGTGATGAAAACATCGTACCTGACCTTTCTCAACGAGTCCTTAAATCAGCAAAAAATCGGGTGTTGCCTTCTTTTTTTATTGCAGGTGTTGAAAAATGCGGTACATCTTCACTTTTCCATTATCTTTTACAACATCGTTCCATTATTCCGCCACAACGTAAGGATACATATTTTTTTTCCAATAATAACCGTTATAACAAGGGCATTGAATTTTATCGTGCTTTTTTCGCGCATAAGTATTACAAGAAGTTGGCAGAATTGCGGAGAGGAAACAAGACAATAACGCTTGACAGTACTGCAATATATTTTGATTATCCACAGGTGCCCCAGCGTATTCATAGCATGTTTCCCAACACAAAAGTAATTTTAATGTTGCGTGAACCGGTTTCGCGAACATATTCAAATTACAACATGGCGGTAAAATTCGGGTTTGAAACGTTGCCTTTTGAAAAAGCCATTGAAATGGAAGAGGAAAGGGTAAAATGGTTCGAAAACTCGGTATACAATAAAGGGCATAATTTTGCCTTTCAACGTGTTATTTATAAATCCCGGAGTGAGTATATAAACTACTTGCCCAATTGGAAAAACGTATTTGGCGACAATTTATACATTGAATTTGCCGAAAATTTATCGGCCAAACCACAGGAAACTTTTAATGGTGTGCTGGATTTTTTAGGACTTAAACACCAAACTGTAAACTTTGAAAAACTCAATGAGGGAAGTTACAAGTCTAAGATGGATGAGGGAACAAAGCAAAAATTAACCGAACATTTCAGGCCACTTAATGAAAAACTGGCGTCTTATTTAGGGCGGGAATTGCCTTGGAAACAATAATGAATTTCTTATTTAAACACAAATTGTATGAATTACTCAGATTTTCTGATACCTTAAGTCTGCAATTTTCGCATAGCCACCATAGCCATAAATTTTATTATATTTGATCAATGGCCGGTTCCCGCAACATTTTTTTAAACCCATTTATTGCGCAAAAACCGCTTTTATTCCTGGTTGATTCAATTCAATTGTTCCTTTTCTTTTATATTTTAAACGCATACGGAATCGAGCAAAATAAAGGCCTTACCCAAATAGGATATTTTGTTGGTTCGGCATTTTTGGTAAGTCATTTGGTAAACAAGTCATACATACCCTGGGTTTTTGTGCTGACATCTATTGCGCTGGTTTTTTATGCTTTCAACTGGTTTGCCGGGGGGCTCTTTCTTGTCCTCTTTATTGGCGCTTTTGGAATTCTTACATTCAACTACAATATTTACCTGAGGATAATTTTTTTCATTTTATTTCTTGGTGTGTTGGCTTTTTTACGATTAGGTTATATTTATATGCCACGTTTGTACATGATCACACCATTTATTGGTGCCATTTTTATGTTCAGGGGCATTATGTATTTATATTATGTCAAGAACCATAAAATAAAGGGTGATTTTAAACACAGGTTAGCTTATTTTTTGATGTTTCCCAACCTGGTTTTTGTGCTTTATCCAATTATTGATTTCAAGGAATTCCTGAATTGCTACCTGGTAAAACCGTTTGATGATACCAGGCAAAAAGCCCTCAGGTATATGTTGCGCGCAATAGTTCACCTGTTGCTTTACCGGTTGCTATTCACGTTTTTCTATATTGATGCTGCACAGGTAAGTGATTTACCATCTCTCATACATTTCATGGTAAGCGCATATTTATTGATCCTGCGTTTGAGCGGAATTTTACATTTATGCATGGCCTTTGTTTGCTTGTTCGGGTATGATTTATCGCCAGTGTTTAATTATTTTTTTCTTGGCTCAAGTTTTACTGATTTATGGAGGAGAATAAATACCTACTGGCGAAATTTCATGCAAAAGGTTTTCTTTTACCCCCTTTGGTTCCGTATTCGCAAACCACTTGGCAATGCAGCATTGCCAGTTGCCACTGCCGTTATGTTTTTTTGCACCTGGTTTTTTCACAATTACCAGTTTTTTTGGGCGCGCGGTGGTTTTCCTTTAGCAGCAAACGATGCCTTGTTTTGGTTTATATTAGGCACCTGCATAACCATTAATGTTGCTTACCTGGATTATAAAGCAAGAAAAAAAATTGGAGGCTCAATCACGATTGCCAGAAAATATGCAAGGCAATCTTTTTTTATAATTTTTTGTTTCTTTTTCATGTGTTTTTTATGGTCACTTTGGGGAAGCGCAAGCCTGGGTGAATGGAAAAATACCATGTCTTTTGCAACTGTTTTTACGGGGCAGGAAATGCTTACGGTTATTGCCGGTTTAATAGGTATTTACTTACTGGTTTTTGCAGGCCATTATGTATATCATCAACCAAAAGTCAAAGCTCTTTTCGCTATGGATTACGGCAGCACGCGTCTATTAACAATTCCTGCATTTGTTTTACTTGCATCTTTTCCATTGGTTCAACAAAATACAAGTTGGAATAATACCCTCACGAGTACGTTGTTGAATAAAGAGGTGCCGGGTGCAGAACAAGGTAAGAAAGAGCGTGGTTATTATAAGCAGTTGATTGACGGCAACAGCACTACAGGAGCCTGGGAAGTAACATTGCTGCAGCCCTTACCGCCTGGCGACATTCGTCTTGCAGCTGAAAGCACAGAAGACATTTATTTGCGCAAATTAATTCCAAATGTTTCCATTGACTGGAATGGGAAAAAATTCTCAACCAACAGTTTTGGTTTACGCGATAAAGAATATGTAAGAATAAAACCGGCAGGTATGCACCGCATTGTTTTGTTGGGTGGTTCATACGAAATGGGTTCAGGTGTTGCCGATAACGAAGTTTTTGAAGCAATTGCCGAGGAGCAATTGAAGAATACAGAAATTATGAATTTTGGTTGTGGAGGCTACCACATTATTCAACAAGCAAAACTCATGGAAGAAAAAGTGATGCAGTTTGAGCCCGATGAAGTCATACTTGTTTCACACTCGCGTGACAAGGAACGTTTTGTTGGTTTTATGGCCGAACTAATACGTTCTGCAGTTAGTGTTGAATATGAATTTCTCAAAAACATAAAGCAAAAATCAGGTGTAAAGCAATACATGGGCCAGCAGGAAATTGAAAAGCGCCTAATGCCATACGTAGATGAAATTTTTGCCTGGTGCTACAAGCGTATTGCTATCTGTGCAAGTAAAAACAAGGTCCAATTAACCTGGTTGTTTTTACCCGCAACCAACGATTTTAAATTTGGTAAAGAAAGGGATGATTTAAAGAACCTGGCCAGGCAACTAGGTTTCAGAATTCTTGATCTTTCTACAGTTTGGTCAGACGCGGGGATAACACAAAAAAACAGGAGTAAAATAGCGGTTAGTGTTGACGATCCGCACCCTAATGCCTTAGGACACAGTATAATTGCCAGCGCCCTGGTTAAGGCAATCATGTCAAAATAATCTTATCTTTATATAAAAATAACCTCAAAATGACCAAACAAGAAATACTCGATTACGTGATGCAATACGTAAAAGACAATTTCAGTGAGCAGGTAAAAAATCCTGCTCCCGATACAAAATTGCTTACCTCAAAACTTCTGGACTCCATTAACACCCTTCACATGGTTAGTCATATGGAAGAAAAATTCAAATTTGAGGCCGAAGCCCATGAAGTGAGTCCTGATAATTTGGACACACCCGATTTAATTGCAGGCTACATTCACCGTAAACTCGTAGGTTAAAAATTTCTTCATGGCATTTGCCAATGAAATGTTGATGTATGACGATAACTTTCCCGAAATATGGGGAAACGTTACCGATTGGATTGAAAAGTTCAACAACCTGCTGTCACCATTTGCTAACCGTCCCAATACGCGTGTTGTTATTTTATGCCAAAAGCATACCTATTCCATAAGTATGATGTATGCTGCGCGTGATTTGAACATTCCATACATTCCCATTGATATAAATTCCCCAGTCAATCGTATTTCAGCCATTATTGAACAAATTGATCCGTTCATTGTATTGTACCAGAAAAGCGAAATTGATGTGGCGCAATTGCCGCTTGATAACATTAACGTGATATGGGAAAACAATGTGGTTTCATTTGCAACTGTGCAGCCACAAAGTAATTTAGCGCATCACCCCGATTTATCATTTGTGCTGTTTACTTCGGGTAGTACTGGAATTCCAAAAGGCGTTATGACATCGCGTAACAATGCAAATTGTTTTGTTGACTGGATGATAAGTGAGTTTGGCATTACAAAACAATCACGTATTTTATCCATAGCACCATTGCACTTTGACCTTTCGGTATTTGATGTGTTTGCTGCTGAAAAATTAAAAGCCGGACTTTTTGTGCCATTGGTTAGCATGATTGTAAATCCCATGTACCTGGCCGATTTCATATTTAATTTCAAGATTGACACCCTGTACGCTACTCCTACATGGTACAATTTGTTGTTGCAATATGGCAAGTTAAGGCGGCATGATTTTTCGTTGGTAAAAACCGTATTAATTGCTGGTGAGGCATTAAAAACACAAACGGTAGAGGAATTACATAAGTACTTTCCAAACGCGCAATTTGCCAATTTGTATGGGCCTACTGAAACCAACGTGTGCACATTTTATAAAATTGATTTTCAAAAACCCATTAAAGAAAAAAATGGGGTTGTGTGCATAGGAAAACCCTGTCCGTATGCTGCATTGAACACTGATGCCGATAATATCTTGCAGGTATCCGGCAAATCGGTTATGCTGGGTTACTGGCCAGCTGTGCAAAACCTTGAATGGTATTCAACAGGCGATGTGGTTGAAATGGATGCTGATGGCGATTATTATTTCATGGAACGGGCTGACAGAATGATTAAACGAAATGGGTACAGGATTGAGCCTGCTGAAATTGAAACAGCCATACTGTATCATCCGGAAGTTGGACATGTTGCTGTAACCGCCAAAGGTAAAGAAGATAAAATGGAAATTACAGCACATTACACCTTAAAAGGAACACTGCAGGGCGAAGACCTGGCCCGGTTTTGTTTATTACATTTACCATCATACATGGTTCCCGATAAATTCAGGCAACATGAAAAATTGCCGCTTACATCATCAGGAAAAACAGATTACAACGCCCTAATGAATTCATAACATGAGTGATTTTATTGACGCATATAAACAATTTTTTGAATCGGTAACACCGGCAATAAATACTACGTATTCCGAACGTGAACAGGCTGATAAATTTTCGCGCGAACATTGGGATATACTTAGTAAAATAGGATTGCAGGCTGGTACGTTAAATGAAAATTCAGGCGGTAAAAATCTTGACTTTAAACAGTATGGAAGTGTTTTAAGACAACTTGGTTTTTATTGCCATGACAATGGGCTGAATTTTTCAGTAATGGCACATGCCTTGGCCTGTACTATGCCCATTGAAAAATTCGGAACATCGCCCGAAATCAAAAACCTGGTCAAAAATTTTGCTGCAGGTAAATTAATTCTGTGCAATGGTATGACCGAGTCGCAAGGCGGGTCTGATGCCAACAACATGGTAACCACAGCCGAAAGAACAGCAAATGGGTATAAAATCAATGGCCATAAATCATTTTGCACCAATGGGCCCGTTGCCGATTATTGTTTAACCTATGCTGTAACCGATAAAGAAAAGGGCTTTTTTGGAGGCATTACCGCATTTTTAATTGACCTGAAAGCAAATGGCGTAAAAAAAGAACAGGCATTTGCAAAAATGGGCTTGCGAACAGCTACGGCATGCCGCATAAACTTTGACAATGTTTTGGTGCCCGATGCTTACGTATTGGGTCAGCCCGGAGCCGGTGGGCTTATGTTCCAGGAAAGTATGGTGTATGAAAAATCGTTTATGGCTGCCTGTCACACCGGTACATTGCACCGTTGGTTAAATGAAATGGTTGATTTTTGCAAAAAACGGAGGTTTAACCAGCAACCATTAATAAAACAACAGTCTATTAGCCATATGCTTGCCGAAGTAAAGATTGATCTGGAAACGGCACAGGCATTGGTTGACCGCGCAATTGCCCAGTTAAACGGAAAAAACATATCCCGTAAAATTGAAGCAGCTGCAGTGGTTAAGTATTTTGTAAGCAATACCATGACAAAAAATGCGCACGCGTATTTAAAGTTAATGGCAGGTGAAGGGTATAAAGCAGGTTCGGCCTGTGAAATTCAACTGCGCGACTTTATGGCAAGCACATCCTACTCGGGTACCAACGAAATACAAAAAAACATAATTGCATCGGTATTTTAAAACTGATTGGTTAAATTTACAGATGCATTTTTAACGAAGGAACAGAAATAATTTGGTGCAACATTGGTACTTTGGTGCCTTGGTTGCAAAAAACATAGTTTAAAACATCTTATCGTCAGTACTCCGCATGGAAGAAAAATTATACGATGTAGCAATTATAGGCGGGGGCCCGGGTGGCTCATCCTTTGCTACATACGCCCGCCAAAAAGGATTGAATGTAATCCTTTTCGAAAAAGAAAAATTCCCACGTGATCATGTGGGCGAATCACTAATACCGTACACGTATTATAAAATGAAAGAACTGGGTGTGCTTGATGAAGTGCGCAAATTTGCCACCTATAAGCCCGGTGTAAATTTTGTTGACATTGATGGTACACGCGAGTCAACCTGGTGTTTTGGAAAAGTATTAAAAGACGATTCGCATTTAACATTTCATACCGTACGTTCTATTTTTGATGATTGCCTGTTAAAAAACAGCATTAAACACGGTGCCGAAGTGTATGAAGAACATACCGCCAAAGAAGTGATTCTTGACGATCCATCGGGAAATGTTATTCTTCGTGTGCAGGACAAAACCGGAACAAATAAAATTGTAAAAGCAAAATTTTTTATTGACGCCAGCGGACAAGGTTCGTTTCTGGCCAAAAAATTTGGTACAAAAACCGGTTATAAAGGGTTGGACCGTGTAGCATTTTTTAATCACTGGCTGGATAATACATACGATAGTTCGTTGAAACAGGGACTCATTAAAATTGTATACCTGGGTGGTGTAAAAAAAGGGTGGATATGGGTAATTCCAGTAGGGAAAAACCATTTAAGTGTTGGTGTTACCCTTAGCAATGATTACGTAAAAGATCAAAAAGCAAAAATACAGGCTGAAGGTTTTAAAGATTGGTGGAAAGAATTGTATTTACGCGAACTTTCCTATGCAACAGGATTAACACCCATTATAAAAGATGCACGCATGGAGCACGATACCATTGTGCTTGGTGATTATTCATTTTACAGCGAAAAAAAATACGGTAAAAACTGGGCCATGGTGGGCGATGCGGGGGCATTTCTGGACCCGATTTTCTCAAGTGGAATTTACGTGGCCATGGAAACTGCCTGTAAGGTTGCTGAATGTGTTGACATTACCCTTAAGCAAGGTGAAGGGGCCGGTATGGCCCAATTCGAAAAAGAATTTGAAGTGATCAATGCAGGTTATGCGCTTATAGAAAAATTTGTACGCCTGTTTTATGATCCTGACAAGTTGAACTTTGCTCACGTTGATCCGCAAAGTAAAATTTCATATGATAAATTTACGTATGCCTATAATATTTTCCATTACCTGCTTGCGGGCGACTTTTTCTTAAACAGTAAAAAGTACAGCGACTTTTTGGATACCATTTACGATGAACGCACCTATAAACGGTTTATGGACTTTATTCAAACCAAATGGGACGAAACCAATTTAAAACAGAATTGTTTGTATGAATTTATGGAAATGTATGGTCACCTGGAAGGCGACCAGGTAGTGGAGGTGAAGGCTAAGTTCCAGTAGATGACAAAGGTCATGGTTTTTTTATTGCTAATTGTACATTGATAATTGATAATTTTCATTACTTTGACTCCATAATTCACTTCTCATGCTCTACGATGTAATCATCATAGGTGGTGGTCCCACCGGTTCAACTGCGGCAACATACCTTGCACGTTACGGTTATAAAGTACTCGTGCTGGAGCGCGAAAAATTTCCGCGTCCACACGTTGGTGAATCATTGCTCCCTTTCTGTTACGAGATTTTTAAAGAGTTGGGTGTATGGGATGAGATGAAAAAACGCTTTGTGCGTAAACCTGCTGCACGTTTCAGTAACCACGATGGAAGCGCCACATCAACCTGGTGTTTTAAAAACGTATTGCACGATGAGAGTTATTTATCGTTTCACGTAATACGCGCTTATTTTGATGATATGCTTTTGAAAAACTCCCGCAAAAATGGGGCAGAAGCACTGGAACAAATGAACGTGGAAAAAGTGAATTTAGATGCGCCTGATGGAAATGTTAGCGTTGAAGCAAAAGATCACGAAGGAAAAACGCATGTGTTTAACGGAAAATATTTATTGGATGCAAGCGGGCAGGACACATTTCTGGGAAAACGTTTGGGCGGAAAAACAGCTTACCAGGACCTGGACAGGATAGCCTTTTTAGCACACTGGGGCGGGGTTGACTACACGCACGGCATTGACCTTGGATATTTGAATATTGCGTACCTGGAGCAGCATAAAAGCGGCTGGTTTGGATTGCAGCCGGTAGGGAAGGACCGTGTGAGCGTTGGCCTGGTTATTGACCGTAAATATTTAAAGGCTGAAAAAGAAAAATTCAAAAAGCAGGGCATTGACGATTGGCAAAAAGCACTGTACCTGCAGGAAATTACCAATACCAAAATCACCCATGATTTGATCATAAAGCCGGGGGCAAAAATTGTGCAGGAAATGATTATTGTTTCTGACTTCAGTTATTTTGCCGAAAAGCAGTACGGAAAAAACTGGGCCATGATTGGCGATGCCGGTAAATTCCTGGATCCTATTTTTGCATCAGGTGTTTATTTAGGCATGTTCAGCGCCCGCATGTATGCAAAAGCACTGCATACACGTTTTACCGAAGGCATTGAGAAATCAGAAGCCGAAATTGCAGCCGCCATGAAACACATTTCAGGCGCATATGAACTGGTAGAAAAATTCATCAATATTTTTTACGATCCGCAAGGCTTTAATTTGGCCGAAATGTCGTCAACGTCAGAATCCAATTACAAAAACTACGAAACCGCCTTTTCACTCACGCATTATTTATTGGCTGGCGACTTTTTTAACCGTTACGAAACCTACAGCGGATTTTTGGATATGCTGAAAAACCCCAAGCAATTTGCCCGCTGGAAAAACCTGGTGGTGCACAAGCCGCTTAAGGATGTTAACCCGTGTGACAACACCTGGGAAGAGGTTTTTGGCGACATTGATGAGGAGTTTTGTAGAAGCGTGGGGCAGGTGGATTGACCTGCTTCACATTTTAATTATTTGATTATAAATAAAATAACCAATTAACAAAGTTTTTATTGTTAAAATTATTGACAATAAAATTTTTGTCATTACTTTTGACAATAAAATTATTGTCATGAAAAATACCTTAGGGAGTCCAGCAAGAGGGGATGCTTTTTATCAAAGGGACAAAGAAATCAATCATATTTATAAAACCTTAGAAACAGGAACAGCAATTTATTTGGCTGCGCCCAGGCGTGTTGGAAAAACGTCAATTCTTCGAAGGCTTGAAGAATTTCCAAAGAGCGGATTCCAGTTCATATATGTAATTACTGAATCAATTGACAATTCAAATGACTTTTTCAAGGAAATTTTTGATCAATTATTAAAAAGCGATTTCATAAAAAGAAGTACGAAATTACTTGAATTAAGTAAGAGGATTCTTAATGGTGCACTCGATCGAGTAAGTGAGTTTAACGGAGTTAAAACTAAAGAACCGAAGGAACCCAATTATTATGACATACTTATAGAACTATTTACAAGTGTCACTGATGAAATTGACAGAGTTGTAATAATGATAGATGAGTTTCCTCAAACAATTCAGAATATTTTAGATAAATCAGGTAAACCCGAGGCCCAACGTTTTTTACAAATGAATCGTGAGATCCGATTAAATCACCAGGTATTAAAGAGGTTTACTTTTATTTACACGGGTTCAATATCGCTGTTCCCAATGGTTGAAAAAGTCGCCTCACTTACTTCAGTAAATGACATTCGAACAGTTCCGGTAAATCCTTTAACTGAAAAGGACGCAAAAGAATTCATTACGCGGTTAATGGAAGAAACACCCGTATATATAGATAATACAACAATTGAATATATCATTAAAAAAATAAAATGGTTAATACCATTTCATTTACAGCTCATTCAATATGAAATAATTGAATTGTGTGATGTCGAACCAGCAGTAACTTGTGATGTGGTTGATCAGGCGTTTGATCAAATTGTTCAAAATAGAAATAAACCACAATTTGAACCTTATTTTGAAAGGCTTCAAAAGCTTTTTAAAGGGAATATCTATTTGTTTGTAATGGATGTATTAAAGTATACAGCATCAAATGATGTCATAACGAAAGCGGTATTACATAATATGAGTGTAAAAAATAATCTTGAAGAGGTGAAATCTGTATTGGAGACGTTGGAGGGCGATGGATATTTATTTAAAAATGAAGACGTTTATCAATATACATCCCCAGTTTTGCAATTATGGTGTAAAAAATTTATTTGTTAATTATGATTGAAAACAAACTCTATAATCCGGCAGGTCAATCTAAAGAATGGTTGATTGAACATTTTATTGTACGTAGTAAGGTATTTGAGAAAATTTTTAAAGATATTCAAAGCAGTAAAATGACCTACCCTGAACAACATTATTTGATTCAAGGCCAAAGGGGTGCTGGAAAGACAACTTTATTATTAAGGCTTAAATATGAGATTGAAAATTCAACAGAATTAAATTCTTGGCTATTGCCAGTTTTTTTTAACGAGGAAACATATGATGTAACTACACTGTCAGATTTGTGGGAAAAACTTTTAAAGTACTGTGATGAGTATTGGGGAACGGGAGGTATTTATTATAAAAAAACTAATGAATTTCTAAATACAAATGATTACGAAAAAAGATGTTTTGATTATTTGTTGGAGGTGCTAAAAGACAAAGAAAAAAAAATTATTATTTTTTTTGATAATTTTAGTCAGTTGTTTTTAGAACTTTTAAGTGAAAAAGAACAGCATAGATTAAGAGAAATCTTAATGACAAAATCTGAGATTAGGATAATAGGAGCTTCTGCCAATTCAGTTGAGGACTTATACAACTATTCAAAGCCATTTTATGAATTTTTTAAAATCATAAGACTTGAAGGACTTAACAAATCAGAAACCATAGAATTGATGCAGACCCTATTCAGAAAATCTGGAAAAGAATTGGACATTAAAAGAAGCAAGGCAAAAATCGAAACTTTAACAATACTAACGGGTGGTGTAATAAGAACTCTTATGTTGATATATGAGGTTATTTTAGGAGATGAGGATGGATCTGCTTTAAAAGATCTTGAAATAATTTTAGATAGAGTAACTCCTTTGTATAAACATATAGTTGAAGAACTACCTACGCAACAAAGAAAAATTGTAGATGTAATTGCAAAAAAATGGGATGCTGTGAAGGCACACGAGGTGGCGAGTAATATACGAGATAATGGTAAATTAATGACGAGCAAAACGATTTCCGCCCAATTGCACCAATTAGAAAAAAATGGCATTATTGACAAAAAATTCACTAATTCTAAAAATCATTTATATCAATTAAAAGAAAGATTTTTTAATATTTGGTACTTAATGCGTCATGGAGGCGATACGGACAAACGCAGAGTGGTTTGGTTAACAAGATTTTTAGAAAGTTGGTATGAGGAAGGAGATCAATTGGAAGAATTTATTCAGAATCACGTTAAACGTCTTAAATCTGGCAATTACAATCCAAACTCTGCTTTAATTATCTCCGAAGCAATAATACATTCAAAAAAAATGGATATTAAATTTCTTGATGTGTTATTAAATGAAACTTCGGCTATTTTAAATAGTGAGCAAAAAAAACAATTACCGGATTCGTATTCAATAAAACTAAATTTCGCGTTAAAATATTTTGAGAACTTTGAGTACCAAAAAGCTGCAAGCGCGTTAGAGGCAATTGAAGACAAAAGTAATATGATAAATATTGCCCTCGCACAAACCTATATTTCCTGCAGAAATTTTAATTCAGCTAAAAAAGCTATCTCAAAGATCGTTTCTGAGGATACAACGGAAAAATTTGAAATAGGAAAAGTTTACTGGGGATTAAAGGAGTTTGAGTTATCTAATAAATATTTAATGGAAGTAGTTTTGGATTTCCCTGGCGAAGCGCATTTAGCAATCGCTAGTAATTTCGGGGCAATGGGTAAGGTTGATATGGCTCTTGAGTATTATTTACTTGCAATTCAAACTACAAATGAAGCATATGAACCACTTATAGATTTCTGCATTGATATTGAGGATTATGAAAATGCAACTAAATACGCTTTAGAAGGAATTTCTAAAGGAATGCAAGATCTTAACAAAAGCTTAATTGAAGTTTATATTGGTTGGGGAAAAGAAGGGGAAGCACAGAAGCTAATTGACGATTTTTTGAATAAATATCCGGAAGATCCGGATTTCTGGCACTTGCTTGGCACTTTAAGATATTTTAATGGACGCTTTCAAGAGGCATATGATAACATGATGAAGGCAAATACTTTATATATTTCAGCAAATGTAAAAAATACGTATTTCGCGTTAAATAATCATCTTATTCTCGACTATCTAATACAAAACGGAAGAAGTAAACAAAGTGCATTAGATATTATTAATGAATTCGACTTTGACCTGCCAATAGTTTTGTTATTAAAGTCAATTGTATATTTTTGGAACAATGAGTACGAAAAGGGGAATAGTGCAATCCAACGGTTTTTCGATTTGGAATTGTCTGAAGAGGACTCAAAACGCGAACTATGGGCAATTGAAAAAGCACTAATAATTTTATTAGCAAAAGGACAGTCACATTTAAGTTTTAACATATTTAATAACGAAAAATGGAATTTAAAGGATAGAATGAAACCCATTTATTATGCACTTATGACATTTCTAAAAGATGAGCATCCAAACGAAATTTTAAAAATGGGAGAAGAATTAAAGCAGCCAGTAGAAGATGTTATTGCAAGGATAAAGGAATATGAGTTAAAATATAAGTAATGGAGTATCTTAACAAAACCAGCAATGCTAAAATTGTTTAATTTCGCGCCACACACCCACTTCAACTCCCCTTATCCAACTTCCTGCCGGAAAGCGAATACGGGACCAGTTCACACCACTTTAGTACAGGTAAATAATATCAGGTTAAACTTTATACTATGAGCAAATACATACAAACCAACAACAATTATCCGGGCATTTTGGAAATGCTTTGGTACAAGCCGGCTACCGGCAGTAAAATGACCGCCCTGGCCCACCAGCTTCTTTTAGGAAAATCAGGACTTACTTCAGGCGAACGCGAAACAATAGCGGCTTATACATCGGCCCTCAACAACTGCGAATTTTGCTGCGCTTCACACAACGGTGCCGTAAACTGCCACCTTAAGTCAGATACCAAACCTGGTGATTACCTAAGCCCTGAGTTCATGGCCAAACAAACGCCAAAAATGAAAGCCATGCTGGCCCTGGCATCACAGGTACAGCAAGGTGGAAAACATGTGACAAAGGAAGCAATTGATGCTGCAAAGGCTGCCGGGGCAAGTGATGAGGACATTCATGACGGAATATTGGTTGCTGCTGCTTTTTGCATGTTCAACAGGTATGTTGACGGGTTGGGTACCCGTGTTTCAAATGAAGAAGATTACCGTGATACGGGCATACGCCTGGGTACAAAAGGTTACCGGTTTCCACCACGATTTATGTATTGGCTGGTACGAAGGATACTGAACAAGCGCTACGCACCCGGGTCAAAGTTTGTTTAGGCGTTTAAGAGATATATGGCCAAAAGAATCACAACGGTATAAATACTTATTTGCCGGTTGATCAACCGGTAACTTAGAACGTACCGGTTTTCATGAAATCATTGTTTTTTGTGTTTTCCCTGGTAGGCCTGTTTATTCAAAATAGCAGGGCCCAGGATTCAATTGCAGGGGTCTATTCAAGAGCCTCGGTCAGAACGTTTGAATGCTGGTACGATCCAAAATCAGGAACCCATTATATTGATGGACTTGTAATGCCCGATACTACAGAAGTGTCGGTTTACACGCTTAAGGCCGATGGCACTTTTATACGCCTGGATTGGGGTAGCAGCACCTACAGTTTTGAGGGCATGAAGGACCGTGGAAAGACCTTTGAGCTGACCGGAACCTGGAAAATGGTAGACGGGGTTGTGCTCATTATTTTTGAGCGTGAACGAATTTATGAGGACCGGAAAAGGTTGGTTTTGGCGGCCGATCACGACCTCACAAAACGGGTTATGAGTGCCGATTCGGCCCTTGAAAAAATGTATAAAGACATACTTTGGCCCGCTCGTCACAGAACCTATAAACTAAATGTAAATGGGGATTTTTGCGAGCTGACCTATTCGGAAGGCACCTATTGCTATAAAAAAATTAAAAGTTAATCATTTAAATATCAGTCATATTTCATCATATTACTTTTAATTTGCAAGTAATATTAATTCAATTACTTGCAAATTGCAAGTTTTATTTATCTTTGTTTTATGAAGGTAAAACAGCGGTATTTCAGGAGCGAATGTCCCATAAGTGCGGCCCTTGACATGATAGGTGACCGTTGGTCGTTACTCATCATACGTGACATGGCTCTTAGGGGTAAAACCAGCTACAAAGAGTTTGCTGAAGGCACAGAAAAAATAGCCACCAACATACTGGCCCACCGCCTGGCACTTTTGGAGGCAAGCGGCATTATTACCAAAAAACCCCATGCGCAAAACAAGGTCAAAATTGTGTACCAGTTAACCCAAAAGGGAATTGACCTGGTGCCCATTTTGGTAGACCTTATATTATGGACTGAAAGCTATCACGGGGTTGATGAACGTACCGAACAATTTGCCAACCTGGTGCGCATGGACCGTGAAGGGGTAGTAGGAAGCATTATGAAAAAACTGCAGCCGGTTGAATAAACCCCGCCAAACAGTAAGTCAAAAATCAAAAAAGGGCTGGAAACCTAATCCCAACCCTTTGCTCATTCCTGATTTAAAAATGTACGTTTAACCCTGTTTATTTAGCAAGGCAATTAATGATTTTAGTGGCAATTTCTTCCTGGCCGGCTTCACTGGCAAGGTAACTGCGGTCATTGGCGTTTGTCATATAACCCAACTCAAGCAACATACCCGGACATTGCGTTTGTTTTAACACATATAAATTGGCGTCCTTTACTTCGCGTTTGGCAAGTTTACTACCCGAAAGGGCGGTAATCATATTCTCAGCATGTTCAAACGAGGTTTCATAATGCGAGCTGTTTTTTGATACAAAAGCACCAATACCATGGTCCTTTTTATCCTGCGAAAAATTTATGTGAAGCGAGATCAATAAATCAGGGTTCATGGAATTGATTTTTTGCACGCGTTCATTGAGCGAAAGAAAGGAATCATCCTCGCGCAATAAAATTATTTCAAGGTTATTTCCGCCATTAAGTGATTTGATTTTGGAGGCAATATTATGTACCAATTCCTTTTCGGTAAGCTCATCGTGAGCCACACCAAAGTCCTCACCACCATGGCCGGCATCAATTACAATGGTTTTTTTGCCGCGGGGCGCTATAAATGCAAAGCATAGGAATATAAGGGCTAGTCCTGCCAGCCTGGCTAGATTTTTCATAAATTACTGGTATTTAAATTGTTTGGAGGGTTTATTACGAGCAAAGCTTTAAAAGGTTACGTTTTTTAGATTTGAGTAGTGAGATTTGCGTATTGAGATGTGAGATTGTTAATCGTTATACGCGTTAAAGTGTATTCTTCTACGAAATTAAGTTTTTATGAAATTCAGATAATAATCAATTGATTTTTAGCACCATAAAAAATATTTATTTTATAACCTTTTGTATTTCAATTTTTTGCGAGTTATCTCAGAATTTTATTCCATTGACCCCGGAGGAGTCACACCTTTTTAACTCTAAATCCTAGCAAATACCACGACCCCAGCGTGGGTTGTACACAATGTAAAATTCCAAATTATTGCTGGTAAACTGCGCCAGGGATTGAGCAAAGTACCCCGCAGGAACGAGGAGTACTTGCGAAAGCCCGGCCCCGAAGTTGCTAATTCCTGATTATTGTTCCTGACCTTAAATGAGGGGAGGCGGCCTAAAAACAAAGCCAGTGATTTTATTTATCTGCGAAAAATCTGTGCTACATGTGGCAATAGACCTTACGATTTAATCACCTTAATAAACTCACCGCCCATAATTTTATAACGTGCACCGCCAATGCTTATTTCCTGCCCCTCGGCCATGGTGGCTATTTTTGTAATATCCTCTTCAATGGTATGTACACTGCCTCCGGTTTTCCAGGCTATTTGCAGGTAATCAGGATGTATATCACTGGTTGCTCCACACAAAATTACATGTACTGGTTTTGTGAATTTTTTGAGGAGCGAAATGTCCTTAACGGGGGCATAATTATCGGCTATCATTATTAGGTCTTTATGCGGTTTGGCTTGTTTTACGGCTTGTATGAGTGCTTCCATGTTGTTTTCGGGGCAGTCGCCACCCGAACCTTTTGAGGCTACCATTGACATGAATTTGTCCAGTCCATCTGCATCCATACCATCAGCATAATAAATGCCACCTGTTTCGCCTATTTTTTTGTCAGCCGTTGATTTATTGTCTCCGTCATTGAAGAACACAAATTGCATGTCTTTTTCAACTGCAAACCGCAAGGTGTACCACAGGGCGAGCTCGTTGGTATAAGGGCTCATACTGCCTGTAATATCGCATACAATTAATTTTTTTGTCCATTTGTTTCGGTTCAGCACGCGTGATACTACCCCATCAGCCCCTGTTTTGTGCTTTTTTTTGTAATCGGCAAGTTCGCGTTTATGGTATTCTTCGGCACTTAGTTTGGCAATGCGTGCAGCTTCCTCCATGCGTTTTTTTTCTTCGGCAAGGCGTTTTTCCTCGGCAGCAAGGCGTTCAGCTTCTAATTTCTTTCTTCGTAAAATTTCTTTTGTACCCAGGTAACCCAGGCTTATGTCGGCATGGCCAGTTCCCTGTGAGTAGGCAACTTCAAAAGTGTAATAGTTCTTGTGGAATTTGAAATTGATGCTATAGTTGTCACCTTTTGGGAGGTAAACAGTTGTTTTGCCTGCACTGTTGGTTGTGGCTTTAAAGGTTTTGCCACGTTTAATACCCGTTATACTTACCACTTCGCCACTAAGGGGTTTTGCGTCAAGATCCACAATGGAAATGGTTGCCGGTGTAAAGTTTTCAGGGTTAGCAGGGGCCGGCATATCAGATCCCTTTATATAAGTGGTGTCCTTAAGGCTGCTTATCACCTTGTCAACACCAGCTTTTTCGCTGTCATTCATGGCAAATTCTTTTTCTTTTGCAATGGCATCGGGCTCATAGGTAAAAGCGGTCATGGTTTGCCCTCCTTTAAACCCGGGAGTTTGTACTTCGCGTGTGCGGGTATAATTGCTTGCGGTTACCAGGCAGGTTGTATTGCAGGGGAGGTTAAAAACGGCTTCGCCTTTTTCATTGCTAATTACCTCGTATTTTTTTGTGGTCCCCTTTATAGTAGCCGTTACGGTTTGCCCCTTGTAAAATCCGCCTTCAAAATTTTTGAGAATGATTTTAAAAGACGATTCACAGTCTTGTGCGAATGAAAAAGCATTCAAAACGCAAATGAAGCAGGCGGCACAAATTAATCTTCTCATAGCTTAATGGTTTTAGGGTTTTACACTGGAATTTGCATTATAACGGGTTTATGGGGCCGGGTTACACGGCTTTTAATGAAGTTAAGCGGTGTTTGAGCGGTGGCCAATGCGTAATTAAACGTAGTTTTGCCGGGTTTTTGGTCCTGGCGGTTTTGGGCCCGGGAGGGCAAAAACAGGTGCCCAAAAAAGATTTTTGTTAATAATTCATCGACAAAACATGTTTTTTAAACAAGGTCTGTGAAATTTAAATGCCTGCTGGGGTGCATTTTGTCGGTTTTTACCTCAAGTGAAAAACAAAATCAGGGCTTTAATAAACATTTATCTGTGAAAAAAACCAACACCCTATTGCACAGTTAGAAATAACCACTAAATTTGCAACCCCAAAAATAGGGATTTGCAATTTAACTAATTGATAATTAAGAAACTAAGTTTTTATGCCTACTATTCAACAGTTGGTTCGTAAGGGAAGACAGCAAAAAAGCAAGCGCAGCAAGTCTGCAGCCCTTGTTTCATGCCCGCAAAAGCGCGGTGTATGCACTAAAGTGTATACCACTACACCTAAGAAACCAAATTCAGCACTTCGTAAAGTTGCCAAGGTTCGTTTGACCAACAAAACCGAGGTTATTGCATATATACCAGGTGAAGGTCACAACTTACAGGAACACTCAATAGTATTGGTACGCGGTGGCAGGGTGAAAGACCTACCAGGTGTACGTTATCATATAGTACGTGGTGCGTTGGATACTGCCGGTGTTGAAGCGCGCAGGCAAAGGCGCTCTAAGTACGGAGCAAAGAAACCTAAAGCAGGAGCTGCTGCTGCAGCCGCTAAAAAGAAATAATCATTGTTAGCTAGTGAAATAAAATGAGAAGAACCAAAGCTAAAAGCAAAATATTATTACCTGACCCGAAATTCGGTGATGTGGTAGTAACCAAGTTCGTAAACAACTTAATGTGGGACGGCAAAAAAAATTCGGCCTATACAATTTTTTACGAAGCACTTGATATAGTTGAAAAACGTACCAAGGAAAGTCCGTTGGAAATATGGAAAAAAGCTGTTGAGAATGTGACCCCGGCCGTTGAGGTTCGTAGTCGCAGGGTTGGTGGTGCAACTTTCCAGATTCCTACGCCAGTTCGCGACAGCCGTAAACAATCACTTGCCATGAAATGGTTGATTCTTTACGCACGTAAACGTAACGAGAAATCAATGGGTGAAAAATTAGCCGGAGAAATCATTGCTGCTTCAAAAGAAGAAGGTGCTGCTTTCAAAAAGAAGGAAGATGTACACCGTATGGCTGATGCAAACAAAGCGTTCTCACATTTCCGTTTTTAATTGATAAGAAGAACAACAACATAATATATGTCATTAGATTTAAAATATACACGTAACATTGGAATCGCAGCGCACATTGATGCGGGTAAGACTACCACTACCGAGCGTATCCTTTATTACACAGGTGTAAACCACAAAATTGGTGAGGTGCACGATGGTGCAGCTACTATGGACTGGATGGTGCAGGAGCAGGAACGTGGTATTACCATTACATCTGCTGCAACAACTTGTTTCTGGAACTACCGCGACAATAAGTACAAGATTAACATTATTGATACCCCGGGTCACGTGGACTTTACCGTTGAGGTAAACCGCTCGCTTCGTGTATTGGATGGTCTTGTGTTTTTGTTTTCGGCTGTTGACGGTGTTGAGCCGCAATCAGAAACAAACTGGCGTTTGGCTAACAATTATAACGTTGCCCGTTTAGGTTTCGTTAATAAAATGGACCGTTCAGGTGCCGACTTCCTTATGGTTGTAAAACAGGTTAAGGAAATGTTGGGATCAAATGCTGTTCCATTGCAATTACCAATTGGTTCAGAAGACAATTTCAAAGGTGTGGTTGACTTGATCAACTTCCGTGGAATGGTTTGGAACGAAGCTGACAAAGGTATGACCTACCAGGTAATTGATATTCCTGCCGACATGATTGAGGAGGCAACTGAGTGGAGGGAAAAATTACTTGAAGCGGTTTCAGAATATGATGATAAATTGATGGAGAAGTTTTTTGACGCTCCTGAAACAATTACTGAACGCGAAGTGCTTGATGCATTGCGTAAGTCAGTGTTGGATATGAAAATAGTTCCAATGGTATGTGGTTCATCTTTCAAAAACAAAGGTGTACAAACCATGTTGGACTTAGTAATGGAATTGTTACCAAGCCCACTTGACCGTTCAAACATTGTTGGAACAAATCCTGAAACAGGAGAAGAAACTACCCGTAAACCTGATTATAACGATCCGTTTGCTGCGCTTGCATTTAAAATTGCAACCGATCCATTCGTAGGTCGTTTAGCATTTATTCGCGTTTACTCAGGTATGCTTACTGCAGGTTCGTATGTACACAACATGCGTAGCGATAACAAAGAGCGTATCTCACGTATATTCCAGATGCATGCGAATAAACAAAATCCGGTTGAACAATTAGGAGCTGGTGATATTGGTGCAGTTGTAGGATTTAAAGACATCAAAACAGGTGATACACTTTGTACAGAAGGTAAACCTATTATTCTTGAGTCAATGAATTTCCCTGAGCCGGTAATTGGTTTGGCTATTGAACCAAAGACACAGGCTGACGTAGATAAATTAGGCGTATCATTGAACAAGCTTTCTGAAGAGGATCCTACTTTCCGCGTTAAAACTGACGAAGAAACAGGCCAAACCATTATTTCAGGAATGGGTGAGCTTCACTTAGAGATTATTCTTGACCGTTTAAAACGCGAGTTTAAAGTTGAGTGTAACCAGGGTGCACCACAGGTAGCTTACAAAGAATCAATCAAAGGAAGCGTTAATCACCGTGAAACATACAAGAAACAAACAGGTGGTCGCGGTAAATTTGCCGATATATTATTTACCATTGAAGCACAACCTGACAAAACCAAATTGGGTCTTGAGTTTGTGAATGAAATCAAGGGTGGTAACGTTCCACGTGAATTTGTTCCTTCAGTTGAAAAAGGTTTCCGTGAAGCAATGAAAACGGGAGTACTTGCAGGTTATGCAATGGACTCAATGAAAGTGACATTGACAGATGGTTCTTACCATGCGGTTGACTCGGATGCTTTCTCGTTTGAAATGGCAGCGCGTTTAGGATACCGTGAAGCTTTGCCAAAAGCAACACCAATCATTCTTGAGCCTATCATGAAACTTGAGGTGTTGACACCTGAAGAGAACATGGGTGATGTAGTAGGTGACTTAAACCGCAGGCGTGGTCAAATGCAAGGTTTTGATGAGCGTGCAGGTGCAAAAGTTATCAGGGCATTGGTTCCGCTAAGTGAAATGTTTGGTTATGTAACACAGTTACGTACCATCACTTCAGGTCGTGCGTCTTCAACGATGGAATTTGACCATTACGAAGAAGCTCCGCGTAACATCGCTGAAGAGGTAATTGCAAAAGTTAAAGGAAAAGTAACAGCATAAATAATTCATAAGAATTAAATGGCACAAAAAATAAGAATAAAATTAAAGTCATACGATCACAGCCTGGTTGACAAATCAGCTGAGAAAATCGTTAAGACCGTAAAAGCAACAGGTGCGGTGGTAAGTGGTCCAATTCCATTGCCAACCAACAAGCAAATTTACACAGTGTTGCGTTCACCCCACGTTAACAAAAAAGCGCGTGAACAGTTCCAGTTAAGCTCGTATAAGCGCTTAATGGATATTTACAGTTCATCAGCTAAAACTGTTGATGCATTAATGAAACTTGAACTTCCAAGTGGTGTTGAAGTTGAGATCAAAGTTTAGTTTTTAAAAAGTAAACAAGTAAATAAATAACTCCATAAAAAATGGCAGGATTAATAGGTAAGAAAATAGGAATGACTAGCATCTTTAGTGCCGAGGGTAAAAACATACCATGCACGCTTGTAGAGACTGGTCCTTGTGTTGTTACACAAGTTAAAACCGTTGACAAAGACGGTTACGCTGCAGTACAGTTAGGTTTTGGCGATCGCAAAGAGAAGCACACCACTTCGGCTCTAATGGGCCACTTTAAAAAAGCGGGTGTAGCTCCAAAACGTAAGCTGGCTGAATTTCATGGTTTCGCTGACGAATTAGCTTTAGGAAATGAACTTAAAGCCGACTTCTTTGCAGAAGGCGAATTTGTTGATGTAACCGGAAGAACTATTGGAAAAGGATTCCAGGGTGTTGTAAAACGTCACGGTTTTGGTGGTGTGGGTGGTCAAACTCACGGTCAGCATAACCGCTTACGTGCTCCAGGTTCAATGGGTGCATGTTCGTTCCCATCACGCGTTTTCAAAGGAAAACGTTTGGGTGGACGTATGGGAAATGCCCAGGTTAAAATAAAAAATTTACAGGTTGTTCGTGTATTGGCGGACAAAAACCTTTTGGTTATTAAAGGTTCGGTACCGGGTCCTAAAGGTTCAATTTTAAAAATTGAGAAGTAACATGGAAGCAGCAGTATTGAATATACAAGGTAAAGAAACCGGTCGTAAGGTAACACTTAGCGAAGGTATCTTTGGAATTGAACCAAACGATCATGCAATATATCTTGACGTTAAACAAATTCTTGCGAACAAACGCCAGGGTACTTCTAAAATAAAGCAACGTGCTGAAGTAGCTGGTTCAACCCGCAAATTACACCGCCAAAAAGGTACAGGTGGTTCACGTAAAGGAAGTATCAAGAATCCACTTTACAAACAAGGTGGTACCATTCATGGTCCTGAGCCGCGTGACTATCACTTCAAACTAAATAAAAAAGTGAAGAAACTGGCTCGTAAGAGTGCACTTTCGCACAAGGCAAAAGGAAAAGGACTTTTGATTATTGAAGACATTAAGTTGAAAGCAAATAAAACAAAAGAATTTGCTGCAGTATTAAAGAGCTTAAAAGCTGAAGGACGTAATTCATTGGTTGTTGTTTCGGCACACAATGAGCAATTGTACTTAGCATCACGCAACATTGAAAAAACAAGCCTGATTGTTGCAAGCCAGCTTAACACGTATGATATTATGCGTGCACATAACCTGATTTTAACAGAGGGAAGTGTTGCCGAGATTGAAAAACTATTTAACAATTAATTGTCATGGCGAACATTATTATAAAACCAATCATTTCTGAAAAAGTAACAGCGTTGACTGAGAAGAGCAACCGTTACGGATTTTGGGTGGCTCGTTCAGCCAACAAGATTGAAATTAAAAAAGCCGTTGAAAAACATTTCAATGTAACCGTTGAAACTGTAAACACAATGGTAACCGGTGGTGGTAAGAAAAACGCGAAATATACAAACCGCGGTGTTTCTTTAACAGCAGCACCAGTACGTAAAAAAGCCATTGTAACAGTTAAGCAAGGCGATGTAATTGATTTATTTGGTAACATTTAAGAATAAGGACAAATGGCATTAAAAAAATTCAGACCAACAAGCGCAGGAACACGTCACCGTACGTTGTCAACCTTTGATGAGGTTACCGAATCAAAACCTGAAAAATCGTTATTGAAAGTTCAAAAACGTTCAGGTGGTAGGAATAACGTAGGTAAAATGACCATGCGTTACATTGGTGGCGGACACAAAAAAATGTTCCGTGTAATCGATTTCAAACGCGCTCAACACGGTATTGCAGCTACTGTAAAAACCATTGAGTATGATCCGAACCGTAGCGCTTTAATTGCACTTGTAGTTTATACAAACGGGTTAAAAACATATATTCTTGCACCGCAAGGTTTAAAAGTGGGACAAAAAATTGTTAGTGGTCCTGGTTCAGCTCCTGAAATTGGAAATGCACTACCACTTTCTGAAATTCCATTAGGAACAATTATTCATAACATCGAAATGCAGCCTGGTAAAGGAGCTTCGTTGGTTCGTGGAGCGGGTGCTTATGCACAGTTAGCTGCACGTGATGGAAAATATGCGGTTGTGAAACTGCCTTCGGGCGAAACACGTATGATTTTGATTACCTGTTTAGCTACTGTAGGCGCTGTTTCTAACCCTGAGAACAACTTGATTCGTGCTGGTAAAGCAGGACGCAACAGGTGGAAAGGTATTCGTCCGCGCGTGCGTGGTGTTGCCATGAACCCGGTTGATCACCCAATGGGTGGTGGTGAAGGTCGTGCTTCAGGAGGTCACCCTCGTTCACGTAAAGGTTTACCTGCTAAAGGTTACAAAACGCGTGCTCCTAAGAAGTACAGCAACAAGTTGATCATTGAAAAAAGGAAGAAATAATTTTAAGATAAACTAAGAAATGGGTCGTTCATTAAAAAAACCACCGTATGTGCACCACACGTTAATTACACGTTCGGCAGCGCAGGTAGCTTCAGGAAAAAAGACAGTGATCAAAACCTGGTCACGTGGTTCAACCATTATTCCTGACTTTGTAGGTATAACCTTCGCAGTACACAACGGAAATAAATTTATTCCTGTTTATGTAACTGAGAACATGGTAGGTCACAAGTTGGGTGAATTTTCACCAACGCGTACATACCGTGGTCACGCAGGAAACAACAAAAAAGATAAGGCAGTAGGTAAAAAATAGTAGTTATTGAACCATGGGAGAAAGAAAAAAATTAAAAGCAGAAAAAATCAAGGAAGACAGGAAGAACCTGGGTCTTGCAGTATTGCGCGATCACCCAACTTCACCTCGTAAAATGAGGACACTTGCTGACTTGGTTCGTGGAATGAATGTATTGCACGCGCTTCACGTTTTGCAACACAATCCAAAGCACAGCTCAAAAAGTTTAGAAAAACTTTTGCGTTCGGCAATTGACAATTGGAGCACCAAAAACGGGAATCAAAATTCAGAGAAGCTTGTAGTAAAAACCATTATGGTTGACAGTGCTCGTGTATTGAAACGCATTCGTACAGCACCGCAAGGACGTGCGAACCGTATTCGCAAGCGCTCTAACCATGTAACAATTGTAGTTGACAACGAATAATATTATAGAAAACAATGGGACAAAAATGTAATCCAATTGGCAACAGGCTAGGCTTCATCAAAGGATGGGATTCAAATTGGTATGGTGGCAGGTTTTATGCCGACAAATTAACCGAAGACGAAACCATTCGTAAATATTTGATGGCTCGTTTGCGCAAAGCAAGCATTGCTAAAATTATTATTGAGCGTACGCTTAAACTGATTACCGTTACAATCAATACCGCTCGTCCGGGTGTTATTATTGGAAAAGGTGGCCAGGAGGTTGATAAGCTTAAAGAAGAGTTGAAAAAACTTACCGGTAAAGAAATTCAAATCAACATCTACGAAATCAAACGTCCTGAATTGGATGCGCGTTTAGTGGCTGATGGTGTTGCACGCCAGATTGAGGCGCGTATTTCATACCGCAGGGCAATTAAAATGTCAATTGCATCGGCAATCCGTATGGGTGCTGAAGGAATTAAAGTAACCATTGCGGGTCGTTTAAATGGTGCCGAAATGGCGCGTACCGAGTCGTTCAAAGATGGTCGTATTCCATTACACACCTTACGTGCCGATATTGATTATGCAAACGGTGAAGCGTTAACCACGTATGGTTTGCTTGGTATCAAAGTGTGGATTTGCAAGGGCGAGGTTTACGGTAAGCGTGATCTTTCTCCAAACTTTGGCGCAAACAAAGCATTGGCAACTGCACAAGGTGGTGGTTCTTCTAACAAGCCAGGTGGCGACCGCAAGTTCGGGAACCGTGGTGGCGGTGGTGGACACAATAAAAAAAGGAAGTAATAAAATTTTTAAGATAAGGTAGTCATGTTACAACCAAAGAGACAGAAGTTCAGGAAAATGCACAAAGGCAAAATGAAGGGCAACGCCAAGCGCGGAGCTACCATTGCTTTTGGATCATTTGCAATAAAATCCATGGATATGACATGGGTTACATCTCGCCAGATTGAAGCGGCCCGTGTTGCGGTAACCCGTTTCATGAAACGTGAAGGAAAAGTGTGGATCCGTATTTTCCCTGACAAACCAATAACCAAAAAACCTTTAGAGGTACGTATGGGTAAAGGTAAAGGTGCACCTGAGTATTTTGTGGCAGTTGTTAAACCAGGCCGTATTTTATTCGAGGTTGATGGTGTTTCGAAAGAAACTGCTATGGAAGCAATGCGTTTAGCGGCTCAAAAATTGCCGGTACGCACAAAGTTTGTTACACGTCACGATTACGAATTAGCAAAATAATAAGAACAGATGAAAAATAGTGAAATAGCTGCTCTTTCGGTTGAGGACTTAAAAGCGAAAGCTACAGAGTTAAGCGCTAACCTTGAGAAAATGGTGTTAAACCATGCCATTACTCCGCTTGAAAATCCGCTTACATTGCGTCATACCCGCAGGGAAATTGCGCGTGTTAAGACCGAATTAAATAAAAAAATAAAATCTTCAAAATAAGCATATGGCTGAGAAGAACACAACAATAGAAAGAAACGACCGCAAAGAAAAAATCGGGATTGTAGTTAGCAATAAAATGCAAAAGTCAATCACGGTTACGGTTGAACGTAAAATCATGCATGGCAAGTATCACAAGTACTTGAAAAAAACAAGCAAATTTTACGCGCATGATGAAAAAAATGAATGCGGAATTGGCGACACAGTTCGTATTGCCGAAACACGCCCCATGAGCAAGTTAAAGCGCTGGAGGCTGGTTGAAATAATTGAAAAAGCTAAATAATATTTTTAGACAATGATACAGCAAGAGTCACGATTAGCAGTTGCCGACAATAGCGGAGCAAAAGAAGTTCTTTGCATCCGGGTGTTGGGCGGTACAAAAAGAAGGTACGCATCCATTGGCGATAAAATTATTGTTTCTGTAAAGGACGCAATTCCTGCAGGAAACATTAAAAAGGGAGCAGTTAGCACAGCAGTAATTGTTCGTACCAGGAAAGAAGTAAGGCGCCAGGATGGATCATATATCCGCTTTGACGATAACGCGGTTGTGTTGTTGAACCAGGCAGGTGAGATGCGCGGTACCCGTATTTTTGGGCCGGTTGCCCGTGAATTAAGGGAGAAGCAATTCATGAAAATTGTTTCACTTGCACCTGAAGTAATATAATTATTGAAAAGGTTATGCAAAAGAAATTACATATAAAGAAAGGTGACACCGTGATGATTATTTCCGGTGCGCACAAAGGCACAAAGGAAAAGCCGAAGACGGGTAAGATCATTGAAGTTGACCGTGCAAAACTTCGTGCAAAAGTTGAGGGAATTAACCTGGTGAAAAAGCACTCTAAGCCTTCTGCTAAAAATCCGCAAGGAGGAATTGTTGAAGAAGAGGCAGGAATTCATGTATCAAACCTTATGTTAGTTGTTGATGGAAAACCATCACCACGTGGCAAAGGTGCTGCTACAGCCGAGAAAAAAACAACTAAGAAAACAAAAAAGACTAAGGAGGTAACCAAATAATGAGCTACGTTCCACGCCTAAAAGAAAAGTATAAGAAGGAAATTGTTTCTTCTATGCAAAAGCAGTTTAGTTACAAGAATGTAATGATGGTTCCTAAACTGAAAAAGATTTGCATCAACCAAGGTATTGGTGATGCTGTTGGTGACAAAAAAATGATTGAAGCTGCGTTGAAAGACCTTTCAATTGTTACTGGCCAAAAAGCTGTTCCAACCAAATCACGCAAAGATATTTCGAACTTCAAATTGCGTAAAGGAGTAAACATTGGTACACGTGTAACATTGCGTGGCGACATGATGTTTGAATTCCTTGATCGTTTGATTTCGGTTTCATTACCACGTACACGTGACTTCAGGGGCGTTAACCCGAAAGGATTTGACGGTTCAGGAAACTTTACGTTTGGTGTAAAAGAGCACATCATTTTCCCTGAGATGGACATTGACAAGGTGAACAAGATTTTAGGGATGGACATTACGTTTGTTACGAGTGCAAAAACAAACGAAGAAGCAAAAGCATTAATTACAGAATTCGGTTTTCCGTTCACAAAAAAAGATACTAAGTAATGGCAAAAGAATCAATGAAAGCGCGTGACAAGAAGCGTGCAAGGTTAGTAGACCAATACGCTGAAAGGCGTGCAGCCCTTAAAAAGGCATTGCTTGCAGGTGATGTTGACGCAATGAAGAAATTGCAGGAGCTTCCTAAAAATTCTTCAAAAGTGCGTAAACGTAACCGTTGCCAGTTAACAGGACGTCCGCGTGGTTATATGCGCCAGTTTGGTGTATCACGTATCGTATTTCGCGATATGGCACTAAATGGTAAAATTCCAGGTGTAACCAAAGCAAGTTGGTAATTAAAAAACTGAAGAAATTATGACAACTGATCCAATAGCAGATTTTTTGACCCGCGTGCGTAACGCGATAAAGGCAAACCACAAGGTGGTTGAAGTGCCAGCGTCAAATTTGAAAAAAGAATTGACTAAAATCCTTTTTGAAAAAGGATACATACTTAACTACAAGTTTGAAGACGATGACAAACAGGGTAAAATCAAAATAGCTTTGAAATACCACCCGGTTACAAAATCATCGGCCATCAAATCAATGGAACGCATTAGCCGCCCAGGTTTGCGTAAGTATACCGATGCTGATACATTACCAAAAGTAATTAACGGTTTGGGTATAGCCATTATTTCAACTTCAAAAGGTGTGATTACCGACAAGGAAGCACGCAAAATGAATGTTGGAGGCGAAGTATTATGTTACGTTTATTAATATTAAAAATAAAAAGCATTTATCATGTCACGTATAGGTAAATCACCAGTAATTGTACCGAAAGGAGTTGAGGTTAACATTGATAAGAACCTTATCAAGGTTAAAGGACCAAAAGGCGAGTTAAATCAGCCTTTCAATCCAGCAATCAACATTTCGGTTGAAGAAGGAAGAATTAATTTCAAGCGTTCATCTGACGATAAGAACGTGCGCGCATTGCATGGTTTGTACCGCGCATTGATCAATAACATGGTTATTGGCGTGTCACAAGGATATAAGATCGAGCAGGAATTGATTGGTGTGGGTTACAGGGCTAATGCAAGCGGCCAGCAATTGGAGCTTTCATTGGGTTTCTCTCACAACGTAATTTTTGAAATTCCGAAGGAAGTAAAAATCATTACTTCACAGGAAAAAGGTCAACCTCCGCGTATAACTCTTGAGTCATTTGACAAACAATTGATCGGGATGGTTGCTGCAAAAATCCGTTCGTTGCGTAAACCTGAACCGTACAAAGGAAAAGGTATCAAATTCGTTGGTGAAGCATTAAGAAGAAAAGCAGGAAAAGCTGCAGGTAAAAAATAATTAAGTCATGGCATTAAGTAAAGAAGAAAAAAGAGCCCGTATCCGTAAACGTATCCGTAAAACAATTTCGGGTACCGGACAACGTCCAAGGTTAGCTGTATTTCGCAGCAACGGTCAAATTTACGCACAGGTTATTGATGACGTAAAAGGCGTTACTGTTGCATCGGCAGCATCATTAAAAATTACTGCATTGCAAAAAGGCAACAAAACTGACCAGGCAAAAGCTGTTGGAAAGAGTATTGCCGAGAATGCGATAAAAGCAGGAGTTACAGAAGTGATTTTTGACCGCGGTGGATACTTGTACCACGGGCGTGTTAAAGCACTTGCCGAGTCAGCACGCGAAAATGGTTTAAAATTCTAAGAAAGAGATTATGTCAAAAGAAACAGTAAAAAGAGTAAAGTCAGCTGATCTTGAATTAAAAGATAAACTGGTTGCCGTAAACCGTGTTACCAAAGTAACAAAAGGTGGTCGTACCTTCAGCTTCTCAGCCATTGTGGTTGTTGGAAACGAGAATGGTATTGTTGGCCATGGTTTGGGCAAAGCCAAAGAAGTTACCGAGTCAATTACAAAAGGTATTGATGATGCAAAAAAGAACCTTATTAAAGTTCCGGTAGTAAACGGAACGGTTCCTCACCAGCAATGGGGCGAGTTTGCAGGTGCACGTGTGTTTTTGAAACCTGCTGCCAACGGTACAGGTGTAATTGCAGGTGGTGCCATGCGTGCTGTACTTGAAAGCGTAGGTATTAAAGATGTATTGGCGAAATGTCAGGGATCAGCTAACCCGCACAACGTTGTAAAAGCAACCATTAATGCTTTGGCCAACATGCGTGATGCTTATACTGTTGCTGAACAACGCGGTATTTCACTGGAGAAAATATTTCACGGTTAATAGTTGATACAATGGGAAAAGTTAGAATCACACAAATCAAAAGTACGATTGATCGTACGCATGTACAAAAAGCAACGCTTAAAGGCTTTGGTATTAAAAAAGTGAACGGTTCTGTAGAGTTGGAAGCAACACCACAGATACTTGGAATGATAAAAAAAGTTCAACACCTTATTAAGGTTGAAAACATTTAATTGAATAAAAATGAAATATTCATGTTCTTACTAACACAAAGCCACATGAATATTACATATAACAATTAAAAGAAAAATTATATATATATGAAATTAGAAAATCTTAAACCAGCTGAAGGTTCTACAAAAGTAAACAAGCGTTTAGGTCGTGGGCAAGGATCAGGACGTGGAGGAACATCTACACGTGGACATAAAGGTGCGAAAGCACGCGCTAACTATAAGCGTAAGATCGGATTTGAAGGTGGTCAAATGCCTTTGCAAAGGCGTGTGCCTAAATTCGGTTTTAAAAACATAAACCGTGTTGAGTACAAAGGTGTAAATCTTGATACTATACAGGAATTAGCTGAGAAAAAAGGTCTGGAAACAATTACACCTGAAGTTCTTTACAAGCAAGGCCTTGTAGCAAAAAAAGATAATGTGAAGATTTTGGGTCGTGGTGAATTAAAAGCGAAAGTTAAAATAACAGCACATGCATTTTCGGCAACTGCCAAAGCGGCAATTGAAGCTAAAGGCGGTGAAGCAACTACACTATAACAGTAACATCGAATGAGAGGATTTTTTCGCACATTAAAAAATATCTGGAGCATTCCTGAACTTAAATCCAGGATCGTAAATACCCTATGGTATCTTTTGATCTTCAGGATTGGTTCATTTGTTATCCTTCCGGGCATATCTGCAAATGCGCTTGACAGCGGTTCGCAGGCAAGTGGTTTGGCTGGGTTAATTGATATTTTTTCAGGAGGAGCATTTTCACGTGCATCCATTTTTGCATTGGGTATCATGCCATATATTTCGGCATCCATTATCATGCAGTTAATGGGTATTGCAGTTCCAACCATTGCGCGTATGCAGCGCGAAGGTGAAAGCGGTCGTAAACGCATTAACCAGTACACACGTATTTTAACCATAGCAATTTGTCTTGTACAGGCGCCAGGTTATTTGGCTACAATGGTCTCACCAGAAGCTAAAACTGCAGGGTTCTCTCCATGGCTTGCTGTAATGGTTTTAATGGCTGGTACCATGTTCATTATGTGGTTGGGTGAAAAAATAACCGACAAAGGAATTGGTAACGGTATATCATTGTTAATCATGGTGGGTATCATTGCTAAATTACCAGCAGCCTTCCTACAGGAATTTGCAGCGCGTAACCAAAGCGGTGGTTTTGTAATCCTTCTTTTGGAAATTGTGATGTTACTTCTTGTAATCATTTTCTCAATCATGCTTGTGCAGGGTACCCGTAGGATACCATTGCAATTTGCAAAACGTATTCAGGGAAATAAGCAATATGGAGGCAACCGTTCGTATTTACCATTAAAAGTAAATTCAGCAGGGGTAATGCCAATCATTTTTGCACAGGCCCTTATGTTCATTCCTTCGTATATCGCATTGGCTACGCAAACACAGTGGTTAAACATGAACCCATTTGGATTCTGGTATAACTTCTTTTTTGCATTGTTAATTATTATATTTACCTACTTCTATACAGCCATTGTGTTTAATCCACAAAGCATGGCCGAGGAAATGAAGCGTAACAACGCGTTTATTCCGGGAGTAAAACCGGGTAAGCAAACCCAGGAGTATATTGACAGCCTTATTTCAAAAATCACATTGCCGGGATCAATTTTCCTTGCGTGTGTTGCCATACTTCCAACGTTTGCCATGATGATTGGCATTAAGCAGTCATTTGCTTATTTTTATGGAGGAACATCGTTGTTGATCATGGTTGGAGTTGTACTGGATACATTGCAGCAAATTGAAACACATTTGATCAATAAGAAGTATGATGGGTTAATGAAAGAGGGTCGAATTAAAGGACGTGGAACAGCAATGCCGGCAGTGGCGCAATAAGAATAGGAAAACGAATGTCGAAACAATCAAATATTGAACAAGACGGAACGATTTTAGAAGCGTTATCAAATGCCATGTTCAGGGTTGAGTTGCAAAACGGCCACGTGATCATTGCACATATATCAGGTAAAATGCGCATGCATTATATTAAGATATTACCTGGTGATAAAGTGAAACTGGAGTTGTCACCGTATGATTTGAATAAAGGACGAATTATTTTACGATACAAATAAATAGAGTTATGAAGGTTAGAGCATCAATTAAAAAACGTTCGGCTGACTGCAAAATAGTGCGCAGGAACGGTAAACTTTATGTGATTAATAAAAAGAACCCGAAATTTAAACAACGTCAGGGCTAATAATATTTTTAAACTATGGCAAGGATTGCAGGTATAGATTTACCAAAAAACAAAAGAGGCGAAGTAGGATTAACCTACGTTTACGGTATTGGACGCAGTAAATCGCGCGAAATTTTAACTGCTGCAGGTGTTGATTTCAACATCAAGGTGAGTGAGTGGAATGACGAGCAGGTTACAAAAATCCGTAACGTGATCAACGAAACTACAAAAGTTGAAGGTGCACTTCGTTCTGAAATGCAGTTGAACATTAAACGTTTGATGGACATAGGTGCATACCGTGGAGTTCGTCACCGTGTTGGCTTACCAGTTCGTGGTCAAACTACCAAGAACAATGCGCGTACCCGTAAAGGTAAACGTAAGACTGTTGCCAACAAAAAAGTGGCTGCTAAATAGTAATTAAACAGAATAACAGATAAAAGGTTTATGGCAAAAGCAACAACCGAAAAAAAGAAAAAGAAAAAAGTAGTGGTGGATGCTGTTGGACAATTGCACATCAATGCAACATTCAACAACATCATTATCTCATTGACTAATGGTAGTGGCCAGGTTATTTCATGGTCATCAGCCGGTAAAATGGGTTTCCGCGGATCAAAAAAGAACACACCTTATGCTGCACAGGTTGCCGCTGAAGATTGTTCTAAAGAAGCGTTTGAAAATGGTCTTCGCAGGGTGAAGGCCTATGTAAAAGGCCCGGGAGGCGGACGTGAGTCAGCAATTCGTGCGGTGCACAATTCAGGCATTGAAGTAACAGAAATTGTTGATGTTACTCCTTTACCGCATAACGGTTGTCGCCCACCCAAGAAAAGAAGAGTTTAAAAATTTAAATGCAGATATAAAAACAGTATGGCACGTTATATAGGTCCAAAATCAAAAATTGCACGTAAGTTCCGTGAGCCGATTTTCGGTGCGGATAAATATCTTGAGAAAAAGAATTATCCTCCAGGTCAACACGGCCCGAACAAGAAGCGTATGAAACAAAGTGAATACGCGGTGCAGTTACAGGAGAAACAAAAAGCTAAATATACTTATGGTATTTTAGAGCGCCAGTTCTCAAACCTGTTCGTTAAAGCAGCACGTATGAAAGGTATTACCGGTCATAATTTGCTTGCACTTTGCGAAGCTCGTTTGGATAACACCGTTTACCGTTTAGGTATTGCTCCTTCACGCAGGGGTGCACGCCAGCTGGTAGGCCACCGTCACATTACAGTGAATGGCGAAGTTATCAATGTGCCAAGTTATACCTTGAAAGCAGGAGACGTTATAGAAGTGCGCGAGCGTTCAAAATCGCTTGAGGCAATCAGCAACTCCATTTCAAGTAACCCAAGCAAATTTGAGTGGCTCGACTTTAACGCATCTGATAAAAAAGGAACATTCCTTCAAATGCCTGAGAGGACTCATATCCCTGAGAACATTAAAGAGCAATTAATTGTCGAATTATATTCTAAATAATTAAATAAGAAAAAACAATGGCTATACTTGATTTTCAAAAGCCTGACAAGGTTATAATGATTGCTTCAGACGACATGTCTGGTCAATTTGAGTTTCGTCCACTAGAACCTGGTTATGGTATTACAATCGGCAATGCATTAAGGAGGATTTTACTTTCTTCTCTTGAAGGTTTTGCTATTACATCGGTAAAAATTGAGGGTGTAGAGCATGAGTTCTCATCAATCAAGGGTGTTATTGAAGATGTTACTGATATAATTTTGAACTTAAAACAAGTACGTTTTAAGCGTCAAATCAACAATACGGATACAGAGCACGTAGTGATCAACATCAAAGGCCAGGACACGTTCACGGCTGGTGACATAGGAAAATTCACTTCAGGTTTCCAGGTATTGAACCCTGATCTGGTTATTTGCAACATGGAGAAAGGTACTGCCTTGAACCTTGAAATAGCTATCGCAAAAGGTCGTGGTTATGTTCCTGCTGAAGAGAACAAAACAAATTCGGCACCTATTGGAACTATTTTTGTTGACTCAATTTTCACGCCAATTAAAAACGTGAAATACGGTATTGAAAACTATCGTGTAGAACAAAAAACTGACTATGAAAAATTAGTGATGGATGTAACTTCTGATGGTTCTATTCACCCGAAAGAAGCATTAAAGGAAGCAGCAAAAATTCTGATTCACCATTTCATGTTATTCTCGGATGAGAAAATCACCCTTGACGCGCAGGATAAGAAAGAAGAAGAAGAGTTTGATGAAACCAGCTTACACATGCGCCAGTTACTTAAAACAAAACTGGTTGACATGGACCTTTCAGTACGTTCATTGAACTGCCTGAAAGCTGCTGACGTAGAAACATTGGGCGAACTTGTAGCTTATAACAAAAACGACTTATTGAAGTTCCGTAACTTTGGTAAGAAATCATTGACAGAGTTGGAAGACCTTGTTGAATCAAAAGGTTTGCATTTCGGAATGAACGTTGCGAAATATAAATTGGATAAAGACTAGTTGAATAACGCAAGTCGTATTATTGAAGAACATTTTAAGAATTGAAAAATGAGACACGGAAAAAAAGATAATCACTTAGGCCGCACAAAGGAGCACCGCGCTGCAATGTTGTCAAACATGGCTGGGTCATTGTTATTACACAAACGCATTTTCACTACTGTAGCAAAAGCAAAAGCATTGCGCATGTATGTTGAACCGTTAATTACGAAGTCAAAAAATGACACTACGCATAACCGCAGAACAGTGTTCAGTTACCTGGGCAATAAAGTTGCCGTTAGTGAATTATTCAGGGTTATTTCTCCAAAAATCAGCGAGCGTAATGGTGGGTATACACGCATCATTAAAACTGGAAACCGTTTAGGTGATAATGCCGAGATGTGTATGATTGAGCTGGTTGATTTCAATGAAATTTACACCAACGCTAAAGGTGAAGCAAAAGCTAAAACCACGCGCAGGAGCCGTTCAAAAAAGCCAGCAGCTAAAAAAGGCGCTGAGAATGCTGAAGGAACCGAGGAAAAAGGCGAATAAGTCCTCCCGGTATAATACCGTAGGAAAACATTTAATTCATATAAAGGGGTGGTCAAACGACTACCCCTTTTTTGTTTGTATTTATTAAGGAAATTAAAGCAACAAAAGCGTATCTTTTACGTAACCATTCAAACAACACAAGCAAAATTATAAGCATGAAATTTATTGAAACGATCGTTGAAGGATTTAAACGTTTATTCAGCTCTAAAAAAGATAAAGAACTCAAAATGATACGCTCAAATGGGTCAACCACAAGTATCAGAGAGTCTAAATTGAAAGGCAGAACTAAATAACTGAAAAACAAATATTTAAAAAGGGCGTCTAAAAAAGGTGCCCTTTTTTTATGCCCAGGCGTTTCCATGGCCGCATACAAAAAACCGAACCATTACTAAAACACTTTACCATCTTATAAATAGGCCATTACGTGCCTTAAATTAACGATTTAGTCTAAATTACTGTGATTACAAGAATTAACTCTTACGATGTAGTTGGTAAAATCACTACATTTACTTGATTCTGAACAACTTTTATTGAGACTGGATTGATTCTAACCATGAAATTAGAAATGGGGTGACGTGTGTTTGTTTAAAATATTTTTTCCATCTATCAAGGTGGGCAAATCGTGCTGCGTTTAATTCATCAGGTAAACAGAAATTAATTTTATTTTTTTCACTTTGTCTTTTCTTTGTTTCTTCTCTGGTAAATGCAGCGCCCCCGGGTTACAATTATTATAAGCTTTTAACTACACAGGAAAATCAAATTACAGCCGGTACGGGTAGCCTTGTAAATTTTCCGGTACTGGTACGCTTAACTGATAATGATTTAAGGCATACAACATTTGGTGGATACGTTCAACACATAAGCGGTTATGATATTATTTTTACTTCATCCGATGGAACAACAGTTATTCCGCACCAGTTGGAAAAATACAATTCCGCTACAGGAGAATTAGTAGCATGGGTTAATGTTCCATCAGTTAGTTCAACTGTAAATACAAATTTCTATATGTATTTTGGTAATAGCAGTGCTGTTACCGATCCTTCTTCTGCAACAACATGGAATCCAAATTATGTTGCTGTATGGCATTTGCATAATGACATATTGGATGCAACTTCAAATGGTGTGAACTTAACAAACGTTGGAACAACTGACGAGGCTTCAGCGGTTGCAGCAAATGGACAGGATATTGAGTTTTCGCAGGCGCTAACACATCCCTCAAACCCTTTAATGCAGATTTTAGGAAATGTAACACTTGAGACATGGGTTAATCTTGAATCGGCTTTGCAAGGAGGACCAACCGGAGCTACTGAAAATATTTTACTTGCCCAAGGAAGAAATTCAGAAGTTCTTGCTGGTAATTATTGTTTTTCCTTAAATTACATTGGTCCGGGAACAGCAACACCTAATCACTTGCGTTTTTATCACGAATTTGGTCCAGGAAATGATATTAACGTAGTATCAACCGCACCATGCCCGGCATTGGGCACAAGCGCATGGCATCATGTTGCTGCAGTTCGTAATACAACTTCGCTTGACGTAAGCTTTTACTTTGATGGTGTGTTACTGGGTACAGCGGTAACTTATGCAGCAAATCCTACAGGTGGAACCACAACAACGTTTTCGCTTGGAAGAGACATTGCTTCGGCTGCTTTTGATATTGATGCTGATTTTGATGAAGCACGAATTTCAAATACATTAAGGTCTCCTGAATGGATTCAGGCAACGTATCAAAATACCATGCCAGGGTCAACATTTTTAACCGTTACAGAAACACGGTGTGTATTCAGTGACTTTGCCATTGCAGGTGCCGATCAGGTGGTTTGTACTAATTCAACAACGTTAGGGGCTACACCGTTAGTTTATGGTACAGGGGCCTGGAGTTTGCTTTCAGGGGCCGGATTTATTACAGCACCTGGTTCGCCAACTTCAACTGTAATAGGTTTGGGTCCCGGTACAAACGTATTTGTTTGGACCGTTACTAATTCACCATTTCCACCTTGTGCCGGTTTTTCCGATACAGTTGTAATTACACGGGACAATATTCCGCCAGTGGTGGTTTGCCCTCCCACGCAAAATGTTTTTGCAGGAGCAGCATGTACCTATACCCTGTTAGACTATACAGGTATCGCAACCATTACTGATAATTGTGGATTTGGCGGATTAACCATTGTTCAATCACCTGCCGCAGGTGCCATTGTTTCAATCGGCACAACCAATGTTACACTTACCGCAACAGATCAGAATGGTAATACTACCTCTTGTACATTTGCTGTTAATGTAACTGACAATAGTCCTCCGGTATTTACTTCTTGTCCTTCTAGTACAACTGTGTTGAATAATCCGGGTGCATGCGGAGCAATTGTAAGTTGGGCCAATCCTACAGCAACAGATAACTGTTCAGGTTTTACCTTAACACAAACCGCGGGTCTTCCCAGCGGTTCACTTTTTCCAATAGGTGTTACAACCGTTACGTTTACGGCAACCGATGCTTCGTCAAATACAACTAACTGTACTTTTACAGTTACGGTTACCGATGCTGAAACACCAGTGTTCACATCCTGTCCAACAAGTATAACTGTTCCAAATGATCCCGGGCAATGTACCGCTGTAGTTTCATGGGCGGCACCCAGCGCAACAGATAACTGCCCAGGTTTGTCATTGGTACAAACGGCAGGTTTACCAAGTGGTTCGGCTTTTCCTACGGGTGTTACTCCAATTGTTTTTACAGCCACCGATGTAAACGGAAATGTAACAACTTGTTCTTTTAATATTACGGTGGTTGAGTCCACTGCACCTGTATTCGCTACATGCCCGTTGAACATCACAATTCCAACCTCACCCGGTTTGTGCACTGGAGTTGCTACCTGGACTGTACCAACAGCTACCGATAATTGCCCCGGGGTTGTAGTAACGCAAACTGCAGGGCCTGCAAGCGGGTCTGTTTTTTCATTGGGAACAACAAACATTGTTTACACAGCAACAGATGCTGCGGGAAATACAAGCACCTGCTCATTTACTGTTACAGTGAATGATAATCAATTTCCCACATTTACATTTTGTCCGCCCAACATTTCGGTTGTAAATACCCCCGGGTTATGTGGTGCAGTAGTGAGTTGGGTTGCGCCAACCGCAAATGATAACTGCACAGTTTCATCACTTACGCAAACATCGGGTTTACCCAGTGGTTCATTTTTTCCAATAGGAACATCAACCATTGTTTTTACTGCAACCGATGCTACGGGCAATGCAACAGCCTGTTCGTTTACGATTACTGTAAGCGATGGTGAAGTTCCTTCGTTTACAAGTTGCCCGGCAAATATTACCGTTTCAACGGCAACAGGTTTATGTAGTGCACCTGTTAGTTGGGTTATGCCAACAGCTACAGATAATTGTGGAGGTGTTACGGTGACACAATCGACCGGGTTATTAAGTGGTTCAGCTTTTCCGCAAGGAGTAACAACCGTAACATATACTGCAACTGACGCTGTAGGAAATGTCAGTACCTGCTCATTTACGGTTACCGTAAATGACAATGAGGCTCCTGTTTTTACTTCTTGCCCTTTAAACATTACCGTTAACAACACACCTGGAACATGTGGTGCGGTTGTTAGTTGGGTTGCACCTGTGGCCTCTGAAAATTGTGCCGGATTAATTGTAACACAAACAGTAGGGTTGGCAAGTGGATCGGTTTTCCCCGTTGGTGTTTCTACTATTTCCTATACTGCAACCGATGCTGTTGGAAATACAGCTTTATGTACGTTTACCATCACGGTTATTGACAATCAACTTCCGGTATTTACCTCTTGTCCGTTAAATATTTCTGTTCCCAACACATCGGGCGCGTGCAATGCCATTGTAAGCTGGTTAGCACCTGTGGCAATTGACAATTGCACCGGAACTGTCATTACACAAACAGCAGGTTTGGCCAGCGGTTCAGCTTTTCCTATTGGCATAACACCTGTATCGTTTACGGCTACAGATGCCAGTGGCAACACAAGTGTGTGTACGTTTAATGTAACAGTTACCGATAATGAATTCCCGGTTTTTTCGTCTTGTCCGCTTAGTATAACATTGCCCAGCAACCCGGGCGTTTGTGGTGCGTTTGTTTCATGGGCCGCACCACTGGCAAGTGATAACTGTGGAGCGGTAACCATAACACAGGTAAGTGGATTGCCATCGGGTTCAACTTTCCCAATTGGTGTAACAAATGTTTCGTTTTCGGCAACAGACGTAAATGGAAATACAAGTTTTTGTTCTTTTACGGTTACCGTGAACGATGCGCAGGCGCCAGCATTTACATCATGTCCAGCAAACATTACGGTAAACAATAATCCTGGATTATGCAGTGCAATTGTAAGTTGGGTAGCACCAGCAGCAACTGACAATTGTGCAGGACTCGTTATAAATCAAACTGCCGGTTTACCTTCCGGCTCAGCTTTTCCAATAGGGACAACAACTGTTACTTTTACCGCTACTGATGCCTCAAGTAACGTATCAACATGTTCGTTTACGGTGACCGTTACCGACAACCAGTTGCCTGTATTTACTTCGTGCCCGGCAAGTATAACAGTGAACAATAATCCAGGTTCTTGCAATGCAGTAGTTAGCTGGCCGGCACCAACCGCTAGCGATAATTGCGGTGGATTAACGTTGACACAAACATCAGGATTGCCATCAGGCGCAGCCTTTCCAATTGGTGTAAGCAACGTTATATTTACAGCAACTGATGCTAGTGGCAATTCTGCAACCTGCTCTTTTACGGTTACAGTTACCGATAATGAGTCACCCGTGTTTACGTCATGTCCGCCAAACGTTTCAGTGAACAATAATCCTGGTTTATGCAGTGCAGTAGTAAGTTGGGTAGCGCCTGTTGCAAGCGATAATTGTGCGGGAACTGTGATCACGCAAACGGCAGGCTTACCAAGTGGATCAGCCTTTCCAATTGGCGTCACCAATGTTTCTTTCACTGCAACAGACGCCTATGGAAATTCATCCGTTTGTTCGTTTTCTGTTACTGTTACCGATAACCAGGTTCCGGTATTTACATCATGTCCTGTAAACATCATTGTAAGCAATACACCTGGAGTTTGTTCAGCCATTGTTAACTGGGTTGCGCCTGCGGCAAGTGATAACTGTGCAGGACTGGTGTTGGCTCAAACATCAGGGTTGCCCAGCGGATCATCGTTTCCTGTTGGAGTAAGCAATATTGTATTTACTGCAACAGATGCCAATGGAAATTCAAGCTTATGTAGTTTTACGGTTACCGTAATCGATGACCAAACACCTGTTTTTGTTTCATGTCCTGCAAATATAGTTGCCAATGCAGGATTTGGAATTTGTAACGCCATTGTAAGCTGGCCGGCACCGGTTGCTGGTGATAATTGTTCGGGCACTTCGCTTTTACAAACAAGTGGCCCTGTAAGCGGATCATCGTTTCCAATTGGAGTAACCACTATAGCCTATACGGCAACGGACGCATCTGGTAATACAGCGGTGTGTACATTTACTGTTACGGTTGTTGATGATCAGGTTCCTGTATTCACGTCTTGCCCGGTGAATATTACCGTTGCATCCAATCCTGGTTTGTGCAGTGCTGTTGTAAGTTGGACAGCCCCGGCAGCAAGTGATAATTGTTCAGGTTTAACACTGGTTCAAACCTCAGGCTTGCCAAGTGGCTCAACATTCCCAGTAGGCACTACGCCTGTTGTTTTTACGGCAACCGATGCAAGTGGAAATGTAGCACTTTGTTCATTTAACGTAACGGTTACTGATGCACAAGCCCCCGTGTTTTCTTCATGTCCAGTGAATATTTCAGTAAACAATACACCGGGTTTATGTTCGGCTGTAGTTACATGGATTGCTCCAGCTGTTACCGATAATTGCGCAGGTGTTTCATTTATACAAACAGCGGGTTTACCAAGTGGGTCAAGTTTTCCAATAGGAACAACAACCATAGTTTATACAGCAACTGATGCCAGTGGAAACACAGCAACCTGTAGTTTTTTAGTAACAGTTACCGATAACCAGGCTCCAACATTTACATCATGCCCTTCAAACATTATCACAACAAATAATCCTGGTGTGTGCGGAGCGGTTGTTAGTTGGCCCGCTCCCGCGGCATCTGATAATTGTGCTGGTTTAACTGTGCTGCAAACATTGGGTGCAGCAAGCGGATCAAGTTTTCCAATTGGTACAACAACTATTTCATATACAGCAACTGATGCATATGGCAATACAAGTGTATGTTCATTTACGGTTACAGTTACCGATGTTGAGGCTCCTGTATTCTCATCTTGTCCACCAAATATTTTGTTGAATAACAGCGCAGGCTTGTGTAGTGCTATTGCTAACTGGACTCCTCCAGCTGCAACCGATAATTGTGCCGGAGTTGTTATTGCGCAAACGAGCGGGCTTCCGGCCGGATCAGCATTTCCAGTTGGCGTAACCAATGTTGTGTATACGGCTACAGATATTTATGGACTTACATCAACCTGCTCATTTACGGTTACTGTAGTAGATAATCAATTGCCTTTATTTACGTCATGCCCCTCAAACATTGCCGTTACAACTGCTCCTGGTTCATGCACGGCTGTTGTTAGCTGGGTTGCTCCAATGGCAAGTGATAACTGTCCGGGAATTGTATTGGCGCAAACGTCAGGGTTACCCAATGGGTCGGTATTTCCAATTGGTGTAACAACCATTTCCTATACAGCTACTGATGCGAGTGGAAATTCTTCCCTTTGCACATTCACTATCACAGTTACCGATTTACAAGCACCCATTTTTACATCCTGTCCGCTTAACATAAGTGTAAACAATACGCCTGGAAATTGTTCGGCCATTGTTTCATGGCCCGCTCCTGTGGCAACAGATAACTGTGCCGGACTGGTTGTGGCACAAACCGCAGGGTTTCCAAGCGGTTCAACATTTCCAATTGGCACAACAACAATAACGTATACCGCAGTTGATGCAAGCGGTAACAGCAGCGTATGTTCATTCACCGTTACAGTAACTGACAACGAATTGCCTGTATTTTCAACCTGCCCGGCAAACATAAGTACAAATACAAGTGCAGGAACCTGTGGCGCTGTTGTAACGTGGCCTGCTCCTGCGGCAACTGATAATTGCAGTGGTTTAACATTAACCCAAACAAGCGGTTTAACAAGTGGTTCGCTATTTCCAATAGGAATAACAACAGTTTCATTTTTGGCAGTTGATGCAAGTGGTAATTCTGCAACCTGTTCTTTTACCATTACCGTTACCGATGTTCAACCACCCGTTTTTACTTCATGCCCATCAAACATTACTGTGAACAATACACCTGGTTTATGCAGCTCGGTGGTAACATGGGTTACGCCAACAGCAAGTGATAATTGTCCTGCAGTAAGTGTTGTACAAACAGGAGGCCTGGTAAGCGGTTCAGCGTTTCCTATAGGCACATCAACTGTTACGTTTACTGCATCGGACAGTTATGGCAATACAGCCATTTGTTCTTTTACAGTAACTGTAGTTGACAATCAATTTCCGGTGTTTATCTCGTGCCCGGCCAATATTACAGTGAACAATACACCAGGAAGCTGTTCGGCAGTGGTAAGCTGGGTAGCACCCGTTGCAAGTGATAATTGTGGTGGAATGGTGCTTTCACAAACTGCAGGTTTACCAAGTGGTTCAAGTTTCCCAATTGGTATTACAAATATTGTATATACGGCAACTGATGCAAGTGGAAACGCAACTGTATGTGCGTTTACCGTTACTGTAGTGGACAACCAGATTCCTGTATTTACTTCATGTCCACTGAATATTGCGGTGAACAATACACCAGGCTCATGTGGTGCCGTTGTATTTTGGCCGGCCCCCGTTGCAAATGATAATTGCGGAGGGTTGGTATTGACACAAACCACAGGATTACCCAGCGGTTCAAGTTTCCCAATTGGCACAACAAGCATATCCTACACAGCAACCGATATCAGTGGAAATGTAGCTACATGTTCATTTACGGTAACAGTAACCGACAACGAACTTCCTGCATTCACATCGTGTCCTGCAAATATTACAATGAACAATACGCCCGGAATTTGTGGTGCAGTTGTCAACTGGGTTGCTCCTGCGGCAAGCGATAATTGTCCAGGACTCTCAATTATACAAACAAGTGGTTTGCCAAGCGGCTCAACATTTCCTGTAGGAGTAACACTCGTAACATTTATTGCAACGGATGCCAACGGAAATTCAGCCACGTGCTCTTTCAGCGTAACAATCATCGATAACCAGTCACCTGTTTTTACATCATGCCCTGGCAACATAACTGTTAACAATACACCTGGTTCATGCAGTTCAGTTGTGACATGGGTTGCGCCTGCTGCATCTGACAACTGTGGTGGTGTTAGTGTTGTTCAAACTGCTGGCTTACCAAGCGGGTCAAGTTTTCCTATAGGTACGTCAACCATTGCGTTTACTGCAACCGATATTAATGGTAATACTTCGGTATGTACATTTACCGTAAATGTGATCGATAATCAATTCCCAACATTTACCTCATGTCCTTCAAGTCTGGTTATTAGCAATACCCCGGGAATTTGCGGGGCATTTACAGGTTGGGTAGCGCCAGCGGCAACTGATAATTGTCCTGGAGTTATTATTACGCAAACTGCAGGCTTACCTAGTGGTTCTTTATTCCCCGTAGGTGTAACAAATATTACTTATACGGCAACTGATGCCAGTGGAAACGTTACGTTGTGTTCGTTTACAGTGACCATTGTTGATAATCAGATTCCTGTATTTACATCGTGTCCTTCAAATATTTCAGTTAACAACGCGCCAGGCGTTTGTGGAGCAACTGTATTTTGGCCAGCGCCAATTGCAACAGATAATTGCGCAGGAATGGTGGTGACGCAAACAGCAGGCTTGCCAAGCGGATCGGTTTTTCCGATAGGAACAACAACTGTATCGTTTACCGCAACTGATGCAAGCGGCAACAGCAGCATATGTTCTTTCACCGTTACGGTTACTGACAATGAATTACCAGTATTTACCTCATGCCCTGTAAATATTTTGGTTAACAATACAACCGGTATTTGTGGGGCAGTGGTGAATTGGGTTGCACCATCGGCAAGCGATAATTGCCCAGGCGTTTCTATTGCGCAAACAGGTGGTTTACCAAGCGGTTCAACTTTTCCAATAGGAACAACAAACATTGCTTTTGTTGCATCAGACGTGAATGGAAACACAGCAACCTGTACATTTACCGTAACGGTAGTGGATAACCAGTCACCTGTATTTACGTCTTGCCCAACAAACATCACTGTAAATAATACACCCGGTTTATGTAGTTCAGTGGTAACATGGGTTGCGCCTTCAGCAAGCGATAACTGTCCGGGTGTAAGCATTGTTCAAACAGCCGGTGCTGTTAGTGGTTCAGCATTTCCAATAGGAACAACAACTATTTCTTTTACGGCATCTGATAGTTACGGTAACAATTCAGTATGCTCATTTACGGTAACTGTGGTAGATAATCAGTTCCCTGTATTTAGTTCTTGCCCGTCAAACATCACGGTAAATAATACACCCGGAAGTTGTTCGGCAGTTGTAAGTTGGGTTACTCCTGTAGGTACTGATAATTGTGGAGGAATGACCTTAACCCAAACAGCAGGTTTGCCAAGTGGTTCAACATTCCCCATTGGTTTAACAACTATTTCCTATACGGCAACCGATGCAAGTGGAAATTCAACGCTTTGTACATTTTCTGTTACTGTTGTTGACAATCAGGTTCCGGTATTTACTTCTTGCCCGTTAAACATTGCCGTGAACAATACACCGGGTAGTTGCGGTGCGGTGGTGTTTTGGCCTGTACCAGTAGCTACCGATAATTGCGCAGGAATTGTTGTTGTACAAACTTCTGGTTTGCCAAGCGGGTCATCATTTCCAATAGGTGTAACAACCATATCATACACCGCTACCGATGCCAGTGGGAACAGCAGCGTTTGTTCGTTCACAGTTACTGTAACCGATAATGAACTGCCTGTGTTTACTTCGTGTCCAATAAATGTTTTGATGAACAACACCCCGGGAATTTGTGGGGCTGTTGTGAATTGGATTGCGCCTGCAGCCAGTGATAATTGTGCTGGTTTGGTTGTAACACAAACAAGCGGGTTGCCAAGTGGCTCAACATTCCCTGTTGGTGTTACACTTGTAACGTTTATTGCAACTGATGCCAGCGGAAACAGTGCCACCTGTTCGTTTAGCGTTACAATTACCGATAATCAATCACCGGTATTTACCTCTTGCCCGGTAAACATTACTGTTAATAATGCACCGGGATCTTGTGGTTCAGTTGTTACCTGGGTAGCGCCTGTTGCCACTGATAATTGTCCAGGTCTTAGCCTGGTTCACACCACCGGTTTATCAAGCGGCTCAACATTCCCTATTGGAACGTCTACCATTACATATACTGCTACTGATGCCAGTGGTAACAGCAGCGTGTGTTCGTTCACCGTTACAGTAGTTGATAACGAATTCCCGGTGTTCACTTCGTGCCCAACAAACATTACAGTAAATAATACACCTGGATCATGCAGTGCAAATGTTTTGTGGACTCCGCCTGCCGCAACAGATAATTGTCCTGGAATGGTGCTGGGGCAAACAGCAGGTTTACCTTCCGGCTCTGCGTTCCCAATTGGTACAACCACAAACACATTCAGGGCTACCGATGCCAGCGGAAATTCAACATTGTGTACGTTTACAGTTACTGTTATTGATAACCAGGTTCCGGTATTTACTTCGTGTCCTTCAAGTTTTGTGCTAAATGCTAATCCAGGTTTATGTAGTGCTATAGCAAGTTGGGCTGTACCGGTTGCAACCGATAATTGCGGTGGAATGGTAATCAATCAAACCGCAGGCCTGGCAAACGGATCAGCCTTTCCTATTGGTGTTACAACAGTATCGTATGTTGCTACAGATGCCAGCGGCAATACAACCACGTGTACGTTTACGGTAACCGTTATCGATAACCAGGCTCCTGTTTTTGTAAGTTGTCCCGCAACAATTAACACAAATACTTCTTCTGGAATTTGTTCTGCAATTGTTTCATGGGCTCCTCCTTCTGCAACTGATAACTGTTCTGGTGTTGTTGTAACACAAACCATAGGGCCACCAAGCGGATCGGTTTTCCCAATAGGAACAACGAACATATCGTATACGGCTACTGATGCAAATGGTAATACAACTTTGTGTGCGTTCAGTGTAATTGTTTCAGATAACGAAGCGCCTTTGTTTACTTCATGTCCTGCGAATATTTCGCTTACTACAACTCCTGGCGTGTGTACCTCTGTTGCTACATGGTCACCACCAACGGCAACAGATAATTGTACGGGTGTCGTAGCTATAGTGCAAACTGCAGGCTTGCCATCCGGCTCATCATTCCCGCTGGGGGTTACACTTGTAACGTTTACTGCAACAGATGGAAATGGTAACACATCAACATGTTCGTTTACGGTTACTGTGTCAGATAATCAACCGCCAGTTTTTGTAAGTTGTCCTGCAAATATTACCGTTGCGAACGATGCCGGTGTTTGTGGTGCAACTGTCACCTGGACTGTGCCTACTGCAACAGATAATTGTACAGGTGTGATTGTAACTCAGGTTGCCGGTTTACCAAGTGGATCGGTTTTCCCAATAGGTGTAACCACCATTACGTATAATGCACTTGACGCAGGAGGTAATTCGGTGTTATGCTCATTTACCGTTAGCGTAACCGATGCGCAGGTTCCGGTGTTTACAAGTTGTCCGCCAAATATCGTCTTGAACAATAATCCAGGATTGTGTAGTGCTGTTGCTTCCTGGGTTGCACCAACAGCATCGGATAATTGTGCGGGCTTAAGTATCATTCAAACCGCAGGCTTGCCTTCAGGGTCCTCATTCCCCGTTGGTGTTACTACAATAACGTATGCAGCAACCGATGCAGCTGGAAATAGTGCTATGTGTTCGTTTACTGTTACTGTTTCAGACAACCAGGCACCGTTGTTTACAACATGTCCGTCAAACATAGTACTAAACAATGATCCGGGCTTCTGTTCAGCCATAGGTACCTGGATAGCCCCTGCCGCAACTGATAATTGTGGCGTAATTTCACTTGTTCAAACAGCAGGTTTTGCTTCCGGTTCGGCATTCCCTGTTGGTGTTTCAACAGTAACCTATACTGCAACAGACGCGGCTGGTAATTCAACCCTGTGTACGTTTACAGTAACTGTGAATGATAATCAGCCACCGGTTTATTCATCGTGCCCGTCAAATATTTTGGTGAATAACGATGCGGGTACATGTGCAGCTTTAGTATCATGGACGCCTCCGGTTGCAGGCGATAACTGTCCGGGTGTGGTAACGCTTGTACAAACCGCTGGATTGTCTTCCGGATCTTTGTTCCCGATAGGCGTAACAAATATCAGCTACAATGCCATTGATGTGACAGGAAATATTTCCGTTTGCGCATTTACTGTTACTGTTGTGGATAATCAATTACCGGTATTTACATCATGTCCTTCAAGCATTGTTTTAAATAATACGCCTGGCTTATGTAGTTCGGTAGCCTCTTGGATAGCGCCAACTGCGAGCGACAATTGTCTGGGCACCGTTATTACGCAAACAACAGGTTTGCCAAGTGGATCGGTTTTCCCAGTGGGCGTAACAACAATATCGTACACCGCTACTGATGCAAGCGGTAACGTAAGCGTATGTACGTTTACCGTTACCGTGAATGACAACCAGGTTCCAATATTTACGTCATGTCCTTCAAGTACAACCGTCATTAACAATCCTGGTTTGTGTGGGGCAATTGTAACATGGGTAGCTCCAGCGGTAAGTGATAATTGCTCAGGTGTAATCATCACACAAACGGCTGGCTTACCATCCGGATCGTTATTCCCTGTTGGAACAACACCTGTGAGTTTTACGGCAACAGATGCAGGCGGCAATACCGCAACCTGTTCGTTTGTGGTAACCGTAACCGATAATCAAAACCCTGTTTTTGTTTCGTGTCCACCAAACATTGTTTCTTCGAATACACCTGGATCGTGCAGTGCCGTTATAAACTGGGTTAACCCAACGGCCAGTGATAATTGCGCAGGAGTTACCGTGATACAAACCGCAGGCCCACCCAATGGTTCTGTTTTCCCAATAGGTGTTACCACAATTACTTATACGGCAACAGATGCTGCAGGCAATTCGGCCGTGTGTTCGTTTACTGTAACTGTAAATGATGCGGAAGCGCCAATATTTACTTCATGTCCGGTAAACATAAATGTTAGTAATACGGTTGGCTCATGCAGTGCAATTGTTTCCTGGGTACTTCCGTTGGCAAGCGATAACTGTCCTGGTGTTGTTACTGTCACACAAACATCGGGGTTGCCAAGTGGTTCGTCATTCCCAATAGGAAGCACGACTATTTCATACCTGGCAACGGATGTAGCCGGTAACACGGCAATTTGTTCCTTTACAGTAACCGTAAGTGATAATGAACTTCCGGTATTCTCATCATGTCCGGCAAATATTACAATCAACAATAACCCTGGTTTATGCAGTGCAATTGTGAGTTGGGCAGCGCCTTCGGTTTCGGATAATTGTGCAGGAGTATCATTTGTTCAAACGGCAGGCTTGCCAAGCGGATCAGCATTCCCTGTTGGTGTAACAACGGTTGTATATACGGCAACCGATGCAGCAGGAAATACTTCAACCTGTTCATTCACGGTAACGGTTATTGACAATCAATTACCCGTATTTACATCATGTCCTTTAAACATCATTGTAAACAATTCGCCAGGGTTGTGTAGCGCAATTGTAAGCTGGATTGCTCCAAGCGCAACTGATAATTGTGCAGGAACATTAATAACCTTAACAAGCGGTTTGCCAAGCGGTTCAGCTTTCCCTGTTGGAACAACACTGGTAACATTTACCGCAACCGATGCCAGTGGAAATTCTTCAACCTGCAATTTTACAGTAACTGTAAACGATATACAGCCACCGGTATTTGTTTCATGTCCGTCAAACATTATTGTAAATAACGATGCAGGTAATTGTTCAGCTGTGGTAAACTGGGTTTTACCTGCAGCAACCGATAACTGTTCAGGTGTTACGGTTACGCAAACTGCGGGATTGCCAAACGGATCAGTATTCCCATTAGGAACCACCAATATTGTTTACACGTGTACCGATGCTTCAGGCTTAACGGCCAACTGTTCGTTTAGTGTAACTGTAACTGACAACGAAGCACCGGTATTTGTTTCATGCCCGGTTAACTTTGTTGTGAATAATACACCAGGGCTATGTAGCGGAGTTGCTAGCTGGGCGCCTCCACTGGCAAGCGATAATTGTCCAGGAATAGTTACCATTACGCAAACAACAGGCTTACCAAGTGGATCGGCATTCCCAATTGGTGTCACAAACATTACGTATACCGCAACAGACGCTTTGGGTAACACATCAATCTGTTCTTTCAGTGTTACAGTTGTGGATGCACAGTTCCCTGTTTTTGCTGGTTGCCCATCAAACATTGCCGTGAGCAATACAGTGGGCTCATGTGGAGCAACTGTTACCTGGATTGCACCAACCGCAAGTGATAATTGTCCAGGAACCGTGTTAACCCAAACAACCGGTTTGCCAAGTGGATCGGTTTTCCCAATTGGTGTTACAACAATTAATTATACGGCTACTGATGCTGGTGGAAATGTTTCTACATGTAGTTTTACCATTACAGTCACTGATGTACAAGTGCCGGTATTCTCATCGTGTCCGGTTAGTGTAACCGTAAATAACAATCCTGGTGTTTGCGGTGCGGTTGTTTCCTGGGGCGCTCCAACAGCCAATGATAATTGCCCTGGTCTTGTTATAACACAAACCGCAGGATTAATAAGTGGATCAACTTTCCCCATAGGAACAACCAACGTATCCTATACGGCAACCGATGCAAGCGGAAACACCGCAGTATGTTCGTTTACGGTAACCGTGAATGACAATGAGGTTCCTGTTTTTGCATCTTGTCCTTCAAATATTGCTGTAAATAATACAACAGGTTTTTGCAGCGCTATTGTAAGTTGGCTTGCGCCTGCAGCAACTGACAACTGCCCTGGTGTTAGCATTGTTCAAACCGCAGGCCCTGTTAGCGGATCGGCTTTTCCGTTGGGCACAACCAATGTTTCTTTCACTGCAACGGATGCCAGCGGAAATGTTGCGGTTTGTAACTTTACCGTAACCGTGAGCGATAATGAATTGCCGGTATTTGCCTCTTGTCCGGTTAATATAGTTGTAAATAACGATGCTGGCTCATGTGGTGCCGTGGTAAATTGGACATTGCCTGTTGCAAACGATAACTGTTCAATTGCATCGCTTGTTCAAACGGCAGGTTTGCCAAACGGATCAGTATTCCCAATTGGCGTGTCAACCATTAATTACACCGCAACCGATGCCAGCGGAAACTCAAGTATATGTTCGTTTACCATAACCGTAAATGATAATGAATTACCTGTATTTGCTTCGTGTCCGGTGAACATAAGCGTGAACAATTCACCTGGATTCTGCAGCGAAGCAGTTAACTGGATAGTGCCTGTTGCTACCGATAATTGTCCTGGTGTTTCAATTGTACAAACAAGCGGATTGGCCAGCGGATCATCATTCCCTATAGGTGTTACATTGATAGGCTACACCGCAACAGATGCTGTAGGGAATACAAGCGTATGCAGTTTTACAATTACAGTAACCGATAATGAAGCACCAGCATTTGTAAGTTGTCCGTCTGACATTACGGTTGTAAATGATGCGGGTATTTGTGGGGCTACGGTATCATGGGCTGCACCAACCGCAAGTGATAACTGTGCAGGTTTGGTGCTTACACAAACAGCAGGCTTGTCAAGTGGTTCGGTATTTCCAATAGGAACAACGAATGTTATTTATACGGCAACGGATGCTGTTGGAAATGCAACAACCTGTTCATTTATTGTTACGGTTAACGATACAGAATTGCCTGTAATAATAGGATGCCCGAATGATACAACCAGTTGTGATCCGTTTATTACATTTATTACACCAGGTGTTTCTGACAACTGTGGCGGGGCAACTATTGCGCAAACTGCGGGTCTTGCAAGTGGTTCAACATTCCCATTGGGAACCACTACGGTTGAATTTACAGCAACAGATGCAAATGGCAATACCCAGGTTTGTCAGTTTAATGTAACCATTCTTGCTCCTGTTGTTTCCCAATTTACATCAGCAATGCCTGATACCATGTGTGTGTTGGAAAGCAATATTGACCTTGTATCAATGGTTCTTCCAAATGCCGGAGCAACCGATTTCTTTACTGTTTCCGCAGGAGGTGTCATACCGGTTAGCTGGCAATTCAGTCCTTCTTTATCAGGGCCTGGAACATATGATATAGTTCATTTTGTGGACAATGGGGTTTGTACCGACTCGTCATCGTTTACGCTGGTTGTTGTGCCGGTAGCTAACGCTTTATGGACATATGCAGATACAGTTTGTGAAGCTGGCGCTCCTGTTGTGCTTATGGCAACAGGTGACCCTGGAGGAATTTGGACAGGTACTGGTGTAACCGGAAATACATTTGACCCTGCAGCGGCAGGCCCGGGTGTACATTCAATTTCATACATTGTGGGCTTTGGAATTTGTAAAGACACATTAACGCGAAATATCTATGTTAGCCCTGATGTGGATCCAACCTGGGCTTTTGCAACCCCAAGTATTTGTACGTCCAGCGGAGCTGTATCACTTGATCCACTTGTTACAGGAGATGTTCCTGGAACATGGAGTGGAGCCGGAGTTACCGGAAACGTATTTGATCCGGCTTCGTTAACCGGTTTGGTAAACGTTACCTATACTGTAGGTGAAAGTTTTTGCGCTGAAAGCTTAACACAATCAATAAATGTATTGCTGCAACCGGTAACGTTTGCAGGAAATGACACGGCAGTTTGCGGACTGGTAGATACATTAAATGCTTCGGCACTGATTGGAAATGGTGTATGGAGTACAGGTGCAGCAAACATCAGTATTGCCGATACAAACAATGCCAATTCGCAAATAACATCAACCATTGAAGGAACATTTATGTTGGTGTGGACTGAATCGGTGGGAGGTGGAACCTGTATTGATAAGGATACCGTTTACATTACATTCTGGGAATTGCCAACGGCAAGTGCCGGACCCGACCAAAGCATAGAAGTTACCAACGCTGTTTTTGCAGCAAATAATCCGCCTTTTGGAACAGGAACATGGATTATTCAAAATGCCGGATCAACAGTTGTGGCACCAAACAATCCGGTTTCACAAGTCAATAACCTGGTGGTAGGCATAAACACATTTACGTGGTCGGTTGCCAATGGAACTTGCCCGCCTGCAACTGACGATGTAATTATAACCGTAAACGATGTGGTAATTCCTCAAGGCATTTCACCTAACGGAGACGGCATTAACGATGTTTGGATGATTGGTGGAATAGCCACAATTAAAAATGAACTGCAAATATTTACGCGTTGGGGCGAGAAAGTGTACGAGACCGAAAATTATAAAAATGACTGGGCTGGAACCAAAACAAACGGAAGTGAATTGCCAAACGACACCTATTTCTATGTTTTAAAAGTAGAGGGTTATGAAGATTTTACAGGATATATAATTATTAAACGATGAAAGCATTAAGGATTGTATGTATGTTTTTGTTTGCCATGAATTATGGCAATGCATGGGCGCAGTACGTGCCGGTTACAAGCCAATACCTGTTTAACGGGTTGGTGATTAACCCCGCTTATGCAGGTTCACAAAATGCCTTAAGTGTTTCGGCATCGCACCGTAGCCAATGGGTAGGTTTTGATGGTGCTCCATCAACACAAAACCTGGCTGTACACGGGCCATTAAAAAGCGAGAATGTTGCACTTGGCGCCATGTTTTACAGAGACGCTATTGGTGTAACCACCGAAAACGGCTTGTATGCAACCTATGCTTACAGAATGAAAGTGAACACGGATGGTTTTTTCTCCCTGGGTTTAGGTGGTGGTGTTTCTATGTATAATTCACGCTGGAACGAGGTGGCTTTAAATGCCACAAACGACCCTCAATTTGATGGGCCCTCGCCACTTTTTATCAAACCAAACGTTAGTTTTGGGATGTATTTCTACAATAAAAAGTTTTTTGGAGGGCTTTCAGTTCCATTCATGCTTTCGCATAAATTAAGTTTAACAGGTAATCGTTATAAAGTATACAACGATTTTAAAAATTACAATGTGCTTTTGCAGGTAGGAACCTTCATAAACCTGTCAAAAGGATTTGTGCTTAAACCCTCGGTACTGGCTGCACGGGGACCTGCAAACTCGTTGCTATTGGACGGTACGGTTCAAACCGTTATTCAGAATAAGTATTCTATTGGTCTGACATACAGGACAACAAAGGCCATGGTAGCCATTGCGCAAATGCGTATAAATGACCAATGGTTTGCCGGATATTCCTACGATTATACTTTTTCGGCACTGCGAAATTACCAGTCGGGTTCCCATGAAGTGCTGTTGCGATACTTGTTTTACTACCGGGTGAATGCACGCAGCCCACGCTATTTTTAAATAACTAACTCGACATTGTTGCTAACAGGCTTTATTCAGGGTGATTTACAGACTTATTATTGTTTTCTTTGTTAGCATAGGCACCCTAATGAAATTTCGACTGATTATGAGCCAGATACAACAACTAAAACACTTGATTTGTTTAGTTGTTCTTGTATGCGCAAGCCTTTCGCAGGGTAAGTCACAGGAATTGTATAAAGTAAAATCACTGCCCTGCAATACACCCGACAAAAATGAATTTTCAGCTATTCCTTTCGAAGGGAACCTGTTGTTTTGTTCAGACCGAATTGATTTTTCGGCCATAAAATTTGAAACCACAAAAGGCGGGAAATCACTCATAAATATTTTTAGTGTTCCCAATGACTCATCGCTGGAAGTAAAGCCCGCAAATTCATTCAATAGTTTGTATGCGCATGATGGCCCAATTACGTTTTACGATTATGGTAACAGGGCAGTAATTACGCGTACCCAAAGCGATAAAGCAAAATTAAAGAGCCTGTACAAAGACACAAAACTTGGTTTGTTTTTTTACGAGAAGAAAAACGGGAAGTGGAAGGAATCATCGGCTTTTACGTTCAATGATGTAAGTTATTCCTGTGGGCAAGCTACCATTAACGAGCAAGGAACCGTAATGGTTTTTTCATCAGATATGCCAGGTGGTTCAGGTGGTACTGATTTATATTATTCAACGTTTAACGAGGAAGACAGTACCTGGATTTTACCCGTAAACCTTGGGCCTATCATCAATAGTTCAAAAAATGAAATGTTTCCCTTCCTGCACCCTTCGGGAATATTGTATTACTCAAGCGCGGGCAAAAAAGGAAAAGGCGGCCTTGATGTTTTTCATACCGTTGGAGGATATCCCTATGCACGTATTGTACACGAAGTGGATGAAATTAATTCAGAAAAGGACGATTTTGGTTTTTGGGCTTCAGCTGATTTTTCAAAAGGATACCTGACCAGTAACCGTGCCGGTACTGACGATATTTACTCGGTAAAACTTTCACATCCTGAATTCACCAATTGCACCGATTACGTGGAAGTGAATTATTGCTATGAATTTTTTGAAGAGGCCAGTATTGATGTGGATACCATACCCATGATTTACGAGTGGGACTTTGGTGACGGAACTACAAAAAAAGGATTGTCGGCCTACCATTGCTACCGTGAGCCCGGTAATTACACCGTTCAGTTAAATGTTTTTGATACGGTAGTAAATGCATTGTTTATGAATGAAGCCCTGTACCAGTTGGAAATTGCTGATTACAATCAACCGTTAATGGATGTTCCGGACTCGGCAAATCCAATGATGCCGTTTTTTGTTTCAACGGGCCAGGCGCGATTCAGGGATTTTGAGATTGGAGCATACTATTGGGATTTTGGAGACGGGATAGAAATGAAAGGTGAACGTTTTCCGGTTACGCTGGTAAAACCCGGGTTATATGAAGTGATTTTAGGTGTAACCAGTGTACCTGATAACAATGGCCGAACCCAAACAAAATGTTTTAAGAAAAAGCTTGTGGTTACTGACAGTATAATTTCGCCTCCTTTGGCTGACGATAGCAGCGATCCTGCAAATGAAAAATTACCTGGAGGAACACGTGGTACAACCTATGTGTTGGTTGAAGATGATGAAGGTTTTCATGTAACCCGTTTGAAAGGCGATGGCACAACTGTTTCGAACATTAACCAGTTGCCCAATACCGTTTATTATGTGAAACTGGATGAAAATGGTGATACCATTGTAAAAAAACATTCACAGGACATCAATACACGACAATTACTGGAGAATTACCTGGAGCAGGCTGAGGCACCGTATGAAGTAAAGAAGAACGGACTTATTTCCTACAATGCTTTTTTACCGAGTGACACGTCAAAATACCCAGTGTATGGTGCCGATGTAAAAAAGTTTTATGGCTCACTTGATAGCCTGGTAAATTCACCGTGGCAATTTACCTTGTTACCCGACAATGTTGCAAAAGCACTGCGTGACCTGAGGAATGAGGAAGCTGGCCTGGTATTTGTGAATAAGCCATACGACAAAAAATATTTACCAAAGTATAATACGGTAATTGAATCGCCTGATGACAGCACAACTGTTTTTTATAAGCAAACAACAACTGATGTGAATAAAGGTACGCTAACAAATACAAGCCAGTATGACACACAAGCAAACAACAATATAAAAAATAATGGGAATACAAACAATGTGCAGAATAGCAACCAGGCAAATAACAATCAAACAGCCAATAATGCAACTAACCAGAACAGTGGAAATAATTCAGCCAACAATGCGTTGAAGGACACCTTGCATAACAATTCCAATAACACCAATGCCCAGCATAATTCAGGTAACAATACCGCAAATAACACGGCTAAGGATACAACAGCAAACAAAACAAACAACACAAATGGCAATGTTGCAAATAACACTGTTAAGGATACGGCCGTTAATAAAACAACTAACAACCTGGTCACTCATACCAATAACACTGTAAAAGACACCTCAAACAAATCAAATTCCAATACTGCAAATACCAACCTGAGTAATACAACCAACAACACCGCCAAAGACACTGTAAATAAAACAACGAATAACCTTGCAAATAATACCACCAACGTGGTAAAAGACACATTAAACAAATCAAACACAAACACAAACACCAACAACACAAACACCAACAACACAAACACCAACAACACAAACACCAACAACACAAACACCAACAACACAAACACCAACAACACA
>DATGXI010000078.1:0-3919 GCA_035299065.1 Flavobacteriales bacterium
AGGTTGGGCCCTTGCCAGTCATGGTTGGCCTGTCAAAACCAATTCCACGCCTGTTTCCATTGGCGCAAAATTGACATTTTGACCATTCACGAAGGGTTGTTTCTTTTATGTAACGTTCGCCTCCATAGGTGCCGTAATTCATCATCATTTGAAATAAAACCCCCACATCGTTGGCATTGGCAAATAAACCTGCGTGCCCGCCAACTCCACCAACCATGGCTGCTCCCTGGTCATGCACATCGCCATGCACCAACGCATTTCTGAATTGGTGGTCGTCTTCAGTAGGTGGTATGCGGTCAATGCTAAAACGCTCACGTGGTTTATAACCCATGGTAGTTAATCCAAGCGGTTTGTAAAAATTTTCATAGGCATATTGATCAAGCGGCTTGCCTGTGATCTTTAAAATAGCCCGCTTTAAAAAATAATAACCAAGATCGCTGTACTTATAGGTTTTGTTTGGCGAAAGCGGACTTTTCTTTAAAATATAATTAAAGATGGTGTCCTCGTAGGTGCTCAATATATACAGGTTGTCATGAATGCGCGTAAATCCTTTTTCAGGTTTTGTCCTGAATATTTTCGGGTCATAGGTGCCGGTTTTTTTATCATACACCAATAAGAAAAACGGAATCCAGTCTTTTAGCCCGGCCTGGTGTGTGAGCATTTGTTTGATCACAATTTTTGCATAAGCGCTGCTGCTGTCAATCACATCGGGCAAATATTTACCCAGTTTATCGTCAACACTGAATTTTTTCTCATCGGTTAATTTCATTAAACTGGTAAGTGTGCCCGAAACTTTTGACACCGATGCCAAATCGTATATGTCGGTAATTTTTACTTTACGTTTCTTGTCAAAGGTGTGGTAACCGAACGCTTTCTGGTAAAACACTTTTCCGTCTTTTGCACACAAAACCACGCAGCCGGGGTATGCGCCTTCATCCACTCCGCTTTGCGCAATACTGTCAGCCCGCGCCAGTTTTACATTGGCAATTCCCAGCTCCTCAGGTAAAACATATTTGAAACGGATTAATTTCGTTAACGAAATGCCCATGCCCGATGTATACGTGGTGTTTATGGTTACAGGTAATTTACCGGTAACGGTGGCTCCGCCAAACAAGGCTTCACCAGCCAAATCCTGCGCATTTTCGGTGTTTTCATAGGTAAGCATAAGCGCTTCTTCAGCTCCTGTATTTAATTTGTCAATAAAATACGCATTGCCCATTGTTACCAATACATGTTTTTTGGTTTGCAGGGCTTTTAATGTATTGAGCATTGGTTCGGTTACCAAATAATTGCGTTGTGCCTGCTGTGCGCTGTAATGCATGCCAATTATGACCAAATCATTCCCGGCAACACTGTCAAGAATATTTCCTGTATAATATTTGCCCACGGCAATTTTTTTCACAGGTGAATAACGTTCAACACTTCGCAAAAACGTATTGTCAAGTGAATCTCCAATGCTTACTACGGCAATAGTAAGTGTATCGAGGCGTTTAAGTGGTAAAATATCTTTGTTGTTCTTTAATAAGGTAAGCGACTTTTCGGTCAGTAATTTTGCGTTGACTTTATGTGTATTGTCATTTAAGTCGGCAACAAGGTTTTCCTCTTTTACGTGCTGCTTTTTATACAGCCCGTTGCTGTACTTTGCAAGCAGGATTGCTTTTACGCTATAATCTAACCGTTCTTTCGAAATTCGGCCTTCGGTAACTGCTGTTTTCAATGAGTTAAATGCCAGCTCCAAACTATCAGGGCACAACAATACATCGTTACCGGCTTCAAATGCGCGTACTTCAACTTCGCCACGTTCATAGGTTGTCAAAGCGCCCTGCATGCCCAATGCATCAGTAAAAATCAATCCCTTGAAACGCATGCGTTGCTGCAGCAATTCGGTTACAATTTTTTTGCTGAATACAGATGAGGTATTTGGTGTTTCGTCCAATGAAGGAATGGACATGTGTCCAACCATAACCGATGGCACATTGGCTTCAAACAATTTTTTAAACGGATACAATTCCAGGCTGTCAAGCCTGTCTTTTGAATGTGTAATTAAGGGCAATCCCAGGTGTGAATCGGTTTCCGTGTCGCCATGACCGGGAAAATGCTTGACACAGGCCATTACATTTTCTTTTTTCATGCCTTTGTAATACGCCAGCGCTTTTTTGACCACCTTATCTTTATTCTCACCAAATGAACGAATGTTTATAACGGGGTTGGCACTGTTGTTATTTACGTCAACCACGGGACCAAAATTTATGTGAACGCCCAAACGCTTACATTCCTTACCAATATATACACCCATTTTTTCAATAAGGGTATCGTTTTGCACCGCACCCAAAGCCATTTGTTTTGGGTAACGAACGGTGCTGTCAATGCGCATGCTCAATCCCCATTCAGCATCCATGGCAACATACAAGGGGATTTTCGCCAGACTTTGGTATTTATTTGTTAACCGCGCCTGACGTACAGGTCCACCCTGGAAAAAAATAATTCCACCGATGTGATAATTTTGAATGGCATCGGCAATTTCTTTTTCGTGTGTTGTGTCACGGTTGCTGTAAGCCGAAATCATAAACAATTGACCCACTTTTTCATCAACACTCATTTTTTTCATGAGTGAGTCGGCCCAGGCTATTGCTTTTTTTGAATACTGTTGCTCGGCAGGCAAATCGGGAATAATGGATTTGCTTGCAATAAAAGACGGTTGTTCTGCACTTAAGAATGATTCGCCAAAAAGCAAAAGAGTAGAAACAAGTAAAAAAATACCAAGTACAATGCGCATGATCAGTAATAAGCAATTAGTGGACCTTAAATTAATTGCTGCATACGCAGGAATCCACCATAAGGTTATATGTTTTTAACAATCAAACGGTTAACATGGGCAAATGGTCAATAATTAACCAATTTTTGCAGTTTTACTAATGGTATAAGCCGTATTTTAGCAGCCGTATGCCTGGAATAATTCAGTTATTGCCCGATAGTATTGCCAACCAAATTGCTGCTGGTGAGGTCATTCAACGCCCGGGATCGGCTGTAAAAGAGTTGCTTGAGAACGCCATTGATTCAGGCGCCACAAAAATAAAACTGGTGGTGAAAGATGCCGGCCGTACCCTTATACAGGTAACTGACAACGGATGCGGCATGAATGAAACCGATGCGCGTTTGTGTTTTGAAAGACACGCCACTTCAAAAATTAAAAAAGCTGACGATCTTTTTAACCTCCATACCAAAGGGTTCAGGGGTGAGGCATTGGCATCAATTGCAGCCATTGCACAGGTTGAATTAAAAACCAAACGTGCTGAAGATGATTTGGGAACAGCCATACAGGTTGAAGGCAGTGAAATTTTAAAACAGGAACCTGTTTCAACAGCAAACGGAACGGTGTTCAGCATGAAAAACCTGTTTTACAATGTGCCTGCACGCAGAAATTTTTTGAAAACCGACCAGGTTGAGTTACGCCACATCATTGAAGAATTTCAACGTGTGGTATTGGTTCATCCCGACATTGAATTTACGTTTACACACAATGGCGATGAGTTGTTTCATTTGAATATTTCCAATTTGCGCCAGCGATTGGTGAATTTTTTTGGAAAATCGCTGAATGAAAAATTAGTTCCGGTTGAAACCGATACCGTACAGGTTAATATTCACGGTTACGTATTCAAGCCTGAATCGTGCAAAAAGGTAAGGGGAGACCAATTCTTTTTTGTCAATAACCGGTTTATTAAAAGTCCGGCTTTGCATCATGCCATTCAAACAGCTTACGCCAATATTTTACCAAATGATCACCACGCGGGTTATTTTATTTTCCTGGAAGTACCACCGGGTACGTTGGATGTAAACATTCACCCGACAAAAACCGAGGTGAAGTTTGAACATGAAAAAGATATTTATACCATATTGAATGCAGCAGTGCGCCAGGCCC
>DATGXI010000079.1:0-3811 GCA_035299065.1 Flavobacteriales bacterium
TATATAACTTTGGTTTTACCCGATTAAGCCTGGGTATACAGGATTTTGATGAAGCCGTGCAAAAATGCATTAACCGGAAACAAAGTTATGAGCAAGTCAACCAGTTGACTCAACAGGCACGCGCTATAGGATACGAATCGGTAAACTATGATCTTATTTATGGTTTGCCTTTACAAACACGTGACACCGTAAAAAAAACCATTGAAAAAGTATTGGAATTAAAACCTGACCGTATTGCGTTTTACAGTTATGCACATGTGCCGTGGCTAAAACCGGGACAACGCAGGTATACTGAAAAAGATTTGCCTAACGCTGCGCTTAAACGAAGTTTATATGAATGCGGAAGGAACATGTTTGAAAAAGCAGGTTATGAAGAAACAGGTATGGATCATTTTGCTTTACCCAACGATGCTCTTTCCATTGCAAAATATAATAAAAAGCTATACCGTAATTTTATGGGATATACCACATTTGCCGGTGAGCTACTTATTGGGCTGGGTGTTTCTTCCATAAGTGATACCGGAGGTGCTTTTGCCCAAAATGAAAAAACAGTAGAGGACTACTATGCACGCATTCAGTCATATGAAATACCCGTTACCAAAGGGCATATACTTACAAAAGAAGACATTATATTGCGAAAACATATAATGAGCATAATGTGCCATGAGGAAACAAATTGGAATAATCCTGACACACAATGCAGCACAATAAATGAGGCTTTACCCGATTTGCTTGAAATGGAGGCAGACGGATTGATTAACCTAAAGCAACAAGGAATCAAAGTAACTGACACAGGAAAACCATTTTTACGAAACATTTGTATGGCCTTTGATGCGCGACTCCAGCATAAAAAGCAAACTAACCAGCTGTTCAGTAAAAGTATTTAAATTTAAAATGGAATGAGAACAGGAAGTTTATTCATTATTCTTGTTTGCCTTATCTGGGCCGGCATGGTTGCAGCTATTTCATTTCTTGAAGCTCCAGTTAAATTTACGGCACCAAGTTTAACATTACGCGTTGGCCTTGATGTTGGCCGCCATGTATTTGCTGCGTTTAATAAAGTCGAATTGGTTTGGGCTGGTTTATTGCTTATATTGTTTTTTATTGGCAAACTTAACACGCTTATACGTATATTCCTTTTAGGGCTGTTTGCAATCATGGCACTTGAACATGTATGGCTTTTACCAGTACTTGATCAACGCGCACTGATTATTGTTGAAGGTGGTTGGCCCCAGGGAACTTCGCCCCATAAATGGTACATTATTTTTGAAATTGCCAAATTTATATTACTTGTAACCACCGCCATTACCCTATTGACCAGGTTTGCAAATACTACCAACAGGTCAACCACCCTAACAGCTTGAATTCCTAAAATGCTTATCTTTATAATCGCCTGCCTGAGGCCATAAAGTTGAAACTAATTAAACAAAACACACATGCACGAATCCATACTGAATAATGAAAGTGTTCTCAGCTTCTTACTAAGGGTTGTTTTGGGAATTCTCTTTTTTTTCCAGGGCTATGACAAAGTATTTAAGGTTAAAATAAGAGGTGTTGGCAATTATTTCCAACAAGAACTCGGATCCATCAAAGTTCCTGTTTTTTTCATACACTTTAGCGCGTGGTTCACATCGCTGGCTGAGTTAATTTGCGGGGCATTGTTAGTACTGGGCTTATTTAAAACATATGCATTGTACATTCTTGGAGTTGATCTTATACTGGTAGCAGGTGCTTTCAGCCTTATCAAACCGCTATGGGATATGCAACATTTTTTTCCACGCCTTATTCTGCTAAGTGTTTTGCTTTGCCTCCCGGCAAAATGGGACCTGCTTTCTGCTGATTACCTTCTTTATATTTATCTCTAATCATGCAACCTGCAATTCTAAAAAGGACTGAGCCGGCTTAATCTTCGTAGAAGGGCTTTCAATTGAAAAAAAAGAAGTATATTAGCCTGTACGAAACATCCATTATGCAAAAATTTCTGATTTCCCTTGTTGCCTGCTTTTGGGGCATACTTTCTGTAGCCCAAACTGACAAACAACTAATGCAAGGTTATAGCGTTGACGTAGCTGGTAAAAAACAATCATTAACAGGTATTGAACAAAGTAATCATCTCAAAAATCTTAGGGGTGGATGCGATACCTTGGTAACTGAACTTGGAGCAGGCAATAGTTTTAATGGCAATATGTTTGACATTATACCGCTTAACATGATTACACTTGAAACATTCAGTGTAACTGTTGATCCTGGTAATTTCAACGTTGCCATTTTTTACAGGAACGGTTCATATGTAGGCAATGAAACAAGTTCCACTGGCTGGATATTTTTGGATTCAGCTGTAATAACCGGTATGGGTGACAGCATACCCGTTCAGGTACCGGTAAACCTGGGTTTATCACTTTTACCCTTTAATACCTATGGCTTTTACGTTACCTGCACCCATCCCGATGCCATTATGCATTATACCGATGGAACCACTACCGGAACCTTGCATACTTCAGATGCAAACCTTGAATTTTATGAAGGCAATGGTGGAGCATACCCATTTAACGTAACTTTTTCGCCTCGTGTTTTTAATGGAAATATTATTTATTGCCCCGGTCCAGTTACCGGTATAAACGAGTTGAGTACCACTTTAACGCTGGATGTTTACCCCAACCCCGCAAACAATTTGGTGTACATTGACCTTGGTAATTTGCCAAATGTACCCGTGTGCCTTACCATTTATGATGCGCTGGGAAAAAATATATCTACCAAAATCGTTAGTGGAGGAACAGTGGGACCACTGCATCTTGAAGATTGGAAGAATGGGGTTTACTCAGTTCATGCTGTAGTAGAAGGCCGGGTTCTACGCGCCCGTTTTATGGTGCTTAATTAAATCAAAGCTGCAATAGTTTTGCCAATTTGGTATTTTTATTATCATTTTAAGAATGCGTTAATGGCTGATTTTCATTTATAAAAAACTACACATTGGTTTTGTCTTAAAAAACCTTGTTCTCATCTAAAGTATTTTTCACCACTTGATTTTACAGGCAACTTTTGCAAAATTTTACGTTTATTTTACATGAAATAAATTTCACCATAACTATAAAGCCATACGGAACAGTTTTTGCTCAGTATGTTTTAGTCATTACAGTGAAATTATGATAAACGAGGAACGAAAACAAATGACCATTCAAACCTGGCAAAAAGCTGAAGCACGAACCTTTTGGGAGGAGATAGCGCACGCTGATCACCTGGTGCAGGTGTACGACTCAAAAGAGATTTTAATTGAGACCCTGACAGGCTTTGCTGGTACCGGAATTAATGCGGGTGATGCAATCATCATTATTGCAAAAAGTGAAAACCTGGCCATGTTATGTGATAAACTTATTTCGCATGGCATAAATATTAACTCACTCATTGCCGAAGACAAATTCATACCCATTAATGCCGATGAGGCATTGGCTACATTCATGCGTAACGGTATGCCTGATGAAACCCTGTTTAATAGTATGGCAAATCAATTGTATAGCAGGGCCATAAAAAACAGCCACAAAGTAAGGGCTTACGGTGAAATGGTAGCCACTTTATGCAGCGAAGGAAATACAGAAGCCATGTTAGCACTGGAAAATTTATGGAGCGCGTTTTGCCGTAAAAATGCCTTGTTGCTTTATTGCGCTTACCCTAAAAATCTTTTCAACGGAGATTCAAAAGAACAAATTCATTCCATTTGCTCATGCCACACCAAGGAAATAAATGGAAACGAACTTGACATGAATAAAGTGATTTACAAAGAAGCCAGGAAATAAGTTCCCTGGTTTATCCATAC
>DATGXI010000080.1:0-11845 GCA_035299065.1 Flavobacteriales bacterium
TTAAATACACCGTTGTTACAATTACTTGAGTTATTTGTATTTGACCAGGCTCCGGGAGTAGTTGGAAAATCGTCATTGCTGCAAACTACCGTTGCGCCAACCTGCACACAACAACCCGCACAAACGCTTTGGTAAATAATACCGTATTTATCAAAACGCGATGTACCGCCATCAACATGTTCATGGCTTGTACCTCCTCCAAAATACGTTGCGTACAACAAGCCCTGCATGTCACGTTGAAAACAAGCCAGGTAAAAATCATAACCATTTGGACTTGTTCCAAGGTATGCGTCTGAAGTTACTGGCATTCCACTGAGTGGGGTTGACAGCAATATATTTGCTCCCCAACCTGAAACGTAAATGTTACCACACACGTCAACAAGAAATGCTGATGGTGATATATTTACTGTTCCCCCTGAATTACCAAAAAGTGTACTGAAAATTGTTGTGACTAAATTTGAGTCCAGTTTTAAAATGTATTGTCCACTGTTTGCATTTGAATATACACCTGGTGTAATGGGCCAGCTGGCCATGCCAAGCGTATTTCCATAGAGGTAAACATTGTCTTCTTTATCAATTTCAACAAACATGGTTTGGTCATACAGATTGGTACCTACATATGAGCCGGCAACCATTGATGATCCTGAGGGTGACATTTTCACAATAAACCCGTCTGTTTTTCCTCCCTGGTACGTATCGTGATGGGTTCCTGCCGTAACAGGAAAATCATTTGAACCCGTACCTCCTGCAATAAATACATTTCCGGAATTATCCAGCTTAACAGAGTAACCGGCATCAAGCCCTGATCCGCCAAGGAATGTTGAAAACAACAACGTGGTTAGTGTAGGATCGAGCTTAAAAACAACTGCGTCAGAACTTCCGTTTTTTGTAGGCTGAAACGCATTCATGGTTGGAAAATCAGATGAACGTGTGGTTGATGCTATGTAAATATTCCCAATAGCATCTGTCATGATTTCACCCCTGAACTGGTCACCATAATTGCTGGTTAACGAATCGTAGGCAGCAACCGAAGAATACGTTCCGGAGGTTACTTTATAATTAACACCATCGTTTGCGGATCCTCCAACAAAAGTACATCCAAGAAGATTACTTCCGGCAAGGTTAAATTTAGCTACGTAAATATCGGTTCCTGTTCCGGTAAAGTAAACACCGTTGTAATAATACTGTGCTGTTGACCCACCGTTAAAACTTGTGTCATATGCTGTTGCTGTAACGGGGAAATCGGTTGAACTTGTGGCGCCAAAACACATGAGCTCATTGTTATTGTTTACAATAAGGCTATGCACTGTTTCTGTTCCGGTAAGACTGGTACCTCCGCCAAGATAAGTGGAGTAAATAAGCGTTGATCCGTCAGAGCTGTACTTTGTTATCACCACATCGGTAACGCCATAACCTGCTCCACCGGTTGCAGAGGCATCGGGATTTGAAGTACTGTCATAGGCACCTGTAGTGGTTGGAAAACCCATGTCAAAACAGGTTCCACCTGAGTACAGGTTTCCTTCATAGTCGTAAGTGGCTGTCATCCCAAAATTATCAGCGGTAGAACCGCTGTAACTTCCAAAAATTAAAACGGGGTCAATAATAAGTTCATATGCTTCATCATATCCTTTTGGAAAATCAAATGTTACACGGTTATTGTGTAGTTTAAAGCGGCACGCAACATTTACTTTTTTACCATTTATCATTTGCCAGGCTACAGGTTTTAATTCCTGGTTAACTGAAATACTTGTTTCCAGCAATAAGTCACCGTTTCGTGCCAGACTTACTTTTACACCATCATATTGCTGTATGATTTGCAAAGGCGAAGCACCTGGAGCAACTGTATAGGTATACTCCAGTTTTTCATTGGCATTGGTTTCAAATTTCAAGGAGATACCAGGATAGAGTTGTTTAAGACCAAGAGCGTTGTATGCATGCACTTCTCCCGCCCATTTGGAACGCACTTTTCCTTTAAAGAAATTATAATAATGTTTTGTTTTAAGTTGTTCGTTGTAGACAGGCTTTTGCGCATTCACCCATGTCATACGGTATGCATGGCGCTTAATTTGCGTGCCGGCATTTTGTTGAAAATAATGCGCCTTTAAAAGTGCGCTGTTATCGGTAAAATAAAAAAGGAGTGATTTGTCTTCAACGAACATTTTTCCACCAACCAATTTAACCGAGTAATTTATGGTTGAAGGATCCTGCCCTTTGTTTGGTATAAATTCATACTGCCTGTGATCACGTGAATGATCGTGATTTGAGTGTTGGGCATTGAGGGTGCCTGCAAAAGCAAGCAGGGCCAGTGTGTGGGTTAAGCGCAGCCTTTTTAGCATGGATTAAATATAGTAAATTTTTGGCAATAAAAAACCCCGGCTTTGCCACCGGGGTTTAAATATTAACAGAATAGCTGCGAAATTATTCGCCTTTATCCATTTGTTCTTTCAATTTTGCTAACTCGTCAAGCTGACCAAGTGTGGCTTTTTCATTACCATCGTTGATTTGCTTCACCATTTTTGACTGGCTGTTAGCAGGAGCAGCGCCTTTTTTAGCACCAGTTGCACCTTTTTTCTTCTCTCCTTCTTCCGGAGCGTCTTGATAAGTGCGTGTATGAGAAACAGTTATACGCTTAGCTTCTTTATTGAATTCCAATACAAAGAAGTTTAGTTTCTCATCAACTTTACCTTGTGAACCGTCTTCTTTTTTCAACGATTTAACAGCAGCATACCCTTCAACACCGTAAGGTAAAGCAATGGTTGCAGCTTTATCGTTAACGCCAATAATGGTTCCTTCGTGTACTGAACCGTTGGTGAAAATACCTTCAAACACATCCCATGGATTTTGCTCCAATTGTTTGTGTCCCAGGCTTAGCCTGCGGTTTTCTTTATCAAGCTCAAGAACAATGGCTTCAATGGTATCGCCCACTTTACAGAACTCACTTGGATGCTTGATTTTTTTGCTCCAGCTTAAGTCTGAAATGTGGATCAGGCCGTCAACACCTTCTTCCAATTCAACAAACACACCAAAATTGGTGAAGTTGCGAACGGTTCCTTTGTGACGTGATTCCAATGGATATTTTGTTTCAATATTAGCCCAAGGATCTGGCATCAATTGTTTCATGCCAAGTGACATTTTGCGCTCATCACGATCCAATGTCAATACTTGTGCTTCAACCTCATCACCTACTTTTAAGAAATCCTGTGCTGAACGCAAGTGTTGTGACCAGCTCATTTCACTTACGTGAATCAAACCTTCAACACCAGCTGCAATCTCAATGAATGCACCATAGTCAGCAAGAACAACCACTTTTCCTTTAACCTTGTCGCCCACTTTGATGTTAGCATCAAGTGATTCCCAAGGGTGAGAAGTAAGTTGTTTAAGACCAAGAGCAATACGTTTCTTGTCATCATCAAAGTCAAGGATAACAACATTGATTTTCTCATCAAGTTTAACAATCTCTTCAGGATGGTTGATACGGCCCCAGCTAAGGTCAGTAATGTGGATAAGACCATCAACACCGCCAAGGTCAATGAATACACCGTATGAAGTAATATTCTTAACAGTACCTTCAAGTACCTGTCCTTTTTCAAGACCTGAAATAATTTGTTTTTTCTGTTCTTCGATTTCAGCCTCAATAAGTGCTTTATGCGATACAACAACGTTTTTGAATTCATTGTTGATTTTAACAACTTTAAATTCCATGTTTTTACCAACGTAAACATCGTAGTCACGAATTGGCTTAACATCAATTTGCGATCCTGGTAAGAATGCTTCAATACCGAATACATCCACAATAAGACCACCTTTTGTACGGCATTTTACGAAACCGGTAACCACTTCGTCTTTCTCAAGCGCCTGGTTAACCAAATCCCATGCATGCAACATGCGTGCTTTCTTGTGCGAAATAACCAACTGACCTAATTTGTCTTCGGTCAATTCAACGTAAACCACTACTGAATCACCAGCTTTCAAATCTGGTTTGTAACGGAATTCGCTTAATGCAACTACACCTTCAGACTTGTAACCAATGTTGATTACAACTTCTTTTTTTGTTACAGCCACAACAGTACCATGGGTAATGGCATGCTCGTTAACTGTTGAAAGTGTTTTTTCATACTCATCACCTAATTTTTTACGCTCGTCCTTTGAGTAGATATCATCACGCTCAGAGTAAAGTGTCCAGTTAAAATTCGGATCAGGTTGTGAAGGATGGGCGAATTTCACGCCTTTTTCGGCTGTAGCCGATTCGTTTTCTTGTGACATAATTTGTTTGCCCCTTTTTGGTTTGTGGAGCCAACTTGTATCAATCGCCCGGTCAATTGATTAGTTAATAATGGCCTTACCGGGAAGACCGTCTTTTTTTTAAAGCGGTGCAAAGGTAGTGAGATTTTTTGTTTTGACAAGGGCTTTTTAAGAAAAGTCCGTATGAACAATGCATGTACGTACTCCAGAGCTGCAACATTCTGGAAACCAATAGCATGTGCAGGAACTTAAACAAGGTCAAGTGACTTAAAACCAAAAAATTAAAACGTTACCAAGTACTGATTAAGGTTCCCAGCGAAAAATTAAATAAAACACCATTTAACCTGGACGCACCTGGGTAATTGAGGGTATTTACGGTTGTCATGAATCCTAATTTCACATATAGGTTAACATCACTTTTGTGATTATACAAAAATTTGAATCCGCTGTGTACCGACCATGCACTTATGCGATCAGCGCTTCTCCAGTATTCAAGCCCTAAAGGATTTAAATACCATCCAAGGCGTATATCTTCGTCATGCGAGGTATAAAAATAATACGAGATCCCAACCGGGCAAACCCACGGAAGAACCAGGCCTCCAATAATGCCCAATATGGGACGTGCTGAACTGGCTGCGGCCGACCAATAGGAGCCGCTTTTATAACATAAGAGTAAAACATTGGTACGCCCGTAAAACTCATTTTTAAGATTTGCCCCTAAGGCAAAATCCCAGTTCAGGTACAAATTATCATCGTTCACACAAACTTCACCATGAATACCCAATGCTCTTGTACTTCTTGAATTATAATCGAAATTAAGCCCTACATAACCGGTTTGGGCCTGTGTATGAATTACAACCAAAAAAAAGATGATGAATACACTTTTTTTCATGTGGGAAAGATATTGAACTTCCAATTCACATTCAACCCACTCGATAATGTTTTTACCCGCCTAATTAACACCAAACAGGGTACCTACTGAAAAATTAAACAAGACACCGTTTTCTTTGTCCGCATTTTTATAGGTAAACGTATTGAAAATATTTATGCCGCCAAACTTGAGGTAAATGTTTGAATTGCCCTGCCAATGGTACAGTATTTTTAAACCACCGTGAACTGACCATGAACGAACAGGATTTTTTGAGTCCCAATAATCCAGGTGCATGGGATTTAAATATATCCCCATTCGAAAATCACCGTTATACGAGGTGTAAAAATAGTTCGTTAACCCAACCGGACACAACAAAGGTGCCAGGGCCATGCAAATTACAGCACCGCCATTGTTGGAATTGCCCAGGCTGCGCCAAAAATCACGACTGCCATAGGCGAGTATTAAAATATTTGCACGCGCATAAAAATCAGATTGAACATTGGCACCAAGTGCAAAGTCCCAATTGAGGTACCAGTTTGATTGCTTTCCTAAACGCGCCTCGGCATGAAAATCACCTGCAAACGTGTGTTGTGTACGTAAACTTGAATTAAAATCAAAATTGAGCCCAAGGTAACCAGACTGGGAATTTGCCAGGAAAACAAAAAACGTGAAAATAAAAATGAGTAGCGCTTTTTTCACATGCATTGATTTTTTTTTTACAGCTATACGAAACATCCATGTTATTAAGGCACAAACACCGATGGTTCACAACGTCTAAAATATAAAAAAAGCCCGTATTTGACAACGGGCTTTGTTATTTATATGAACTTTTATGAAAAACCGAAGCTCTTACAATACGTCTTTTACATCGTCAAGGCCATAAATAGAGCTTATCATATCCTTAGCCAACTGCAGGTTAGCAGAAGAAACAGTATACAGGTTGTTACCAATATAACCCAAAACCGTATCCATTTCTGAAAGGGTAATGATTCTTCCTGAATTGTATTTTAACGCTTTTACAAAACCAATGCCTTCTGACAATACATGGCAACGAATAGCATCGTCAGAGAAATTATCAAGGCCTTCATTTATGTAATGAATAGCCATTGCAGCTGAAAGTTTTTCCCAGGTAGCTTTTATAAGGATTGCACTGCCGTTTTTAGTTGAATGGTTGTTGCTATTGATAGCTTTCCTTCCACGTTTGAACTCGTCCATAAGTATGGTGTTTGAGTTGATGTGTGCAGTAACCGTACTTGAATATTTACCCCAGTATTTTGTACCAACGGTATTGGCTGGAAAATCAACCGGCACTCCTAAATAGCCAAATGCCTCGTCCCAATGGTGCTGCATGGCAGTACCCTCACCCGGAATTACAGTGGTATTGTCAACCGATGAACCAATTCCGCTTTCGCTAAGGTAGGTTTCAACAGCCTGGTAGTAAAAAACAGCCCCCATGATTGACTTTTCAATAATTTCCTGGTAATGCATACCATTAGCTCCCAATAAATATTTTTTGCTGGGCGAAGTTGTGCTCACCACTACACCGGCAGTTCCGTTTGAACCAGCAACCGCAGATGTACTTGCCAAAGCAATACTGTCCATATACGCTTCAACTGTTGCTACATCAAGGCTGAAAAATTTATTTTTTAGTTGCTTACCCGAAATGTTGTAATCAGGGTTGGCAAACGGTGAACCTGTATTGCTGAACATGTTTTTTAATGTTGTTGCGTCAATGGTAACGCCAGTAGTATTGGCGGTTTTCATGTATACAACCATTTCTTCAAGCATACCAATACGCGTGGTTTGGCCACTGTAATTTACATTTTCAAAATCATACGTTGCAGGCAATGTATCAACCTGCGGGAAACCTGAAGTGTTTTTTCCGCAAGACGTTACCATTAAAGAAACACCAATGGCCGAAATGGTAATAATGCTTATTTTTTTCATGACGTTGTTTAAATTAGGATGACACAAATCTACAAGGGCATAATTTGAGATGCATACCCTAAAAAGGCTAGAGCGTTGCAAATACCTTAAAAAAGGGATCATCCTTTATTTCAACAATGAAATTCAACTATTTAAAGTATCATAAAAACACTGTGAAAAGTTCAGGGCAAAAAAAAAGACAGCGTAATAGCTGTCTTTTTTTGCTTCCGTAGCGAAAGAGGGAATCGAACCCTCGACCTCAGGGTTATGAATCCTGCGCTCTAACCATCTGAGCTACCTCGCCAAAATTTGCATCCATAAATGTGATGCCGTTTAAAGGCCGCAAATATAGTAGTTTTTCAAAAAGCAGAAGTTTTTTTTAAACACCGTGATTTTCAGCCGGATTTATCATATATTAGCAGAAACAAGGAGTAATTTATGTCAGATTATAAAAAAGTGGAGTTCGAATATATGTTAAAGACCTCAAACAAAGTTCTTTACACATTTTTATCGACCCCTGACGGCCTCCAGGAATGGTTTGCTGATGAAGTAAATTTTAAACAAGGTGAATATGAGTTTGCCTGGGACGATGAAAACGCCAAGGCTAAACTGGTGAGTAAAAAGAACAACGAGTGCATAAAATTTGAGTTTACCGATGACGAACGAAGGGGAAATACCCTTGAGTTTAAAATAAATACCGATCCCCTTACCAAAGAACTGGCCCTGTGCATAAGCGACTTTTGTTTGCCAGAAGAGGAAAAAAGCAACAAGCAGCTTTGGGATTTTTTGGTTAATAATCTCAAAACAAAATTAGGGGCTTGATTTGCGTTATAGGCCTTTATGTACCTTTAAGGCTTGAAAAAATTATCTGTTTTACTCATCAAGAACTACATGGGGCCTTTCCTGGCCACTCTTTTTATTGCCATGTTTTTCCTGCTCATGCAATTTGTATGGAGGTATATTGATGATTTGATGGGTAAGGGCCTTAGTCCATGGGTTATTCTTGAATGGCTGTTCTACGTTTGCCTTAACCTCTTGCAGCTTGCCTTACCCCTTGCCATTTTACTTTCTTCGCTCATGACCTTTGGTGCCCTGGGCGAAAGCAATGAAATGACGGCCATGAAAAGCGCAGGGCTTTCACTTTTTAAAATCATGCGCCCTGTTACCGGTTTTGTCATTATTCTGTCCATATGCGCTTTCTTTTTTGCAAATTATGTATTGCCCTGGTCAAACCTTAAATGGAAAACATTGTATTGGGAAATTCTTGAAAGTAAACCTGCTTTCAAATTTTCAGAAAAAATGTTTTACAGTGATATAGCCAACTTTACCATTCGCGTAAACAAAAAGAACAGCGATGAAAAATCATTTGAAGGTGTAACCATTTACGATTATTCTCCCCCGCGTGAGTGGCGTAAACGTGACGTAAAGTCAAAAGCGGGCGAAATCCTTAAATCACGCAACCCCGACTACATGTTGCTTAACCTGAAGGATGGCGTAATTTACGAGGAAATGGTTGACGGGAAAGCCAAAGGTGCCGTATTTCCTTTTCAAACAACCACTTTTACCGAGGCTAAACTAAAATTTGATATATCTGAATTTAAATTGTCAAGGGGAAATGAAAGTTTGTTTGCCGACAGTTATGAAATGCTGAACATATTCCAGATTAACGAGGTTACCGATTCATTGGAAACCGCACTTAAAGACAGGCAGCGAAACTACAAAGCCAATTTGATGTTCAGGCATTTGTTTTTCAGACCCCGCATTGAGATATCAAAAAAACAACAACGTGAACGAGACTCGATTGATGCACGAACAACCGAAGCCTATGCAACACTTAACAGCCAGGTAAACGGAACCAATATATCGGTAAAAAAAATAAACCCCGCAGCAGCCAACACCCGTTACCAGCCTGCCATTGACCTTTGCGTAAATTCAATCACCAACATTGAAAATTGCATGGCAGAAACCAAAATGCGTGAAGAAGCATTGACACGTTACAACATTGAATGGCATCGCAAATTTTTTATTCCATACGCATGCCTGGTTATTTTCTTTATTGGGGCTCCATTGGGCGCCCTGGTACGAAAAGGAGGCCTGGGAACACCTATGGTAATTGCGGTTTTATTGTTTCTTTTGTACCACATTTTAACCATGACAGGCGAACGTATGGCCAAATCAGGATCGGTTGATGCCTTTACAGGCATGTGGTTTAGTGCGTTTATACTTACGCCCATTGCCCTGCTTGTTACATGGCTGGCTGCAAAAGAATCAAACCTGGCCACGTTCAAAAAGATGTTTGGTGGAATTTGGAGATTTTTGAAATTTTGGAAGCGCACACGCATTACAGTAACAGATTAAACACAAACGTATTCAATGAACCTCTCAATACTACAAATATGCAACAAGCCTCCCTATCCGCCTATTGACGGTGGTTGCATTGCTATGAATACCGTTACCAGCGGCCTGATTGATGCAGGATGTCATGTAAAAGTGCTAACCATTGAAACACCTAAACACGCATTGCACTACGACCTGTTACCAAAAGAATACATTGAAAAAACACAAATTGAAAGCGTATTTGTTGACACCAGCATAAACCTTGTAGATGCCTTTTCGGCCATGATCACTTCTGACTCGTATAACATTTCACGGTTTTTCAGTCCTGATTTTGACAGGAAGCTGATTGAGGTTTTAAAAAAACACAAGTTTGACATTGTTCAGGTTGAAAGCCTTTTTATGACACCTTATATTGGTACCATAAGGAGAACTAGTAAAGCAAAAATTGTTTTACGTTCACACAACCTGGAATATATTATTTGGGAAAACCTGGCAAAAGGCACGAAAAGTTTTCCGAAAAAAACTTATTTAAAAATACTCGCCTCACAGCTGAAAAAATATGAACTAAATGTGATCAAAGATGTTGATGGCATTGCCACCATCAGCTCTGAAGATTATAAAAAATACATCTCATTTAAAACCGACAAACCAATTGTAAATATTCCTTTTGGTGTTGATTTGAAAAAATACAGGGCCGGTAAAGAAAAAATGGAAGAAAATTCTATTTTTCATATTGGTGCAATGGACTGGGCGCCCAATGTTGAGGGAGTTGACTGGTTCATAAAAAATGTTTGGCCTACCGTACACAAAAAAAACAAGCAATTGAAATTTTACATTGCTGGCAAAGCCATGCCTGATAAGTACACCAAACTTGAAAGCAAAAATATTTTTTGCCTTGGAGAGGTTGAAAACGCCCGCACGTTCATGGACAGCAAAAAACTCATGGTTGTTCCGCTGTTGTCGGCTGGTGGTATTCGTGTAAAAATAATTGAAGGCATGGCCTTGCGCAAGTGCATTGTTTCAACACAAACCGGAGCTGATGGCATTGACTTTAAAGTTGACAAGAACATTGCCATTGCCAATGACGGTCCTGAGTTTGCCAATAAAATTCTTGAACTTTTTGACAACCCCGAAGCAATGGATAAAATGGCCGGTGAAGCGCGCTTGCTGGCCCAAAATAAATACGACAACAATTTATTGAGCCGCGATTTATTAAACTTTTATTATTCGGTAATCCCCTAATGAACATTGCCTTTTTGGTTTCGCGGGTTCCCTACCCATTGGAAAAAGGCGATAAACTTCGTGCTTACCACCAGTTAAAGCAACTGGCAAAAAATCATGCTGTTCACTTAATTTGCCTGAACGATGGAAACGTTTTGCAAAAAGACATTGATCACCTGAAAACAATTGCCACTTCGGTAACCGTATATAAACTTTCAAAAATAAAAATTCTTTGGCGGTTAATGCTGGCTGCTTTTTCCCGCAAACCCTACCAGGTGCATTATTTTTATGACAAGGCCATAGCGGGCAAAATTGAAAAACAAATTAACGACCTAAAACCCGATCATATTTACTGCCAGCTTATTCGCACTGCCGAGTACGTTAAAAACCTGCACGCGTATCCAAAAACGCTTGATTATATGGATACCTTTTCAAAAGGCATGCAGCGCAGGATTGAAACCGAAAATTTTCTTACGCGCCAATTCGTAAAAGCTGAAGCTAACCGCCTGACCACTTACGAAAACCTGATTTTTGACTATTTTGACCATAAAACAATCATTAGTGAGCAGGACCGTGATTTGATTTATCATAAAAACAGGAAAGACATTGTAGTGATACCAAACGGTGTTGATGAAGATCTTTTAAAAGATAATTCGGTAACAGAAAAAAAATACGATGTATTGTTTCACGGCAACCTGGCTTACATTCCAAATGTTGATTGTGTAAAGTACATTGTTACAGAAGTTATGCCCTTGCTGGTAAAATTCAGGCCGGGCATTTCACTGGCTGTTTCAGGCGCAACCCCATCGGCCAAAGTGGTTGAGTTATGCAAACAGTTTCCTGACAACATAACCTTGCTTGGATTTGTTGAAGAAATAATTCCCACCTACAAAAGTGCCCGCATATTTTTTGCACCCCTTCAAATTGGCACTGGTTTACAAAATAAAATACTGGAGGCAATGGCCCTTAAAATTCCTTGTGTTACCAGCGAGCTGTGCAACAATGCCTTGAAAGGTGAAAACGGCAAACACCTTATTACCGCCAAAAAACCGGTAAATTATGTAAATGCCATTGTTAATTTATTGGACAACCCTGTTTATGCGCAACAGGTGGCCATTGACGGTCACGCCTTTATAAGCAGCTTTTACTCATGGGAAAAGGGCAATGAGCAACTGGTTAAACTCTTTGAAAAAACCATGGTTACTGCCCGCCAATAGCTTATCTTTGCAGTACATTGTTATGACCCCT
>DATGXI010000081.1:0-53527 GCA_035299065.1 Flavobacteriales bacterium
TATCAAACCGGAAAAAACTTTTTTTGAATTTGAGTATTCCCCTGCCATTGAACAAATGGTAGCATTGGTACAATACGCCTGTGCTGCGCCCAATTACCGTTGCATAAGCAGCACCTTTTAAACCAAAATAATGCACAAAAATGGGACAAAGCACAATGTTGATGGCACTTGCCAGCAATAAACTTTTCATGGCAATGGCCGCATCGCCTGCACCGCGAAAAATTCCGTTGATGAGAAAAAGAAGCATAATGGCCAAACTACCGCCCAGCATAATGCGTGTAAAAATTGCACCGTCTTTTACCACTTGCGGCCGTGCACCCATTAACTGCAGAATTTCTTTGGCAAAAATAAACCCGGCAAGGCTAAGCACAATGGTAATAAGCACGCATAGTATCAAGGCTTGTGCACCTGCGCGTGCTGCAGCTTCGGGATTTTTTTCGCCAATCCTTCGCGCCACAATAGCCGTTGCACCGGTACTTAAACCAATGGCAATGGAGTATACAATGGTGGTAACCGACTCGGTTAACCCAACGGCTGCAATGGCATTTTCGCCCAGCCTTCCCACAAAATACATGTCAACCAATGCAAAAACGCTTTCAAGGCTAAGCTCCAGTATCATGGGAATGGCCAAAAGGACTACAGCCAATGGAATGCTTCCGCTGGTGAAATCCTGCTCGCCACCTTTAAGTGACTGACCAATGACACTGAAAAACCTTTTTGTTTTTGACATGGGGCTGCGAAAGTAAGGAAAATTCAGATGTGAGATATGAGATGTGAGATATGAGAAATGGAAACTATTAACTAAACATCTCATGGCATGGCAAATAACCATGGGTTTGTCTATTAAACCGCAGAGGGCGCAAAGGTTTTCGCAGAGGTCGCAAAGAAGGTAATGCAGACATGAAAGCTAAAATTCGGGTGAAACCTGGGAGATTGCCAAGGCCGAAAGCTTTATAGTAAACTTAATTTAAATAACCGGCCTCGCAATTTGTGAGCGTTCGTAAATAAAAATCCCCGTGGCAAATCTGCTTGCACGGGGACTTTAAACTATAGTTGACAATGAAAAACGGTTTTAATACGATGGTTTAACCGCAGAGGACGCAAAGGTTTTCGCAGACGATTTTCTCTGTTTACCCTGGTAATTCTCTGCGTCCTCTGTGGTTAATTTTATTACTTAATCACCTGTATGCGATTTTGCTTAAGCACAACACCCGGCATGCTCAATGCATAAAACCCGCCTTCAAGTTCAATGGTTGAAATAACAACCGACTTGTCAGCATTCAAATTGATTTGCTTCACGGTTTTTCCACTTGCATCCAGCATAAACAAGGTACCGGTTACCGCTTCATCAAACTGCACCGTGAAATTATTTGTTGCAGGATTCGGGAATAATGTATTGTTGTTTGCTTCAACCACCAATTCATGTGCGCCCATTGAAATGTCAATTGTGTTTAGGGTGGTGTTTGTTACAACAGCCGGGTTGTAATCAAAGTAAATATGCGCTGTATTTTTTATTTGCGTACCATTTGCCAAACCACTGTTTGATTGAATGTGGTAGCTTAACCAGCCGTGTGACAAGGGTTCGTTGGCAACACTGTCAATTAAGTGGATTGACGGGAAATCAAAACGGATAATGTTCCCGTTGATGATTGGCGTCATGGCATGGCTGCTTCCGGTAACCTGGAACGTTGACATGTCAAGGTTGGAGCTGATGGTGTCCATAATATAAATGTTAATGGCTTCGGCTGTTCCGCAGTTTTGGAAATGGATGATGTAATCAAAATCGGTATCGGGGGCAACGTTACCGGCTGCGCCAACGCCTGCAGGCAAAACCTCTTTGCTGTTTGGATCATAAGGGCCACCAATAATATCAGTCCATGCAGTTGAATTGTTGGTTGTATTTACATCGCCACTTAACGGATCAATTGATGCGCTGAAAAAAGCTGTACCCAATACAGGAGCTGTGGTAAGTGTGCTGGTGCTGTACTGCAAATACGTGGTTGACGTACTTAAAGGCCATGCATCAAACGCATGTGTCCAGGTCAATACATTTCCAACAACCGAAGTAGGTGCCGCACCCATTATCATTCCGGTATACGTAACGTTTGGATCAAGTGTAACGGTAATGGTTCCTGTTACTGGTATGCATGAATAGTTGTATGCGTGCACATATCCAAAACCTGAAGTACCACCCGGCACATCGGTCCACGATTGAGCCCATACAGACAAATCATGACCGGTAGTTGTACACGCCAAACCAAAATCAAATGACATGCTGCCTGAAGGAACAAACGTATAGCTGCCTGCTGAAGGACACACGACTGTATTGTACGCACCTGAGTAAGCTGTAATTTCATAGGAAGTACTTCCTGATGGTACCCATGTCACATAGTGTCCTGTAGCATCTGTACAACCCCATCCAACAACAGCTGATGTGGTTACATCGGTTATTTTAACCGTGATCCATTGCAGGGGCATGTCGCCACCGTCAAACACACAGTTTGCGTTATTGTCTTCATACGCATAACCATCAAGCATTATGCAGGAACCGCTAAACGTTAATGGATTGCAATACGCGGTATCATCATTGCCATCAGGACCCGTACTAATTACCATGGGCGTAAACGTTCCTGCCATGGTATAGCTGTGGTTGGCCCAGATATAAAAATTGTCAACAAGCATACCACCATCATACAGATCGGCCGTAAACGTGGTGTCTTGCCCATCGCCCCAAAAAATCTGCACGGTCATGTTATCCGTTACATCATTGTAACCGGTGGTGGTTCCCCAACCGCTCAAAAAACTGGTGGCCGGCAGCGGGCAATAGTAAGACATGGAGTCAACAACCGTTGTGCTGATGGTTGTTTGTGCTTTCAGGCTTCCGGCAAACAATACCGTGAGCAGTAAAAGACTTGAGTGTAGTAATTTCTTCATAGTGTGTAGTGTTTATTTTACACAACAAAACTAGTAAGCGCTTTTGGGTTAGCCTAAGGCAGTTGGTGGTTTTCTTACCTTTTAATATTTATAATTCAATCTTAGCATAATGATAATCAGTAATAACTGAGTGATTAAAATTACGCGTTAAGGGGGAGTTTACAGTTGGGGAAGTTCGCGCAGATCTATGGGCTACATAATTTGTTTTTGGTGTCCATGAACTTCGTTTCGCAAATCCCGCAGATAGTTTATAGTTTGCAGTTGGGGAAGTTCGCGCAGATCTCGCAAATCCCGCAGATAGTTTATAGTTTACAGTTGGGTTAGTTTACAGTTGGGTTAGTTAGTTGTAAAGTTAGGGAGTTCACAGTTCAAGAGGGGCGCGCAGATAGCGCAGAAATACACAGATAGTTTATAGTTCACAGTTTTCAGTTGGGGGAAGTTCGCGCAGATCTATGGACTACATAATTTGTTTTTGGTGTCCATGAACTTCGTTTCGGAGATCTCGCAGATAGTTTATAGTTTACAGTTTTCAGTTGGGGAGGGGCGCGCAAATCTCGCAGATCTCGCAGATGTTTTATAGTTTACAATTGGGGGTCAGTTGGGGAGTGTAACCACAACCTGCTGATTTGGAGAAGGGCGCACGTAAATTTAAATTCCGCGCCTGGTTTAGGCAACAGCCAGATAAATCTTATTCATTTGTTAATTAGTGGCAATGGCAAGGTATTTGCCTTAACTTTAACCAAAGTAAAAAGCAAATTAAAAAAATCGATAAAAGACCAATTTTATGAAGACAACATTATTATCCGTTTTATTTGTAACAGCTGCCGCACTTACCTCAAACGCGCAAAAAGCCGGTGCAGTTGCCAATCCAAACAACACCACTACTACTGTTGCGCCTGCAACGCCACAAGCCAGCACCGCTGTATTGAATTTTCGTTCACTTGAGCACAACTACGGTAAAATTACCCAGGGTGAGTCGGTAACGCATGAATTTGCATTCAGCAATACCGGTAAAGAGCCGTTAATTATTACCAATGCACAGGGTTCATGTGGTTGTACCGTTCCGGTTTGGCCTAAGGAGCCAATCAGCCCGGGTAAAACAGGTATCATCAAAGTAACATTCAACTCGGCCGGTAAAATGGGCGCGCAGGACAAAACCGTTACCTTAACAAGTAATAATAAAGACGGTGTGGTAGTGCTTCACATGAAAGGTGAGGTTATTGCAAAACCAATTGAAGGTGGTAATGCTCCAACAACACCAACAAATACTACGACTCCGAAGTAGTTTACAGTTGGTGGGTTCACGCAGAAACCGCAAATTAGTTTACAGTTGGGTTAGTTAGTTGTGAAGTTTGTGAGTTTAGGGAGGTTCACGCAGAAACCGCAGAAATACGCAGACCGTTTACAGTTGACATATAAAACGTGTTAACCTAAAAAATATACAGAAAGAGGTTCAGCAATGGGCCTCTTTTTTTTTGAGATGTGAGTCATAATGAAGCAAGGCTTGGCGAATTCCGAATTTCGAATTTCGAATTCCGAGTTTCGAATAGCGAATGCCGTTCGGTGTTCGAAATTCGGAATTCGAAATTCGTAATTGACCTACTTCTTCACCGTAAGCAATTGCTTGTAACCATACTCTTCACCGCCATAGCTAATAAACACCTGTTCACCTTTGGCAATGTCTTTAATGGTTTCAAACTCCATAAGCTCGCGGCCCTTAGTTTTCACAAAGCTTACCTCGGTGTTGGGGTTGGGGCGGTGGTTAATAAGGGCGCCAATGCCCAGGCAAAGTGCGCTGTATTTTTTGGTATAGGTAAACGCGTAAATGGCCACATCGGGGCAGTGGTCAATGTCATCGTCATTAACCTTTATAAATTCAGCGCGGTGTATAACCGTACCTTTTTTTATTTTTTTCAACGCAAAAACCCCGCGTCCTTCTTTTTTGGTTTCCCTTACTTCTAAAATTTTCTTTGCCATGTGTTTTGAGTAATTTTTTTCATAAAAAAAAGATAGCCCGGCTATCCTTTAGTTACGCTACCTGTTTTATTAAGGGCGCTAAGGTAATTAAAATTCAACAGGCGCAGTGGGTATATAAGCAGGTAAAAACGGGGATTACTGCCATACAGGCAGGGTTTGAAAGGGGTCGGTTTTGGTTATGTGTGCGGTAGCGGGCGGTTGTAACGAAGCATACCCGTGCATGGGTGTGCATGCGGGTGCATTTTTTGGTTCACCCTTTTGCGTTAAACCGTGCACCGTTTTGCACCTGCTCATACCTTTGAGTACGCTTTGAGTAGGCTTTGATATGGAGATGGTATGAAGGGGGCACGAAGAATGCAAGTTTGTCAGGTTTGGTTAGCGTGTTGTACGTTGCTTTTTATGGGGGCGGGTGGGATTAGAAAAAGACTTACCGTTGAAAAGTCCCAGGCAAGTAAATTTTGTTTTGAGGAAAATGCCTGGTAGTTTTTGGGGATGAAAAAAAACATTCAATTCAATTATTTGTACCGTGATGCGGGCAACTACAAAAACCATGGCTCGGTTGTATTCAGTAACCCGGCTAGCCTCTCACTTGAAGAAATTGACAAGGCCATACGTGCACGGTTAATTGAGGGTGTTTGGTTTTTGCACGAGGATTTTGGGGTACCACCCTTGTTTTTTAATGACCATGATGTGAATGGTGATGATCATGGGTGGCATGAGTATGTGGGGGTGGAGAGTTGTTGTGATAAAGCGTTACAACTAATTGATGAACTTATTAAACTCATTTCCAAACTTCAACCTAGCGACTGAATTTTCTTAGCTAAAAGGTTAAATGAGTATATTTGAACGGTTATGCTCAGTTTTTATTATAAAAATTCAATTACGAATTTTATTAGTGATAGTTCTAATGAAATAATTGGCGCTATAAATAATGAAAATCAATTTGATTCAATAAAAACACAAAATAAATCGTGGGCACTGCAGATTCCAATACTAAAATCAGCCCTTGGTAACTTTCAAGGCACTATATTCTTTGAATTTTCCATACCGAGAATGGGAAAACGAATTGATTGTTTAATTATAATCAGAAACATTGTTTTTGTTTTAGAATTTAAGGTGGGGGAAAACTTGTTTAAAAACAGCGATATAAATCAAGTATGGGACTATGCACTAGACTTAAAAAATTTTCATAAACCAAGTCACAAAGCCATTCTTGTTCCAGTTTTAGTTGCCACTGAAGCAAAACAATCAAACTATAATATACTATCAACCTCCCATAATGATAATTTGTTCGTTCCAATAAAAACGAATAAATATGATCTAAAAAAAGTAATTGAATCTGTTGTAGATTTTTTCTCTTCCACAGAAAGTATTGATGCCAATAAATATGCCAGTGGAAGCTATTCACCTACTCCAACTATTATAGAGGCTGCGGTTTCTTTATATAACAATCATAATGTTGATGCAATTACAAGAAGTGATGCCGAAGCTAAAAATTTAACAGACACAACAAATGCAATTTCTACAATAATTCGGAAATCGAAAGAACTCAAAAAAAAATCAATTTGCTTTATTACTGGAGTGCCGGGAGCCGGAAAAACTTTAGTTGGTTTAAAAATTGCTGCAGAGCATCTTGACAAAGACAAAGGTGATTCCAGTGTTTATCTATCTGGAAACGCGCCCTTGGTGGCTATCCTACAAGAAGCTTTGAGTAGAGATAAAGTTGCGATGCAAAAACTGAAGGGTGATCCTATTACCAAAAGTAAGGCTAAGGGAATTGTAAAATTATTTATCCAAATCATTCACCACTATCGCGACACCTACCTAATTGATAAAAATGCCCCCTTTGATCATGTTGCTATTTTTGATGAAGCCCAAAGAGCCTGGAATAAAGAGCAAACCATTAAATTTATGCAGCAAAAAAAGAATCAGGCAGATTTCAACTATTCGGAACCTGAATTTCTAATTTCATGTCTAGATCGTCATCCTGATTGGGCTACCATTATCTGTTTAGTAGGTGGTGGTCAGGAAATTAATACAGGTGAGGCCGGGATTTCTGAATGGCTTAACGCCATTGCTGAATCTTTTCCAAGCTGGGAAGTGAATATATCTCCAAATTTAAGTGATAATGAATATAATGCTATAAACGCGATAAAAATTCTTGAAACGAAATGTAAAGTAAATCTTAATCCAGATCTACATCTTGGTGTATCAATGCGGTCGTATAGAGCTGAAAATTTATCCTTATTTGTAAAACATCTCTTAGATTTAAAAATTAATGAGGCGAGAGCAATATTGACAGAGATTATTCATAATTATCCAATAGTACTTAGTCGTGATCTTAAAAAAGCAAAAAGTTGGTTGAAGGAAAAGGCAAGAGGTAATGAAAGATATGGTATTGTTGTATCATCCCAAGCACAAAGACTAAAGCCTTATGCAATCGATGTAAAGAGCCCTATTAATCCTGTTAACTGGTTTTTGGATGACCAAGATGATGTTAGGTCTTCTTACTTCTTAGAAGATGTTGCAACCGAATTTCAAGTTCAAGGATTAGAATTAGATTGGGCCTGTGTTACATGGGACGGAGATCTAAGATTTTTAGAAAATGAATGGCGTACATTTTCATTCAAAGGAAATTCATGGAAGAATATCCATAAGGAAGAAAGAAAAAAGTACTTAATTAATGCCTACAGAGTATTGCTAACTCGTGCAAGGCAAGGTATGATTATAGTAGTTCCAGAAGGTGACATAGAAGACCACACTAGAAAGAATGAATACTATGATGGAACATTCGAATATTTAAAAAATTTAGGCATTCCTTTGGCTTAATTTTTTTCAAATTTATTCGAGTTCGATTCGAATATTACGTTAATAAATTTAACTCATCTTAAATAATAAACCGCACTCCAACTCATTTTTATACGGTTATTATACTCATGCATTATAAGCGTTTGTTGGGAATCATCAGTAAATGTACCTGTCATCTCTAAAAATTTTGATTCAAATTTGCAAACCAAATTACCATCCTTGTTTATAAAATACGTGCCCTCAGCCTTATAATTGTTCTTCATTTCAATATCCACAATGTCCATTGGACTGAATGAATTAATTACTTTCTTAGTCAATATTACTTTGCCGTCAGTATGGAATGAAAGTGTTTTTGTATAAATTATCCCAAAAAATAGTCCAGCGTGTAAATCCGTATCGGCAAGCGGACCAGACGTGTATGTGTTTTCGATTTTCATGTTACCACAAAAAGATTCTACTTAGTAATATCAACCTTTTATTATCACAAAACCGTGTTAAATACACTTTAATCCTAAAAATGTATCCAGTTTTTAATTCTTTCAAACGTTGAGTTAACAAAATCAATTTCTTCCTTTGAGGGAATCGTGCTGTAATAGCTGTCTCTTTCTCTCAGTATTTCATTTTTAAGCGGATCAATGGAAATGTTTTTAATCAGGCCCTCTTTTTTTAAATACGCATAATTATGAAAGTGTATAAGTAAAATACCTATCCTTTCTCTAGGGTTAAGTGTTGAATTTAGAATTGCCCTAAATAAGCCCTCAATTGCATTTTGCATCCATTCCTTAGCTTGCGTATTTTCAAGTGGAAGAATGTATCTTTTCCATGACTCCAAAACATTATGTCCATCATATTCCCTATCAAGAATAAAATATTTACCTTTCCCAGTAGCAAAATCAATCAATTCATTTCCTCTTTCAGCTTGAATAAATAAATTATCATTATTTTCTGGCTTTACATCACTTGCTTTAACTCTTTCATATGAAGGAGCCGGCTTAAATAGCAAAAGTTCAGTAGGAATTTTTGAATTATCTATATGTATACTTATTCCACTTTTTACTGCTAGTTTTGCTAAAACTGTGGCTTCCATGTTGAAAAAATCCTTTAGAACTGCTGGCTGATCCTGCTTGTCATGATTTGCCAATAGATCAGTTATGCCGCTTTCTATAAATGCGGGGTTATTTTCGTAGATACCTCTTATTCCCAAAAGAAATCCATTAAATGGTTTTGCCCAAGAATCTCTTTTTAATACCTTTTCAAGCATTTCAATTTGCTCCTTCAATTTTGAATTATCACCCTTGCATACAGCTTGAATCACCTTAATTACACATGTATGAAGATTTGTCCAAAAATTGTCCTCACAATTCAAATAAACATTTAGAATTTCAAGATCATCGCTAAGTAAGGCACAAGAAATGGATCGGTGGGTCGCAAATATGTGATTCGAGTCATGTCTGTTTTTTCCCGAAATCTCATAAGCAAAAAAATCATATTGAGCTCTTAGTGAAAAATTAATTCGGGCAGAATTAAAATCTTTATTAGCATATATATCGTAAATAGCTAATTGTTCATTTTTTGTAGATATAGCTTTTAAAAGAAGTAAAGTGTTGTATTCAGGACTTTTTAAATGGGAGATAAATTCTTCATATTCCACTAATAATTTAGTGCGCTTTTCTTTTAGTTCCATCAACCTACGAATATTTCAATTGAATTTAACCACAATTTATTCAAAATAAATTTTCATTTCTTTATCGGAACAATACGCTAAAATCTCGGCAACTATACTTTGCCTTTCTGATTCCGAAATCTGTACGGATTCAAAAGGAATTTCCCAATTTTTAATGGAGCTTAAATCTGCATAAAATGCAGGAGTTGCTGTTAATTCACCTGAAATTTTTAAGACTTTATTATCAATTTCAACCAGAATGTATGAGCTTGTTCCTGTTATTTTCATTTTAAAAAGGCATTCGAGATTTAGTTAAGTTTTAAGCATTCAAGTCATCAATATTTAAACTTTGAATTCTATCAAAATTATTTGGGTATTGAAAATTTAAATATGGATTGCGTTCCTCCCAAATTTGCTCAACTTCTGATATTGGTATTTCGGCTTCAAAAACTCCTCTATCAATTTCTACTGCATTTAAAGTTATCACATCATCACTTGGCTTTACATTTAATTTAATTTTACTCCCTTTTTTTCCTGCATATATTGCTTTACAACCTCTAGCATTCACCCAAACAATTGTTCTAAAAGCGTTTTCAATTTCATCTCGCTTAAGACCAATGATATCCTTATAACGTTCCTTATCTATAGAGTAAAGATCAGCGCACTCACCTTCTAGGTAAAGTCTGTACCTTATCCCCTTCCATATAGTATAAACAGTATTTCCAAGAATCATAGTTTAATAAATTTAAATTGTGTGGCGTCATATACTGCAATTAGCTTCTCATTACCAAAGTTATCAACTATGTACATTTCCGCGCCATTTTGCAATTCCAATTCATAGCCATATTCTGCCTTCCATTCAGGAACACCTAAAGTTCCAGATTGACCAGATGTAAATCCATGACCAGTAAAGGGATACAAGTTCTTATTATATGAGTCGTTAATATCAGGATCATTTAAAACACCGCCATTATTCTTGTTTTTTGGAATGCCTAATTCCCCTGATGTGTTGGATTTAAATCTTATGACAACACATTCTGTCGCATTTTCAGAAACAAATATGGAATTATGATAATCTAATCGCATACCGTCAAAGATTTCCTGATAATTTTTTAAATGTTTAGAATCCTGAGCCGTAGTAACGTATCCGCCAATTTTTTTTGGTTCGCCTAGCTTGGCAACAAAAAATGATTCAATGTATTTTATGTGTGTCACTTTCTGCATGATCGTATTTGAATTTAGCGCAGGTATTTTATTTCGAATTAAATTTACAAATTCCATTTCCTGAACTGACAAAGGCGCAATTCCATCCTTGGTATTTTCAATAGTAGATCTATAAATTAAATCCTTAAATTCTTGGAGACTTACATAATTCCCATTTAATTTGTGTAATCCAAGATACGAATTAATATTATCTGCAAATCCATCTAAGCTATTTATAACTTGTCGTCCATACGTAGAAATATAAGAATTGTCTGGAACCTCATCTAACTTCCTCAACCCAATCTCCCCATCCCCCTTCTTCACCATCTCAAACTTCGCATTCTGCTTTTGCCCGTCTACAAGAACGTCCACATCATCGTCCAGTTTAAAGGCTGTTCCACCACTTTCGGTAATTAAATAATTTTTATGGATGTCAATGCGGTCCGGATAAATTTTAGCAACTTCATCACCGTTTTTTCCAAGTATAGCCAGGATTTTTTCGCCCACCAGCCATTTGGCTGTTACCTGCCATACCATAAGGTTTTGGGCAAGGGTTCTGCATCCTTTGCGTAAAAAATTATCGGTTTTTAAGGCGGTGTGATAGGGCTTAACACGAATAAAACCGGCCTTGTCCATGTAAACAATTTTACCGCCTTTTTCAAGGGTGCCTACTTTGGTAAGTATGCCGGTTGAAAAATCCATAACGGGACCAACTGCCGGAAGTATGTCCAACACACAAAGCATGCGCTCCCACCAGGCCAGCTCCTCACCCGTGAAATAATCGTTGCCTGTTGCCAAACCGTATGCCCCCGTTACCACTCCCGTAGCAAAACGCGCTATCAAGGTTACCAATACAGGAGGCTGCCGGGTTCCATCGTGATCACACCAATAAATGTAATTTTCCCAACTATCTTTTTGCCCCGTTCTGAACAACCAGTACGCATACGTGTCATCGGTATACCCGATTTCATGCAGGTAGGTTGACAGTATTTCCCTTGACATGCCTGAATTATACTCCCACCCATAAATAATTGGCTCGCCTTTGTCGTTTAAGGTACTGTCAGCAATGGAAACAACGGCCAGGTCATTGGTAATATCCGTATCAAATTTCAAATGGTGCGAGGCCAGCAACAGCATGGAACCTTCATAATACAATTTGGTGAGGTACGCTGCCTGCGCCACCATGGTTTTTTGATCCATTTGCCCTTCATGGCAAAAAACAGAGTCAAGGTAACACATGGCCACATCCGCCAGGGCTTTTGCTTTTTCCCGGTCACTGTCATTGTCAATATAGGTTCCAATGTCAATGGCGCGCTGCTTGTGGTCTTCGTAAAAACCTTCTTCAAGACGCATGTCAGCCGCAGCAACAAATTGCATCCAGAACGCTTTGGCTTCTTCGGTTACAAACAAATCATCACACCTGTTGTTCATGAAACAATTGGTGATTTTTATAACCGATGCGGTAAGATCAGAAGTAACCAGCGATTCGTTTTCCTGGAAGCTGTTTATGGTTCGTGCAAATGTTTCCTGCAATTCCGAATCAACACCCAGGCTTGAAAATATGTTGTGGTAGCGGAAACGCGAATATGTACCGTGATGGGGAATGGGTTCTGACAAGGATGTATACACCACCACATGGTCCACGTCCTGTGTAAGCATGAACTGCTCCAGGTCGTTCATTATGGTTTGCCCCAGTTCGGTATTGATGGCAAGAAAAGCATTCCACTGCGTTTGGTCCGAATAACCCAGTTTTTGCAGAGATTCCCATAAGGCAATGGTTGTATCAATGGCCGCCTGGTCAAATTTTTTGTCCTGGAACAAAAGCGGCATGTTTTGTGTTTTTATTTCGTACACAAGCACTGCATTGGATGCCGGATGCTTTTTTACAGAATCATTGTACTCAAGCATACCAGTTGCATCGGGATCACCCTCCAGTGGATGCACCTCTTTTGTCTGGTAATTGTAAGCATAGTAATAATTGCCATTGCTGAAAGGAAATGCTGAAACCTCAATGGGATCAGCCACCATGGTCTCCCACTTTTCCTTTTTGGCATTGTATTTCCAATTAGCAAGATCGATTGTAACCGATGTGCGCAGCGAGTCGAATTCCCTGCGCGCAAGGTGTTGTAAATTCTTTTTATGGAGTTTACTTACCTGCGCCTTGTAAAATGCACCTACCTGCGCAACAAAACTGTTTTTATCGCCCACAGGATTTTTTGCAACTGCGGTAAAAGCAGCGGCCATGAATAAAAAAATATGCAGTATTTTCTTAATCATTTTTTGCGTGCACAGCTATGCCTGCGCATTTAAAACAGATTGAATAAAAGGTTTCTTTTAGGTTATTGGTAAGGCTAAAATAGTGTTTTTTGCGAATTGGAAATAGAGAAAATACGAAGAAATTTCAAAAAAAACAGGTCACGCATGCCCCGGTAAAGCATTCTTTTTTATTACGAATTTCGAATCTCGAATGCCGAATTCCGAATTCCGAATTTCGAACTTCGAATGTCGAAATCACTTGATATTGGTTATAAAATCCGATATGGTACGCTTGTCGTTTTCTTTACTATTGGTAAGGGCAACACCTAAAAATTCGTGCACTGTGGGATTTTTGTCAAAATCGGGGTACTCACCATACAACGGTGGAACCATAAAATCACTGTGGTTAAAATATTCCTGGTCAATCAAACGGCTTTTGAGTTTGTATTCAATATCGCCCATGCTTAAATCATCGGGATTCGAAAATATAATTTCGCTGCTGGTTTTTTCGTTGGTGGCTGTGCGGTAGCAGTAGGTGAACAGGATATTGGACATGGAGCAAAATTAGTATTAAAGACGCGAGACACAAGACACAAGACCGGAGGCGAAACAGTTTTTTTGAGGCAGTTTTGAACAAAGGGGGATGTGGGCACGAAGCTATATTCTAAATTTTCATTATCTTGTTACTATCAGTTCCTATAAGCATTGTACCAGTCAACACCATACATGAAACGAATGCTTTTCACGGTTACACTCCTGCTGGGTACCAGGCTAACGGCCCAGGTAACAGAAACTGCCCGTTCCATTGTATCAGGCAAATGCCATAATGTGTACGCCATGGGCAACAATGTATTGGTGCATCACCAAACAGGGCTTGAAAAAACATATGACCAGTTAAGCCTGTACGATTCAAGCCTGCAACTCATAAAAACAATTATTCCAGGGGAAATGCCCGGATGGAACAGTTTTGTTTTGATGGATGAAAATACTGTTTACATACTTTACCATCCAAACTACTCCAATACAATGGTTGCCTCAGGCAAATGCAGGTTGCTTACCTACAATGCCCTGCTGGATCAAACCGGTGAATGCACGTTTTCCATTCCGGCCTCACATCCCAACATAACCAGTTTACAACGTGTAAATGCTACCGAGGTACTGGTGATTGGTGAACTGTATGTGCGTTATAAAATGTTTTGCTATAAAGTAAATACCGTTAGCGGAAAAATGAGTCCACACAAGGTTCCCTACCGCGAACCCGACTATGCTTGCGAAAAACATGAATTCAAAGAAGATAACCGCGTGCTGAATATTTGCGAGGTTGACAATGTACACGATTCGGTACAATTAAACATAAGCAATGTACAGGGTAAAACCATAAAAAAATTATGGGTTGGATACAACAGAGGCTACTGGATTGATAAAATTAATGTGCTGCGCATTGGTCCTGAAAAATACGTGCTGTACACTTCATTATGGAACCTTAATACAGCAATGGGAACGCGCTACAGCATATTTATGGCCGTTGTTCACAAAGGAAACATAGTCAAAAAAATAAATGTGCCGTTAAGTACTTTTAACCTGGAAGCACGTAACAATTTCAGTATGCTTGAACCCATAACGAATCCTGAGTTGTTGAAAAACGAAAAAATAAGCCGGGAAAAAGAACTCAAGCGATCGTCAAGCCTGTCCATAAAGCCCATGGACATGAAACTTGAAAAAAAAGGAAACTACTTTTTAACCGGGGGCATAGGTTTTACCAATCACCGGGGTGGAATGATGCTTGAATTTGACACAGCGTTTAATCTTATTCGCGACACCATTTTTCCCGTGGCCGGCATGCCTGATCCCAACCGAAACCAGGAAGCGCCAATGGTAAGCAGTACCTGGAATGAAAATAAGTTTACCTACCTGTATAAAAGAAACCTGGAACTGGCCGGTGCCGTGCTGGATGTAAACCTGAATATAAAACCATTTGTATTTGACATAGGCAACGTGCGCACCGCAGAAAAAAACTGGAACCTGGTATGGTGGAATTCCACCACTTTACTGGTGTATTATGATGAACTTGCCAACAGCGATGAGAATAGCGTGGGGTATAATATGGTTTTGAGAAAATTGGTTATCAGGTAAAACGCCTGTTTTTCACTGTTGAGTTATTCACACGGTTTACCACACGTCTCATATCTCACATCCCAATACTCGCATCTATTTCTTATTTTCGATCCCATGATAAACATAAGCGGTGCCCGTCTTAAAAAGCTATCCATCCACTACGTGGGCAATAAGCACAATGACGAAGACCTTACCATTTCCAAAAAACAGGTAAGCATTGACAAATCGTTTTTACTCATACTGGAAGCGCATTTGCTTACGCGTTTTTTAACCGTTGGCGAAGAATATAAATTCACCCATCCCAATGCGCTTAAGTACAACGAAACCTATGTGACCCTGCAGGAGGTGTTTGCAGGCGAATCACAGTTTCACAAAGCTTCGCAAAACCTGGCAAAACAGCTGTATGAAAAAAGCATGCATCCCAAAATAAAAGGCGGAGAATTGTACGTGTGTGAATTTTCGGAAATGGAGCTGGAGGGAAAAGTAATGGACGCCATTGGTATTTTCAAGACCGAAGAACGCAGCGGCATTTACGATGTGGAACGTGACGAAGAAAGTTTTGCGTTGCGATACACCGAAGGAATTGACCTGGCCAAATTCTGCAAAGGCTGTTTGGTATTCAATACACACGAAAAACAGGGATACAAAGTATTTTTAATTGACAATGCCGGCAAAGGCGAGGAAGCTCAATACTGGCGCGATGAATTTTTAGGCCTTGCACAGGTGGCCAATGAGTATTACCAAACCAGTGAACTCATGACCATGACAAAAAATTATTTGACCAAACAAATGGGCGAGGAATTTGAAGTTTCGCGCATTGACCAGGTTGACCTGTTGAACCGCAGTGCCGAGTATTTTAAAATGAATCCCGTTTTTGATAAAAAAGAATTTGAAAAAGATGTGTTACAGGATGCAGGCATTATTAAATCGTTTAGAAAATACGATGAATATTACCAGCAGGAAAACGAGGTTGAGATACCCGACAGCTTTGACATGTCAACCGCTGCCGTAAAAAAACAGAGCAAGATTTTTAAAAGTGTATTAAAACTCGATTATAATTTTCACGTGTACATACATGGCGACAGGAACATGATTGAGCAGGGCGAGGACAAAGACGGCCGCAAGTACTACAAGATTTATTTTGATAAAGAACGGTGACGAATTTCGAATCTCGAATTCCGAATTTCGAATCTCGAATCCCGGAATTCGAAACTCGAAATTCGGAATTCGGAATTAATAAATCTGCTCCTCGTACTTATCCCTTACATATTTGTTGATATAGGTTGCCAGGCCTTTGCCCGCCTGTGCCAGCGCTTTCATTTTTTCAATGTGGCGTTTGCCGGTGCTGTTATACGTATAGGCATAAATAACACCGCTGGCAAAATAAACAATAATGGCATGTGCCGTTGCCTTGTATGCCTTAATGCCCGAATTTTCACCTATATTTTTGTACATGTGTGCTTCCATAATCCAAGAGGTCTTATGCCGCGCGCAGTTGCTACCCTTGCGAAACAATTAAATCCTGGTGTAAACATATTAACTTAGGCGTGAATCCTTTTTATATTATAGCCATTTATGTTTACAGGATAAAAACCCGGATGTGTTTAGAACCAACACACCAGCTTTATTCCACCTCTATTCTTTGCACATGGGTGGTGTACACTTCGTTTCCTTCCTCACCCGAATCATATACCTGGTTTAACACAAGGAAACCGTTTTTGATTAATGAAGGAAGTGTAGCGGCACCGGTATCAAATGCAAAATTGCCAAGATTACCATCGTTGTCAATGCAAATACCCGAAACATTTCCCTGTATGCAATAGGCATAATAAAATCCGTTTTGATTGAAAAAACAGTTGCCGTTTGCTGCTTTGTATTTACCCGCCTCAACGGTGTGACTTTCCACCACAGGAAAAACCGTGCTGCGCACAGGTTGTAAATTTTCGTCCAGCTCAACCAATACCCCACCCTCCAGTTCACGCATGCGTACACTCGCAAACAGGTAATAATGCTTACCGGTAAACATTTGGGCACTCACAAGATTTATGTGCAACCTGTGGTTGTTTATTTTTTTACGGTTTGTCTCGAAGGTGCTGCGCAATTTTTCGGCCGAAGGCAGCAAGCCTACTTTGCTGAAATCATTGCGGGCATTTAAATCCATTATGCTTTGATTGATCACCGCTGTTTTTGTGATTTTGCCCCCATCAAGCAACATGGCGAATAAATATGCCCTGTGTCCATCCTCTTTTGCATTGTTGTAACCGGTGCCATAAAACAGGTATTTGTTTTTGCCCGCGCGACACATTTCAATGCCATTTACCGGGTATTCATCATTGATGTAAATTTCCTGCCTTTTTAAGAGCACGCCTGTATTGGTATAGGTACTTAACACCGTTGAATCGGCAAAGTCGTAATCACGTGAGATGATAAATGTTTTATTGTCTTGCGAAAAATGGCTGACTCCATAAAAATCGTGTTTTTTAGGCAACTTGAATTTGGTGAGTTTTTTTGATGCGAGGTCAAGATTGTACAGGAAATAAGTCCCACGGTTAGCAAAATTACCATAAACCATGACGTGGTTGCGTGAAACTTTTTCAAGGTCGTAAATGGAAAGACGCGATCCCGGCAAAATAAATTTGCAGCTGTTTACACAGGTTAAATTTTTATCGAGGCAAAACAATTTAACCGTGCCGCCTGCCACCATTTTGTTCCAGCGTACGGGTTGGTAAACAATAAATAAATTGTCAGCATCCTTTGCAACTTCAACCCGCAGGTTCCAGCGGTAAATTTTTGGAAACTTTAATTTTTTGATCACCTTGAAGGTTGAATCGTACAAAACAATTTCAAGCGGCTTTCTGCGTTTCGCGTTTCCGTATTCCCCGTAGTCATCATAGTCATAATTGTAATTTATGCCCAACAAACCGTCTCCGTATGCAATTATGTTTTCATTCCCTGTTTTTGCGGTATAACGCTGGGAAATGGTCACAGGGTTTATTTCGGCCAATGAGAGGCTGAAAAAGCCCAGGCAAAACAGGATGGTTATGAGGCTGGTTTTCACAGTTGCTAATTTACAGTTTTGTACGAATTCCCCTTAGCAGGGTTATTAATACAGGATCAAGGTTTATTATCCGTACACCCTTGGGCAAAAACCGTTCAGTGAGCGTAGATGGCCTGCAATAATTCACGCTGGAGTCCCTGGTAGATCGCCACGCTCCATGAGCCTATGCCAAGAACTAATTCCCCGCAGTCGCTCGCGATTTGGTGGCAGGCTGGTTGCCCGTGAGCGTACCGAATTGCGAGGGAGTGTTGGATATCCAATCTTACCGAATAACAAGCGACCGAAGCAATCCGTAAGGACTCAGTTGGATTTAATGCGAACACTGCCTGCAATAATTCACGCTGGAGTCCTTGGCGGATCGCCACGCTCCATGAACTTCTGCCAGGAATTAATTCCCATTAGTCGCTCGCGATTTAGTGGCAGGCATAGTCGCTCGCAATTAAAAAAGGCCGGTAGTGACCCGGCCTTTACAAACAACATTACACAAACCTTAACACGAATTTATGTTGTTTTTATAAGCGCGCCTTTTTTAGAAGAAGACGCTTTTTTTGTAGAATCATTTTCCTGCAATTTATATTGCCATGGAATGAGGAAAGGCTCATTCAACACCTTAATTATATTTTGCTGCATTTGACGCATGTTTTGCATAAGCGTGTTGTGCATTTTTTCAAAATTCCAGTGCGTTGTACCGGGCAATGCACGGTAAATGGCCGAATTTTGCCTGTGAAACGTATTCAACCAGTTGCGGTCAAATGGCTGCATTACACCCGTGGCTGGGGTTGTTTAACTAAATGACCAGGTGTAAACCGAATCGTAACGGGTTACTTTTCCATTCGCATCGGTTTGTTTATTTACATATACATGCACATTTGGTTTTTGCTCCTGTGTTTTAACGGCTGTTTTCAATGCTTTGCTCATTTGTGCCGAAGCATTCAGGCCCAAGGCACACAACACGCTGAATGAAAACAAACTTTTAAAGAATCGCCTTAAAAATTTTTTTGTCGCTCTCATAATTCAAAAAATTAGTAAAGGTTAAACTTGCAGGCTGGTGGTTTTACCTGCCGGCAATGCATGTTGCCATGTTTGCCGGCAAGGGTAAAACCTTGTCAACCCATTGAAAACAAAAAACAAAATTTGATTACCGGTGGCATCAGTACACCTTAATTTCACGCTTAAGCGCTTGCGCCTCGGGGGTTTTAGGCACACTCACCAGCAACATCCCGTTTTTATAGTTGGCGCTGATGTTTTTGCCGTCAATTTTCCCTTCGGGTAAATCAAATGACCGCGAAAACGATTCATAACTAAATTCCCTGCGACTCCATGAACTGTTTTTTTCTTCGGTAGAAACCTCTTTTGTTCCTGAAATTTTCAGGGTATTGCCTTCAATCATTACATTGAAATCTTTACGGTCCATACCCGGAGCTGCCAGTTCAAATTCAAAACTGCGCTCAGTTTCCTTTACGTTCGCAGGCGGCAGCGTACGCATACCATTTAAACGTTCGGCAGGCATATTAAAAAAATCACCTGTCAAAAAATCATTGAACAGGGTAAAACGGGGAAACATGCTGCTTGTGTCGGCCCCATTGTTAACTTTCATGAGTGATCCCATAATTTTTAATTTTTGGTTAGACAATTATTTTTGTTTGAAAAACATACTACAACCTGCCTGCCAAATGAACATGACTAAAATTTTGACAGGATTTTTCTTAAAATTTTTTAAAAAAATTTAAAACCAGCTGACAGAATTTCGGCCGGGAAATTTAACAATGAAAAAATTTCAGTTTTTTATGCTGATATGATCAGGCATGCGGCAGCCTTGGAACTGATGGCTATTTCTTTTTTTTGACAAGTAAGAGTGACAGAGCCATCAAAATCTTCAATTGATTTGATAAAAACATTGGCACCAATAACCAGTTTATTTTTTTCCAGGTATTTCAAAAACGATGGGGAATGGTCGGTAACACCCATAATGGTATAGGTCATTTTTGGTTTTGCTTCTGATAATTTTATGAAATTGCTTTTGCGTATTTTTCCTTTTTCATCCGGAATGGGATCACCATGCGGATCAAAATGTGGATGGCCTAATTTTTCGGAAAGTTTTTTTATGAGCTTATCGTTTTTGATGTGCTCCAGTTCTTCGGCAATTTCATGCACCTCGTCCCAGCCAAACCCAAGCTCCGTTGCAAGATACGTTTCCCAAATGCGGTGGCGCCTTACAATGTCAAGTGCCATTTTTGCTCCGGTTGTTGTCAACCGTGTGCCATATGATTTTTCATATTCAACCAGTTTTAACACATGCAGCTTTTTTACCGCTTCGGTTACCGTTGCGGGAATAACATCCAGCTTTTCGGCCAGGGCCTTGTTACTAACTACCTGGGCATTACCGTTGCTAAGGTGATAAATGGTTTTCAGGTAGTTCTCAATAGTTTCCTTTTGCACAAAAAATGTTTTTGGTATACCAAAATTAATAATTAATAAACACAAATTTATGCAAACCTTTGTTGTGTTATGCAAAAAACGTATAAAGTGTTGGGGATAATAGGACTTATTGTGTTGGGTTTAAGCGCCTGCCGCAAAATGTTACCTCCTTCACCGGCCGATGACGAACTGCTTGACGGTCCTGTAGAAGGGCTTACCACTGCGCAAAAAAAACAATTTATTGCGGGTGATATTGCTTTTAACAACGTGGTGTTTACACCCGAAACCGGTTTAGGGCCTTTTTTCGTGGCCACTTCCTGTGGAACGTGCCATGCCGGAGACGGACGCGGACATCCTTTTACTACCCTGACCCGTTTTGGTCAAAGTGACACGCTTGGAAACACCTATATGCCATACGGGGGACCACAATTGCAAAACCGGGCCATACCAGGTTATACACCCGAAACAATGCCTGCAGGAGCCGCACATGCTAATTTTATTCCACCACCCAACACCGGTTTAGGATTTATTGATGCACTTACTGATCAAGCTATTTTAGCTAACGCTGATCCCACTGATGCAAATGGTGACGGTATATCAGGACGTCCAAATTATGTTACGGCACCCTATTATTTTATGCCGCAACCCCATCACATGATGGTAAACGGAAAATACCTTGGACGTTTTGGGCGCAAAGGCGCTGCTGTAAATTTATGGATACAAACCGTGAATGCCTACAACCAGGACATGGGCATTACCAGCGAATATGCGCCTCTTGAACCGTATATAAACGGTGTGCTTAGTCCGTATGGCGATGCGGCCCCCGATCCTGAAGTAAGTTCATCGGAATTATTAAACGTGGTTTTTTACCTGCGCACATTAAAAGCACCCATTCAACGTACACCCAACGATGCCGCTGTTGTTGAAGGAAAACAAATTTTTATAAATACAGGTTGTGCCAAATGCCATACCGAATCGTTTACTACCGGTGACTGCGACATACAGGCACTTGCGCACAAAACCATTTATCCGTACAGCGATTTTTTATTGCACGACATGGGTGCCGGTTTGGATGATAGTTACACCGAGGGAACTGCTCTAACAGCCGAATGGAAAACGCCACCATTGTGGGGCTTGGGACTTGCAAAAAATTCCTCGGGCGGATCGTATTTTTTATTGCATGACGGCCGTGCGCACAGCATTGAACAAGCCATTACCCTACACGGTGGAGAAGCTGAAAGTATAATTGCCGCATATAACACATTGAGTGCTGATGCAAAAGCAAAACTTATAAAGTTTTTAGAAAGTTTATAATGGACAGGAGAGAATTTGTAAAAACATGCGGATACAGTTGCCTTGCTGTAATGGGTATTTCACTGGCCCTGGAATCATGCACGCCTGCAACTTACCTGCAACTTACGCCTGAAAACAACCAACTCAAAATTAAACGCAGTGATTTTACCGTGGTGAAAGACGGTAAAACCATAAACCGCAATCACGTTATTGTAAAAACAAGCGGGGTTGATTTTCCCATTGTTGTGTATAAACTAAAAGATGGTGGCCACCGTGCCATGCTCATGCGCTGCACGCACCAGGGTATTGAATTGAATTTAAATGGCGATATGCTTACCTGTTCGGCACACGGCAGCGAATTCAGCAACAAAGGCGAAGTCATAACCGGCCCTGCTGATGAACCCTTAAAACAATACACCACCTCAAGTGACGAATCAATTGTTTACGTAAATCTTTCATGAAAATTAGTTTTGCCATATTGTTTTTACTGGTTGCGCAAGCTGCGTTTTCGCAAGGTGATACCACGAAGTTTGTAAAAAAAACAAATCCGGACACCAGTAAAACCAATATGAATATGGATGCAGTGTATAACCGCCCGTTTTTAAGTTTTGGAAAAATGCCGGTTGCATTGGGCGGATACGTTGAAGCCAACAGCAGTTACTTTGGTACAGATGGTGTTACGGAAGGATTGTCATTTCAACTCCCGCGCCTAACCATTTTTATGGCATCAACCATAAAGAACCGCATTAAGTTTTTGACCGAAATTGAACTGGAAGAAGGCGGAAAAGAAATAAACATTGAATTTGCTTCCATGGACATTCAGCTGCACCCTTTGCTGAATTTACGTGGCGGAATTGTAATGAATCCCATTGGAGCTTTTAATCAAAACCATGATGGCCCTAAATGGGAATTCATAAGCCGGCCCATTTCGGCCACCACCATAATTCCATCAACCTTCAGCAATGTTGGATTTGGCCTATATGGAAAATACGCAAAAAATAACCTTGTATGGGCATACGAAGTTTACATGACCAATGGTTTTGACGATAAAATTATTGCCAACGATCAAAACCGAACCTGGTTACCTGCTTCCAAAGCCAATCCTGAACGATTTGAAGAGAGTTTTAACGGTGTGCCATTGGTTACGGCCAAAACAGCTTTTCGTCACCGTAAAATTGGCGAGATTGGATTTTCATGGATGGGCGGTGTGTACAATAAATTTATGGAAGACGGAATTGAACTTGATACACGCAGGAGGGTTGATTTAATTGCAATTGATTTTAACACCACCATTCCCGGATCCCGTACATACATCAATGCTGAATATGTTATGGCAACCGTTGACGTTCCCGACACCTACACCCAGCAGTTTGGGGAAAAACAGCATGGCGGATTCATTGACGTAGTGCAACCTGTGCTTCGCAAAAACATACTTGGCTGGCAAAATGCCACCTTGAATTTAGCTTTCCGCACCGAATATGCCGATTACAACACAGGAACATTTAACGAAACGGGCGGTAACATTTACGACCATATTTTTGCCATTGCACCCGGCATAAGTTTCCGTCCTTCGCAACAAACCGTGATACGTTTCAATTACCGTTACCATTGGGAAAGAGATTTATTGGGTAATCCTGCCGCACGCACAGCCGGTTTCCAGTTCGGATTTTCCACCTATTTCTAAGCGTTAATTTATCAGAAGACTGATCTTTAAGTGTTCTGAAAAAACAACTTCTTTAAAAGTATAAAAGGTTGCTGTAAACATGTAACAGTTTTTAAGCATAAAATACAAACCTTGTTGCTGAAAAAAACAAAATGCCGCCTTATAACCATTTTGGCCAAAGGTGATTGTCAAAAAAAGCAGCCCGGTGATAAAATCTCCCCCACGCAAATATTTATTTTCAAAAGGAATTGACCAGTTTTTTTTGGACATATACAAAGCACACTTGTTTGTAGTTCGCTTTTTCAAAGAAGGATTCCAACGTCCTTTTCATATTCGTGAAATTATTAACCAGTGTTATGAAATTGGGCTGAAAGCGCTCCCGTTAATTACCTTAACCGGTTTTGTAACAGGCATTGTTTTCACAAAAAACTCAAGGCCCTCACTTGCCGAGTTTGGTGCCACCTCATGGTTACCTTCGTTAATATCCATAGCCATTGTAAGGGCATTGGGCTCACTTGTTACAGCCTTGATTTGTGCGGGTAAAGTCGGTTCAAGCATTGGTGCCGAATTGGGTTCCATGCGCGTAACCGAACAAATTGATGCCATGGAAGTATCAGCCATTAATCCGTTCAAATACCTTGTTGTTACACGTGTAACAGCTGCAACCATTATGATTCCCATTTTAGGTTTGTATTGCGGTTTTGTAGCTTTAATGGGTTCGTATTTAAGTGTCCACTCGAATGAGGCAACAGGCATTGTGAGTTTTTTTCACAATGGATTTTCAACCATTTCTTTCCTGGATGTTTTTTCATCGCTCACAAAATCCATTGTATTTGGATTTACCATTGGCATAATTGGTTGCTACCAGGGTTACAATGCCATGCAGGGAACACGTGGCGTAGGCCGTGCTGCCAACCGCGCTGTGGTAATTGCCATGTTCCTCATATTCATTGAAGAAGTTGTGATTGTTCAGGTTGCTAACTGGATAAGGTATTATTAATATGCAAAAACCACCGCCAAATACTAGCACCGAAACTGTCATTTCACTAAAAGGGCTGTATAAGTCGTTTGGCGATTTGCATATTTTAAAAAATATTAACCTGGATGTTCACCGGGGCGAAAATGTAGTTGTACTTGGCCGTTCGGGTGCGGGAAAATCGGTTTTGATCAAAATACTTGTTGGACTCTTGCTGCCTGATAAAGGTCTTGTGGAAGTGTTGGGAAAGCAGGTTGACAAATTGCCGGTTAAAGAATTAAACCAATTACGCCTGCGCATTGGTTTTTCATTCCAGAACAGCGCCTTGTACGACAGTATGAACGTAAAACAAAACCTGGAATTTCCATTGATCATGAACCATTCACATTTGACCAAAAAAGAAATAAATGCTGCTGTTGAAGAAGTGCTGGATGCTGTTGGGCTTATGGACAGGATACATCATATGCCTTCAGACCTTTCAGGAGGGCAGCGAAAACGAATAGGCATTGCCCGAACACTTATATTGAAACCAGAGATCATGTTATATGACGAGCCTACATCGGGACTTGACCCCATAACCAGCGAAGAAATAAATGAACTCATAAACAATGTTCAGAAAAAATACAATACCAGCTCAATTATCATTACGCATGATCTAACATGCGCGAAAGAAACAGGGAACCGTGTAGCCATGCTGCTTGACGGTGAATTTGTAAAAGTCGGAAAATTTGAAGAGGTGTTTGATCCGGCCAACAATGCAAAAGACAACGAGCAGGTGAACAAATTTTATAACTATAATTTTATACAATAACCATGGGCGATACAATTAACAGGCGCGGAATATATGTTGGTATTTTCATTGCTATAGGCATTGCTTTCCTGGTGGGCGGCATACTTACAATAGGCAACCTGCATTCGACCTTTCAGAAAAAAATAAGTGTGTCAACCATATTTGGAGACGTTAACGGGCTGCAATCCGGAAACAATATTTGGTTTTCAGGAGTGAAAATAGGCACCGTGAAAAAAATTGAATTTTATGGAAAATCGCAGGTGAAAGTTATCCTGAACATTAACACCGAATCGCAAAAATACATACGCAGGGACGCGAAAGTGAAAATAAGCACCGATGGCCTGATTGGAAATAAAATACTGGTTATTTACGGTGGAAGCGATACAGCACGCATGGTTGAAGAAGGTGATGTGCTTGCCAATGAATTGATGTTGTCAACCGAAGACATGATGAATACCTTTCAACAAAATAACCTCAATGTACTCAAGCTGACTAAAAAAATATCAGACGGTGAAGGCAGCATTGGAAAGCTCATTAACAACGATGATTTGTACAACAAACTTGCAGCAACGGCAAATTCACTTCAAAAAGCATCGGCCAATGCACAGGTTTTAACGGCATCGCTTTCGCAATTTAGTGCACAGCTCAACCGCAAAGGCACCCTGGCCAACGACCTGGTAACCGATTCCGTTACATTTGTACGATTAAAAAATTCGGTTTTTGCCTTGCAGCGTACCATGGACAGTGTAAATGTTTTTGTGAATGATCTAAAACAAGCCGGTAGTAATCCCAACAGTCCTGTTGGCGTTTTGTTGCGCGATGAAAAAGCCGGAACTGAATTAAAAAACACCATCAGTAACCTTGAAAAAGGATCTGAAAAACTGGATAAAAATCTTGAGGCACTGCAACATAGTTTTTTAATGAGGCGATACTTCAAAAAACAAGCCAAAAAAGCCGAAAAGGAAAAGAACTAATTCCTGCGGCTGCTTATTTACTTTTTATTTCATATTTCCTGATCACATAATAAATACCGTCTTCATTCGTGGTATTATACCGGCTTAAATCATAATGCACAATAAAATAATTGTCATACCAATAAAGTGACGTTGCACCCTGCATGCGTTTGTCGGGAATAGTTAATCCATATGCATGTGATTTATTATTTGAATCAACCAGGGTAACTGAAAGTATATTTGAAATCATGTAAGAATAATAAAATACGCTTTTATCATGACCATGTGAAGGGTTAACAATGTTTAAGTTCACGAAACGGGATTGGCCCATTACCGGTAACACAGTGTGGCTTTTTATTTCAAGATCTTCGTCAAACGCAATAAGAATAGCACCCTCCGGGTCAAAACTATTGCGAAGTTCTGCTGCAAGAAAAAATTGTTTTCCTTCTTTCCACATGGCTGCATCCTGAATTACCACCCCACCACTGCGGCTTTTTTGCATTTGCCTTAATGAATCCAGCTCACGCCTTTTTTGTTCAGCACCTTTTGGCAATCCAACTAAAGCTGCGTTATGGCGGTTCTCAAGATCAAAACTTTTCAAGGGAACTTCAATGGTTTTAATAACACGGTCTTTTTCAATTTTCATTACGTACATGCCGCGTATTTCAGGCTGGCCGGGACCTTTTTCATAGGAAAAATAGCCAAACATACAGTATTCATCCTTTTTTATGCGGTAAAATGAAGGCTTGCCCCATAGTTTACAGTCTGTACAAGGCGACACTTTTGAATTTTGACCAAAACGCGAATCCTTCTCATACACCCGTAAAAAAGTTGAGTCTGCAGGGCCACGCTCCTGGTTATACACAAAAAAAGCACGGTTGTCAGCAGCAAAACTTTCAAATGATAAATCATAATTTACCTGTTTCATGTCATGGAAATAATGGCTCTTTCCTGTTGTAACATTGAGCTCAATCACGAAATACTCACTGCTTTTCATATACAGGCCATACACAAATACGCTTTCGCCCATTAAGTCGCTTACCTCGAGCACCGAGTAGTTTGGATTGGGCAAATCAAAATGACAAGTGTGTGTGATTTCCAATTTGCTGTTCAGCACCGTGAGCCTGTCAGATCCTAATGGTAAACCACTGGCAAAAACATCGTACACCACAAAAATATTATTTGTTTCCTTTGCTATAAAAACTCCGTCAAGTCGGCCGTGAACAGGATCAAGTATGGTTTTAGCAATTTCCTTAAGATTTTTATCAAGTAAAGTAAGTTCAAGTTTATGGTTTTCGTGTTGGCCGGTTTCGCGCACCAATAAGAGCTGGTTACCGTTAATGGGCGTTATCTTGCTGAAACCGGTTGCAAATTCTTCAACGGCAACTTCCCTTACCTGGGCAAACATATTGTTACAGGCCAACAGTAAAACTATACCTATCCATTTTTTCATGTAAATCAGAATACGCATCATAACCACATACGTTCAATAAGGTTACTGCCAAATGAAGAGATCGTGCAAAATTCTTATCCAGTGTGCGTTAGCCCCCTGTCGCAATCAACCCCTGCCTATGTCATATTCATGTATTGCCAGTCCAATAAATCCTTGCATATTTGCACGGTAAACACGTAAACTTAATTTTATGACCATTCTTAACATTGTGCTGATTGTTATTGGTTGCCTGGTAGCCTTATTTCTTATACTGGCAGCTGTCAATTCAAAAGAGTTAATCATTGAAAAGAGCATTGTGGTGAATCGCCCGCGTAACGATGTGTATGACTTTTTGAAAATCACAAAAAATGCCGACACATACAATGCCTGGAACATGATGGATCCTGACATGAAAAAAGAATACCGCGGTAATGACGGAACCGTTGGCTTTGTGTATGCATGGGACAGTAACAAGAAAAGAAATGTGGGTGCAGGCGAACAGGAAACAAAAGTGTTGCGCGCAGGCGAATACATTGAGCACGAGTTGCGTTTTATCCGCCCCATGAATGATGTGGCCAAGGCATACTTTCATCTTACCGATGCAGGACCGAACCAAACAAACGTATCGTGGACATTTGACAGTAAACTGAAATTTCCCGGAACTGCCATGAAAGGAATGATTCGCGGTATACTCACAAAAAGCCTTGTATCCGGTTTAAGTAATTTAAAGAAAGAATTGGAAAAATAATTTTTAAAACCGTATTCCAAGTACGCACACATCATCAACCTGCTCCAGGCCACCCCGCCATTGCTCAAGTGCTTTGTGTATGTGTTCACGCTGCACATGCATAGGTTCCCTGGCTATGGATATTAAAAGTTCTTTAAGGCGTTTATGCATAAATTTCTTCCCTTTTTCGCCACCAAACTGGTCGCAGTAACCATCAGTAAATAAATAAAGTTGCTCTTGCGGTTTTAATTTAAGTACATGCGATGAAAATGGTTTTGGCGATTCAACTGCACCAACCGGTTGCTTATCGGGTTTAATTTCGTGAATTTGTCCCTCACTTAAATACCACAAAGGCGAATTGGCACCAGCCCACTCAATTTCATTTGTTTTTGTATTGATCACACATAGGCTTATGTCCATTCCATCGCGTACGTACGACTCGCTTTTACTGAATGTTTCCATTACCAGTTCACGCGTTTTATCCAATATTGCACCTGCATTCACCAGGTTATACTCTTTGATTGCACGGTGCAATGCATTTGAACAAACAATGCTTACCATTGCACCGGGCACCCCATGGCCCGTACAGTCTGCAACAACCACAACCATCAACTCGTTTACTTTTTCAATAAAGTAAAAGTCACCTGCCACTATATCCTTTGGCAGGTACAACAGGAAATTCTCAGGAAAATGTTCCTTGAAAGCTTCGGCAGGAGGCATAATGGCATGCTGCAAACGCTTGGCATAATTTATTGAATCAACAATTTCCTTTTGTTTTTCGTCAACCAGTTTCTTTTGTTGTGAAATGGTTTTGTGTGCCTGTTTGTTTCGCCTTGAGCTTTTATAAAGGAAAAATGAAAAAATGCCCATTACTGCAAAACAAATTAGCACACCATACAAAATAATGCGTTGCTGCCGAGTATCAGCTTCTACTTTTAATTCCAATTGCTTTCTTTCATTCTCTGCTTCCGTTTTAACCTGTGCTTCCTTAATCCGGAATTCGTGCTGCATGCTTTGACGCGCCATGTCTTCGCGTACCTTTTCAGTTGATATACTATCTTCCAGGCGGGCTGATTCGATAAAATAACGCAGCGCGGTTTTATGATCGCCCTCGGCCTTATAGGCTTCATACAAACAATCACAACCTTTCTTTTTCCAGTTTAGTGAAGGATATTTTATAAATGCATGCATTCCCTGCTCGCACTGCTTAATGGCTTGTTTAATGTCGTGCTTCAACAAAGCAAAAGACCCCTGGCCAATTTTTGAAACGCCTATCCAAAAAGTATCCCGTTCCAGCACCGCCCTTTCGTAGCATTTTTTCAGGTAGGCTTCACCCTCTTCAAACTGCCTGAGTTTTATTTTGACATCGGCATAATTGTTATAAAACGGTACTGGCGATTTTTTAGGCAAATAAGGCAATAAACCCAACATGTAGGAATAAACCGAATCGGCTGATTTGTATTTTTTTTGTTCTATAAATAAAAGCGCAAGAGACGAATGTGCTTCATACAACCTGGCGGTATCGCCCAGCTCACGTGCAAGCGTAATGGACTTTGACGTATAACGGGTGCACTCATTGAGTAAATTGGCACGCCTGTAGCAGTTCGCTATTCCATTCAGAATGGGTATTTGCTGTTTTTTATCAGGCTCAGCTTTTATATAATAATCCAATACTTTAAAATAAAGTTTAAGGGCTTTGTCATAATCGGCCAGCATGATAAAGTTGCGCGCCTTGCCATAATCTACACGGGCCTGTAAAAACAGGTCATTGCCTGCCTTTATACTTTCAAGCAGGGTCATTGCCTCAACTGTTTTACGTTGCTTTCGCAAACAAACCGAACGGGTTAATTTAATGTATCCACTAAAATTTTTTGGAACCTTACCTGATTTTTCAATGGCATCACATTGCGCCAATACTTTGACAAGTACAGTGTCCTCAATATTTTCATTGAACTCAATAAGCGCTTTTTTCTTTTCAACCTGCGAAAGCTTTTTTGAAAAAACAATTTCATTGAGACTAACCTCCTGTGCTTTTACGGTAAACGGTAAAAACGAAATAAACATACATATGCATACCTGAATGCATTTTGTAGAATAAAACCAGCCTTTGTATGTATTTGTCATCATTACTGCTGCAAAACTAAAAACTTTAGGCATGCTTTTACGGTTAACAAATGTAATGCCAGCCTTGTTGCCCTATTGAGGACGCTTATATTTTGTGTACCAGACACATATACTCATCCTTTTCTATTAAAATTTGCTGACATTCAAATTTACACGTTTTTAACGGGAGCATATATGACGTTTATCAGTTAATTGCCTGAACAGGTCAATTGCCTTTATGCATGTGGATTGAAGTTTTGACGGTTCATAAATCAGACGTGAAAACACATTTGTTTTTGCGATATTAAGTGAATGAAAACTGCGCTTATAACAGGTGCCAACAAAGGAATAGGTTTTGAAACCGCACGCCAGCTTGGCCAAAAAAATTTTCACCTGATCATAACTGGTCGCGATGCAAAAAAACAGCATCGGCTTTAAAAACATTGCAGGACGAAGGCGGTTCATTTGAATCACTTGTGATGGACGTGAGCAAAAATGCAAGCATTGAAAACGCAGTAGCGGCATTTACTGTCACACACAAAAACCTTGACGTGCTGATTAACAATGCGGGAATTTTACTCAATGACGATATTTCACTGGCTGTACAGGATGAAAATATACTGGAACAAACGCTTCGCACCAATTGTTATGGTGCGTTAAACGTAGCCAAAGCATTTTTACCGTTTATGAAAAGTGGTTCACGCATCATCAACGTTTCAAGTGGCGGAGGTTCCATGACCGACCCTGTTGGTGGATGGGCACCTGCTTATTGCGTTTCCAAGTCAATGCTCAATTCCATTACCCGGCAGTTAGCGTTTGAGTTACAATCAAAAAAAATAAGCGTAAACGCGCTTTGCCCGGGATGGGTAAAAACCGATATGGGTGGTAATGGTGCAACACGTTTTGTAAGCAAAGGAGCTGAAACTCCCGTTTGGCTGGCCAGTGAGGCTGATCAACATTTGACCGGTAAATTTTTTAGGGATAAAGAGGAGATTGATTGGTAATGTGTGCTTGAAATACGTTCAATGTTAAATCTTAACCATTCGAATAATTCTGATTTTTTTACCTTCTTTATTATGCGTGCCCAATCTGTTTGCGGCTCTATTGCCTGGTGTTTTGTTTCCATTGTTTTGTCCGTCCAGTAATTTATTTTTTTTCCTCTGTTGTAGTAATGAATCGGCAAGCCATTTATAGTGATCCATGTATCGCTTTTTTATGCTTTGGTTGATATTGTATGCAGGCAAGCTATCATAATCAAATGCTGATGTATACTTGTTGTAGCGAAGTTTTACAATGGGCTTACTTAGAACTGAAAGGTCAATGTCATTGGTTTCCCGGTAAAGCACTACTTCGCATTCTACAGCGTACTTTTTTTTGGTATCAATGGTGTCCCTCACCTCAATGTACATGCTTTTGGTTACATAATTGACTTTGGCAATGTGTATTGAAAAAGAATTTTCAAGTGAGGCTTTAAAGCTGCATTCACCCTCTTCATCTGAATAAGATTCCAGCAATACTTGCCCATTGCGATCAATTACACTAATGCGGCTGTTGCTCAACACTTTTTCCGAATAAATTCCTTTTCCATCCCAGAATTTTACTGTCATATACACTTTTATAGAACCAGGTTTTGGCGGCATTGCCTGAACACTGTTTCCCAAAATAATTGCCGAAATTGTACCGATGGTGCATAATAGATTTTTCATAAATTGACTTTTACACGTAAATAATTACCGTTACCCTTAAAACGGACTAACTTTTCATGAATTAACCTACTGCATTTGTAAATAATTTCACTTACAAAGTTTCGTCATTTAAATTTTAAAAGCGTTACACCCTACGGACAATAGCTTATACTTCGCAAAAGATTGTTTGCAAAAAACCAGCGGCTGCAAGAGATGCGGGGTTTTAGCTGGCGATTTACATATGAATGTTAAAATTCAAAATTTCGTTGCCGTTAATATACGTTAAATAAAAAAATACGAATTTGGTGAATGTATGTCATTTGATTGGGAAACTTCAAGGATCAAATAAAAAACGATTTAATGCTGACCTTTCCAATTATCTTTAATAAACCAATGTTTTACAATTTTGGGTGCAATTTTCCAAAAGCGTTTCCAGGGGGTGTCGTCTTCCGAATCTTCAAAAAACAATTCATTATAGGCATACGTGGTTGGAATAACATATTTGCCTCTTTTATTCACCAGCCCATATCGCCCCTGGTGCTCCACATCGATACAACCCAAATAAAACTCCCATTGAAATTCATATCCTATTGAATCAAATCTCCGCGGGTCAATGGCAAGCTTTTTCTTTTTGCAGTTAAAAAATCCATTTACTATTTCCTTTTGAACAAAATACCTGAATACCCCGGTTTCTTCAGGCCTATAGGCCCGTTCATAGTTAACGGCTATAAATTTTTTGGGATTATTGTAAAAAAAATCATATTGAATAGAATGGAAAACAAAGGGCGCCAATATTTTTCCCGTAGTGCTCAATATTCCCCATTTGCCGTTTTCCTTTGCCAGGATAATATCGCAAACAGCAAAATTAAATTCCAGTTTTTCGTAAATCGGTTCCAGGATCTCTTTTCCGTTTGAATTAATCATCCCATACAATTTATTTCCGTTATCATATTTTATTACAACTGCAAAACCGTGATGCCACCATACAAAACCGCTCGCATCATGTATAAGTTCAACATCGTTATACACAGGCTCAATCAGGCAATTTCCATGATGGTCAATCACACCATAGCGTACGATTGGGTTACGGGAATTTTCTGCCACTAATTGTTTTCGTATTATCACTGCCTTGCCCGGAGACGGTAAATACGATTGAAAAACAGCATCGGTTAACTGCTCCATTTTTTCGTTGACCAGGCATGTTTTTGAACCGGGATATTTTTGAAAAGCGGCAACACCTCCTGCAAAATCATCCAGGCCGAATTTTAATGTGTCTTCATACTGCACTTTACCCCTTCTGTCAATCAGCTGAAAATATTTGCCCTTTTTTACAAAAAACCAGTTTCGTGAAGGGCCAAAAAAACGGTCGCTAAACATATCGAATTCGGGAGGAAATACGGTTTTAAAATTTTCATCAAGCAATCCGTATTTATCTTTATCATTCCTATATACCAGGTCGGTATTTACGTAAACACTACCTGAGGTTTTTTTTTGGGGTATGGGTTTAATTTCCTTGACAGGGCCAGGTAAAACCTGACGGCCTTCATGGTTATACACGTAGTACAGTTCGCTTTTACCTTCACGTGCAAAAAAATATGGTTTAGCACTGTGCGGACCATGCTTTACCTCACTGAAACTGAACGGGAGAACTATTTTGCCCTTTATGGTAATTACGCCAACACTTCCTGCGCTGTCTGCCAAAACATAATAGCCCAGAAAATGGGCTACAACCTTGAATTGTGGCTTAAACAATATTGCCCCTGTTCCTTCATCCTTAAATCCGGTAAAACGAGACTTATTATCACTATAAGAAGGCAATTGGGCGTGCAAGCAACCACAAAATAATGTAAACTGAAAAAATAAAATTCTTACCACGTTGCTGATTTAGATTGCAGACGTGGATCTCCAGAAAGGTTTACCTGATTTTAACAGGTTTTAAGGATTCCATAACTTTCCCTTGCTCAATTTGCTTTTTCCCCCGTTACAAAATACATTTTCATTTTGCCTTTATTTTTGGCTTCAATTTCGCCACGGTAGGTAAAATCAAATTCATGCTGCACCTGTTCGTAAACCGACTCGGAAACATTGATCACATCGGTTTCGCCTGACTGCTCCATGCGTGCTGCAATGTTTACCGTATCACCCCAAACATCGTATGCAAATTTGCGTGAGCCAACCACACCTGCTACCAAAGGCCCACTGTGCAAACCAATTCGCATACGCAGGAAAGGCTGTCCCAATTTTTTCTTTTTTTCGGCTTCAGCATTTACAAAATCCCTGAATTCAAACGCTGCACGAAGCATACTTGCCGCATGGTTGTGTTTACTTGTAGGTATGCCTGATACGCACATGTACGAATCGCCAATGGTTTTTATTTTTTCAATGTCGTGCTTTTTCACAATCTGGTCAAAGGCCCTGAAATAGTGGTCAACCAACGTTACCAGTTCCTCGGGCGAGTGGTTAGAGGCGTAACTGGTAAATCCTTTGAAATCGGTAAACATAACGGTGGTGTTCTCAAATCGGTTGGGTGTGGTTTTACCAAACTCTTTTAATTCGCCAGCAACTGACTCAGGCAAAATATTCAGCAGCAAATCATCTGATTTTTGTTTTTCAGTCACAATTTCCCTGTGCAATTGCTCCAGCAAACGCAGGCTTTTTCGTTTAACTATGTAACCTCGTATGATGAATACTGCGGCAAGAATGGTCATAGCCAGTATAAGCAATAAAATATTCCACCGGTTTTGCGAAGCCTGCAACGCAATTTCATGTTTTTGGTTGGTGAGTTCAAGGTCTTTGTTAGCGAGTTGGGTTTTCAGGTGTTCGGTTGTGAGCGAATCCACTTCAGCTTCCTTTTGTTTTATGGCCGCATTTTTTTTGCTGATCTCCACATTGCTTTCTTCCACTTCATTTTTTAAACCCGTTACCGAATCGGCCAGCACTTTTGTTTTTTGGTTTGCGAGTTTTTTGTAGATGATGGAAAATTCTTTGTAATGGTTAAGTGCATCTTTATAATGCACCACGTTATCCTGAAGGGCAGCCAGCTCCATGTGCGCATTCATTTGAACCTGCAGGTTTTTTTCAGCTTTGGCAGCCTCCAATGCATCTTCAAATTTTTTGGTGGCCTTGCGGTCTTTTCCTTCGGCCAACAGGATTTTACCTTCATTGAAGAGTTGTTGGGCTGATTGGGAAAATACGTGCGTACCGGTACATACCAGCAGTGCGATAAAAAGACAAATGATTCGGGTTGACATGCAATGAATATATTAAAATTCAAAGCCAAAAAATCAATTTGTTTTTTAGAATTTATACAGTCTAGTTATGAATGAATTACATTTTATTAAGCGCAAATAGTTGAATTAGCAAACCAGGTATGTTATTTTTGTTTGGGTTTACAAAGCCTGAAATTACCGGCAAGTTTAAATGAAAGCGTATTTACGTTTGCCACATTGTACTCCACACCAACATTGAAATGACTTATTTGGATATTTGCCCCTGCCATAGCCTGTAATCCAAAAACACTTTCATTTTTAAGTTGCACTGCACTGGTTTTTTCATGCGCGCGCGCGTAATAACCTGAGCATCCTATGTAGGGAGAAACCGATAACCAGTTTTTGTAAAGCTTTAATTTTTTACCGGCCAGCACATCGGCCGAACAGGTAGTAAAATTAATGTCATCGGGACCATACAACCTGTTTACACCTATTCGTGATGATACATCTATTTTATGTGTTTGCGCATTCATAAAATTATATTGCAGTTGGGCACCGGTAAAACCATAATTGGCTCCTGGTGCAAATGTCCAGTAAGCACCGGCATCCAGTTTATTGGTTAAACCCATGCGCATAGTTATACCAGGTATTGGCAAAACAGGCCCGCCAATAAGGTAATGTTCATCATGCGGGTGAACAAAGGTATTGTTCCATGCCCCTGCGGTTTCATCAATTTTTGTTTTCCATTGCAGCAGGCCAAACTCAAGTTTGCCGGCACCCAGGGGCGCGGCACTTGCCAGGGACCTGAAACAAATAACCATGGCTGCTTCTTTGGTAAACCGGTGCCATTCATCCTGGGTTAGCGATGGATCGATCTGAAACGAACAGTTTTCCCATTTCTCGCGTACATGGAGGTGAACATCCTGTGCCTGGGATTGTTTTAGTGCAAGGCTTAGTAAGCCAATTAAAATACCTTTCCTTTTCATACTACTGATGAGTTTGTAAATCCGTACCCATGACAAACGAGGATGCACTCACCCCTACACAGGAATGAAAAAAATTTGCATTGGTTAACGGACGGAACCTTCCAAAAACAAACGTTGATTCAAAAATTAGTTTACTTTTGTGCCAACATGGGGGTTTAGCTCAGCTGGCTAGAGCGCTTGCATGGCATGCAAGAGGTCATCGGTTCGACTCCGATAATCTCCACCCTTAGAATCCCGCTTTATTGGCGGGATTTTTAATTTATGATATACCATGTCTATATAATCTATTCGGCAAAGCTTGACAGGTACTATGTTGGCTATTCTGATGATCTGGAAGAAAGAATTGTACAACACAATAACGGAATGTCAACTTATACTTCTAAAGCTGATGATTGGGTTTTAAAACACAAAGAACCTTACGACTCCAGGCTAATAGCCCACAGACGTGAACTGGCAATTAAAAAAAAGAAAAGTCGGAAATACATTCAACAACTAATAGCCGGAGCTGGGGACTAGTGCGCTTGTATGTCCCGATCCCAGATCTGGAAAGAGGTCATCGGTTCGACTCCGATAATCTCCACCCCTTAGAATCCCACTTTATTGGCGGGATTTTTAATTTTTGATACAAACGCTATAAAACAAAAAAGGAGCAGTAAACACTGCCCCTTTTTTATTGGATACCCGTAAGGATTACTTTACGTGCTTAGAAAGAACTTTTGCAAGTTCAAACATAGAGATCTGTGATTTACCACCGAAAACAGCTTTAAGCTTGTCATCAGCGTTGATCATCCTACGGTTTTTCTTGTCTTGCAATCCGTGCTTCTTAATGTAGTTCCAGATTTGTTTTACAACTTCTGTACGCGGAGCTGGTTTGTTACCGATTACTGCAGCAAGCGTAGCGCTTGGAGTAAGTGGCTTCATGAACGCAGCGTTAGGCTTACGAGCTGATTTTTTCTTAGCTGGTTTAGCAGCTTTTTTTGCAGGTTTCGCAGCTTTCTTAGCTGGTTTCTTTGCAGCAGCTTTCTTAGCTGGCTTCTTTGCGGCAGCTTTCTTAGCTGGCTTCTTTGCAGCTGGCTTTTTCTTAGCTGCTTTTTTTGCTTTTGCCATGTTGTTTATTGTTTTTGGTTGTGCTAAATATATACACGATTCCCTACGCAACGCATTTTCGCAAATTTTTTTGTTAACTGGTTTTTTGATGAATTGTTGAAATCGTAATTTTCTCCTCTGAGCGCCCTGTGAGCTCCCTAGGGACTCCCCTCTGAGCCTCCTCTGAAGCCCCAATGAACCCCCTCTGAAAAATGCAGTTTTACAACGGAAACTCCTGTATTCCCAAGGCTTTTGCTATTTCTGCTGGTGTGTTCACAGGTGCTTTCTCCGTCACAAATTTGAGCTTTACCATTGCTCCTCCATTGGCTTTTATTTGGCGGTATTGGAGCTTCTTCATTGTCTCCGCATCGGCAATTGCCAGCTTGTTGCCGGGTAACACCACAAATAATTTCCCTTCCGAATCGGGTAATAATGTAATGTTGCCCCACTGTTCCCTTGGGTATTTTACCACCGTTCGGTACTGTTCACTTATATAATATATGTCTATATCATTGACAGCACTCACCTCCGCATCAAACTCCGGCTCCACTTTTACCTGTACATAATCCTCTTCACGCTGCAGCTTATCTATATTATAGAAGCCAAAGCGATGTACCTCCAGCGCCTGGAACACATCGGCCAGTTTTTGCTTGCGCATCTCCTCGTCCACCGCCTTGCGCACTGCCAGGTTGTACTTGTTGCGCCAGTAAGAGGGGCTAAAGGCCAGCAATGATTTGATTGGGAAAAAAGGCTGTATAATGGCTTTGTAATTGACTTTGCCCTTGGGCACGGTTAATTCAAGGGTGTAGTTACCATCACCGTTGGGCTTTAAATCACACACGGCCTGCTGTACCCAGCTTGGCCAGGGCTCTTTGTTTATTTTCTTCCACAACAACAATGTTGCAAGGGTTTTGTTGCCCATGAACTCCACACTCTGGTAACAATATATATTGGTCCAGGTAACTCCGTATTCCTTTATCTTACCCTGCAGGGTTAAATCGGTACGTTTCTTTTTTATTTCCACTACCTTATCGTCAAGGTAAACATCCAATAAGGCCATGTAATTAAAGGCAAAATACCCGTCAAGGGGCAACTGCAGCTCATTTACCTTTGACATGGCCCTGCGCATGATCTTTTTCTTTTCGGGATTGGTTTGGCCCTCCAGGTCCTTTAAGTATTCCCAGTCGCGCGCATTTGCCTCGTCAAGGTAAAAAGCATGGTACTGCTCACCCTGGTCAAACGAGGCCATGTTTACCTTAATGACTTTTCCCGAGTCCAGGTACACTGGTTTGCCCTCCTGCGAGGCACGAATCTCAAACATACCACCGCTGCGCATGCGCTTGAGCATACCGGCTGCATCATAACTCAAGGTTGTACCACTTATAAGTATATCATTCAAGGTTTGCATTTCGCGGTACTTCACCACCACTTTGCCTGTAACCGGATTTCCTGCCGAGTCAACAAATATTTTACCCGGTACCTCAACACGGGTGCCATAGGCATTGCCAGCCAAAAACGTGCGACCCGAATCAGCATCAACATTCACTTCCTGCCAGGCCAGCTCTACGTTTGAAAAAGGAGGAATAACCAATGGCTTTATGGTTTCCACAACGGTTGTATCGCGTTTTTCCTTAACCGGTTTGGTTTCTTTTTGCTCACCGCAGGCCTGCAACAGTACCATGCCGGTGAAAAAAACCACGAAACGCCCGTATTTCTTCATGTGTGCACTCATTAAATCTCCTTGTGTTTTAAATAATAATCAACCGAAACGCCCCAGTAACTTACCTGTTCAACCTTGAATTTTGAGCCGTAAGGAAACACCCTTAACCCGTAATTCAACTCCACTTCTTGCTTTTTTTGCTTTAAGCCGGCATTGTATGCTGTTGCCAAAAAGCGTATTTTTTCATCGGCCGGCAGGCTGTCCAGTCCATAATACTGCTCACAATAATCAATGAACGCACATACGTAACGGGTTTGCCATTCAGTACTTTTAAGGCGTGAAATGCGCAACGAACGCTGTTTTTTCTCGTCTGTTACGGTTACCAAAACAAGGTTTTTGTATTTTTTTGCCAGGTATTCATTGCCCTCAATTAAGTTTTCCATGTTGTGGGCAAATGAGGGTTTTACCTGGAATGTACCAATGGAAAAATCAACAGCATCGGCACCCATATCCACATACACCAGGTCAAGTGCGGCCTCTTCCATCAAGGCACCAACAGCATTGTTACGAATGTATTCGGGAAAAACAATGCTTTTTACGGTTAGCGGGTCAATGCCATATTGTGTACTCACCTGCGCAATAAGGGTTGCATCTTTTTCAACCTGCACCAGGGCAAGTGCATAATCATCCCCAAAAAAAGCATCGTATTTAGGGGTGAAATAAAAATTGGCTATAAAAAGGACCAGTAATTTCAAAAGAATCGTTTTTATTCAAAACGATATTACGACAAGATTGTTACGGTTTTATTCCTCATCGTCATACTTTCCCAACAAGCGTTGTTTAATTTCCTCGATGTGCTTCTCCTTTTTTGCCTGGCGAAGCCTGATGGCGCTCTTGGTAAAATACTTGTGCATGTTCAGGAATTTAACCTGCATTTCGTCCCACTGGCGTTTGCTTCCTACAATGCCGCGCTCACTCAATTCCATGCGCAGGGTATCGGCTATCTGGTGAAAATCATCACGCCCCAGGTAATCAAGATCCGCATCACAAATTATTTCCTGTAAATGTGTTTTAGGGTCATGTGGGATAATGGTTGCATAAATGAGTTTTTCTACATCATCAACCTGCTCAGGTGTATATCCGTACAATGGCAAAATTTCTTTGGCCATTTCAATGCCTATGGGTTCATTCTTGGCATATTGTTTCACAAAACCGGCATCGTGGTAGGTAGCAGCCGACTTTAACACGAACATTTCCTCACCGGTAATGCCTTCAAGTAGGGCAATACGCTCAATGGCTTCAACCACATCATAGGTATGGTGAATACCGTGGTAATACAAATTATCGGGCAATTTATCTTTCAGCACTTTCATGATGTGACGCTCAGCTTTTTTGTAATTAATGCTGCTGAACAAATGCAGGTCAACGTATTTCTTGAATTTATCGTTCGGGTAAATTCCATCTTCGTCAATTGACAAACCCGCTTTTATGCGGTGTACATAGTACATATCAATTTCACCCGTGTTTTTGGTGGCAATTTTGCCGCGATACGTACAATCAAAAAACGGCTCAATTTCAGCATAGGTTGATCCCGATACGTTCATCATTCCCGGTTCGCATGCTGTTTCCAGACGGCTGGCAACATTTACAGTACTTCCCCAAATATCATAGGCAAAACGTTTGATACCAATTACACCTGCAATTACCTCGCCTGTGTTGATACCCATGCGCAATTCCCACGGATCTTCACCACGAGCACTGAACTGCTCATTCATTTTACGCATGCAATCCTGTATTTCAAGGGCAGCAAGAACCGTGTCAATGGGATTACTCTTGTTGCGTATTGGTAAACCACCGGCACACATATACGCATCTCCAATAGTTTTTATTTTTTCAAGGCCAAATTTTTGTATGCGTTCATCAAATTCAACAAAATAAGAGTCAAGGCGCTCAACCAGGTCTGACGGGCGCATTTTTTCGGCCTGCTTGGTAAATCCTTTAAAATCGGTAAACATTACGGTAACCTGCCTGTAACTGCGTGCCGATGCTTTACCCCTTGTTTTTAATTCCTCAGCTGTGTCTTTTGGTAAAACATTCATCAAAAGATTTTCAACCTTTTCTTTTTCCAGCTCCAGGGCTTTATTCTGGTCTTCGATCTTTTGGTTTTGCAACATGACCTCTTTGGTACGTTCACGCACCTCACGCGCCAGTTTTATACGCTGGGCTTTCATGTTGTAAATGCGCATTTGCCAAATACCGTATAACATGGCGCACAGTAAAATTATGGCAAGTGTCCTGAACCACCAGGTTGCCCAAAATGGGGGACTCACATGAATGTTGATCACAGCGGGCGAATTGCTCCACACCCCGTCACTGTTGGCTGCGTATACCTTGAATTTATAATCGCCATAACCCAATTTTGTGTAATGCGCGCTGCGTACGTTCCCCACAAAATTGTAATTCTCATCTGCACCATCCAGCATGTATTTGTACTGGTTGTTTTCAGGATTTGAGTAATGCAGTGCCGAATAATTAATGGATAAATTGTTTTGACGGTAATTCAGGTAAATATCGGTTTCATAAGGGGCCACTTTTTTCAGGGGCGAATCTTTACCATGTACCAATGGCTTATTGAACAGCGAAATATCGGTAATGGCTACAAGCGGTTTATTTTGGTTTATTTTAATATCAGCCGGGTTAAACACATTGTAACCGTTAATGCCACCAAACATCATTTCACCTTTTGAGTTTTTAAAATAGGCACCGGTATTAAATTCATTGCTTTGCGCACCATCCTTCTCCTCGTAATTCCTGAATGTTTTTTTAATGGGGTCATACATGCTCAGACCACGGTTGGTGCTCATCCATAAATTTCCCTGGTCATCGCCTAAAATTCCATACACTACATTGTTTGATAAACCGTTTTCTTCCTTGTAAAAAAAGCTTTTTCCACTGGCAGGATTAAATTCAATAATGCCTGCGCCAAATGTACCCATCCACAAATGGCCTTTTTTGTCTTCCCACATCGAGGTGATCAGAATTTCATCATTTCCCTTAAGGGTTTTGAACAGGTTGTAGCGTGTGCAGGACTTAATGGTAAGTTTTTCCTTGACAACGGCCGATTCAATCCTGTAAAGAAACCCGTCATCGCTGGAGGCCCACTTTATGTTTTTGGAATCCATGAAAACGGTACGTATCAAACGCGAGGCCCCAATTTTTATTTTTGATTTCTCATTATTGCGTCCGTTATAAAACCAAAAATTTCCGGTTCGTTTATTGACAATACTTAATCCCTGTTTGGTTGCCAGCCACAGCAATCCGCTTTCGTCCTCAATGATCTTGTACACGCGGTTATCACCATAACGGTCAAAGTCGGTTTTAAACGGAACGGGCTCAAAATTTACATTCTTATAACCTTCTCCAATTTTCAACTTGAAAAATCCATCAATGGCACCCACCCAAACGGTTCCATCCTTATCGGGGTACAATGAAAAGATACTGTTGTCGTTTGCTGCCGTTCGGTTTACACCGGTGTGCGGGAAATGATAGATGATTTCCATGTTGGGCATAACCAGGTTTAACCCGGCCCGTGTACCAACCCAATAATTTCCATCGTGTGTTTCGGCTATGCTCCAAACAGCTTTATCATTCAATGAAAAAGGTTGACTCGACACCGAAGTAACATGTCCGAAAAATTGTTTAGCGGGATCATAACGGCTCACACCATTGCTTGTTCCAACCCAAATACAACCACTTTTGTCTTCAAGAAAACACGAAACATTGTTCTCAACAAGCGAATTGGGAATATACTCGCTTGACATGTGGTGCCTGTATTTGTAATGGCCGTAAGGCGAAGGTTCAATTACCGTAAAGCCTTTACCACTTGTTCCAACCAGTATGTTGTTTGTGTTGGTGATGTAAACAGTTTGTACTGAATTTGAACTGATGCTTGCTTTGTTACCAGGCTCGTTCACCAGACGGTCAAATTTATAACTGCCAAATGCGCCCCATATCTTATACAATCCTGCATTGGTGGCTACCCACACATCGCCTGTTTTATTTTGTGTAATGGACCAAATGATGTCAGAGGCAAGCGGGTTATTGAAATTTTCGCCTTGTTTGAATGTATAATCTACCTTGGTATTTAAATCATGCACCACTAACCCGTTGTCACCTGTACCAATCCACAGGTAACGGTCTTTTTGAATGAACATGCTTTGCACGTGGTTTGTACCCAGTTCTTTTGCACTCAGGCGTAAAACGGGTTTCAATGTTTTTATGTCAAGGCTGGCCACTCCACCGTTTTCTGTTCCAACCAGGATGTATTTGCCATGTTTTAGCAATGAATATACAAACCTGCAATTTGGGCCAAGGTTTACGCGCCTTACTTTTTCGGTTGCTTTATTGAAAATATTTAAACCACCACCATCGGTACCAATCCATAAATTTCCTTCACCGTCATCGCAAATGGTATGAATAAAATTATTGGAAAGCGTTGCCGTGTTGTTTTGTTTGCTTTTGTACACTTTAAAGGTGTAGCCATCAAATTTATTCAACCCATCCTGGGTACCTATCCAAACAAAACCTTTGTCGTCCTGCACCATGGTATTAACCGAGCTCTGTGAAAGGCCGTTGCTGATGGTATAATTCTGGAAACGAATGCGCACCTGGGAGTAAGCCGGAACATTGATAACCGTGGCAAAAAACACGGCCAGCACGAAATGTAAAACTGATATTTTTATAATGCGTAGCATTTGTCTAACGGTTTACACCCTCACGCCAATTACAAGCATGTCATCAACCTGCTCATACGTACCGCGCCAATTTTCAATGGTGTCATCAAGGTATTTTCGCTGCTCATTCATGCTCATGCCTGAAATTTCAAGAAGCATGTCCCTGAATTGCTTGTACATGAATTTTTTTCCTTTCATGCCACCAAACTGGTCGGCATAGCCATCTGAGAAAATATAAATACAATCACCTTTTTCAAGCTGAAGCTTGTTGTTGGTAAAATGTTTTGTTCCGGGTTCAAATCCGCCAATAGCAAAGGGGTCAGCATTAATTTGCGTGAGTACACCTTTGCGAATAAGGTAAAGCGGATTGTTGGCGGCTGCAAACTGCAGTTCAAGTGTTTCTTTATTGACAGTACACAATGAAATATCCATTCCATCGCGCAATGAATTTTTATCAATCCCCTTATTCAGCGCTTCGGATGAAAGTTTATTGATGTCGTCAAGTACTTTTGCCGGCTCAGTAAGCTCGTGTTCTTTTACTGCCTGGTTAATGGCATTTGAACCTACCAGGCTCATGAATGCACCGGGTACACCGTGACCAGTACAGTCAACCGCTGCAAAAATAACCTGCTCTTTTCGCTGGTAAAACCAGTAAAAATCGCCACTTACAATGTCTTTTGGTTTGTACAGAATAAACGATTCGGGCAGCATTTTTTTCACCATTACATCAGGTGGTAAAATGGATTCCTGTAAACGTTTTGCGTAGCGAATACTATCTGTAACGTCTTTGTAAAGCTCTTCCAGTTTCTGGCGTTGCTTTTCAATTTCTTCTTTTTGCCGAACAACCTCTTCGGTTCGTTCAATTACTTTTTGTTCAAGTATGCGTTCGTTTTCAGCAAGGTCATCGCGCATTTTTAAGAGTGCGTGGCCCAATACATCTTCAGAGCTTAGCGGTGTATACGGATAATCAAAATTATCGCTACCTACCTGATTGCTGAAATCGGTTGTGCGCTTTAACCCGTCAACAAGGTTATTTAACGCAAGCGACATTTCTCCAATTTCATCCTCTGTAACTTTTGCTTTGTGGTCAGGCTGTTCACCGCGGCCAAGGGTAAGAAGTGTATCGCGTAAATCACGAACCGGCTTTACAATTGAGCGTGTGGTAAACGATGCAATGAGTATAGAACCCAGTGTAAGTGCAATACCACCTAAAATTACCAGGTACAAAAGAAAATTAAACGATTTGGAAACTTTTACAGTTGACTCGTTAAGCGTTGCGGCTGTTTTTTTGGAACTTGACTCAAGGTGTTTGCGCAATCCTTCAATGCGGGCAGCCACTTCGCGAAAACGGAATTCAATGTCACCATCAAGGCGTATAAGCGGGTTAACCATGAACACCTTAAACTCATCTTCGTAATCGGTAAATCCACTTAGTGTTTCCTGTACAACCCTGTAGAGTGAATCAAGTACTTTTATTTCCTTGAACAGAACAACTGACTGCTTGCTGTCAACCTTCATTTTCCATTTTTTGGAAAGATCATGAATGCGTTTTTCAAGCCGCGGCATACTGTCGTTCATAATGGCCCGTAGTTTACTTTTATCGGGATCATCGGCACTTGACTGAACAGTGGCCCATTTTACAATTAGCTGTTTGGAAGTAGTAAGTAAGCGGTCGAGGTGATTTAATTCATTGAGTGATGGTTTTTCAACTACTGTTTGGTAATAGGAAATTTCTTCGGTTTTTTCAAATACACCGGTACCGTCATGTACAGCTTTTAGGGTTACCATGAATACGATAATGATGAAGAGGATGATTATACCAAACCCCAAACCAATTTTTTTACCAATGGTGAACCTGAACTTGCTCATTGAAGGGGACTAAAATAGCCTTTTTTTTGGAATCAGCGCATGCTTATTAGGGGTATACATGCCCAAAATGCTTATTCTATGTGACCGAAGAAAGGATTTTTACAGGGAGTTTACGTGGAATTACTCCTTAATTAGCTGCAATTGGGTATTCAAATCGTTGTATTTGTCCATCTCATTGAGCTGGTAATATATGCCCATTAAGGCACGAACCAGTTCTTTTTTAGACTTGCAGTTTGACAACTGGTAGGCTTTTTTCATGTGTGGCAACGACTTCTGGAACAGGGTTACACACTTGTTTTGAGCTTCAATTACCTTGTCCAGCGGGGTTGTATCGTCAAGGCTCAGGATGGTTTCCACACCGTAATTGTAATACAACTGGGCTATTTGATAATGGGCATTGCAGTCATTGGAATCAAGGGTAATAACCTTGTTAAACACCCCAATGGCCATGTCAAAATATTTTTGGGTTACACCCTCTTTTTTGAAATTGAACTTGCGGCTTATTTGAGCTCCAAGGAATAAATACACTTCCTTGTCATTCTTGGTGAAATCCATTTTAGGGTCTACCAGGCGCATGGTTTGCTTGTATTTTTCATAGAGTGGCTCAGCTTTTTCGTAGTTCACGGTGTCAAGGTTTTTCACCATTTCATTGTAGTACGTACCTGCAAGAAACTTAATGTTAACCATGGCATTGCTTGTATGCTCGTTTTTACCTGCGTCAAGGTCCATGCATTTTTTAAAGGATTCAACCGATTTAACCCTTGATTTCGAATCCATCATGGATGTTTCAAATTGCTTGTAGTGATCTTTAAAGATCATACCACGAACATACCAGGTATAAGCCTCGTTCATTTCCTTCGGGCTGGCCAATGCAGAGTCAATGTAAACCATAGCCTTGTCATACTGGTTTTCCTGGTAAAACAAGATGGCATTATTGGTGTACGAAACCTGTGCATTTGCAAACGGCATGCAAACCATTACAAGAAGGATAATATGTAGTAATTTCCTTTTCATTATTCAACTTTAACAGCCAGTTCAGTGAGCTGTTTTCCAATAATTAATTTGTGTTTAGACGCGTTTGTTTTACTTAGTTCATAGGATTGCCTGTTGTTGCGAATAATGAAATTGATAATGGCCCCTTCTTTCATGGCCCCTTCTTTTTCGCTTATAACAAGTGTACTTTTTGCTTTGAATTTTTTAACCATGGCCGCAATTTTATCACTTTGCCCCCTGGTAACAAATAAAATATGTGCGGCCGAAATGGTGCCCGCATCGTTTGATTGTGAAACTTTGATTTGTTGTGTGCCTACCGACTTGGAATTATATTTTGAAAGTTCGTTAAACAGGTTTTTGTTTTCACCTAAAACCACAATGTTAAAAGGGCCTTTTTTTAGTTCAGAAGGCCATTCAATCATATTGGTGAAGTTAAACACGTAAAGCGCTTTCAGGCGTGAATTCACATCGGGCTCTTCATCACCCGGTGGAGGCGCAATGGCCAAACGTATAGCTGAAGGAATTGGTGTTGGCTCGGGCGCAGGACTAAATGCCATTGCACTAAATGCAATAAAGGGCAATATGATCAATAGCTTTTTAGACACCAATGCTTTGTTTTAAGGTTGTGGCAATGCCAAAACCGTACCAAGCCGTAAAAATAAGAAAAAAATCAATAACCACGCGGATTTCAGCTGATTCTCTCGGGATTGGGTTGAACGGTTAAAACGGGGAGATGGATTGCTGAACTGTTTTTTGCGCAGGCTTTGTCTGTACGAAAACCAGCCTCACCTGCGGGGATTCAGCACTTTTCGGGTTCTTTGCGACTTATACTTTTGCCTGCGCTTAATGTATTTACGCATGTTAATGCTGTAATTTGAAGGGTTTTGATGCCTAATCCTGCGCATGTTCTGACCGCGTTTGCGTTGGCTGCGCATGCGTTTCCGGTAATTTTTGCGGTCTTTGTAACGATTATTGGTGTACCCGTACTTGCTTTTTTTGCGGCATTTAAACGTATCACCTGTACCCCCGCGGCTTTTCTTTTTCTTTGACCTGAAGGAATCCTTGTTTTTGTATGCCGATCGTTTTTTCTTTTTGTAGTACGAACCGTTTTTTTTGGAATTAAACGTGCCGTTTTTCGAATAGTTTAACGACCCTTTTACACGCTGCGCATCAGCAAACGATATACCCACCAGCACAAGAAATGCAAGGAGGAAAATACGGTATGTAAATACGCGCTTCACTTTACTGTGGGCCTTTATCTTTTGACACTGTAGCAGCCAGGTTTACCACATCCCGGTCAAAAATATACATACCACCTGAGTCGTTTCCAATAAGCTTCAGTTTATCCATAATCAAACGGGCTAAACCTTCCTCTTCAATTTGCTCGGCAACATACCACTGCATAAAATTATGGGTTGAGTAATCCTTTTCACCAAGGCAAATATGAACTACTTTATTGATCTCGTTTGATACAAAAATTTCATGTTTCAACAGTGATTCAAAAATGGCGTGTACGCCTTTGAACTTTACAGGCGGCTGGGTCAAAGCAGGAATAACCGCGTGGCCTCCCCTTTCATTTACATATTTTACCAGCTTTAACATGTGCATGCGTTCCTCGTCACTATGGGTATACAAAAACTCTGCCGTTCCAGCCAACCCATTCACCTCGGCCCATGAAGCCATGGCAAGGTAAAATTGTGACGACTGGCCTTCTATTTCAATTTGCTTGTTTAAAGCGGTTTCTACTTTTTTTGATAACATGTTGCGGGAGGCTTTTAAGGTTAAAAGTTAAAATTCAATGTTTACTATTTCTGTCAAACAAAATAAGGTTTTTACTGCTTTTGCTATTAACAAAGCTTTAAATTTTAAATGAAGTTTTTAACCATTCGTTGTAGTTTATCAAATCGTTTACCCCGCCTGCGGTGTCCAACCCGTTCAATGCCACGGCTGCCGCTTTCCTGCTGTCAACTACCTTTCGTGAATTGGACCTTGAAACTAAACCCGTAAGAAAATCAAGCATAACCCGCTGGTTGAATAGCTGCCTGTCACGGTATTCAGCATCAAATTTTTTGCGCAGGTTCTTAAAATTTTTCTCCAGTATATCATAGTCCTTAAGCTCAAACCTGTTTAAACACTCAATGAGGTGAATTTTGTACCTAAAAGCATTGTCAAGCCCGTTGAATTGGGGGTTGATGTAAATCTTTTGAATTGATTTAAGTGAGCTTTTATACTCGCGTAAGTCAAATTGCTGTATGCAAAGGTTCAGGTACATATACATGGTGTGCAGGTCACTTTGCTGTATGTCCCTGTCATTTAAACCCGCCAGTATATACTCAACCGCCTTGTTTTTATTCATGACGGTGTAATTGTTGGCCATTGAATTGTAATAATAAAAAATAAAAGACGAGCGGTGTACCTTGTCAAATTCATCCATTGCCTTGCGCAGGGTATTGGCCCATTCCAAACTTTCGCGGTGCTTTTTCACCGTAAAAAGCGTATTTACCAGGTAGGTGAGCATTTGCAATTTCACTTTATGGTTCTGCTTATTGAAGAGCTTTAACCTCAGGCATTCATCGTACGTGCTAAGCAGGTATTTTTCAAGGCGGTTAAAGTCGTTGTTGCTTAATAAAATTCGGCTCACTGACTCGTATATTTTAAAATACAGGTCAGGGTTTTCGGCTGTTTTTTTACCGGTAACCTGCTTGAGCGTTTTTTCCAGCAGATCACTTACCTGCCCGTCCTTTACAAGGTTTTGCGATACGCGTATCTTGTATTTAAGAATGGCAAGCACATCGTCAATTTGCTGCACTTCCAGCATTTTTGACCTGCAATTTTTTCGTTTTTCAATGTATTCTTCGGGATTAACATTCATGTCATATGACAGTTTGATAAACTCGGTGTAAATGATTTCAAGCAAATCATTGGCCGATATAGAAAGCGCAGCTTTTTCAGCCTTCTCCAGGTATTTGATGGCAATACCCAGGTTGTTTTTCTGGTAAAACTGGCGATATAACTGTATGTATGAAAGGCAATGTGAATGCGGCTCCTTCCCATAATGCATTTCTAAAAGACTTTTCTCAACACTGTCGTTTACCCTGTTTTTAAGGCGATAAAAACTGTTTTTATCATTGCTACCATACAGTTTGCCTGATATTTCATCATCGTCATATGCCTCTCCCGACTTAAGAATGTAGTCAACCAACCGTAAATCCTTGCGTGCTGCAGGGTCAAGATCATATTTTTGCGAACTGATCTTTAAATGGCGAAGTTCTTCCTTGCTAAGCCCATTTATAAGTTTTTTGACGAATGTTTCCATTTTTGAACAGTTTTGAAAAGGTAAGGAAATTACAAAATTACAGGAACTCCTGCGCGAAATCTGCGTAAATTCATCAAAAAATAAATCCTATGCGCAGAATTGTACTGATACTGATGTTGGTTACAGGCTTGGCCCGGACTGGTAACACACAGGCCAGCTTACGCATAAACTACATTACCAGTAGTAGCGTTGACACAATTACCCCAGGGTTAACCTATGCCGAGCTTTACGGGGTAAATGTTGCCAACGTATCGTTCCTTTACACATTCAACGATTCGCTGAAAATAAACGTAGGTGTGTTTGACACACTTGACCAAATGCAGGTCATGCACATAGAAAACGTAGGTTATAAAACCATTTCAACGGCCGACTCCATTACCCTTGATACCGTTGCAGTGAACGTAAATACCAGCTATTTTGTGGATGGAAACAATACCGTGGTTATATGGCCCGCAGCATCGGGTACCTACACCTTTGATTCACTTTACTTTGATTTTGTATATAGCTCTGTTAACGAGGCTGTAGCCAAGGATATTAATGTCAAATTAGGGCCAAATCCTGCTGTTGAAACCATTTATTTGGGCGATCCTGATAATGTGGTTAAACACGTAAGAATACGCAACGTGGAAGGAAAGCTTGTAAGGCCGGCACACACCAATAAATTTATATTTGTTGGCGATTTAACCGAAGGTATTTACCTGGTTGAAATGCAAACACTACACGGAATTTACACGCGCAGGCTGGTCATACAACACTAAGCCCGCATAAAAACCTGCCAATGAAAAAACATTTACTGGTATTTCTTATTGCTATAACATGTGCTAATGCCAATGCACAGCTTAAAATACTCAACTTTACGGGCATTGACTATGTTGGCCTTGGTGACCATGTGCTCATTAATTTTTACAATTTAAACGTTCAAAATACCGACTCCGTTCTAACCTTTACCGATTCAATTAACATAGACCTTGGTGTGGAGGACCCTCCAGCGGTTATAACCAATGTTGCAAGCGTAAATCTTGGCCCGTACACCATTCTTCCTCTTGACAGTGTTATTGTTGACACAGTAATATTTGATGTTGACACTACTTTTTTGAAAGACGGAAACAATACTGTTGTTATATGGCCTTATGGAACAAATACGTTTATTACTGCATTTGATTCACTAACGGAAATTATATTTATACCTGTAAGTACACTGGCCATACCCGAACAGGAAAACGGAATTACCATTACAGCAGGGCCAAACCCCACAAGGGATTTAATTTTTCTATACGATCCACAAGCCATATTGCAGCAGGTACAGGTGCGTTCTCTTGAAGGAAAACGCATACCGGTTCGTGTGCATGGAAACGTGGTTGACGTAAGTAAACTGCCAGCCGGAGTTTTTATCCTGGAAATACAAACGGTCAATGGAATACTGACGCGCAAAATTATTGTGGAAAAATAACGCTAAAACAAACTTTGCCTTACCGCACCATCTGAATGTTCCTGCTCATGCAGCAGCAACCACTTCTTTTTTTCAATTCCACCGGCATACCCAACCAGGCTGCCGTCATTTCCTTTAACACGGTGACAAGGAATGATGATGGCAATTTTATTTTTTCCATTAGCCGTTCCCACTGCGCGAATGGCTTTAACATCACCCAATTTTTTAGCCTGTTCAGAATACGTAACCGTTGTTCCATATTCAATTTTTTCAAGTTCCTGCCAAACACGCACCTGGAAATCGGTGCCCTCCAGCTTGTATGGCACATCAAATTTTTTTCGTGTGCCTGCAAAATATTCTTCCAGTTCCTTTATGCATTGGCGAATAACATCGGTAACATACTTACCCGGATCAGGTACTTCACGGTCGCTTCGCACAAAGTTCACCTCTAAAATAGTTGAGCTGTCGGAAACAATTTCCAACGGACCAATGGGTGATTTATAGAAGGCTTTGAACATGTTTCTCGCAATGTTTTTTTACGCTCTCGCAAAGGCGCAGGTGCGCGGAGGTTTATTCTCGCAACTACACTACGCTTTTATCTCCCGGTGCAGTGTAGCGCGCAAAGACGCAACGACAGCAACGTTTTTTTATGCCTGGCGGGCTCAAAGGTGCACAGAAAGACACTTGCAATGCACGGGCAAGAGCAACGTGCTATCTTACCACCGACCCATTCTCTTTGCCATTATCTTCAGGCAACACAAATGTCAACTTGCCGTTCTTATCTTCTGCCAGCAATATCATTCCGTGCGATTCAATTCCTTTTATTTTACGTGGCGCAAGGTTAACCAATATGCTCACTTTTTTTCCAACAATGTCTTCAGGTTTGTAATGCTCGGCTATACCTGAAATAACGGTGCGCTGATCAAGGCCCGTGTCAACTTTTAACTGCAGTAATTTATCGGCACCTTTTACTTTTTCAGCTTCCAGTATTTGACCTATGCGTATGTCCATGCGCGAGAAATCGTCAAAGGTAACCTCGGCTTTTGCAGGAGCAGTGGTTTTTGAAGCTGCTTCGTTTTCCATTTTGGTTTTTTGAAGTTTTTCCAATTGACGGGTTATTTCCTCGTCTTCAATATTTTTAAATAACAATTCAGCCGGATTTAAGGTGTGCTGTTGCGTTTCGATGCCAAAATAATGCATAAACCCACCGTCACCTGTCCAGAAATAACCCAGGTCTTTTTCACAACCTGAAACATTCAATTGTTTTAGAATGCTTTTATGCGTTTGGGGTAAAAATGGTGCACAGGCAAATGCAATGTTAACAGCAACATTCACGCAGTCATGCATAATGTTTTTGGCCAGTTCTTCATTGGTTTTTTGCACTTTCCAGGGTTCTGTTTCAGTCAAAAATAAATTTCCGGCACGTGCAATGTTCATCATTTCTGATTGGGCATCCCTGAAACGGAAATTTGCCAAATGCGCTTTCATACCAGCAATGGCACGATCAATTTCACGTGAAAGCTTTTCAAAAGAGTTGCTGTAAACAAGGTTGGCTGTTGGATCAATGCGTTTGGCACCGGGGGTTTTTCCACCATAAAATTTATGTGAAAGCACCATTACACGGTTTACAAAATTACCAAGAATGGAAACCAACTCACTGTTTACTTTTAACTGGTAGTCTTTCCATGTAAAATCAGCATCTTTTGTTTCGGGTGCTATGCTGGTTAGCACGTACCTCAACTCATCGGTTTTACCCGGAAAATCCAATAAATACTCATGTAACCAAACCGCGTGGTTGCGCGAAGTAGAAATTTTATCACTCTCTAAATTTAAAAACTCATTGGCCGGTACATTGGTTGCCCACTTGTACTTGTCAGTACACATCAAAACAGCCGGAAAAATAATGCAATGGAAAACAATGTTGTCTTTTCCTATGAAATGTATGATTTCAGCATCATCGCTTTGCCAGTAATTTTGCCAGTCATTGGGTCTTAATTCCTTGGTAAATGAAATGTAGCCTATTGGCGCGTCAAACCAAACGTACATAACTTTGCCATCGGTATCTTTCACCGGTACCTTTACGCCCCAATCCAAATCGCGGGTCATGGCGCGCGGCTGCAAACCTGAATTTAACCAGGACTTGCATTGACCAAACACATTTACTTTCCAGTCGGCCTGGTGCGCATCAATGT
>DATGXI010000082.1:0-113938 GCA_035299065.1 Flavobacteriales bacterium
AAATTCAATGTTTTTGCCGAGGCTTCGGGTTACTTCCAAAACTGGGCACCTAAACACGGGGAAGTCGTAAAAAATGAAGTGAATGGTATTAATGCTTTAAACACCATGACAACCCGCGAAAAAGAAACCGATTTTGTTGATGAATATTCATATAATACAGGAACCACACCAAATGAATCACAACCTTCAAAATCCGAAAAATTCTTTTTGCCCATGAGTTCAGTAGGTCTTAGCCTGGGAGTTCAGTTTAACTTTGGCAAAGCAGAATAAATAAACACAAATTGCAAAGGCGCTGTATACCCGTAACCGGTTTTCAGCGCCTTTATTTTTTTTTAGGTTGGCTAACATGTAATCAATAGCAAACCGTTCAGGCATTGGCTGTAAGATTATTTATGGAAATAACCTGGTAACCTTTTCCACGGGCAAAGGCAAAGTCCATTTCGTGAACCCTACTCCTCTATTTTGATGGGGCCATAAGTAAAGCTGAGGTAAAAATAGCATGGTCAAAAATGTCTTACTCATATAAACCGTTTTATATACCCTTTTCAGGTTGTTTTTTACGAATATACTTAAGCATTAAAGGGCTTCGAATCAAAAAAACACTAATTTCAACCCAGGTGTTTATTCGAATTACCATACTTGTTTTTTACCTGGGCTTGTTGCTTCCGGCAAATTCACAGTCTAGAATAGATTCACTTCAAAAAGCTATTCGGGGTGGAGGGCACGATAATGAACTGATGGTGGCCTACACCGAACTGGCCAAAGAGTATTATACCAATGATCCCAAAACATCAAGGGCAATGCTTGATACAGCCCTTACAATAGCAAATAAGTTACAGAATGAAATAGGCCTGGCTGACATTTATCATGTTTATGGAATCACTTATTTTTTTGAAAGTGATATGAAAACTGCGCTGGACTACAATTTAAAAGCGCTTGCTATTCGAAAAAAACGCAATGACAAGGATGGTCTTTCCCGATCGTATGGCAACATGGCGCTTATTTACGAGGTGTTGGGTGACATGAAGAGTTCACTAAAATATCATACTAAAAGTCTCGTAATTGCCGAAGAGCTGAATGACTCAACAGGCATTGCGCAAACAATGGGCAATATTGGTAATCTTTATTATAATGTTGCCAGTTATAAACAGGCCTTGGATTACCAATTTAAAACACTTGCACTTCTGCAAAAACTAAAAGATGATTATGAAATTGCTACCAATTACAGCAATATTGCCAATATTTATGAACGCCTTGGTGACCACAAAAAAGCCAATGAATACAACCAGAAAAGCCTGGTATTGCACAAAAAAGTAAAAAACAAATATGGCATGGCACTTACTTACAGCAACCTTGCCTTATTGAATCTTGACAATTATGAAAAAGCGCTGGCATATGCAACGCAAAGCAAAAAATTATACAGTGAAATTGGAAATAAGGAAGGCTTTGCGCGAGGGCTGCTCATTACAGCCGATGTTTATTACAAATGCCGTAAACTGGACAGTGCAGAGGCCACGTACAGGGAAGCTATGGAATTATACACTGTTGTTGGCGATCCTGATGGGCAGGCCTTGTCCAATATTGGTTTAGCGCAGGTATACAGGGAGCGCGGCCAGGTTCAAAAAACAATTCAGTTTGCACAAAATGCCCTGGACATTGTACAGGGAAAAGGTTACCTCAATACGCAAATTGATGCCTTGCGCTTTTTATACACATCGTACAGGGAAACTGGCAACAATGACAAAGCCTATGCCTTTCAGGAAAAATATTACGTTTTGAAAGACAGTGTGTCAAAAAATCAGGGCATGGTTGAAATTCAAAGGCAGGAATTGAACAGGGAATATGAGCAGCGTAGTTTACGCGATAAACTTAAACGCGAACACGAAAAAGAAGTTGAGCAGGCAAAAGCCGATGCAAAAGCCAAACAACAAACCATTATAAGTGTTAGTTTAATTGGAGGAATTGTGATTGTTGCAATTTTTTTAATAATTGTCTTCAACCGCCTTCGCGTTATCCGAAAACAAAAAAAGGAAATTGAAGAAGGTCATGTTTTACTGGAGGAAAAAAACAAAGAGATTGTTGATTCCATTAATTATGCATGGCACATTCAACATGGTATGATACCGGCTCCAGACAAAGTAAAAACTGTTTTTCCCGATTCGTTTGTGCTGTATCTGCCAAAAGATAAACTGAGTGGTGATTTTTACTGGGCCGCCAATGTGTATACACAAACCAATAACCCGTTAAACCTATTTGCAGTTGCTGATTGCACGGGGCACGGGGTTCCGGGCGCGCTGGTAAGCATAACAGGCATTAACTATTTAAAACTGGGACAGCAAATTCCTGAAGTAAATTCACCGGCAGAAGCACTTAACTTTGTAAACAAAGGATTTTATGCTTTGTTTGAAGAAAACTCGGGTATTCGCGATGGAATGGATGCCGTAGTTGGCGCATATGATAAAAAAACCATGGTACTTCAATACTCCAGCGCCAAAAATCCAATTGTGATTATTCGCAACAATGAAATAATTGAGTTGAAAGGCGACAAACATCCCATTGGGCGCTTTGGACCCGAAACACCTTTGCCTTTTACAAATCATACCTATCAAATACAAGAAGGCGATGTGATGTATGTATATTCTGACGGCTATGTTGACCAGTTTGGAAAATCGGAAACCAAATCAGGTAAATTCAAATCAGGTAATTTTAAAAAATTACTGGTTGAGATCCATACAAAGCCGTTGGACGAACAGCAAAAAATACTGCATGCAACCATACTCAAATGGCGCGGTAATTTGGAGCAGACAGATGATATAACTGTGTTTGGGGTGAGGTTTTAGAATACAACACAAAAATGACACAAATTGAAGTAGCAATAATTGGAGGTGGTGCAGCAGGCTATTTTGCAGCTATTGCAGCTGCACAAAATACGAAAGGCAAAATTGTGCTGTACGAAAAAAGCAACAAAGTATTGCAAAAAGTAAAAGTATCGGGTGGTGGCCGTTGCAACGTTACCCATTCCTGTTTCGAACAAAAGGAACTGGTCACAAATTATCCACGCGGAGAAAAAGAATTACTTGGCCCTTTTCATACGTTTATGACTTTTGATGCCATTGCCTGGTTTGAAGAGCGGGGCGTAGAATTAAAAACAGAAGATGACGGGCGTATGTTTCCTGTGACCGACAGCAGCCAAACCATTATTGATTGCTTTGAACGCGAAATAAAAAAACACCATATACAAGTTGAACTTAATAAAGACCTGGTTGATTTTGTGCCAGCGGAAAATAACATTTCACTTACGTTTGCCGATGGATCAAGTGTAACAGCCAAAAAAGTCATACTCTGCACAGGTAGCAGCGAGCGTCTGTGGAATCTGCTTCGCAAAAAAAACATTGCCATTGTTGAACCGGTTCCTTCATTATTCACATTCAATTTTAAAAACAAATTGTTTAACGATCTCATGGGTTTATCACTCCCCTTAGCCCATGTAAAAATACTGGAAACAGGATTTGAAGCCCAGGGACCATTTTTATTTACGCATTGGGGATTCAGTGGTCCGGCCATACTCCGTTTGTCGGCATGGGCAGCCAGGGAGCTTGCAGAAAAAAATTATCGCTTTGAAATCGAAATTGATTTTACAGGAAAACAGGACGAGGAAAAAGTAACCGCTGACTTTATGGAGTTACGCCAAAACAATGCCGCAAAAGCCTGCAAAAATGTTCATTTGCCTTACATTCCCTCGCGCCTCTGGGAAACCCTTTGCGTTTTTACCAACATTAGCGACAAAAGAATAGCCGATCTCACACGCACCGAAATGGATGTATTTATCAAAAACCTTGTTTCTTTTCGCGCGCAAATAAATGGAAAAAGTACGTTTAAGGACGAATTTGTTACATGCGGTGGTGTTGACCTTAAAGAAGTAAACATGAAAACCATGGAATCAAAAAAAATTCCCGGTTTGCATTTTGCCGGAGAATGCCTGAACGTTGATGCCATTACAGGCGGATTTAATTTTCAGGCCGCATGGACAACCGCGTTTATTGCAGGCAATAGCTAAACAGAAAAATCAAATAGCCTTCCAAGAGTTTCATTGAATTTACGTTGATATTGTTGTTTTAACAACTAAATTAAATACTTGCGGTTCAGCAAGATAAAACCTTTTAGCGATGTCTTGAGATTTACCCATTCATTTGACAAATTACATGGTAATTGCAATTGCGTGTTGTACCTTTACAACCGGAACCTTGATTTAATTATTTTAAAATGAAAAAACTTCTTTTTGCTTTTGTAATTCTTTTTGCTTTTCAATTCAATGCTAAAGCGCAATACGGTGACACCATATCGGTGCAAACATTCACATTTGGTTCACCACAAAATGCCTGGTTTGTTTTTCCGAGCGACACCATTCGTTTTGAAAAAATACTAATGCGTTACACATTAAAATGCAACCCGGCCATGAGCCCTGCCTGTGGTGAGTGGGACTACTTAACCTATTCTTATTTATTTGAGCACACCGGTTTGCTTGATTCAACTCAAATCATTCAGCCCATGTATACCATCAACGGTACCATGCCCGCAAGCACACCGTACATGAACACGCCATCCTATTCTTTTACACCAACCTGGCAGTATTATGCATCGCATAGCGACACCACTTCGTTAACACGCGACACCATTGGAACAGGTTCAATTTCTTCATCAGCACCATTTGGAACTTCAGGAATGATTTCCCGCGCACAGTACTTATGGCGCGCAAGTGAAATGACAGGCGCAGGAATGCTAGCCGGTGACATTACCGGTTTGCGTTTTTACCTGCAATCATTGGGTGCAACCATGCGCAACCTGACCATTAAAATTAAAGCCACAACAGCCGATACATTAACCCAGGAAATACTTGACAATGCCGGGTTCACTACCGTGTATTTAAAAAACACAACCTTTTTAAGCACCGGGTGGAACCCAATTTCACTCACCAATGCGTTTAACTGGGACGGTATTTCAAACCTGATTATTGAAATCACCTATGACAACACAACAACAGCCACAGATAACGTAGTTAGCACTTCTGCAACTCCCTTTACCTCAGGTTTAACACGTTCAGGCGAAGACCGCTGTGCCGATTTTGGTTCAACCTCTTACATTGATCTTTCCATGAACAATGATCTGTACAGCATTGATTCGGCTGTTACAGTTTCCTATTGGGCTTATGGCGATGCAGCCATGCAACCCATGGATGGAACCTGCTTTGAGGCTTTTGACACATTAAATAACCGCGTGTTAAATGCACACATGCCATGGAGTGACAGCAACGTGTATTGGGACTGCGGTTTTAGCGGTACAAATTATGATCGCATAAACAAAGGTGCTACCACCCCGGAAATTGAAGCACAATGGAATTACTGGACATTTACTAAAAATGTTGCAACCGGTTCCATGAAAATTTACTTGAACGGAGTGTTGTGGCATAGTGGCACAGGTTTATTCAAGCCCATTCCAAAAATTAAAAAATTCCGCCTGGGCAAAGGATTATGGGCTGGCTCACAAAGCTATGAAGGTAATATGGATGAACTTGCAGTATTCAATGCTGAATTGGACGCAGCCACCATTCAGGATTATATGCGAAAAAACATTGATGCTTCGCATCCGTATTATTCAAACCTGGTAGCCTATTATCATTTTGACGAAGGAAACTTTACCACTGCAGCTGACGTTGCTCCCGGAACACATCCCGATGCAACATATATTGGTGCAGGTAATCCGTTAAAAAATGCTGCTGACCTCCAATACAATTTTACCGAAACCGTAAATCGCCCGAATATTGTTTTTGAGCAAGGTGTGTTTACAACAACCATTGACAGTGTGCTTGTAATTGACTCAACCATGAATGCACCATTAACAGTTTTAATTTATGGCGATTCTGTTACCAATCCGGGCGTAGCAACCGACACGCTGCTTGTTTGGCCGGCATACTACAATCATTATTTATACGATGCAGCCGGAAATGCTATTGATTCGGTTTACGTTACACCCAATGGAACGTTTACAGCCGACTCATATGACTATTATAATTTATTTCCACAGGTTATACGTTACGAACTTGCACGGTACATTACCCCATATGGCATAGGATTGTCATTGGGTACAGGATGGACCTGGACATTTGATGTTAGTGATTACCGCACATTGTTGCATGACAGTGTTCACCTTGAAGCAGGAAACTGGCAGGAATTACTGGACGTGGAATTTATCATGATAAAAGGCGTTCCACCACGAGATATTTTAGGCATTCAAAACCTTTGGAACGGTGGATTCAATTATGGAAATCCAACTGACCCAATTGACAATTACCTTACACCCATTACTGTGAATACACCTGCCGGTGCTGTAAACTCACGTTGGAAATCACGTGTTACAGGCCATGGAATGGATACGCCTGAGAACTGCGCAGAATTTTGTCCGAAAGATCATTACTACAAAGTTGATGGTGTACAGCAATTCGTAAAAAATATATGGCGAAACAATTGTGACCGTAATCCATTGTACCCACAAGGCGGAACCTGGGTATATGACAGGGCCAACTGGTGCCCGGGTGCCGAAGTATGGACATACGACCTTGAATTAACACCCTATGTTACCCCGGGAACATCAGCAGTTCTGGATCACGATGCTGAAGCCTATTCACATACCGGTGGGTGGGACTATTACCAGATTGAAGACCAGCTTGTGCATTATGGTGCGCCTAATTTTACAAATGATGCTGCACTGGTTGATGTATTAAGTCCAAGCAAAAACCAAATGTGGGCCCGCATGAACCCCGTATGTTCGCACCCCGTTATAAAAATACAAAATACCGGATCAGCCACGCTCACTTCACTTACCATTACGTATGGCATGAACGGGGCAACCCAAAGCGTTTACAACTGGACCGGTAGCCTGGCATTCATGGAAACCGCAGAGGTAACATTGGGTACATTTGCGTGGGCAACCGGGGCAAGTACCTTTAACGTAACCTTAAGCGCGCCAAACGGTGTTGCCGACCAGTATTCATTTAATAATTCTATCACAACCCCGTATACATATCCACCTGTATTGCCTGCCGACTTTTTTGTAGAAGTAAAAACAAATAATTATCCCTGGGAAACTTCCTACACCTTAAAAGACGCATATACAGGAACAGTAATTTTAGATCGTACAAGCGGATTGACGGCCAACACCAATTACAAAGACACCGTGAGTTTACCGGATGGTTGTTATGAATTTGAATTAATTGACAGTGGCGAAGACGGTTTGTCGTTTTGGGCAAATACAGCGCAGGGCACAGGATTGGCACGTTTACGCAAAACCACCGGTTCAATACTAAAAAGTTTTAATGCTGATTTTGGCGGTCAAATTTATTATCAATTTACTGTTGGGTTAACAAATAATGTAGATGACATTGTGCTCAACAGCTTTTTGGAACTGAATGTTTACCCGAATCCAACTACCGGTCATATTTACATTGATGCTAATTTTACAGAAATTACCAATGGTTTGATTGAAGTGTGCGATGTGCTTGGTCAAAAAGTGTATTCACATAAATTTAACGGGTTAACAGCCGAGGCAGTTGATGTTGATTTATCAAACTACCACAACGGAACGTATTTTGTCACCTTGCGTACAGATAAAACAGTTGTGACCAGGAAAGTGATGAAGCAATAACCGCAGGCAAACTTGTGGGAGTGTAGCCATTATTTTGCACCAGTGATTTTTTTTGACAATTGCTGCGAAGGTTTTTCAATTAGCCAATAAAAAATTACCGCGAAAGCTATGGCTGCCATAATAGCTGCAAGCAAAATTAAAATCCGTACCAGTGGTTCCGTTTGCGGACTTATAAGAAAGTAGATTACGTTGCCGCCAATTACTCCGTGTGTTAAATACAATGAATACGAGATTTTCCCCAACCTGAATTTTTTATTTTCCCAGGCTGGCATAAACACAATTGCGGCAATGGTCATTGGAATAACAACTGCTTCATACCAGTTGAATAAATAAAAAGCCGAACCCGTGCTTGCTGAAAGAATAGCTAAAAACATTAAGGTATGCAGGTTTTTAAGGCGATGCATATAACACGCCATACCGGCAACAAAAAAAGGAAGAAAGAATGTAATGAAACGGTGATCGTGTAAAAACAAGCCCGGCAGCAACAAGAGGAATAAAACGAGCGATGCAATTACTTGGTTCCTATTTAAAAACACAAATACCAGCGCAATTAAAATATAAAACTGCATTTCAATGGCAAGTGTCCAGTATATTTCATTGTACCATTCATGCCCGGTAAACGGAACCGTATAAAACAAATGTGAGGCAAGCCGGCCCGCATCAACATGAAAGGCAGTGTGGTTTGCTATACTGAATGCAAAAGCCACTGCTAAAATCAAGGCAATTGAAAATAAGTAAGGGATTTCAATCCGAACATATCGCTTTAACAAGAATCCACCAAAATTTTTTAGTTTAAATCCCGAGTTGTGCAATGATACCGGTATAACAAAACCCGAGAGAACAAAAAATACAAAAACGCCAAGGTAACCGAAATAGCCTGCTTCCTGAATGAATGCTCCTTTGTGGAACAGTGAACCATGAATTCCCGAATAATTTGTGAAATGGTAAAGGCACACCATCAAGGCCGCAATACCTCGTAAAAGATTCAGATTATTGTAATACGGCTTATTCACTCCATGCGAATAACGGAATTTTTTTGAGAAGATTGCGAATGTCGCTTTAAAAGCCTTTTAAACCTGCTTTCTAAAGCCGTCTGTACCGCTTCTTTTTACTTCAAATACTGCAACAGATTTTTATCCGTTTCCTTGCTTTTCAATTCAATGAGCAGGTTGTTTATGCGTTCCTGTTGGTTTTTACATTTAACCGCTTCAGCTTCTTCCTGCGCGGCTTCAACTGTTTTACCATCCTTCTTTAAGCTTTCGGCAAGGCTATTGTGTTCTATTTCGCGTTTTGAAAAATGTGCCTGTAATCCATTCAGCATTTGGTAACCACCTAATTTAATCCACCAGGTATTTCCATTGCGTGCTACATCTTCAAATACAGCTATGCCTTTGTTTACTTCAGCATCAGGTTGACGTTTTAAATACCCGTTATACAGGCTCATCATGCCGTATTTATCAAATCCTGTTGCTTTTTTCATTCCGTCAAGAAAAAACTGGTGATCGCTTACATCGCCATACTCAGCCAAAATTTCGGCAACAACCGAACGAATGGTTGCATTTTTCTCTTCCGCATTTTTACGTGCTAATTTTAGCCCTGCATCCGGATCAAGTTTTGAAATAGCGGCAAAACCCTCGGCCATTACATCATAAGACTGGTCACTGGTGGCTGCTTCATACAATGGCAATAAACTTTTGTCATTTTCAAAATATTTTGACAACTGTCTAATGGATGTTGAACGCAACGATGCTTCTTTTGCCGTAGTAGCCATATTCGACAGCTTTGCTTTAATCATTTCACCATTGGTAGAAACCTGGCGCTTTAAGCTTTTTACAGCCATTTCACGCAAATACCAAAACTTATCGTCCAGGGCATCCAGCACAACTTTTTTTGCAGCGTCTTTTGAAGAATTTGAACATTCCTTTATGGCTTCATACCTGTCATAAAAGTTTTTCCCCTTGTAATATTGCGTTACAAATTGGTCAATAGGTTTATCATCGTCTTTTTCGCACAACAAAATTTTATCGGCATCAAAATTCACCAACAGTGGCCTGCCACCTTCGCATTCAAGAGCAAATACCTGTTCACGTTCATTCACCACAACCTCGTGTGTTTTCCCATTTGGGTTGGCAGGTGAGTAAACATCAATTTTTACAGGTAGTTCATACAGCGGCATTTCTTTTAAATCCTGTTGCTGAACAACTTTTACATATACTTTGTTCAATAGGCTATCGTATTCCTGGGTAATTTTTAAATCAGGATGGCCTTTGGCCAAAAACCATTCATTAAAAAACCAGTTTAAATCTTTTCCGGTAACTTTCTCAAATGCCAAACGCAAATTGTGGATTTCGGCTGATTGAAACTGGTTCTCGGTCAAATAAACACGCAGCGATTCAAAAAACGCGTCATCGCCAACGTAGTTACGGAGCATGGTTAAAATGCGTCCACCTTTATTGTATGAGTGTGCATCAAACATTTCTTCCTTATCTCCATAATCAAAACGAATCATGTCCACATGGCCCTGTTGTTTTGACGAGGCAAAATATCCCTGCGCTTCTTTCATGGCCTGGTAGTCGGCTTCATCGCGTCCGTATTCAAACTCATCCCACAAAAACTGGCTGTAATTTGCAAACGATTCATTCAACGGCAAATTTGACCAGCTTTCGCAGGTAACCAAATCGCCAAACCAGTGGTGAAACAATTCGTGTGCAATAATTGATTCGTTGTTTCCATCAAGCATTTCGCGTTTGGTACGGTGTAAAAATTCACCATGAATGGTTGCCGTTGTGTTTTCCATAGCACCGCTCACGTAATCACGTACAACTACCTGCGAATATTTATCCCAGGCATATTCCACGCCTAAACGGTCTGAAAAAAACTGAAGCATTTTTGGTGTTTTTCCGAAAATATCGCGAGCGTATTGCTCGTATTCAGGCTCAACAAAATAGGAAACCTCTATTTCCTTTCCGCTTTTCTTTTTCCATTTATCAGTCACCACACTAAATTCACCAACGGCCATCATTACCAGATAAGGTGCATGTGGTTGGTTCATTTTCCAATGGTCGGTACGCGTTCCGTCAGCATTTGTTTTTGCATCAGTCAGCAATCCGTTTGACAATGTTTTGAATTTAGCTGGAACGGTCATGTAAATTTCTTCCGTTTGGCGTTGGTTGCTCCTGTCAATTGTAGGAAACCAGCATGAACTTGCCTCGGTTTCGCCCTGTGTCCATATTTGCGTTGGTTTTCCATCAACGTTTTCATCCGGATCAATAAAATACAATCCTTTATCACTGGTAATGGCTGCACTTCCTCCTGATTCCAGTTCGTCAGGTTTTGCCGTGTACTCAACGTAAACAGTGTATTTATCACCTTTGCGATACGTTTTTGGCAGGGTAATGTAAATATCCAGTGTATCGTACTTGTACGTTAAATCGGTTTTTGTATTTCCGTCAACCAACTGCACTTTATGAATATCCATTCCTTTTGCATCAAGGCTCAAGGTATTGGTAGGATAAAAATGCGGGGTTAATTCAATGGTTGCTTTTCCATACAGGTAACGCTTTTTAAAATCAAAGCTCACTTCAAGTTTGGTGTGCACCAGGTCATTTATACGCGTTTCCGTTGACCTGTAAACAGGCCGTACGTTGTTTTTACTGCTATTGTCTTCAACTTTATAATTTGGGTCGTAAAGTGCAGAGTTTTCGCTTATAACCTCGGTATGATTCGTGGTATTTGTGTTGGATACATCTTTTGATTGCTTGCAGGTAGCCATTATGGAAAGGGCCGCACAAACAAAGAGCGTTGTTTTTTTCATCGATCAGGACTAAATATTCAGCTAAAATCAACATTTTATCGCTAATATCAAATAGGTGGACCCATAAAAAATGATAATTTTATAGCCAATAAATGAATGGCCTTATGAAATTGGAAGTAACCCTCAACAATGACCCCGCAAAAAGCGTTGAAACTACTGCTAAAAACGGAAACATAATTATTAATGGAAAAACGCATATTTTCGAACAGGTTGAGAAGGGAAACAAGCATTTTACCGTGCTGCTTGACAATAAAAGCGTTGACGTTTATGTGCTGCGTTTTGAGCGTGAATCCAAAAAGGCCACGCTTCTGGTAAATGGCAAAAAGTGTTCAATTTCGGCTAGTGATGAGATGGAATTACTGCTCAAAAAGCTGGGAATGGACACCGGTACCACAAAAAAAATGAAGGAGCTAAAAGCCCCCATGCCCGGTTTAGTGGTAAAAATAGAGGTTTCGGCAGGCCAGGAGGTTAAAAAAGACCAGGCCATTGTGATATTGGAGGCCATGAAAATGGAAAATGTGCTTAAGGCCGCGGCTGACGGGGTTGTTCAATCCATCGAGGTCAATAAAGGCCAGGCCGTTGAAAAAAACCAGGTGTTGATTAAATTTAACTAAGACTTTATGGAAGATCAATCGCGCAGAAAATTTATTAAAAATACAGCCATTGTAACCGGAGCTGTGCTGGTGGGCTGCAAAACGGGCGCAAGCGTAATCAACGATGATCCACCACCACCTGCAAACTACCAGGGGCCTGTCCAGTTTCAACAATTACCACTGGGTTATGAATTCAACGCGCTTGAACCCCATATTGATGCCAAAACCATGGAAATTCATTTTACAAAACACCATGTGGCGTACATTACCAATCTCAACAAGGCGTTGGTTGAACAAAAAGTAACATCAGGCCAACTTGAAGAAATCATTAAAAACATTTCTAAATACAATACCGCCACCCGTAACAATGCAGGTGGCCACTGGAACCATGCCCAGTTCTGGAAATGGATGAAACCTAACGGATCGGGTACTTACGCAGGAAAAGCTGCTGACGCCATAAACGCACAATTTGGCTCGCTTGATAAGTTTAAGGAATCGTTTACCGATGCAGCCATGAAACGGTTTGGTTCAGGCTGGGCCTGGCTTACTCAAAAAGACGGTAAACTTGAAATTGTAAGCACACCCAACCAGGACAATCCCCTGATGGACGTTTCCGATGTAAAAGGCAAACCTTTACTGGGAATTGACGTATGGGAACATGCGTATTATTTAAAATACCAGAACCTGCGTAAAGACTATATCACTAACTGGTTTAATATTGTTAACTGGGACGAAGTTGCTTCACTAATGTAAAACTAAACATGAGAAAAAAACCCATCATCATTATTTCGCTTGTTGTAGTTGGTATTGGCGCACTTGCTGTATTACGTTTCAAACCCTGGCAAACAAAAACAGTGGCTGAAAAAGATCCCATTCACAACGGCCCCAATGAAGAAGCTAAGCGTGAATTAACAGTTGGGTATTTACCTGTTACCTGTCACTTAACCTGCCCGGTTACCGATTATGCTTCAAAAACCACCGAGTCAAACACAAATTTTAACTCGCAACGCTTTATGGATTTTCCTACCGTTGTAAGTGCATTGCAGGCAAAACAAATACAGGCAACATTTATGATTGCTCCATTAGCAATGAAATTACGTGCTGATGGGGTTCCCGTAAAAATTTGTTACCTGGGCCACCGTGACGGCTCCGAGATCATTATTGCCAAAAACAATCCTGCAAAAAGTTTGCGTGATATGAAAGGTAAAAAAATTGCAGTACCAAGTTTATACAGCAACCAATACCTCGTATTAAATAAACTCATGGAACAGCAAAAAATGGATCCAAAAGACATTGAGTTTATTGTACTGCCCCCACCTGATATGCCAACCTCGCTTGCCGCAGGTGCCATTGACGGTTATTTTGTTGGTGAACCTTTTTGCGCAAAAGCTGAACTTGATGGTACGGGTCGTGTTTTGTATTTAGCGCGTGATATATGGCCAAACTTTGTTTCGTGTGCATTGGTTGTGCATGAAGATTTAATAAAAGAAAAACCTGAAGTGGTAAAAGATCTGGTACGCGGTATTGCACAAAGCGGGCAATGGGCCGAGGAACACCGTGCTGAGGCAGCAAAACTTGTTACGCCTTATTACAGGCAGGACCAAAAAGTACTGAATTATGTACTCACATCAAGTCCGCACCGTGTTAGCTACACGCAACTCACACCAACCAACAAGGAATTTGAAGAAATCAAACGCATGGCAATGAAATTAAAAATCATTGAAAAAGATGTTCCCATTGATGAGTTGCTGGAACGTAGTTTTATTCCAAAAGAAATTAAAGCTGCAGATATAAAGCTGGAAAATATTCCTGAGCCAAAGGCCAGGTAGTTTTTTATTTGGGCGCCTTAACGGGCTATCGGCTTTACTCCTCGCCTGTATTTTCTTTCAATTAAAAAATTTTACCGCTGCGGGGTATCGCCTCTATCCCGGGCGCAATTATCCAACAAAATCAATAAATTTAAAGCGATGGAAAACACATTGGAACAAGCGTATATGGACCTGGAAAGTGCTTATAAGGAATTGGCTACTCCCGGTCCCGATTCCAGCTCCTACGAAATACTTAGCCCTAAACGCAATAAAGCTAAAGCAGCAATTGCTGTTTTTAAGTCGGCAGGTTCAGCTTCAAAACCCTTTTTACCAAAAATGAAAGCACTTGTAAAAACATATAATGCCCGAGTCCCTGCTCTCGTATACCATACATTCCGTTCCCTTGAAAATGATATAAAACAAATTGAATTCGATTTAACCATTAAGCCAGGGTCCTGTGGCTGTGATTACCGCAAAAAAATTCATCTCACATTTAATGAAAATGATATTAACTGGCTTGCAAAAATCGGCCATCATGAACCTTCTTCTTATTATGATTTTGCCTATACCGTTTATGAATGCCGTCAATGCAAAACAAAATGGACCCATGAAATGGATGATGATACCGATGATGGTGACCGCTGGTTGCTGTGGAATGAAAAAAACCACCCATTTTAACCAAAAATCAATTTAAAGGCAGGCTAACCGTTTGCTTATTTCACCAATGAAAAGTGCCCGTTCATTTCATACGTAACATGATCTTTTCCTTCGGCTTTCAACACATAAAAATACGTGCCTTCAGTATGCGTGCTGCCATTCCAGGTTCCTTCAGGCGTTGATATTTCTCCAACGTCCTGGCCCCATCGGTTAAAAATGTGAATGGTCAACGTTTCAATAGCAACGCCTTCAATCCTGAAATCATCGTTTATGCCATCACCGTTAGCTGTAATAATGTTTGGTACAATTAAACTTGATACCGGTGTTACTTCAACTGTTAAATAAGCAGTATCGGCACACGGCCCTTCAATGGCCACAACCATAATGGTATAAATACTGTTAGTATCATACAGGGTTGTTGCATCAGGCGAGAATGAGCTTGTGGTATCGTAATTTCCGTTTCCAAAATCCCAAATGAAAAATGTTCCGCTTCCGGTGTTGTCAAAATTTACCGTTAATGGTACCTGTCCGCTATTTGGACTGGCCGTTGCCGATGCAATGGGATGAATAACGGTAACTGTTACCGTTGCGTTGGCAATACAACCTTCACTTGACGTTCCGGTGATTGTATATGTTGTGGTTGATGTTGGGCTTGCCGTTACACTTGAACCCGTTGATGCGCTTAAACTTCCTGCAGGTGACCATGCATACGAGGCCGCTCCGCCTGCATTCAGCACGGTGTTATCACCAAAACAAATACTGGTTGGTGTTGCTGTAACATTGGGTAAAGGATTTACCACAACCGTAACTGTTGTTGTATTGGAACAACCTGCTGCATTTGTACCCGTAACCGTATACGTAGTTGTACCGGTTGGATTTGCTGTTACGCTTGTTCCTGTTGTTGAACTCAATCCTGTTCCCGGTGACCAGGTGTATGTTGATCCGCCACTTGCTGTAAGTGTTGTACTTTGTCCAAAACAAATACTATCACCCGGCACAGTTATAACGGGCAGCGCACTAACGGTAACTATGGCTGTTGTTGTGTCGTTGCATCCTGCAACCGATGTGCCAATAATGGTATACGTTGTGGTTGATGCCGGACTTGCCGTAACGCTTGAGCCGGTTGTTGCACTCAGGCTGGTTGCCGGTGACCATGTGTACGTTGATGCGCCTGTTGCTGTCAATGTTCCGCTTGCTCCATTGCAATTGGTAATGTTTCCAACACTAACAGTTGGCAATGGGTTAACCGTTAAAGTAACTGTTGATGTTCCTGAACATCCTGCCGCGTCAGTTCCTGTTACTGTATACGTAGTTGTTGTAGTTGGATTTGCAGTTACACTTGCTCCCGTTGTTGAACTTAATCCCGTTGCTGGTGACCACGTGTAGGTTGATGCGCCACTTGCGGTTAACGTGGTACTCTCACCATTGCAAATTGCACCTGGCGGAATACTGATTACTGGCGCAGGAGTAATGGTAAACGTTGCTGTTGTTGAGCCCGTGCAACCTGCAGCGGTTCCGGTAATTGTATACGTGGTGGTTGATGATGGATTTGCCGTTACGCTTGATCCCGTTGTTGAACTTAATCCCGTTGCGGGTGACCAGGTGTATGTTGTGGCGCCTGTTGCGGTTAACACAATTGGTACGCCTGCACATGCAGTCGTGTCAGGAACACTTATAACGGGTGTTGGACTAACGTTAACCGTTGCTGTTGTTGTGTCATTGCATCCAGCTGCTGATGTTCCAATAATTGTATAGGTTGTTGTTGATGCAGGGCTGGCTGTTACGCTTGATCCTGTTGTTGCACTTAATCCGGCTGCTGGTGACCAGGCATACGTTGACGCACCACTTGCAGTTAATGTTCCGCTTGATCCGCCACAATTACTTATATCGGGCACTGTCACAGTTGGCAGGGGATCTACGGTAACAGTTACCACCGAGGTTGAACAAGCGCCCAAACCTCCGCTCGTTTCAGTTACGGTATACGTTGTAGTTGATGTTGGATTTGCTGTTACTGTTGCTCCTGTTGTTGAACTTAGTCCTGTTGCCGGTGACCATGAATACGTGGTTCCACCGCTTACGGTTAAACTTGTGCTTCCTCCTGCACAAAATGATGGATTTGCAGGTGTAACGGATAATGCCGAGCCACCAATTGGAATAATGGTCACGTATCCGTTTGAATTGTTCGTATTCGCAGTACAGCCTCCGCCTGAAGGAGTAAATGAAGAACCACCGCCTCCACCAAGTGATCCTGAAGGAAAATCGTCAGCACCTCCACCTCCACCTCCATAATAGCCACCGCCTCCACCACCGCCTGGACCCTTCATATAACAAACATCGGTACCTCCTACTCCTCCGTCAACCCACATACCATTACCTCCATATAAACCACAAGGCCCCCAGGGAAAACCACCTGTTCCACCTGCAACCAATGTTGCGCCACCGCCACCGCCACCAAATGAACTTGAACCGGTTAATCCTGTTGCGCAGCCTCCGCCACCACCGGCTGATAAAGTTGTTCCACCGCCAATTCCACCACCACCTGCACCAACAACTATCCTGTCAGAAGTTGTGTAAGGTGCTGTACGAATATCGGATGCTCCTCCGCCTCCCCATGAATTTGCTATACCAACAATACCTGCTCCACCACCATTATATCCCGGACCTGCCGAAGTTCCCATACCACCTACATAAATTTCCAAAACCATTCCGGGTCCCACAGGAATGGTACCTGTTACAACAGCCCCATTTCCACCATTGGTACCACCGCCCTTTGCTCCGGCAACAATTACATCAATTGAATAAACACAAGCTGGTACTGTATAAGTTTGCACAGCGCCTGTGTAGTTAAATGTAACCGATTGGCCAAATACATTTAAGCCAAAAAAGAATGCGGGCAATAGTGTAAAATAATTTTTCATTGGTCGTTTTCCTTTAAAAACCACCCAGGTGGTCCTTCTAAAGATAACTCTTTTTAACCAATAAATTATTCATTACAACCATAAATAACCAGTAAGCAGGTATTATGAGAATATTTTAACGTTGCTTCAATTCGTTTATCAGTCAATTACCATTTAGTCCAGTCCTACAAAATTTCCTTTCGGGAACTTTACCTTGTACCGAAGGGCTAAATTTTTAGTAGTTGTTGGATCAAGCTTAAATTCCCATTTTACAATACCTGTTTTATCATCCAGTTCTCCTCCGCTCTTCTCTTCCTGGGTTACTTCAACCTTACTATCGGCCGACACGGGGAACTGGTCTTCAATAATAATATTTATGGGTTGTTGTTTTGCGTTGCGCACGCCAATGTCCCAATGCCTGTACGCTATGTTATCACTTCCAAGAACTTGTTTTTTGTTGTATTCCTTCGCTTTTTTGCGCTCAACTTTAATTGATTTGTCGCGGCCAAGCGAAATTTCCAATGTGTCAACCAAAAAACGCGTGTCAAAAAAAGTCTGGCCGGTAAATGTTCCCTCAAAAAATACATTGGCCTGTCCTTCCAGTAAATTGTATTGCTCCCAGTTTACCAATTGCGCGGTAATAAACACATCTTTATCCAACCGTGGGGCACAATAGTACTGGTAATTTGCAGGAGCGGTAATACTTTCTATACTTACAGTGATATTTTTAGGAGACGAGGGAATGGTGTATTTTTCTTCAATTGAAAATTCAGTGCTAACAATGTTAAGTGTTTTGGCAGCCGTTGGCGTCCACGCATAAGCCGCAGCTCCGTTTGCACTCAACGTTACATTGTAATTTCCCGAGGCCACTGCCGCATCAATATAGGATGCTGACCCGGCTGAATAACCATACATAAGAGTGCTTTGTTTGTTTAGTTGATCTGCCTGCAATTTTAAGTTCTCCATCTCTTCATAAATCGGTTCAACAGGTATATCTACCGAGTACAGGTCCCCGTTATAGTCTGTTTTAAATGTTGGTGAAACCACGGTTGCCAATTGCCTTTCATAATCGGTTTTCACGGTTTCATTCAACGGCATGTATGCCTTTACCAATTTTATTTTCATGTCTTTTTCGTTCACGCTTACTGTTTGGCCGGTATAGCCGATTGCGTATATATAAATATCCCGTGAATTTACAGGCAATACCAAACTGAATTTTCCATCCGGGTCAGCGGTGGTTCCTATATTGGTTCCTAAAACCATTACGTTGCAATATGGAATAACCTCACCTGTTTCAGCGTTCATAATGGTTCCGGTCATATGCGTAAAACGCGCATCGGTATACTGGAAAAAACTGCTTGCTGCACGTGGTTGAACATAATTCTGGTTCAGGTACAATAACCATGGATCAACCTGCGGCTTTTTGGAAGAACGCGATGGATCACCGGTTGACAATTTCAATTTTACATTGTTCCAGTCTTCACCACTTTCCTGGGTAACGTTGGCTTTGTATTCAATGGTCATGGGCGATGCCACATCTTTCACGCGCAGGTCATAAGTAGGATACCAGCGGGCATTTGGTGTAATGTAATTGATTTCAAAACTGCCTTTTGTTTCGGTTTTTGCAAAAACCTTGATTACAATTTCATAATTCAACTTTTGTTTAGGCGTTTTTAAGGCAACCAATTGCTGAAAAACTTTTTTATGTTCATCAAACAAATCAATTACAGCCCTTGAATGACGCAGTTTTTCATTTTTTATTTCAGTTAGTTTTAATTTAATGGTCTCCTGGGCCTTTGCCATTTGTTCTACTGTAACACCTTTGGTTTGCGTACTTATTTGTTTCAGGTTCATAATGGTGTTTTCCTCGGCATTCAACACCTGCAGTTTCACACTCAATTCTTCCATTTGGCGCATCAGGCTTTTTTGTTTTGCCTCAAGGGCATCCCATTTCGATTTTTGGTTGTCAATTTCTTCCAAATCCACCTGGTGATTTACCGAAAGGATGGTGAAGTTGCCTTCGCCTTTTACCTGTATGCTTTCTTCAAGCAACAAGGCTGTGGCATCTTTAATTTTTATTTCCGATTCTCCGGCCGGAATAGTTGTTGAACCTATGCGTTTTACCTGGGCCCCGCTTTGAAAAACGGTTACCTCGGTAAGGCTGGTTTTCATTTCGTGGTCTTTTGCACCAAGCGTAACACTGAACAACGCTAACAAAAGTGTCGCGCAGAGACGAGGTGACGCAGAGAAAGAAATAATACTATTTTTATATTTTTTCATACTGAATGGTCTTTTTTAATTTCTCAATACTCATATTTCACATCTAATCTAAACCTACAAATGTTCCCTTTGGATATTTCACGTTATATTTTAATTCCGTATTTTTCGTTTCGTTGGGAGTAAGCTTCTCGTATGTCCATGTCACAATACCCGTTCTGTCGTCCAGCTTACCCTCGCCTTTACTTTCACGTTTAACTTCAATTTTACTGTCGGCCGATAGCGGAAACTGGTCTTCAATTAAAATATTCACTGGCTGTTGTTTTCCATTGCGTACAGCAATTTCCCAATAGCGGTAAGCAATGTTGTTACTTCCCAATGCCTGGCGTTTATTGTATTCCTTTGATTTTTTGCGTTCCACCTTCACGCTTTTGTCACGTCCCAGCGAAATTTCCAGCGTATCGGTTAAAAAGCGCGTATCTAAAACGGTGCTTCCTATAAATGTTCCTTCAAAAAATACATTGGCCTGACCCTCCAGTAAATTGTACTGCTCCCAATCGGTCATTTGTGCTGTTAAAAAAACATCTTTCTCCAGGCGGGGCGCACAATAGTATTGATACCCGGCATTGGCTTGTATTGACTGAACTGAAACAATTATATTTTTTGGGTCTGAAAGAATGGTGTATTTTTCATCTATTGTAAATTCGGTGCTTACAATGTTCATGCTTGGTGCTACGCTGACATTTCCCGCCTCAATGTTTTTTTCAGCATAATCCCATCCGGTAGTGGTTGATGTTTCTCTTCCGTTTGAGAAATACAATTTTTGTCCTTCGCTTTTGGTTACGTCCAATACACCTCCGTTTACATCACCATAATTTGCGGGAACACCATTGGTTAATACGGAAACATCCTCCACCTGTTCCTCATCACTTATGACTGCTACTTCTCCTTGTTTTACGTTATTGGGCTGCAAATAAATTTTCATGGGCGATCCTTTAATGGATACGTTTTTTTCATTGTATCCCAAATAACGCAGGTTTAATGTGTTTGCATTCTCTGGCAAAATCAAATTAAAATTTCCATCCCCATCTGTTGTGGCGCCAATGTTTGTTCCATACACCATAACCGGACAAAATGCCAATGGCTCACCGGTTTGCCTGTCCATTACGGTTCCGTTCACCTTTGTAAATTTTGCATCAGTATACCTGTAAAAATTATTTTGTTTGCGCGGCTGCACATAATGTTGGTTTAAATACAATAACCAGGTTGACACTACTGGCTTTTGTGACGACTCGCTTGGATCACCCGTTGACAATTTTAATTTTACATCGGTCCAATCCTCACCGGTTTGCTGCGTTACGTTTGCTTTGTAGTCAATTACCATGGGTTGATCAATGCTTTTTACACGCAAATCGTAACTAGGATACCAGCGCGCGTTGGGTACAATATAGGTCAATGAAAAATCGCCCCTGGTCTCATTTTTTACCAAAACCCTTACAATAATTTCATAACTCACATGTTGTTTTGGTGTGCGTATGGCGGTTAATTGCTGCATAACCTTTTGGTGCTGGTCAAACAATTCTTCCATTTGACGGCTCAATGCAAGCTTATCATTTTTTATGGAGGTCAATTTTAACCGAACCAGTTCCTGGGCTTTACTCACTTGTTCAACTGTTATACCTTCGGTACGCGGTGTAACCTGTTGCATGTTGTTTATTACCGATTCTTCGTTGCGCAATACTTCAATCTTTACCGAAAGATCTTCCATTTGGCGCATCAGGTTCTTTTGTTTCACTTCAAGTTCATTTGCTTTTAGCTTATCCATGTCCTGGTCGCGTAAATCAACCTGGTGGTTAACTGAAAGAATGGTAAAGTTTCCTTCACCTTTCACCTGTATACTTTCCTTTTTTAGCAACGATGTTGCATCACGAATCACCACATCATGTTCACCCACCGGCAAATTCAATGATCCGTTACGCGTTACCTGGGCCCCGCTCTGAAAAACGGTTACGTTGGTGAGTTTTGTTTTTAATTCTAGGTCTTTTGCATGGGCATTATATGCCAGCAACAACAGCAATAGCCATGGTTTCCTCATAATACTTGGGTTTTAAAGCGTAAAGACCGCCAAGGTCTGAAAAGTTGGGTTAGCGTCCTGTTAAACGATGTTAATCCCATGCTTTATTGCATATTGCTTACGCTGTTTTACAAGAATACAACTAAATGAAGAAATGGTTCAACCAATGGATAGCTTTTAAAACACAAATGGAGACTTTAAAGTCTCCATTTGCATATTTTTATGTACGAATAAATTATCTTGGATTTGCCTCAGCCCTTGCTTTCTGGAATTTTGTAAACTCCAAAATAGGACGCAACTCGCGGTTATAGCGTCCAAAATCAACAGCTAATCCTTTATTACAAGCCAACTCAGCTTCAACATAATTACCTTGCCATAAATAAGCTGTTGCAAGGTTTACATAGGTTGCCGATGTTACTTCGCGGTTAATACGTGCTTTTTTATTGTTCAGGTCAGACTCGGTCAGGGCCTTGTTCCAAATATCAATGGCTTGTTGTAATTTTTGATTTACCTCAGCTTGCTTGTCTTTGTATTCAACTTTTAACAAACCATCCTGCGCAGCATTCCAGGCAGTGGTATAATCGGTAAAATCATACTCTTTGCTTTTTTTCACGCTGTGCATTTCAACTGCATACGTTTTGCTGGGATATCCAACTTTTTCATTCAGGTAGTTGTTGATGGTTGCCACGTGTTGCATTACAAGTTCGTTTTGACGTTGCTCCCAAAAAGAAGCTTCATTGTCAATCCACCACAATTTAAAATCACCTTTTGTAGCAAACTCACTGGTGTTGTAAACCCTGTAGCCTTCCATATCAGGAATATTTTCATTTACCACAAGGCCTTTACCCGGCACGTCAATTTTTAATGTAATACGGTGCCTGTATTGTATTTCATATTTGTATTTCGTTAAAGCACCAGTACCGGTTTTATTTTCTTTTATCGGGCCTTTTTCAAAACCATTCCAAACTAACGTAATTTTAACAGGAGCATCGGCCTGCTGTGTTAAACCTTCAATTTTAATACCTGCCGTTACCGATGCCGCATTTACTTCTTTAAGTAAAAACGGTTTTTTAGGATATGGTTTATTAAAAACAAAGGCCGCTGCCGGAGCTTGTTGTGGCATTTGAGGCGGTGGTGTTCCTGCATTTACTGCCTTTTCATAGGCCGCCATTTGCGCCCAGTAATTACGGTCGCCCGCACCGCTGTTTTGCAAACGCCAGTTGTCAAGAGCGGTTTCAACTTCCTTCATGTAGTTTTGTTTGGTCAACTCATAAAGTGCCATACTATCCTGGTTCTTTTGCAGGAAAGGTGTTTCAACCACAACCGAGTACATGTTTGAACCATCGTTGATGTTAACGGCTGGCAATTGCTTGTATTTAACAATGGCCTTGTGGTCCTGCATGGTTTGGCTTATGCCTGTGGCTGGTAATAAAAATAAAAGGGCGTATAACGATTTATTCATATATATAATTATTTGTTTTTATTTGTTATATGAAATATTCATGTATGTTAGCGTTTTAAGGAAACATGAATATTTGGTAATTTAATTTTTTGTTCTGTTAAACAATGATTGTACCAAATTATAAAAAACTGCCGAATTTTGCCTGAGGAATGAGTGAACAAACCCTTTTTGCCGATGTTATTTTACCACTTTACGTGCCTAAAACGTATACATACCGCGTTCCCAGCGGGTGGGAGCAATATGTGGCAGAAGGACAACGGGTTGTGGTTCAGTTTGGTAAAACAAAATTATATACCGGCCTGCTTAAAAAGGTCCATACCACGCCTCCGCAACATTACCAGGCCAAATACCTTGAAAATATATTGGATGAAAAACCCATTGTTACGGCACACCAGCTTGAATTATGGGATTGGGTGGTTAACTATTACATGTGTTACCCCGGTGAAGTGTTTAACGTAGCCCTGCCCGGAAACCTAAAATTAAACTCTGAAACAAAATTTTTTCTGAACCCTGAAATTGAATTGAGCGATGCAGGATTTAACGATAATGAGCAGTTGTTGATTGATGCACTGGAAGCAAAACCAGGAATGACTGTGATTGAAATTGGCGAACTTTTAAAAATAAAAAACGTTCAACCTTTCCTTAAAAAACTGGTTGAGAAAAAACTAATTACCAGCGAGGAAGAAATAAAATTTCGTTATAAACCGAAAGTAGAAAGTTATTTACAGCTCAATTCCATTTATGCTACCGATGAAAAGCTGAATGAACTGCTGACCTTGCTTGAAAAACGCGCACCTAAACAGGTTGATGCTTTAATGGCGTATTTAAAAGTATGCCAGGCCGAAAAGGGTAAATTTTTGTCGGTGAAAAAAGAAAATGTTGCGCATTTGTTGAGTGAAAATGACGGTGGAATAACTGCCTTGGTTAAAAAAGAAATTCTTTTGCTTGATAAAAGACGTGTTGAACGCAACCGCGGCTTTACCGGCAAAGTAAATGAATTCAACCAGCTTAATGCGTTACAGGAAACGGCATTGGATGAAATAAAAACTGCTTTTGAGCAACACAGTATTACACTTTTGCACGGAGTAACAGCCTCTGGAAAAACCGAAGTGTATTTCAGGCTCATCAAAGAAACCATTGATAAAGGCCAGCAGGTTTTATTTTTATTACCCGAAATTGCCATTACTGCACAAATGGTTGACCGCTTAAACAATGTTTTTGGAAATGTTGTGGGTGTTTACCATTCACGTTTTAATCCCAATGAACGTGTTGAAGTGTGGATGAAAACCTTGGCAGGCCCAGCAAATGGATATAAAATTATTATTGGAGCGCGCTCGGCCGTTTATTTACCCTTTGTGAATTTGGGTTTGGTCATTGTTGACGAAGAGCACGAACAAAGTTTTAAACAGCAACAACCATCGCCCCGATACAACGGACGCGATGTGGCCATTGTGCTGGCCAGGCAATTTAATGCAAAAGTTTTATTGGGATCGGCCACACCTTCGGTTGAAACATATTCAAACGCGGTCAACAACAAGTATGGTTACGTGACCATGAAAAAACGTTTCTCAGACGGTGATTTATCCATCATCCAAATGATTGACCTAAAAGAAGAGCGTAAAAAGAAAACATTACACGAAGATTTTTCACCACAACTTATAGATGCCATTGCCAAAACGCTGGCTGACCGCCAACAGGTAATTGTTTTTCAAAACCGCAGGGGTTACACGCCTTTATGGATTTGCGATGATTGTGGATGGGTTCCTGAATGTACCAATTGCAATGTAAGCTTGACCTACCACAAATACACACACCAACTGGTTTGTCATTATTGCAATGCCAAATATGCGCCCAATGCGCGCTGCAATTCCTGCGGAAGCAATAAACTTCGCATGGTTGGCCTGGGCACCGAAAAAATTGAAGAATCGCTCAAACTTTTTTTTCCAGAGGCAAAAGTTGGGCGTATGGATTTGGATACTACGCGCAGCAAGGATTCTTACCGGCAAATTATTGATGAATTTGAAGCAGGCAGAATGGACATTTTGGTAGGAACGCAAATGATTACAAAAGGACTTGATTTTTCAAATGTGAGTTTGGTGGCCATACCCTATGCCGATTCCATTTTACGTTTTCCCGAGTTCAGGGCTTTTGAAAAAGCGTTCCAGTTGTTTACCCAGGTGAGCGGACGCGCAGGGCGTAAAGGAAATAAGGGAAAGGTAATTATTCAAACCAATGACCCGCACCACCCCGTTTTGGAACTGGTAAAAAAACACGATTTCAGCACATTTTACGAAGGAGAATTGCCTGAACGCAAAAAGTATTTTTACCCGCCTTACTCCCGTATTATTGAAATTGAGTTAAGCCATAAGGACGAAGATCATTTAGCCAAAGCCAGTAAGTACCTGGCCAATATTTTGCGCGATAAATTGGGTAAACGCTTAATGGGTCCTGAAAAACCCATTGTAAACCGTGTAATGAACATGTACCTTGAAAACATTATCATTAAAATTGAAAAAACCGAAGAGTTTGTTGAATTCAAAAAATTTATTGCACACACCATTGATGAATTCAGGGCTTTTTCAGATTACAAAAACACGCGGGTGATTATTGATGTGGATCCTTTGTAACAATTGACAAAGATGAATGTACAATGATCAATTGGTGAAACGTCACAAACAGGCATTTTCAACATACACAGGCAAGGAACGTTGTTAATGCGAGATCCGGATTTTTTTTGACTCCAGGGGAGTCAAACAGTATAACACCGAGTGACTGAAGATTCCCACGACCCCGGACTGGGTCGAACATCACGAAAATACTTTTTCTTGCTGAAAACCCTGCCCCGGATAGAGCCAAATAGCCCGCAGAAGCGTAAATCCAATTTCAAGTTATTCAATTTTGCGAGGACTATGGGCGAAAGCCGGATAAGGCAGCCAGATTTTACTCACGTTTATAAATAACCACACCATTTAGTTTTATACACGTAACATCGCCATCTTCACCGCTGTCCAAATAAGGTTCCTCGTGAAAAATCACCTCAACTTCCATTTCAGCATCACCAACTTTATCTTTTAATTCATGCAGGGGCTTATACGGCATGCCAAAAAACAATTTACCACCACCATCGTTAATGTAAATACCCCACGCCACCGACTCCCAACACTCATTGGGATTATCAGAACCATTATAGGTAACATGAGCCAACTCAAATTTTGTTTTAAAGATTTGCCGTTTTGTTTGTGCAAAAGCATTTAACGCGAAAACAATTAATATGCTGGCTAAGATATGTTTCATGCATACCTGTACATTTCAATAGCAAAATGGTTCATGATCCTGAAACAACTGAAAAATTGTGAACTGAAAACTAAACTTCAATGCCAACTAATGACACATCATCGACCTGGTGGTGATGCTTTTTCCAATCGGTAAACACGGTATCAAAGAAAGTTTTGTCCAGGGGATATCCTTCTTCTACTGCTTTTTTCAGGGCAGCTTCAAAGTTGGGGTATTTTAACTTACGCCCCAGGTCGCCACCAATCTGGTCAACATACCCATCGGTAAAGAAATAAATATAATTTCCTTTTTGCAGTTGCACTTCATACTGCACAAATTTTTCTTCCTGCTCAAAATATCCAACCGGCATTTTGTTGCCTGTATATCGTTCCAATTTATTATCCTTGTATATATACAGCATCCTGTTGGCTGTTGCATAGGTAAACTGATTGGTATCGCGGTTTAATTTACCAATAGTTATGTCCATGCCATCGCGGCTTGTTCCTTCGGCCCCGTCCTGTTTCAATGCAGTTTTAATCCGATCGCGCAACAGGTTCAGGATATCAGCTGGCTGGTAAACACGTTTCTCATTTACAATTTCGTTCATGAGGTTAATTCCCAATACGCTCATGAACCCGCCCGGCACACCGTGGCCTGTACAGTCACCCAATACAAATATGACTGTGTTTGTACCGGGTTCTTCAATTACCCAATAAAAATCGCCACTCACAATATCCTTTGGCCTGAACAATACAAATGCTTTTTTGAAATTTTTGGTGAATTCCTGTTCGCTGGTAAGCATGGCTTCCTGTATACGCTTGGCGTAATTGATGCTGTCAGTAATTTCCTTGTTTTTTGTTTCAACCAGTTTTTTTTGCTGGGCAATAATGTGTTGTTGTTTTATACTTTGCCGGTAACGTTTAAAAATAAGAATTGAAAAAACAATCATTAACGCAACACCAATAAGTGAGCTGATTAAAATGATGCGTTGTTGCTTTTTATCGGCATCGGTTTTGATTTTATCTTTTTCACGCTGAACCTTGTATTCCGATTCTTTTTGTTCAATAATGTAAGTTGTTTTTAACTGGTTTATTTCGTCACCGCGCTTTTCATTGGTAATGGTGTCTTTTAACGCCACCGATTTTTCAAACGCTTCAAGCGCCTCATTGACCCGACCCATTTTACGGTAACAATTGTATTGGCCTTCGTAGGCGGTTTGTTGCAGATCAATGCTGTTTGACTCTTCGGCCAGGCTAAGTGCCCTTGAAAAATAATCCAGGGCTTTGTTGGCATCATTCAGCTCCAGGTAAACGTTACCAAGGCTTAGGTATGATCCGGCAATACCATCTGTATGCCCAATTGAATCGCGCACATGCAGTGACAAATTAAAATAATGAATTGCCTGCTGAAAATCTTTTTTGTCAAGGTAAAGTTGCCCGATATTTCCCAGTGAGTTGGCATACCCGCGCGGATTGCCAATTTCCTTATCAATGTTTAAGCTCTTTTTGTAATATTTTAAAGCGGCATCAACCTGTTTTAGTTTTTTGTAAATGTTACCCATGTTACCCAGGCACGATGAGACACCAAATTTTATTTCAAGCTTCTGGCAAATATCAAGACTGGCCTGGTAATAGTTCAAGGCAGTATTGTAATCTTTTAGCTCATAATGAATATTGGCAATGTTATTAAGAATATTGGCTTTTCGTTCAAGGTGTTCTTTGGGATCACATTTTTTTAAAGCCATTTGCTCATAACGCAAGGCTTCGGGATAATTGCCTAATTCATAATAAGCCATTCCTGCAAGCCTGTACCCATCAATTAAGCCCTGTACAAATGCTTTTTTACCCGAATATGCAATGGCTTTTTTGGCAAACATGAGCGCACTGTCGTTATACACTCCGTAATATTCCCAAAAAATTTCCTGGTACATTTTAATAACGGTAGTATCATCGGTGGCGCGTGAAATGGTGTCTTTAAACCGTTCAATGCGCTTATAATCCTGCGCATGCAATTTGGACACGAAAAAAAACGCGTATAAGCAAAAAAATAAAATGCGCATAGTTTTCACCATCGTGTTTGATTATGTAAAGTAAGCAATAATACTGACGTGATGCGTAGCTCTTAACAATGAATTGACAGGAAAAATGTCAGCCAGCATTAAGCACAGGTATTCTGATAAAAATATAAATCAAATGCCATAACTTTTAGTTAATTTTACACCACGATGGATTTTGAACAGGAAAAAAACTGGCAGCGCGTGCTTGAACACATTAAAACTGATGTGGGTGAAAAACCCGATCTGCAATCAGTTATTTTTCTGATTGGTGTACAGGAATTGGGAAAAGGCCATGGGAAATTTAAAAAAGATGAAAAGGTTAACCTGATGCATGTTGCTATTTGCCGCTTGCTTGAACCTTATGGATACTATGAATTTGCCGGTGTTGATGTGGACGGTTGGCCGCATTATGAAGCTAAAAAACAGTTACCCCCCCTTGAAGAAAAGGAACAGCAGGAATTAATGAAAAGGGCAATAGTTGATTATTTTATCAGCGAAGGGATTATTGATCCTCAACCGTAACAATACAATCGCTTGTTTTTTCTTCTTCAATTTTGATAATGGTACGACCACCTAATGTATCATACGTAGCAATTACATCAAGTACGGTAAATCCGGCCTGGCCACGCTTATAATACTCATTGAAGTTAAAAGTAGCTTTTCCGTCACTGCCGGTAGTTTCATCCACATCAATACGCCCACCCGGGTTACCATCCGTATCAACCCCTAAAAGTTTAACGCTTGCTCCTGACATGAGGTTGCCATTTGCATCAACAACCGTTACAATACCAATGGTATCGCCCGGTTTTTTACAAGCCTGGAAGTTAAGTGCCAGCAACACAATGGCTGCTGAAAATAAGTATGGTAAAGTTTTTGCTCTCATAATCTCGTTAATAAGCTTGGCGCTATTTACTGTGTAACAATTAAAACCATAATAAAGTTACAGGTTTAACGGTAAATTTGCACCATGGTTGCTTACAAATATAAGGGAATTATGGCATTTGACAAAGCTTTTAGTGGAATTTTAGTTTGGTTATGCCTGGTATTACCTGCTAAAGCCCAGGTAGTTGAGTTGGTTACCGAACAAGGATCCATGAAAATCATGTTGTATAGAGACACCCCCCTGCATACAGCCAATTTCATCAAAAACTGTAAGGCCGGTAAGTACAACGGCACGCTTTTTCACAGAGTAATCAGGGACTTTATGATACAAGGTGGTGAGCCTTCAAGCCTAAATGCAAAACCCGGGACCCTTATTTCAGGCGAAAGCGGGCGCGAAACATTGCCGGCTGAAATTTTACCCCAACATTACCATAAACGGGGTGCATTGGCGGCAGCACGCCAGGCCGATACCGAAAATCCTGAAAAACGCTCATCGGTTTACCAGTTTTATATTGTTGACGGGCGTGACTATACGCCTTACTGGTTACGCTCCATTGAGGCTACGCAAAACAGGCCAAAGCGCCACAAGGTGGCCGATAGTTTACTCAAAGCAAACAATAACCTGGTAACACTGCGCATGCTTGATTCACTTATGAATGCAAAGGATTTTAAAACCGCTGATAAAATACTGGATCAAATGACCGCTCAAACCGATTCAATAATTGGTAAAAAAAATTTACTGAAATTTACCGAAAGGCAAATTGCCGATTATACCACCGTGGGCGGAGTTCCCAACCTTGACGGCAAGTATACCGTGTTTGGCGAGGTGATACAAGGACTTGAAATAATAGACATGATTTCTGAAATGCCTGTTGACCCCAATAACCGCCCCGTTGCTGACATTCACATTATCAAGGCAATTGTGATCGAAGAGTAAAGGCAAAAGCCAACGATAATACTGCATTCATATACACTCATTCCGCATTTACCCTGATTCATTCCTTTATAAAACCAGGCTTCAACCGGGTTGTTATATTTGAGCCGGAAATCAAACTAAAAAACATGAACAAACAAATTACACGTATTACAGCCATGCTTTTGCTGGCTGCAGGCATTACTTCTTGTGGCGATAAAAAAGCCGAAGGAGAAGAAGGAAAAGATTCAACCGCTACAGTTGAAGAAAAACCAGCACCAGCCTTTGCTGATGTGTGCAAAGATGAAAACGCAATGACCATGACCATTAAAGGTTACGGCTATGGAATGAGCGACAAAAAATACGCTTATGAAACCACTAATTTTGAGGTGAAACAGTCAAGCTGGACCATAAAAACCGACTCAACAGCTACGTTAAAATTATCAAACTATACAGCTGCTGACCTGGTTGGAGATCGCAAAGATGACCAGGTTGACATTATGGTTGAGTTCAGGGCAAAAGGCGGTAAAAAAATTGAAGCTGCCAGTTTTGTGAATGGCGATTACCAAAGCCCAATGAACTGCACTACTACAATGATAACTGCAAAAGGAACTGTTTATTTCAACTGGCTTGCGGGCATGCCTGAGTCAGGCAACGTAAAATTGAATTTTGCAGATGCCGACCATGTGTGCGGATCATTTACGCTGGCTGCCGAAAAACCTGACAGCGATATGATAGGAACCGTGCGTTTAAATGGCACCTTCAAAGTGGGTGAATAGGTTACAAACCCCCTGCTTAGGTCACAAGGCAGTTTACAACTTATGACTTACGGTTAACAAAGAATTGTCAAGACCCCGCGTTTAATAAAATGCGGGGTCTTTTTCATTGTACTGGCTCAATTACCGGTATCTTAGAACCGTTAAACCCCAAACATTGTTGAGCTGATTCATGGTATTTGCAAGTCTTACATTCCTGTATTTTTTCTTGCCGCTCAGCTTGATCATGTACTATATTTCTAAAAATTTCTTCTACCGCAACTCCATTCTCACCGCTTTTTCACTCTTTTTTTATGCATGGGGCGAACCTGTTTGGATCATTCTTTTATTGTTCTCGGCATTTGTTGACTGGATAAATGCACTCATTATTGAAAAATACCGGGGTACAAAATGGGCAAAATGGGGGCTCGTTTCATCGGCCATTGTAAACCTCGGCTTATTGGCCATTTTTAAATACAGTGGTTTCTTTTATGAAAATATAAATGCTGTTTTTGGCCTGCATTTAAAAGTACCTGAATTTAGTTTACCCATTGGCATCTCATTTTACAGTTTTCACGCCTTGTCTTACACCATTGATGTTTACCGTGGCGAAGTAAAAGCACAAAAAAGCTATTGGAATTTTTTAATGTGCGTTAGCATGTATCACCAGCTGGTTGCCGGACCCATTGTACGTTACGCACACATTGCCCATGAAATTGAACACCGTAAATTCAACATTGCCGATATTAGTGCAGGCGTAAATCGCTTTTGCATTGGTTTATTTAAAAAAGTATGCATTGCCAACGTTGCAGGTGACCTGGTAACTGTTTTTTTTGGCGATACTGATCCAGGCACCACTATTTTACCTGCCGATGTGAGCCAGCTTACACTGGCCGAGGGATGGTTTGCAATTATACTGTATTCTATACAAATTTACTTTGACTTTTCGGGTTATTCTGACATGGCCATTGGTTTGGGACGTATGTACGGTTTCCATTACCGCGAAAATTTTATTTATCCTTATATTTCAAAATCAGCCACCGAATTCTGGCGCAGATGGCACATTTCACTTGGATCGTTTTTCAGAGATTATTTATACATACCATTAGGTGGAAACAAATATAAACCTTACCGAAATCTTTTTATAGTTTGGTTGCTTACCGGTTTTTGGCACGGGGCAAGCTGGAATTTTATTATTTGGGGATTGTATTTTGGGTTCTTAATTTTAATTGAACGTTTGTTTTTACAAAAAATACTGGATGCTATTCCCGCAGTATTTGCACACATTTATCTTTTGTTTGCAGCTGTAATTGGTTGGGCCATATTTTATTTTGAAGACAGCCTTTCACGCCTTGGCGACTTGTTCAAAGTACTGTTTGGCATGGGTGAAAAGGGTACCAGCAACGATTTGTTTTGGCAAACCCTGCGCGAAAACAGTTACTGGTTATTGCTTGCTTTGTTTTTATGCATGCCGGTTTATACGTTTGTGATGCGAAGAATAAAACGCCAATTGGTGGTTTCACCTTACCGCATGTCATTAGGAGTTGGCTTAAGTTTTGCCATTATTGCATTTAATTTGTTTTTGCTGTATCTTGCAACAGCCATGCTGGTTGAAGGAAGTTACAATCCGTTTATCTACTACAGGTTCTAATGAAAGAAAAACGAAAAATATTTTTTTACATAAACTTCGGCATTTTTTTCGGAGCCTTATTTATCATGGGCATGACTTTTATGTTGAAACCCAAGCAGAAAATTTCACACGAAGAAAAACGCAAGCTGGCTAGTTTTCCGGTGTGGGACCTTGATTCGGTTGCCGAAGGCGTTTACATGAAAGGCATTGATAAATATGTACAGGACCAGTTCCCTTACAGGGATGCGTTTATAGCCCAGGCTTTTGCATTAAAAGAAATGCGTGGCTGGCGTAACGAAGAACTTATGGTATTTAATGCCCCGGCTAAACACAACACCACCTTAAACAAAGACAGCAGCAAGGCAACCCTTGCTATAGCTGACACGGCCGCATTAAAAGAAGAAACCATTGAAGATAACCGCGGCCTGGTAATAAGCAATGGCCGCGCCATGCAATTATTCGGTGGAAACAATAAACGTGCAGCTACCTACGGTAACATGGTCAATTCTTTTTACAACGAGTTAAAAGACGAAGGAATAAACGTGTTTAGTGTTGTTGTGCCAACCGCTGCTGAATTTTATTTGCCCGAAAAATACAAGCACCTGAAAGAACAGGAAAAACGCAACATAAATTATATTTATGAAACCGAAGTGCCCGGTATAAAAACCGTTGACGCCTATTCAAAAATTGCAGCACATAAACATGAATATGTTTATTTCAGGACGGATCACCACTGGACCGGGCTTGGGGCTTATTATGCCTACACGGCTTTTTGTGAAGCAGCCGGTTTTACTGCAGTGCCTTTGGCCGACATGACCGCTAAAGCCAAAAATAAATTTTACGGCACGCTTTATTTTCATTTGGACCGAAACTCGGTGTTGGGTGAGCATTATGATACGGTGCATTACTGGAAACCACCCGGAAAATATACAGCCGTATGTTATAAAAAAGACAACCCGTCAAAAGAAGTAAAATGCAACGTGATTGCCGAAGGGGCTGGCGGGTACAGCGTGTTTTTGGGAGCCGATTATCCGCTTATGAAAATTGAGACCGATGTGAAAAACGGGCGAAGCATTATTGTCATCAAAAACTCGTACGGAAATCCATTTACAACGTTTTTGGTTTCTCATTATGAAAAAATATTTGTGCTTGATTTCAGGTATTACAATGGTGGCATTATTGATCTTTTACGCGAAAACAAGGTAACGGATCTTTTATTTATAAATGGCACCATTTCTGCAAATACCCCTTACACGTCAAGCCGCATCAAGCATTTGATGTATGGTAAAAAACCTGTGAAAACAACAAAAGACAGTACCGCTGTTAAAACGGTGAAGGACACATTAAAATGATTTATGTTAAACGGATACGAAAGGGTTTAACACACATTGGAAAAAAAACAATACAGTGTGTGGCTTTTTGCTGCCCGTTATTTTCACTGGCACAGCAGGGCGATGGCATTCGTGACACATCAAAACACACAGGCATACACGAGGAATTAAACATGCTGCAGTTCTATAACCGCAGTGCCATTACCGGTTTTCACAATGCCTGGAAAACCTCATCAAAAAATAAATTTGTAGTAGTGCATGTTGGCGATTCACATGTGCAGCCTGACATATACCCACATGAAATACGCAAACGCATGCAATTTTTGCATGGCGATGGCGGGCGCGGAATGGTTTTTCCGTATTCCACGGCTGATTCATACTACTCACACCAATACACCGGTTCACATACGGGAACCTGGCGCTGGGGAAAAACAATGCGCATACCACCTGCACTTCCATTGGGCGTTATGGGCATGGCCTGCCGCACAAAGGATCCTGAAGCAAGTTTTGAAATTACTTTTAAAGAGCCCGTGCCTGAACATTACACACGTTTAAAATTATTTTGCCGCAAATCACGTTGCAGTTTTGACCTGGTGGTTGAGTCAGGCGGAACCGAAATACGCGTGAACGTTGATTCCATTCCCGGGGACCGCTTACCGTATTATGAAATAAGCATACCGGTGCCCAACCCAACCATACGTGTTAAACTGGTAAAAAATGCTGACTGCGACAGCCTGTTTGAATTTTACGGGATGAGCCTGGAAAGTACACGCCCTGGCGGATTTATGATTCACAGTTGTGGAGTGGGTGCATCACGGTTCAGGGCAACCTTGTACGAACCACTTTTTGTGGAGCAGGTAAAAGCATTGGATGCCGATGTGGTGATTTTGGATTATGGTACCAATGATTACCTGTATGACGATGATTTAAAACCTGAATTGCGCAGTGAAATTATACAGGTTATTGCCAAAGTACGCGCGGCTGTTCCCAATGCAACCATTGTTTTGCCAACCGTGCAGGATTTATTCAGGAAAGGACGCCACCGCAACTCAGGCGATGATTTTTGTGAATTGATACATAATATTGCCCGGGAACAAAATTGCGTGGTATGGGATTGGTTTTGGATATCGGGCGGAAACTACTCTGTAAAAACCTGGGAAAAATTTGGGTTGGCCCAATATGATTTGGTGCATTTGACCAAGCCGGGTTATGAATTAAAGGGGCAGTTTTTTTCAGAGGCCATGATAAACACCGCAACGTTTTTGGATGCGTACGCAGGTGCCGACTCACTGGTGTTTAAACGCGATAGTCTGGACAAACACGTTTCGGCCGAAACACACAATACCGCTTCAACCTATACACCTGATGTAAAAGGGCGGTATGCGTACAAGTACAAAATAAAAAATGGCGATAATTTGGGCGCCATTGCCATGCGGTACGGTGTTACCGTAAGTCAATTAATGGCCTGGAATAATTTGCGTTCAACACAAATTATTGCGGGAAGGACCTTGATTATTTATAGAAGGAAGAAATAGATTCCTCATCTTTTCTGCGGTTTGCACATTTCATTAACTTGAGTTTATTATTTATTTCCCTGATTTAGGCGAGCTCTGCTTCAGGGAGGCTGCCAAAAAAAAGACCGATGTATTTTTACACCGGTCTTATGAATTTTTTATTTGTATGAATTTTACCTCAACAAGGTTACATGCCCAATGTACTCATGCGTTACATCAAGGTAGTCGGTTACTTTTACTTTCCACACGTAAACATCTTCTTTACACTTCACGTTTTCATGCGTACCGTCCCAGGCTGATTTAAGGCCGTTGCCAAAGAAAATCATTTCGCCCCAGCGGTTGAAGATCATAAACTCGAGGTTTTTGGCTTGTACACCACCCATTACAGGGAAAAATAAATCGTTTGTACCGTCACCGTCAGGTGTAAATACGTTTGGTATGTAAACCGCGTAGTCTTCATACACATGTACGATGTGGCAAATTGAATCAACACAACCCATATTGGTTTCAACGGTTAAACAAACGTTGAAGTCACCGGTATCAATACCCGTAAAATTAAATTCAGGGTTTTGCATATTTGATGTTCCAAGGCCTGCAAAATCCCAGGCATACATGTCAGCCAGCAACGACTGATCATAGAACTGCACTTCACCATGATAGTAGGATGGTTTTTGCGGTGTAAATGTAAATTGCGCTGTTGGGTTAGGATGTACGCAGAAGGCCGAGTTTTGTGTTAAGTTATTGTCACAACCCTCAGGTGATGTTACCAATAAATCAACATTGTAACAACCTGGTGTATTAAAGGTGGTGGTTACTGAACCGCAGCCAATAAGTGTTGAACCGTCACTAAACGTCCACACACAATTACCGCCCACCATTGATGGAGGTGTTGTATTGGTTAATGTTACTATAAATGGTGGACAACCCGAAGTGTCACTTACTGTATAAGCAACTGCCGGTAGTGCATATGTGTTAATATCAATTGTCAAGGTATCATAATCCAAACACTGGTCAGTTACAATACAGGTATACGTTTGTGCAACGCTGTTTGTAACGGTAATGGTTGAATCGGTTTCACCATTGCTCCAGTCATACACGTATGCGGGATTTCCGCTTGACATGCTTACGGTAATGGTAACCGGTTGACCAGGACATGTAATTGTGTCGGTTGCTGCAATGGATGCTATAAATGGATTTAAAGGTGTATAGGTTGTGGCTGCCGTTGCTGAAACACAACCGTTGGCATCGGTAGCGGTTACAATGTAGGTTTGTGTACCTACAGGGAATACTGTTTGTGCCTGTGTGTTTACACCATTGTCCCAACTATATGTATATGGACCTACACCGCCAAATGCAAAACCAAATAATGGTAGGCCTGCACCTGAGCAATAAACACTGTCAGGTGTTGAAATAACCTGCAGCACTGTTGGTTCGCCCACTATGCCTACGGATGTTGCCTGGCAACCGTTTATGTTTTCAACTACTACGGTATATACACCCGGACATAAATTTGTAAAGCTATTGCCTGCCTGGAATGTTGCCCCATTGTCATTACTGAACTGAACTCCACCTGGAGCAGCTACAGCCAATGTACCGTTGCAGTCGCCATTACACAACACATCGGTAGCGGTTACGGAAGCAATTAAGAATGGGGCAGGATCAACCAGGGTCCATGTTGCTGTTATGATGCAACCATTGTCATCAGAAACATCAACTGAATATGTACCGGAACATAAATTGGTTGCTGTGTTTTGTGCAGGACCTGCAATACCACCTACCCATGCATAACTATATAAGCCTGCAACTGTGCCGCCTGATACGTTAACGGTTACATCACCATCACACGATGCAAAACACAATGGATTTGTTTGTGGCTGGCTTGTTATAGCTAACGGTGTTGGCTCGGTTAAATTTTGTGTGCCTGTTACCGTACAACCATTGGCGTCAATAATCTCGAGGTTGTATGTACCTGCAGCAAGATTTGTTTGCGTGTTTAATCCTGAGAAGGTAGTGCCCCCGTCAAAACTAAATGTATACGGAACCGTACCACCACCAGCAGTAATGGTAACTGTACCGCTATTGTCAGCATTGCACAACAGGTTTGTTCCTGCAGGCGTAAGGGTTAGTACCGGTGGTTCGGTTATGTTGAATGGTTGTGAATCCTGGCAGCCGTTTGCATCAGTAATGGTAAGGGTATATGCACCCATACATAAACTTGCGAAGTTGCCTGATACCTGAAGAGCGCCACCTATGTCAAAATTAATTGTACCGGTTCCACCGGTTGCACTTGCGTTAAGCGTTCCATCACAAGCACCATTGCAGGTTACATCGGTTACGAAGGCTGATGAAATAACAGGTGATGTTTGGTCAGCTACTGATACAATGCCATTCACAATACAGTTGTTGGCATCCTGCACAGCCAGGTTATACGTTCCGGAACCTAAACCGGTAAATGTATTGCTTGCCTGGAAAGTTGCACCACCATTATTGCTATAGGTATAACCCGGAGTTCCTCCTGCTGCTGCATTAATGGTAATTGTTCCATTGGTATTGCCACATGTTTCAGGTGTGCTTACCGGTGTAAATGTTACCAGTGTTGGTTCAGTAATATTAATGAATGAACCAACCAAACACCCGTTATCATCTTTTGTAAATACTGAATATGATCCTGCACAAAGGCTTCCTAAAACCGGAGAAATACCGTAGGTAACTCCGCCATCAGCACTGAACAAATAAGGCGGTGTACCGCCCGAAGGACCTACTGTTACAGATCCGTCACATGAACCGTTACATGTTGTTGGTGCAGTAACATATCCAGCAGCAACGGGTGTTGGTTCATTTATGGTTTCGGTACCGGTAATTTGACAGCCGGCCGCATCCTGTACAACTATATTGTATGTACCGGCTGCAAGACCAACAAATGTAAAGCCTGAAGAGAATGTTGTGCCACCGTTTATGCTATAGGTAAGTGCACCGGTTCCGCCCGTTGCAACAATTTGTAAAAATCCTGTGTTGTTATTGAAGCAGGTAAGGTCAGTAATATTGGTTGTGTAAGCCAGTGGAGCAGCTTGTGTGATAACCGCGGTTCCGCTACCCAAACATCCGTTTACATCCATTACCATTAAATTATAAGTACCTGCAGCAAGGCCGTTAAATGTTGGCGATGCCTGGAAAGTTGAACCTCCATCAATGCTATAGGTATAGCCACCGCTACCACCCGTAACACCTGTAATGGTAATGCTTCCGGTTGCGCCACCGTTACAGGCAACATTTACAACTGTTGAACTATAAAGAATAGAATCGGGTTCGGTAATCATAAATGGTATGGTGAAAATACAGAAACCATTATCCACAATTGTTACAATGTGGCTTCCTTCGCAAAGGCCTGTAAAGTTTCCGCTCAATGTAAATACACCATTTAAGTCAAGTTCATATTGTATAGGCGGGGCACCATTAACAGCATGCGTTTGAACAGTACCATCACAACTGTTGTAACAGGTTGCGTTGGTAATTCCGTCAAGTACACCATCCATCTCCACGTCATTTACTCCTACAAATAATTGCTCAATGCAACCATCTGCATCAACCACTTCAATTAAATATCCACCTGCAACAAGTGCAGGAAATAACCCGCTTGCCTGCGGCCCAACGCCTATTGTAACGTTGGTGTATAAGTAAGGGGCTGTTCCGCCAGACGCTGCCACTTCAAGGCTACCATCATTAAAGCCGCAATGCGATTCGGTTGTGTCCACTACGTTAATGGTATAATGAGGCGGGTCAACCAATATTTGCATGCTGGTTAACTGGCAACCGTTTGCATCCTGTACAACAATGGTGTTTGCTCCTGCACACAATCCGGTAAGTGTTGTTGCGGGTTGAAATGCTCCACCATTTGCCGAGTATGTGTATGGAGCAGTTCCACCACCTACACCTGTAACTGTAATGGATCCGTTGCATGCGCCAGGACAAATAGGGTTTACCAAAGTATATGCTGCTACCAGAGGTGCTGGTTGCGTAATGATAACGGTTGAGTTGGCAAGACACCCGTTGGCATCTTTAACAACTACGAAAATTGTTCCTGCGCATAAACCAGTCATTGGATTTGCTGCACCAAATGTTAAACCGTTATTGCTTGAATAGGTATAACCAGGTACACCACCTGAAGGAGAAACCGTAATGGTTCCATCGCAATCACCGTTACAGGTTACATTTGTTTTAACTGTAGTATACGTTAATGCCGGAGGCGATGTAATGGTAAACGGAATAGTGGATGTACAACCATTGGCATCCATAATAGTTGCCACATAGTTTCCTGCCAAAAGATTGGTAAATGAATTGGATGGCTGGAAAGGAGTTGCAGGTGTTGGGCCTGCCATGTCAATTGAGTATGTTATTGCGGGTGTTCCACCTGTTGCACCAATTAAAACCGAACCGTTAATACCACCAAAACAGGTTACGTTTGAGGTAGAAATAATAGAAGCTATTGGACTTGCCGCGCTGGTAACAGTTGCTGTAATTGTAGCTATACAACCGTTTGCATCCTGCACGGTTACGGTGTAAGTGCCCGGAGCCAAACCTGTAAATGTTGGTGAGGCCTGGAATGCACCACCAATGGAATAGCTTAATGCACCTGTTCCTCCTGAGCCGCTAACTGTAACTGATCCATTGTTAACTCCGCATGTTGCAGGAACTGTACTTACAAGAGCAATACCAACAACCGGTGGGTTGGTCAAAGAAGTAACAATGGTAAATGTACATCCATTGGCATCCTTAATTATAATCGTATGTGTGCCGGCTGCAAGGCCTGTAAATACGTTTGAAACCTGGAATGCTCCACCATCAATTGAGTATGTTAGTGCTCCTGTTCCACCTGCTGCACCGGTTACGGTTATTTGACCGTTTGATGCACCGTTACACAATGGATTTACATTGGTAACACCACCTGTTATTGCCGGTGGCTGTGTAATGGTTGAGGAAGAAACACGAATACATCCGTTAGCATCTGTTACGGTAACGGTATACGTACCTACGCAAAGGCTGTTTATAATTTGTGTGGTTGCACCGGTATTCCATGAAAATGTATATGCCGGTGATCCTGCACTTGGCACTGCATTGATTGATCCTGTACATGCACCGTTACACAATGGGTTGGTAACTGTTGGTGTTATTATTGGTAATGGATTAACAACAACGGCTACTGTATTGGTATCGGTACAACCGCCTCCCGTACTGTAAATAACCTGGTAGGTACCGGCATGTGTAAGTGCAGCTGATGCAATGGTTGGATTTTGAACTGCTGAAGTAAAACCTGCTGGACCGCTCCATGAATAGGTACACCCTGCTACAGCAGTGGTGGTGAAATTAATTGGACTTCCAACACAAACGGGAGTTGTTGCTGTAGTAACAATTGGACCAAATGGATCAAATGTAGTGGTGAATAAACCAATTGTTCCGGTTTGACCTGTTGCGCCCATTGTTGCACCGTTTGGTGTAAATTCTGTTACTGATCCTGATAATGAAATTCCGTTATCACCACCAGCAACATTAATGGTTGGTGTTCCTGCTGAAATGGCAACATAACCGCCACCACCACCGCCACCGGGACCCTCACTCTCAGTAGCAAGAAATGCCTGATCGCCACCTTTACCGCCTTTTGCGTTGATGACAACACCTGTAATGGTTGCCGAGCGAAGAATAACTGTTCCTCCACCACCAGCTCCACCAGGGGCATCATTTGCTCCACCTGTTCCCAATGCAATTTGGTTAAGTGCATCGCCACCATTGGCATTCACAGTACCTGCACCTGAAATGCTTCCTGCAATGAGGTAAACTATTCCACCACCAGTACCGCCCAATAAATTTCCACCATTGTTACGGTCACCGGCACCGCCACCACCACCCATAAAAATACGGTTGGTTGGAACAATTGCTGTTAATGGATGACCACCTTCGCCACCAAATGGGTCACGTTGATCACCTGCCCAGGCTGCTGCCGAAGGAGCAAGGGTTAAAGCATTTTGATTTGAAGCTCCGTATGAATATCCACCACGACCACCGCCTGATGAGTTTGCATTTACACCTGCATTGGCAATTGTAAATGGATCAAGTGCCCAGGCACCTGGTCCAACACAGGATGTACACATTACGCCCTGGCCGTTATATACATTTCCATTGTTTCCGTTTGAGCCGCCACCGCCACCGCAGTTGTGACCATTACCGCCACCGCCACCATTGGCTGGTGCACCACGTCCGTAGCGACTGGTTCCATACACGTCAGTAAACCCTGCAATACTTTCTCCTTTTTCAGCACCGTCAGATGCGTTGGTAGAAACATACAGGTTTACAAGACCACCACCCGCAGGACTGGTTGTGTTGTCAAGGCCGCCCGGCCTGAAACCAAATCCTGTTGCATGAATGCTTCCGTTGTTTACAAGGGCACCCATAACGTGAATAGCAACAATTCCTCCTTTGCGAAAAGCTCCGCCATCCTGCCATGCAAGCGGAACAATTGATGCTCCCGGGTTTACAGTAAGCGTTGTGTACTGTGGAACTTTAACGCATTGTGTACGTCCTGAGGAAGTATAGCTGTTTACCAAAGGCGATTGAAATGTTACAGTGTTACCGGCAACATTTGTTACGTAGTTGAATTCATATTTTCCGCAGTTATTGTAATTCGTGATTGTACCATACGATGATGTATTGGTGGTATTGATAGAAGCACCCTGCATCTGGATGATTAAAATCAGGTCACCACATTGGAAGTTGCAGTTGTCTCCTCCGGAATTGTTTACCGTTACACTGGTAGCTCCGGCAGCTACATCGTTTGTAACGGGACTATAACAATTCACTACCGTATTAGCTGCGGTAATGACCATTGGCCCGTCTTTTCCGGGTTGTGCCCATACTGCGGTAAAGGCAAACAACATGATAAAAAGACTTAAAATAGGTTTCATTGGTTTGGGTTTTAAATGCTCGTCCTTTCAGACGAGGGCTAAGGTATTTAGTTGTCTCCGAAATTACGGGTTTACACGTGTTTAAGATTGCCCTTATTTTAAGTTTTGATGAATGCCTGACTAATTACTTTTTATTCCCGATGAATCAGTTAATTCCAATGACGAAAAAAGTAGGCATGCCTAATATTGTCAAAACAATCTTATAAAGATATTTCTGTTAACAACCGTGGCCATGTTGACAACGTTAAACGTTTGTTTTTTACGCTGTTTTGTTTATTTTTCTAAAACAATTTAGTTATTGGCTGTTAATCCGAAGTTTACGATTTAGCTGATACCGTAGAAATACGGTCACTTGCGTAGAAATACCCTACCAAAAGTGGTAATTCAGCTATTCAAAAAAGGTTGCCTGTTAAAGGCAACCTTTATTTTGTTATGGCTTAAGTTGATTTTGTTTTATCAAAGCTCCACAATAAAGAATTCCGTACGCCTGTTTTTTGCCTGGTTGTCGGCCGATGTGTTGGGCACTTTTGGTTTGCTTTGCCCATAGCCCTTATACGTTAGACGGTCCATGGAAACCCCTTTTGTGGTAATGTAATCCATTACCGCTTTTGCACGGTTTTCAGAAAGCTCAAGGTTTGAATTAGGATCACCAACATTGTCGGTATGTCCCTGAATTTCCACTTTTACTTTTGGCGATTCTTTTAAAAAGTCAACAAATTGATCAATTACAAACTTTGCTTTTGGATTCAATTCATAGGATCCTGTTGCAAATAAAATATCGTTTAACGTATACGATTTTCCTTTTTCAATTGGCAATACTGCAAGGCTCACATCTTTTACCGGTTTGTCTTTTACCAACTCGGTTTTCTCAATGAGTTTTGTGTCAAATGCGTGTCCTTCTTTTTTGACCGTTACCACAACATCCTGTGGTTTTTCTGTTTTAACGACAGCATAAAATTTTCCGTCATCTTTGTCAATGTACGCTTCTTCCACTTTCTTATCATCTCCATACTTAATTTCAACTTTGGCATCAGGTACGGAATTTCCGTCCACATCTTTTAAGCTGCCCGAAATAATAACAACTTTTTCAGGACGTGCTTCAGGATACAGTTCAAACCTGTATATATCAAGACCACCGTTACCTTTGTATTTTCCCGAAGAGAAATACGCCATTTTACCATCCGTGCTCACCACCAACCCATGCTCATCTTCATTCGTGTTTATTGGATTTCCAATGTTTTTTGGTTTACTCCATTTTCCGTTTTCGTCTTGTCTGCTGTAAAATATATCAAAACCTCCCGCACCCAAACGCATTCCTGGCTCTGTGTCGCTGGTGAAATATAGTGTGCGGCTATCGGTATGCAAAAACGGAGTTTTATCATCATAATCGGTATTAATTACATCGCCTACACTTCTGCCCGGGCTCCAGGTTCCATCAGGCTTGCGGTTTGAATAATAAATATCAATGCTGGTGTTTTTTGTGCCTGCACCCTGTTTTGCATAAAACAATGTTTTTCCATCAGCTGACAGTGAAGGTTGTGCCTCCCATTCATCCCAGGCATTGATGCTTGGACCAAGGTTTACCATTTCTCCCCACTTGTATTGTTCTTTTCCTGAATCAGGATTGCGGTATTTATCAAAATGCACCGAATATAAATCACAATTCCTGCGTGACGATACGCCCCGTTTTTCATCTTTACAGGCGCAGAAAATTATTTCCTTGTTGTCAATTGAAATGGTTGCTCCGCCAAAATTTGGTCCGGTATTAAACGGTGGAGGCAACGCACTGCCAATGTCAAACGGTTGTGAAATATCGTCCCGTAAACTGGTGGTAAACTCTTCAACACGCGTTGGGTTTTCTCCTACTGAACCTTTTTCAAACCTGCGTGTGTAAAAAATCATTTCGTTGTCAGGTGACAACATGGGTAAATACTCATCCTTTTCTGTTGAAACTCCCTGAACAACCATTGGGTTAAATGGAACTACATTTTTGTAAAAATTTTCTGAGAATTCAAGTTCCGGAAGAATTTCCTTTACATCGGCAATTTTTTTGCTGTGATCATCGGCATAACTTTTTTCACCTCCCTTATAATTCAAAAACAGGTTAAAGTATTTAAGCGCCTCTGCATTTGTTTTTTGCTTGTAATGAATTAATCCTAGATAGTAATACGGATCAGCGTGGTACTGCGGACAGGTTGCCAGCAAATCGGTAAAATAACCAATAGCATAGGAAAAATCAACTTTTTGTCCGTTTGCTTCCCGTTCAAGGTTGTTGTCAACCGAACGTATTCCCAATTCCAACATACATTGTACGCAGTTTTCGTCTATTACCAAAGCATCTTTTAATGCCTGGTACTGGTCTTTTTTTGCCAGTTTACCGTCATGCGATTTCTCTATTAGTTTTAATACTTTTTTGTTGGTGGGATATGTACATACATCCTCTTCACCACCGGCAAAAGCATTTGTTGCTGAACTAAAAATTGCTACCCAAAAAATCCACTTCATACTTATTTCTCTGTTGACTTTAAACTAGTTTCTCCCTAAATAGTTACCAAAGTCATACCAATTTGTTTTCCACTATTTGACCTTCACATTGTCGGCCTTTTCCTGGGCCTCGCTCATCACTTTATCTGCCTTTGTGTTGGCTTCATTTTCAATTTTTTGCGCTTTTTCTTCGCCCTCCTTATTGATTTTTTCGGCCGATTTTTCAGCTACTTTCTTTTTAATTGGGTTATTACCAGCCTCTTCTATAAGTTTTTCGCCAGCCTTTTTGGCCTCGGCACGGGTTTGATCGGCCAAACGCTTGCCCTCAGCCTTGATCTTATCGGCCTGTACTTTTGCATCAGCCAGAATCTTCTTTTTCTCGGCATCAAGTTTCTCATTCACATCTTCCTTCACTTCTTTTACTTTCTCCTCAATTTTTTCCTTGATCTCTTCTTTGATGTCTTCTTTTACATCGCCCAATTGCTCCTTAAGGTTGGTTTTTAGTTTAGGGTCAGTTACCGTTCCTGTCATTTTTATTTTCAAATTCACATTCTCACCCAATTTCACATCGGCACCTGATTTATTGGCTTTGTCAACCAACGAATTCAACACATTGTTGGCTTCTCCACCAAATTCGCTGCGCGGAATGGCCATGGCAATGTCATAATCAATTTCACCGGTAAATGCAGTGTTTCCGCCAATGTTTGTTTTATAATTTCCAACTTTCACATCGTATGGTTTTACCCATACTTTACCGTCTTTAAATTCAAAAAACACTTTTATGTCCTGTATGTTTTGCTTGGCAAGTTTTTGAATTTTTAACTCCTGCGCCATTTTATTTAAAGGCTCAAATCCTTCAATGAAAATGTTTTTTGATGCCACATATCCGCCACCCGTTAAGGTATTAAATAACGGTGACAATTGCTTGTCAAGTTTTGCGTTCATGTCAAACACCGATGAGAATTTTCCTGTACATTTTGACGCAATGGGCGCCATTTTTTCAATGGCGTTAAATGTTTGCGATGTTTGCTTGATGTCAAGGTTTTGAATGTTGTATGTCATTTTTATGGCTGGTTCCATTATGTTGGTGGTATTGTATGATCCACCAAGCGTAACATCACCACCAAGCGTGTTCATTTTTAAATTATTAAACATGAGTGTTTCATCGCGTATAATTAATCCGCCACTCACATTTTCCATTATCAGGTCAGGTTTACCGGGATACATTGCCGGATAAATTACTTTACCAAAACTGGTGCTCATAGCAAAGTCAATGTTTTTTGGAATACCAATTACGTACGATGCATTGGGGTCAGCCGGAGCCGTTTCGGTTGTTGTTGCAGTTGCGCCAGTTGCTGCCGGTGTTTCACTGGTTGTGCCCATGAATTCTTTCAAATCAACAAGGGGTGAACTTAAATCAAGATTTCCTTTAATGGTTTCGCCCTTGAATATATAAGGCAAATAATTTTCAAGCTTACCATTTGCCTTTATGCTTGTTTTGCCAACCTCGCTGTCAAATGCTACAAGGTCAAGTATTTTTGGCGAAAACGTTAACTCTGCCTTATTTATTTTAGTATCGTAACCCAGCTCTTTGCTTGAATAATTTATGGCCTCAGCAACCAAATTACCCGTTGCCTGGAATTTCTCATAGTCTTCGGCTTCCAACGCTGAAAGGTGTCCTTTTACAGCAACATCAGCCTTTAGGTGGCCATTGTAACTTTCACCTTCACCAACCGGAATAACGTCCTTTAAGGTTGCCAGGTTAATGTCGGTTTTTATGCCTAAATCAATACCCGGATCACTCATTGGTGTTACCAGGTTAAAGTGCCCACTCAATGGATTTCCGCCCAAGCTCATGGCAATTCTTGGAATGTTTATTTTCATGTCGTCCATTGAAGGATTACCGCCCGCACTTGCCTTGCCGTCAATAAAAATTCCGGTTGCCGACTTTGGCAAACCAGGGTAATGGAAACTTCCGTTATTCACGTCAAGGTTTACTGCAAAGGCAGGCATTGACTTTTCGTTCATTTTTCCTTTTACAAAACCATCAAATTTGGTGCTTCCATCCACTTTTACGCTGGCAAAGTCTTTTGTATATGCACCCGGCACAAGTGATAATAAATTTTTGAACCTGTTCTCATTTGATTTGAATTTCACATCCATTTCCAAATCGTTGGCCATGGCCACCCAACCGTCAAAATCAAGTTTAAAATCATTGAGCACAAATGAATTTTGCTTAAATGTATATTTGCTGTTTTTTAAATCCATGTCAACATTCATCTTGATATCGGTTTTCACCTTTTTCATGTATGCCATGCCACCCATACTGAAATCAATAGCATCTGTTGTAGTGGTTGTTTCCAGCAAACTCTGATCAGCCGTAAAATCACCCGTACCAGTATGGTTTAGCTTGTCAATTTTCAAGTAGGTTCCACCCTGCCTGTCATCGTAAACAATGTTGGTGTTTTCAATGTAGTACTTTTGCAATTTAAGTGCGAAATTGGAGGCTGTATCCTGTTTTTGCTCAGGTGTTTTTTCCGCTTCGGTTTTCACAATGTCCCAATTTGCCTTACCGTTTTCCAAAACCAGTGCATTGATATTTGCATTGACTATCCCAATTTTTTTAATGTCAATTTTATCGCCCCACAATACGCTTTTGATGTCAACGGTTACCAATAGGCTTTTTACCTTGAGTAAACTGGTGCCTTTAAATTCCTTTATACCGTTTAGCTGAACGTCTTTCAATTCGAGCGTAAAATTTGGGAAGGTTGAAATTAACGTCATGCTATAATCTTCGCACTTAAACTCAGCGTTCAGGTTATTGTTTATTTCTTTCTTCACATACTCAAAAATCTGTTTCTGGAACAGGAATGGAAGAATAATGGCTAGAATGAGCAGGACAAGAAAACTTATTCCTGTCCATTTAAGGATTCTGCGCAATAAACTTTTTTTCTTCTTGGGGTCACCTGTTTTTTTCTTTCTGAACATAGTATATGGTTTTAAATTTTTGTTGTTCGGTTTAATAATATAAAGTCGGCACAAACCATGGCCGCCATGGCTTCAACAATGGGCACAGCACGCGGCAATACGCAAGGGTCATGCCGGCCTTTTACCGCCAGGGTTGTTTGATTTCCGTTTGCATCAACGGTGTTTTGTTCCTTTAATATTGTAGCTGTTGGTTTAAAAGCAACGGTAAAATATACAGGCATTCCGTTTGTAATTCCGCCTTGTACCCCTCCTGAATGATTGGTTGTTGTTTTTATTTTTCCGTCACTAAACGTGAATTCATCGTTATGGCTGCTACCGTTCAATTGAGTTCCGGCAAAACCTGAACCATACTCAAATCCCTTTACTGCATTAATGCTTAACATGGCATGACCCAACACTGCATGAAATTTGTCAAACACGGGTTGACCTAAACCTGCGGGTAAACCTTTTATAATACAGGTAATGGTGCCTCCCAGGCTATCACCTTCGTTTTTTGCTTTTTCAATGGCGGCAATCATTTTTTGAGCAATGGGCGCATCAGGACAGCGTACCGGTGTTGACTCTATTTTTGATTCATCAATTTGGTCAATATCAAGAGTACTTTCAATGGTTCCAACCGATCGTACAAATGCACATATGCCAATACCGTTAGTTTGTAAAAATAATTTTGCAAAGGCTCCGGCCACTACACGGCTTGCCGTTTCACGCGCACTTGAGCGCCCTCCACCGCGGTGATCCCTTGTGCCGTACTTTTCCTCGTAAGTAAAATCGGCATGTGAGGGCCTGAATATGCTTTTAACATTATCGTAATCTTCACTCTGGTGATCTGTATTTGGAATTTCGAACCCAATGGGGGTTCCGGTTGTTTTGTTTTGAAAAACACCTGAAAGTATTTTAACCGCATCGGCTTCGTTGCGCTGTGTAGTAATGGAGCTTTGTCCGGGTCTTCTGCGGTTTAACTCTGTTTGAATAAAATTGCTGTCAACCGTAAGGCCGGCCGGGCACCCTTCAATAATTCCACCTATGGCCTGGCCATGGCTTTCACCGTAAGAAGTAAGTTTGAAAATGTTCCCGAAGGAGTTACCGGTCATGTGGGTAAAGTTAACTGACTTCGTTAAAAACCAACACCTAAAGCACTTTAAGTTTTACACGTTTAGGTATTTTTATAAAATTAAAAACCATCCCTGTTCGCAAGGATGGTTTTTTGTTTTAGTATTTTAAGTGATTATGGACGCTCAAACGCGCTGAAAAAGAAGTTTCCTTCAATTTGCGCATTTTCATCACTATCACTGCCGTGCACTGCATTTTTTGCCTTTGATTCGGCAAACATTTTGCGAATAGTGCCTTCAGCAGCCTGTGCCGGATCGGTGGCTCCAATCAACTCACGAAAACTTGTTACAGCATTGTCTTTTTCAAGTATGGCAGCATAAATTGGCCCGCTTGTCATGTAGTCAACCAATTCGCCATAAAAAGGACGCTCTTTATGGACCTCATAAAATTTACCCGCCTGGTCACGTGTTAAACGTGTGTATTTTAGGGCAATAACTTTAAATCCAGCCCCTAAGATTTTATCCAGGATTTTACCTGCATGACCATTCTCAACCCCATCAGGTTTGATCATGGTGAAAGTACGATTTCCGCTCATTATCTAAAAATTTGGCCAAAAGTATAAAAATATTGACCCGTATGGTGCTTCAGTATGGTGAATATTGCCTGTTTGAGCTTAAAAACGAGTTGGGTCAGGTGTAAAATGATTGCCCTTCCAACTTGCTAATAACCGGTTATTATTCGCCATCAAAGCTTGAAACAGGTTATGGCAGCCTAAAAAATACTACCGAAAAAGGCAATAATGTGTAAACCACGGTAAAAACTGAAAAATATTGCTATTTTTGCGCTAAACGAACGAACTATCCAAATGAAAAACCTTTTAATCGCAGGCTTTTGCGCCACGCTAATCATACCGGCACTAACGGGATGTGGCGGTGAAGAAAAAACCCAGGTGACCGTGAATACCGACACTATTCCAAAGGACACGTCTGGCCAGTTACAGGAAGAAATCTTCTACCAGATTCCTACTCCCAATGAATTGTTTGGCATTATCAAACAAATTGGTGGAAAAGGAAACCAGGGCATTCTTCATAAAGTTGAAGATGGAAGTAAATACAGCGATGCTCGTCAAAAGGCATTAAATTTTGGAATTTACAGCGCTGATCTTGCCTATGCCAGCTCATACGATTTTGGAACATTAAACCTTGATTACCTTAATCTTATAAAGAAAATGGGTGATGAAATGGATATTTCAGGGGCGTTTGATAAAACTGTTTTTGACCAGGCGGCCAAAAACATTGATAACAACGATTCTATCATGAAAATTTCAAACGGCTTGTACTTTAAAGCCTACTCGTTCCTTGAAGAAAATGAACGTGGCACGACACTTGGTAACATCGTAACGGGAGCATGGATAGAATCTCTTTATCTTATCACAAGTGTAGCAGGTCCTTATAAAGAGAATGATCCGGTAATACAACGCATTGCCGAGCAAAAATACAATTACGAAAACCTTTGGGGTTTCTTAATGAAGTATGAAAGCGATGAAGGCATTAAACAAACTATTTCTGAGCTTGAAGAGCTTGGGATGATATTTGACAGCCTTGAAATGAAAGATGGCGGAGAAGCCAAAGTGGAAGAAAAAGACGGGAAAAATGTAATTGTGGGTGGTAGTGACATTGTTATTACCAAAGCACAATACAATGACCTCGTGAAGAAAATTAAAGAATTAAGAACAAGAATGATAACCGTAAACGCCTAAAACCATGAAAAAATTAGCATTAAGCATATTGGCACTACTGGCTATAGAGAACCACAGTTTTTTGATTGCACAACGTGGGAATTGCTCAGGTGAACATAACTTTTGTTTTCCTGAAAAAGACAAGAAAAAAGGTGGTGCCAAAGATGTTTGGCAATACAATAACCAAAGTAAAAGTGGTTTGTTTGCTGAAAACGAAACAACTGAAATTACCGTGGTAACCTATAAAGACACTGAATACATGCTTGCATTTTGTTCTGACAACGAAATGCTGGAAGGTAAAATCCAGTTCAAACTTTATGACTTCGTAACCAAACAGGTTGAGAAAAAACGTCCCGGCAAAATTAAATTTGCTGATCCAACTGACTCAACAGGCGTACGCATGCTTGAACGCGATACGGTTTACAAAGATGTTGCTTATGAAAAAAGTAAAAAGCTTTTATTTGACAACACCAAAAAGGAAAATGTTCAGCATTTTGAGTTCATTTCTGAAAAAACACGCAAACTTCTTGTAGAGGTGTTCATCCCTTCATCAGGAGGAGGCTCTGAAGCGTCAACCGGTAAAAAAAATACGGCTGATGATAAAGAAATTCAAGCCGCTACCTATAGCTGCGTTGGTATGTTGGTAATGCACCAAAAAGCATTGGTAACAGGATTTCAGAAATAACCATATTATACACCTTATTGTAAAACGCGATCTGCTAAACAGGTCGCGTTTTGTATTTTTAAGAAGTTTCCTACTTCATTCTCCCTTAACTTAGCACCATGAACAAACAGGTACTTTTAAACCTAAATCCCAACCAGGTACGCCAAACCCTTGAACACATTGGTGAAGCTCAAAACATTGTTATTACAGCACACCAAAACCCCGATGGCGATGCCCTGGGATCATCACTGGGTTTGTACCACATTTTAAAAGCTGCAGGAAAAAATTGTGTTTGCGTGCTTCCCGATGCCTTTCCACATTTTTTGGCATGGATGCCGGGCATAAATGATATTGTAATTTTTGAAAGCGATAAGGAAAAGGCAAACGCACTGCTCACCAATGCCAATCTTATTTTTTGCCTCGATTACAATGCCCCTGACCGAACCGGTACAGCAATGGGCGAAGCCATAAAAGCTGCTAAGGGATATAAAATAATGATTGATCACCATCCCGATCCACAGGCATTTTGCGATTTAACCATCAATGAACCGGCTGACTGCTCCACCGCTCAACTCATTTATCGTTTTATTGCAACCTTGGGTTACGAAAATCAAATCCAAAAAAATGCCGCCACGTGTTTATACACCGGTATTATGACCGACACCGGGTCATTCAGGTATCCCTCAACCACAGCTGTTACCCATTACGTGGTAGCAAAACTCATTGAAGCCGGAGCCGATAACGGGCAAATACACATTAATGTTTACGACACCAATACCGAATCAAAACTACGACTAACTGGTTATGCACTTACGCAAAAACTTGTGGTGCTTAAAGAACATGCAACGGCTTATTTTGTGTTGACTATAAAAGAACTGAAAGATTTCAATTACCAGAAAGGCGATACGGAGGGTTTGGTGAATTATGGCCTTAGCCTGGAAGGAATAAAAATGGCTGCCATTTTCATGGAAACGGAAGACCTTGTAAAAATTTCATTCCGATCAAAAGGAAACGTACCCGTTAACGAGTTTATGGGCAAAAATTTTAGTGGGGGTGGACACAAAAATGCAGCCGGGGGCAGATCAAATAAAGGACTTGATGTAACCATTCAGCATTTTTTAAGTTTAATACCGTCATTCATGGCACCTTATAAATGAAAAAGCATCTTTTATTTTTATGCATTTTAATGGCCTCGTGCTCACCTGAGCAGCAGGAAGAACCACCTATTGAATACAAGGATGTAAAAGACACCCTGCAGGAATGGAATAAAGTAAACCACGCACAGGAAATTCTTGACATTGAGGCTTACGTTAAGCGCCACGGGTGGAATAATGTAACAAGTACCGGCAGTGGCCTGTATTATGTGATTTACAAAAAAGTTGATACCAATGTGGTAAAAGCAAAACCCGGTTTGATTGCGCGCATCAATTATACCATTTCGTTGCTGAATGATACCGTTTGTTATACCTCGGGTGGTGAACCCGATGAATTTGTAATTGGTATGGACAATGTTGAAAGCGGTTTGCACGAAGGTATAACGTATATGCGCGTTGGCGAAAAAGCAAAAATTTTAATGACCAGCAACATGGCCGCTGGCCTGGTGGGTGATTATGATCAAATTCCTCCACAAAGCAGTCTTATTTTTGACGTGGAGTTAGTGGAGTTAATGGACCCGGAAACCGAAAAACCATACGTTAAACCAAAAAACAACGTTGTAAAATAAAATTACCTTACTGTTGCCTATAAAAACAAATAAAAACGGCATATGAACAAAAACACCATCGGTTTAATTGCTTGTTGTTTCACCTTTGCAATTGGTTGCAACGTAGAAGGAGTGAAAAACAATACCACATCAGCTAATGATAAGGTTGACGTTGATACTTCGGTAAAAACTTCAGGCATTCCACAGGATTCGCTTACGGTGAATTTTGACTCGGTATTTTCATTCAGCGAAAACGATCCCATTGACAGTATCAAATTAAAATCAGGTGTGCGGGTTTCTTACCTTGTACGTGGAACCGGTAAACCGGTAAAAAAATACGATGTAGCCGCTATCAATTATCGCGGGGCCGTTGAAGGCGGAAAAGAATTGGAAAGCAATAAACTTTTTAATAAACCTATTCCCTATGTGGTTGGCATAGGAATGACCTTTGATGCATTTGACGAAGTACTGGAAAAATGTAAGTATGGCGATAAAGTACGTTTCACCATTCCGGCCGATAAAGCATACGGGAAAAAAGGACGTGGTGGAGCTATACCCCCCAATACAAATCTTGTATATGAAATTGATGTGGTACAGCCCATTGTAGGCAAAAAAACCAAATCAGGTTGCGAATATTTTACCTTGTATAAACCCGATGGCCAAACAAAGCAGCCTGCTTTTGGCGACAAAATTGAGCTAAGCTACATGGGTTGGATTAAAAAAACAGGACGCTTGTTTGAAGCTTCGGCCGCCAATGGCAAATTAGCCGAATTTGAATTGGGTGGTCAGGCTGCCCTTAAAGCATGGCAGGAAACCGTGGCCGAAATGCATGAAGGTGAAAAAGTACTGGTATTGGCTCCGGCTTCCACTTGTTATGGAAGCAAGGGTGTACCCGAATTGGTACCTGCCAATAGTGACCTGGTTTATATCCTCGAATTAAAAGGTGTAACACCTAAGGAAAAATAATTTCAATGAAATTTTGGGAACTGGTTTCCATTTTCAGGTCCGAAACCGAAATGCTCGAATTGGTTTTGAGTCACCCGCAATGGAAAACGTATTACGATTACTACAATTTGTATAAACGCCATGAGGTAACCGTACGACCCAATTTTGTGGATGAAGAAATTCCGTTCGAATTGGCTCACCGTACTTGCGAATTAAGCAAACAAAAATTCTGGCTACATTATAAAAAAAATCCCATGTTCCTGCAAAGTTATGTACCAACACCTGGTCACGATTGCCAGGAATTGGTATGTGTTACAGCTTTCGTGCGCTTTGGTCTAACAGCATTGGAAAATTCATTGGAGAAAGGAACTACAGAGGTGCGTGTTCGAGAACTTATGTCAAATGAAGTGGAGGTGCTGCGCTCGCTTGAGAATCCGGTTACCGGGTTTACCCTTACCTTACGAACTGCTCCCGGAATTATTTTACAAAAAGGCGACCTTGTTCAAACTACCGATGAACTTGGCAAATGGAGCATTTTAGGAGTGACCGCACCGGTTATGATTACATCTGTACAAAATTATGTTTTTCAAAACATGCAACAAAACATTTATGTTTATGATTGTGCCTATGCATCAACCAATCAAAAACCAATCCTGGGAACTGTTTTAACACGCGTTGGCAAAACGAATCAATAATTGACCTCAACCAATTCTGTCATTTTACTGTGAACCCCGTTCAGGAAAACAGCTTTAATGGCGTACGTATATGTGTTGTTTATGTTTAATTCGGTATCAATGTAACGTGTATTACCTGGCTCAATTGTTTTTAGCAACGTTATTCTACCCTTGTTTTTTAACCTATAAACCTGGTAGGAATGTACCCGCTCTTCAGGCCGATTCCAACTTAATTCAATTTGATGTTTTTCAATATTGGCTACGGCAGTAAACCCGCTTAAGGCATTGCGAAAACCGGGTTCAAATTTATGCTGCCCTGATTTGCTTTCCGACACATTTCCTGAGTGGTCAATTACTTCAAATTTATAAACATAAAAATTTCCGGCAACAACACCGGTGTCTATAACCTGTGTTGTTGTATCGCCAACATGCATCAATAAAAATAGTTTTGGCGAACCATTTTTGATACGCCACAACTTTGTCAACTTTACATCGGCACTTGATGACCTGTTCCACTTTACCAGCAACCCGTTCTGTTTGCCTTCAACTGTTTTTATAACCACTGCAACGGGCGCAATTTTATCGGGCTTTGTTAATTTTAATGGTTGCGAAGGTGTTGAATGATTATAATTCAAATCAACCGCAATAACTTTATAATAAATTAAACTATCCAGATTGTTCAAATTTACAGTGTCGGTAAAAACTGTTGTCACGCAAAAGTTCTGCGTTCGTTCAACAAATTCCTCTTTTAAATTATTGGCACGGTAAATTTTATATCCTTTAATGTCGTTTTCTGTATTGACTTTCCAGGTCAATTGAACAATACCATTTTTATCAATAGTACCCGAAACATTTAAAGGAGAAGCAGGAGGATCAGCATCCGGAATAAAATAATAATGTGCATAGGAAAAAACGGTGTCGTCATCGGTTGAAATTGCACCAATGCGATAATTTACACGGTTTCGCTCTACTTCATCGGTAAAAATGAATGACAGCTTATTATCACAGCTTAGATTTGACACAGTGGTGAAGTTTTTTTCATCGTTACTAACTTGTAAAACCAGGCTTTTTGCATATTTCGCTTCTTCCTGCTTATCAAAAACTAGGCTAGCCCGTATGGTTTTCATATTCTTTGCCGTTAGTACCGTATCAATTTTAACCAGCGGATTAAATGCATTGGGAATGTATATTTTTTGGCTATTTGAAGGAGGCATTTCCATGGCAAAGTGGTTTATGCCAACAACACGGTAACTATACGTTTGGCCGCGGGCGGCATTTGTATCCAATACGGTGCAATGCGTTTTTGTTTTTTCAAATTGCGATTTTAAAAAAAAGAAAGGTGCTTTACTTATTTTTTCGAAGGCGTTTCCATCGGTACTCCTTTCAACCCAATAGGCTGAATAATCGCCAATGCCCGAAGCTGCTTCCCAATTCAATACGGGACGTTTTTTATCAAGCTTAACGGCATCAAGTACAATTGGTTTTACGGTTGAATTTTGTGCAGACGTTTCCATTAAATTACTTGTGCTGTTAGTTCCTGTAATGCATACACGGTACGTATTGTTTTCAGCCGCTTCCGCATAATACAAACCATGTGTTTTTGCGCTTTTAAGGTTGTGCCCCGCATCAAGCATGCGGTATGCGAACAATTGCGTTTTTTCATTGTCCTTCATTTTACCTCCCTTGAATACGGCTGCTATAACCAGTTCTGGCGGAACATTCGTTCCGGCTACTTTTATGCTGTCAAGCTTTTCATAAACCGGTTTAAAAATGATTTCACCTGTTTTTACGACTTGCGAACCTCCGGTGTATTTTTCAAGTGTGTAGCCGTTTTTTAATCCAAGTTCAAACAATTGAACCGTTGAGGGCGCCCAACGTAAATACACTTTCCCGTCTTTTACAAATGATTTTAGCACGAGATCGTTTTTTTGGGCCTGCAATGTATAGCCTGCCACGCAAAAACACATGACATTAACAATCGGTTTAAAAAAACGAATGCCCTTCATTGAATAAAATTGTATTTAACGCGTTATTGGTTTTTTTCGGCTTTTTTTCGTGCGTTCCAAAATTTTATAATCACAAATAAAAGCAGCAAACAAAAAGCGCCCATGGCTATACCGAAGTATAAAAAATTCAGGTGATCGGCCATTTCAATAATAAAAACAATGCCAACCAAAAATACCGAAGCAACCTCATTTAATATACGAAGTGTAAAGGATGAGCAAACGGCATCATCATTCCGGTATTTCTTAAACAACCAACCGCAATAAAAATGGTAAACAAGCAACAAGGCTACCATGGTTAACTTCAAATGCATGTAAGAAGCATACAGTAAGTCAGGTCGCATGTATAACATAATGCTTCCAAAAGTCACGGTAAGTATCATGGATGGATAAGTAATGCCAATCCACAAAGGCCTTTCCATTTTTTTGTATTGCGTAACAAGAATGGTTTTATCGGGTTCAGGTTTTTGCAAAGCTTCGGTATGGTTTACATACAAACGAACAATATAAAACAGCCCGGCAAACCAGGTAACCACAAACACAATGTGCAGGCTCTTTATAACCGTGTATATATCATAGGTTTCCAACGCCATAAAGGTATAAATTATTGATTATATGGCCCACCAGGAAATAATCAATTACATTTGCTCAATACAATTTTTTATGAAGACGAAAAGAGCGACTGAAACCCTTGCAGTTACTACAAAAGTAGTGCTCCCAAACGACACCAACCAGCTTGGAAATTTATTTGGCGGACAGTTATTGGCCTGGATGGATGAAATTGCTGCGGTTAGTGCACACCGCCATTGCCGCAGGGTGGTTGTAACAGTTGCCATTAACAACGTGGCCTTTAAAAGCCCCATTAAATTAGGCGATATTGTAACCCTGGAGGCAAAAGTTTCGCGCTCCTTTACCAGTTCAATGGAAATTTTTATCGATGTTTTTGTAGAAGACCGCATTACTGGTGTAAAAACAAAGAGCAACGAAGCCATTTATAATTTTGTAGCCGTTGATCAAAACGGGTCGCCAATTGAAGTACCTGAATTAATTGCTGAAACGGAAGAAGAGAAAAAACGGTATGACAGTGCTTTGCGCAGGCGACAACTTTCACTTATTATTGCCGGCAAAATGAAGCCTGATGATGCCACAGAATTAAAAGCTTTGTTCAACCTGTAATGCAATTGTTTTTGCATCATGGTCAAGCATACACTTAAAATGCTTTTTTGGACATTTGTCAAAGCCTAATTTACTGCATGGACGACAATCTAGTGAGTTGTTTTCAACCACCACACTACCCTCGCCTGGCATGTATGGATACATTCCAAAATCAGGAACCGTATTTCCCCATACGCTAATTGTTTTTTTATGGAATGCTGCTGCAATATGCATCAACCCCGTATCTGAAGTAATTACAACGGTTGCATTTTTTATATAATGGGCTGATTGCTGCAAATTTGTTTTTCCAACCGTATTAAGTGTATTTTTAAATTTGGATGCGAGTTCTTGTGCCAGCTTTGCCTCGGCTGGCCCGCCAAGTAAAACAACCGTATGATTTAACTGCGAAACTATTTCCTCCAGCTTTTGTTGCGGAATTCGCTTGGTGTAATATGTTGCCCCCAAAACCAGGGCTACATATTTTGTTTTAAAAAATGCAAGTTCATTTAAGGCAAATAATTCTTCCTGTGGTTTAAGAAAAAAATCAAGACCTTTACCATCATTGGTCACGCCTAATTTTTTTACTGCTTCAAAATACCTGTCAACAACATGAACTTTTGGCATTTTATTTATCTTAAAATTTACAAGCAGGAATTTTTTCCAGTTCAGTTTTGGAAATGAATAGTGTTTTGCATGTAAAATTGAACACACCCATGAACTCTTGCTGTTCTTTTGAAGGTCTATTATGTAGTCGTACTTCTCGGCTTGCAGTTCATCCACCAATTCTGAAGGATGATTGTCTATAAAATGAAATTTTGAAATATGGGGGTTGGTTTCAATTGATTCCCTGAACTTCCGTTTCACCAGCATATGAATTTCGGAAGCTGGTAGTTGTTCGCTAAGACAACGTACAATTGGTGTGGTCAACACAATGTCACCAATGGCACTAAAACGAATAACAAGTATCTTTTCCAATACTGTAAAAATAACTGATTCGGGTTTACAAAAACACCAATTACTGCTTTAAATGCATTTGTTCAAAAAAGCAACCAGGAATTTTGGCGGCATATCCGCATTGTTTATGTCAAAAAACAAAAAACCCCGGCAAAAGCCAGGGTTTTTTGCGCGTTTAATTTCTATTTCTGTATAAAGTTAATATCGCCCGTGGTTGACCAGCTTGAATTACTGCTGCTGGTTGAACTTCCCGAAGTATAACTGTTTGACGATGCATTGGAACTTTCAATCGTAAAGTGGCTTTCTTTATTCTTAAGTAGCTTAATTAAAAGAATGCTCGATTCACCTGTAACGGTTTCAGAATCAACGTTGGTTGTTGTGTTGGCCGAACCTCCTTCAGGTGTTGTTACAGTTGTTGTGGTTTGTGTGCGTGTTGCTGGTACAAGTATCATTTTTTCTTTGTTCTTTTCATCACCAATTCCACCGGTAAAATTCCAGGTGCCAGTTTCATCTGAAACTGTTGTTTCTTCTGTTGTTACATCAATACCTAAAATCGGTTCAACCCAGGTATATTTTGTTGTGGTTGTTGATTTATAAGTTCCGTCTTTTTCAGTGGTGAGTGTTTGCGTAATGGTACCGTTTACAGTTGCAGAGGAGGTGGTTCCGCCATCAGGCGTATAGTCTGTTTTTTTTGTTACCGTTGCTCCATCGGTTGTGGTAATTGTTACAGTAGTTACATCGCCATTACTGTTGGTACTGGTTGATGTGGTGGTCATGTTGCTCAATGACCATTCTCCAGCCATACGCGCTTTTTTTGATCGGAATGAAAGACCAGGACCTTCTTCGTATTTTTTGCATGAGGGTGCGGTAAGACCAATAACAATGGCCATTGCCGTTAAACGTGTGATTTTTTTCATTTTTCTTCTTTTAAAGTTTTTAAAGTGCTGTATTTCTCTCAAAAACGTTTGCTTTTTTGAGTTCAGGGGGGACGAATCCTTAAAATTTCCGTTATTTGCAAAACAAAATGGAATTAACAGACACACATTCACATATTTATCTTCCTGAATTTAAGGATGATATAGACGCTGTAATCAAGTCCTGCAAACAGTCAGGTATACAACGCATTTTTTTACCCAACATTGATCTTGAAAGTATTGATGCCGTATTGAATTTATCCAATACGTATCAGGGTACATGTTTTCCCATGATGGGCATTCACCCTTGCAGTGTTTTTGCCGATTTTGAAGAAGTGCTTGCCAAAATTAAACCGCTTTTTAGCCAACACAAGTTTTATGCTGTGGGCGAAATAGGAATTGATTTATATTGGGATAAAACATTTATTGAGCAACAAAAAATTGCTTTTGCACAGCAAATTGAATGGGCCAAGGAAATGAATTTACCAATTGTTATTCATGTGCGCGAATCATTCAATGAAGTATTTGAAATAGTAGATAAATTAAACGATGAGCGCTTAACCGGCATTTTTCATTGTTTTACGGGCGATGCACAACAGGCGCAACACATCATTAATTATGGCGGGTTCAAAATTGGCATTGGCGGTGTTGTTACGTACAAAACATCAACGTTGCCCGAAGTATTAAAATCGGTACCACTTGAACACATTGTGTTGGAAACCGACTCGCCTTACCTGCCCCCTGTTCCATTCAGGGGCAAACGTAACGAAAGTGCTTATGTCATGTACGTGGCTAAAAAATTAGCAGAAATTTATGAAATGCCCATGGCAAAAATTGCCGATGTAACTACAAAAAATGCCAACCAGGTATTCCAATTGAATTAAAACCATGAGCCAGCAACCCAATATATTACTAATTTATACAGGTGGAACCATTGGCATGGTTGAAGATCCTGCAACAGGACAATTAAAGCCTTTTGACTTTAATCACCTGCATGCACAAATTCCTGAGCTCAATAAACTCAATGTACAATTAACCTGTATTTCGGTTAAGCAACCCATTGATTCAAGCAATATGGATCCGGCACGCTGGACCGAAATTGCAAACCTTATTGCTGAAAATTACAAAACGTATGATGGGTTTGTTGTTTTACACGGAAGTGATACCATGGCTTACACCGCATCGGCTTTAAGTTTTATGCTGCAGCATGTAAACAAACCCGTAATTTTAACCGGTTCGCAATTGCCCATAGGAACCATTCGAACTGATGGAAAAGAAAATATTTTAACCACCATTGAAATTGCCGCTGCACGCGAAAACGAAAAACCTGTTATTAGTGAAGTGTGTATATATTTTGAGTATAAATTATTTCGCGGAAACCGTACATCAAAAATAAGCACCACACAATTCAATGCTTTCAGTTCATCCAATTATCCATTGCTGGCCGAAGCCGGTGTTACCATACAATACAATCACCAGGCCCTTCACAAACTAACGAACAATGGACTAACGTTGTTTACGGGGTTTGACACCAGTTTAACCATTATTCGTATTTTTCCAGGCATACAGGCCGCACAACTTAAACACATGCTGGCGTTGCCTGGGTTAAAAGCAGCCATAATTGAAACATTTGGTGCAGGTAACATGACTACAGCAGAAGACGTGCTAAATGAGCTAAGGTCATTTATTGCTGCAGGAAAATCAATTGTTAACATTACACAATGCCATACCGGGGCCGTTGAACAGGGTAAATACGAAACTTCTTCGAAACTCAACAGTATTGGCGTTATTTCAGGTCATGACATGACAACCGAAGCTGCTCTTACCAAACTTATGTATTGCCTGGGCAAAAACATGGACCAAAACCAGGTAAAATGGGCCTTTGGCGAAAGCTGGTGTGGCGAAGTTACCGTGTAATTCTTTTGAACGTTGATGACCCTGATCATCATGATTTGTAAGGATAAAGACTAAATAAATCGTGTCATCATCAACAAAAAGTCGGGTAGCGGCTTTATCCTATTTATAAAGGAGACATGCTCGTCAAAATCAACTGTCATCATGACCATCAGCCTCATCAGCGTGCTTAATTACCGAAATCTCCTTACATTTACACCATGCGTCTTTACCTCGTAATACCATTATTAATCCTCTCAGGAAAAATTTATTCCCAGGAATGGATACAGGCCGACTTTGAAAAATTTGTTGGCGAATACCAGGAACAAAAATTACCCGAAGCATTGGCAACCGGTGAACTTATTCTTGATAAGCTCGAAAAAAACAACCGTACTGATACCGTATATAGTTTTGTAGCGTATTACATGGGCCAAATATCCTTTTCGCAAGCGGATTATGTAAATGCGGCTAAATGGGCTGGTAAAGCACGTGGCTCACGTGCAAAATGGCAGGGTACAAATAATTTGGAATATGCAGCAGCAACCTATTTCTATGGTATTTGCTTTGGATACGCACTCGACTATCAAACCTGTTTGCCTTACATGGAAGAAGCAGCTTCTATTTGCAAAAGTTTATTAGGCGAAATTCATCCGTACACCTTGCATTACTACAACCAACTGGCGCATACCATGAGTACAGCTGGCTCCTATCACCGCGCAATGGGCATTGCTGAAAAAAACTGGGAACTGGTTCAAAAAAATTATAAAACAACCGACAGCATGTACATTGTGCAGTACAACGCCATTTCGCAGTTTTATACCGTTACCAAACAATACGAAAAGTCCGAGCCGTTTTTTTTACAGGCACTGGACTATACTGAAAAAACGTTTGGTAAAGAATCAACCTATTATTACCAAACGGTTCAACAGGCACTTAAATTTTACAAACTGGCGCAATGGCCCGAGAAGGCTGAAAAAATGTACCGCACCATTCTGGAAATTTATTTACTGGCCGGAAAAGGAGAAAAGGGAAGTGAATATTATTATTGCCTTGATTCTACCGCACGTTATTTAATGGAAGTGGGTTATTATGAAAAAGCACAAAAAGCATTTGAGGAATCAAGTCAATTAACCGAGAAATTAATCGGAAAAAAATCAGCTGAATTTGCACAATCCTTAAACAACATTGCGGTTACTCTTGAAAAACAGGGAAAATATAAGGAGGCCGAAAAAATGTACTTGAAAACGCTTGAACTTAAAGCCGCTGTATACAAGAAAAAAAGTGGATTTTATGCGCTGTCGCTTTTCAACCTGTCGGTATTGTATTATTACATGGGCGAATATGAAAAGGCTAACCAACGCGCAAAAGAAGCCCTGGATACCTTTGAAGAAGTTTACGGCAAAGAAAGTTTTGACTACGCCATGGCACTGGCCAATGCAGCAAGCCTGTTTAATTCAGCTGAAAAAAATCAACAGGGATTGCAAATGCTGGAACAAAGCATATCCATCTATAAAAAATTAAATAAAACCGAAAGTCCTGAATACCTTGTAGCGCTTGACCAGCTTGCACGCCTGCATGCCAATATGAATGAATATAAAAAAGCTGAAGCTGCATTTAGCGAAGAAATAGCCTTGCGTGAGAAAATACAGGGAAAAGACCATGTAGACCTTGGTAGTGCCTTGTTTAATTTTGCGAATTTTGAAACCAGTCGCGGCCGTTTTTACGAAGCTGAAAAAATGCTGGACCGCGCTTTTACCATACAAGAAAAAGCATTGGGTAAAAATCATGTAGATTGTGCCAAAATAAAACAAAGCCTGGCCGATGTGTATGCAGTTAGCGGACGGTACACCAAGGCTGAGAAAGCATACGATGAGTGTGCTGATATTTTTCACAAAACCATTGGTAAATTACATCCTGAATACGCCATTTACCTGGGCAACCGTGGGTTGTTCTATTTCAAAAAAGGCGAGTTCGAAAAAGCCGAAAAATACATTGAACAGGCTATGCGCATACAGCACGATACGTATGGAAAAGAAAGTGAACAAAACATTGCGCTGTACAATAACATGGGGCTGATTAAAATGGCCAAACACAATTATAAAGAAGCTGAAAAAATATTTAACTGGTGCAGCAATAAAACAAAACTGATTTATGGCGATAAGAATGCAGGATACGCCATTTCGCTCAACAGCCTGGCCAACCTCTACTATGAATTGGGCAATTATCCTAAGTCGCAGGAACTTTACGAAAAAGCACTGGCCATAAGAAAAGAGGTATTTGGTGACAAACAGCAGGAATACGCTTCGGCACTCAATAACCTTGGTTCCGTATACCTGGCAAAAGCATACGCTGCAAAGGATGAAAAAGAACGCAATGATTTATCGCTTGCTGCCGTGGTGTACTTTAAAAAAGGATTAGCCATTGACAGTGTTATTTTCGGATCAGGCAACATTGAACTTACCGGTTATTACAACAACCTGGCCGAGGCTTACCGTTTGCGCAAAGAAGTTGAAAAAGCAAACGAATTGTATGCACGTTGTATAGCCATCGAAAACAAGGAGCTGGGACCTACAAACGCACAGTCAGCCGTAACGTTAAGCAATTTTGGTTTGCTCTATGCAGGAACAGGAGATTACAAACAGGCCATTGATTTCCTTGTGAAATCAAATACTATGTATGAACGTGTTTTTGGAAAAGCAAGCCCCAATGCTGTAAATGCGCAGGCCAATCTTGCTTATGTTTATGATTTATCAGGTGATAATGCAAAAGCCGAAAATATGTATGACCAGGCAATGGAAACACGGCAAAAAGAATTTCAACGCAATTTTACGTTTTTGTCGGAAGAAGAAAAAGAACGTTTTGTTGCCTCAATGTCACTTGTACAAAACCAGTTCAACGCGTTTGCATTGAAAGTAAAAAATCAAAATAAAGACATTGTTTCGAAAGTATATGCGGCAGAAATAAAAAACAAGGGGGCTTTGCTTCGTTCATCGACCCGTATGAAAAATGCTGTATTGGCCAGCGGTGATGCAGCACTTATTGACACGTACAACAATTGGAGCGATGTCAAACAACAATTATCCGTTTTATATTCAATTCCCATCGAAAACCGTGAAATAAGTGTTGACGAACTGGAAAATAAAGCCAACCAATTGGAAAAACTGCTTATTGAAAAATCATCTGATATAAAGAATGCTATTTCGGAAATAAATATTACTTACAGAGAGGTGAAAGAAAAATTATTGCCAACACAAGCTGGTATTGAGTTCATTCATTTTACCCTGGAAAACACAACTGCCGAAGATGTGTATTGTGCGCTTGTGATAAGAAAAAACTACGAGCGCCCTGAAATGGTTCAGCTGTGTACCGCCCGCCAACTCGATTCCCTGCTTGGCTCACACGCCAACAACCTTGATTATGTTAAAGCGCTGTATGATCCGCAAGGAAAATTATATAAAACCATTTGGGCTCCACTGGAAAATCACCTGGAAGGAGTAAATGAAGTTTTTTATTCGGCTACCGGGCTGTTGCACAAGGTTTCCTTTTCTTCACTTCGTAAACCAGGTGGAAGCTACATTGCCGAACAATACCAGCTGCATGCCTTAAACACAACGGCTGCAATCCTAACATTTGTGCCCACCGGTTTTGATCCTGCAAAATCAACCATGGCCATGTTTGGTGGTGTAAAATACACTACCGATCAAACAAAAAATGAAGTGTGGAAATATTTAGCGGGAACCCTTGCCGAAGCAAATGACATAAAAAACGTGGTGAGTAAAAGTGGGATGATGGCTAGTGCATATACGGGCACCGAGGCTACCGAAAAAAACCTGAAACAACTGGACGGCAAAAAATCACCTGAGCTTTTACACGTAGCCACGCACGGATTCTTTTTTGGTGACCCTGAAGAAACCAAAAAACAAATTCATGTAGAGGATGTGGAAAGTGTGGATTTTCGCGGAGGCTCGCGCGGTACAAAAACACTGGTTGAAAATTCAAATCCCCTCATGCGTAGCGGTATTGTACTGGCAGGAGCAAACGATATCTGGAACGAAGAAAGCAAATCAGAGGAAGATGGCGTGCTTACTGCTTATGAAGTTTCACTCCTTAATTTACAAAACACCAAACTCACGGTACTTTCAGCATGCGAAACCGGCTTGGGTGATATCAAAGGCAGCGAAGGCGTATACGGTTTGCAACGCGCATTCCGCATAGCAGGCGTAAAACAATTGATCATGAGTTTATGGCAGGTTCCCGATAAAGAGACCGAAGAATTCATGGTGAACTTTTATACCAACCTGGTCAAACTTAAAAACACCAACAAGGCTTTCGAAGCCACGCAAAAAGCCATGCGCGCTAAATATGAACCTTATTATTGGGGTGCTTTTGTGTTGATTGAGTAGAACACCTCTTTTACCCACCATTAGACGAATATAAAACTGAAGCCAATGAAATCTATCCTTTTGCTTTTATCCTTTTCAGGTATTGCTTTTTCAACTTTTTCACAAACCAAAGAAGTTGACTCATTGTTAAGCATATTGCCAAAAATGAAAGAAGACACCAGCAAGGTAAATGTGCTTAACATTCTTAGTGAAAAAGCCGGTTGGCGAATAAGAAAATACGATGATGCCTTAAAATACGCCAACAACGCTTTGCCTTTAGCCGAAAAACTTAAATTTAAAAAAGGACAGGCCAACGCCTTCAACAACCTTGGTAACATAAACAATGAGCAAAAAAACACTGTTAAAGCCTTGGAATACCATGAAAAAAGTTTGGCACTGCGCAAAGAAATTGGCGACAAATTTGGTATGGGAAGATCCCTAAACAACATTGGGCTTATTAATTATAATATTGGGAATTACGATGAGGCAATTGCATATTATGAGCAAAGCCTGGATGTAAGAACCAAAATAGGTGACAAGGCAGGAATGGCCTCAACGCTAAATAACATGGGTATTGCTCATGAAAATAAACTTAACTATGCCAAAACACTTGAATATTATGAAAAAAGTTTGGCTATTCGATACGAATTAGGTGCAAAACCGGCAATAGCTAATTCACTTAATAACATTGGAAACATTTACAGGCGACAGGGAAATTACCAGAAGGCACTAAGGTATTATGAAGAAAGTTTAAAAACATATGAAGAGGTTGGCGATAAACGTGGAATTGCCGGAACACAAAGCAATATAGGCTTGATTTACGAACAATTGGGAGATTTTGCAAAAACCATTGAGTGTTATGAAAAAAGTCTGAACATATTTGAAAAAATAAACGACAAGCAAGGCGTTGCCCTTTGTATGAACAACATTGGTATCGTTTACGAAAATCAAGGTAATAACGCGAAATCGCTCGAATACCATGAAAAAAGTCTTCAACTGCGCGAAAAGATTGGCGATAAAACAGGGATTGCCAGTTCGCTTAACAACATTGGCATTATCTATTTCAATCATGGCAACTATCAAAAGGCAATTGAGTACTATGACCAAAGTATGAAGATTGACGAAGCCATGAACAATAAACAGGCGGTTGCTTTATCGCAAAATAATTTCGGCATCGTTTACAGGAAATTGGGAAACTATTCTTTGGCTATGGAATATTATGAAAAAAGCCTTAAACAATTTGAAGAAATTGGATCCAGGACCGGTATTGCAAATGCACTTAATAACATTGGAGTTGTTTATATAAGCATGGGTAATTATGATAAAGCGCTTGAATATTACCAAAAAAGCCTTGTCATATTTGAAGAAATACAACAAAAGGAAGCAACTGCCAATACACTTAATAACATTGGTCAAACACATGCTTTTATGCGCAACTTTAAAGAGGCTGTTAGCTGCAATAAAAAAGCCCTGCAAATCTCAAAAAGCATCAATACCGTTTATGATAAAAAAAACGCTTTGCGACTGCTTACCATCGCCTATACACAAAGTGACACGCTACCTAAAGCCAAGCGCCATGTAGAAGAGCTAGTAAAAGTTGTAAATGAAAATTTAAAAAACGACTATTTTACCCTATCGGAACAGGAAAAAGGTCTTTACTTTTCACTAATGGAAGAGGATTTTGGACTTTACCACAATTTTACAGTACAGTATCATGATAAATATCCAGTACTTGCTGACACGGCTTATAACCTTGCGCTAGCTAATAAAGGACTTTCATTAAAATCATCAACCGTTATGCGCAACGCCATACGTAAAAGCAATGACACAGTTCTTATCAGACAATACGATGACTGGTTAATACTAAAGCGTAAAATAAGTAAAGCGTATGAAACTGGTAAGGACGCGCGCGAATATGAATCCAAAGCCGAAATAGCGGAACGGGAGCTTGTAAAAAAATCAACTGCGTTTAATGACTTTGACAAATTGCTTAAACTTGATTGGAAACAAGTGCGGGCGGCTTTAAATAAAAACGAGGCCGCCATTGAATTTATACAATATAAAAATCAACTGGATAAAGACAGCACCAAAAGAAACGATATTGTGTATGCTGCCTATATTATTCACAGGGGAAGCCTTCACCCACAAATAGTAAAATTGTGTACAGAACAGGAATTAAAAGACATTATTGGCTCTCTACAGGGTAATAACCTTAGTTTTGTCAACCGTATTTATGGGACACGTAAAAAAGCTAAAAAAGAACTCTACCAAAAAACGTGGCAACCGTTGGAAAAGTATTTAACAGGAATAACCAATGTTTACTACTCACCAACTGGTTTGTTGCACAAAATTTCTTTTGCCGCAATTAGCAAAGAGGATAACTTCTTTTTATGCGATGCCTACAACTTAAACCAACAAGGTAGCTCTGGAAAATTGGCCATCCCCGGCACCCATGTATTAAAAGGTAATGAAAATTATACGCTTATTGGCGGCATAAAATATACAAGCGATTCGTCTCAACAGGAAATGTGGGCTTATTTGCCGGGTACGCTTACCGAAACAAAAAACATACAAGTTGCCTTACAAAAGAAAAAACAACATGTGAACAGTTATACCGAACAAGAGGCCAGCGAAAGCAATTTTAAACAGCAAATTGCCCAAACCAATATACTTCATATAGCCACACATGGATTCTTTTATCCCGACCCCGAACTATTGCAAAGAGAAAATGATATGGCAACCCTACATAATGAAACAGGCGTTATTGCTTTTCGTGGCAGCCGCTATGCTGAATGGAGCTTTATAAAAAACAAAAATCCACTCATGCGATCGGGTATTGTACTTGCTGGGGCAAATGCTATTTGGAACACTAATGAATTTAACAATACCGAAGATGGTGTACTTACTGCTTTCGAAGTTTCAAACCTTGATATGCAACATACAAAATTAGTTGTGCTAAGCGCGTGTGAAACGGGTTTGGGGGATGTAAAAGGAAACGAAGGTGTTTTCGGCTTACAACGTTCATTTAAAATGGCTGGTGTTGAAAATTTAATCATGAGCCTTTGGCAAGTACCGGACAAAGAAACAAGTGAATTTATGCAAAGCCTATATAAAAATATTCTGGAATTAAAAAACATAAAAGCCGCGTTTAACCGCACACAAAAAGCCATGCGCAAAAAATACGACCCTTATTATTGGGGTGCTTTTGTGTTGATTGAATAAGGCTGAGTGGTTGATTTTGAAATATTTTCATTTTTTTTTACGGGCATATTAAAAAAGCTCTACCTTTGTGGTAGACAATGATACAACACCTGTCAAATAGCTGTTTCAATTTTATCCCTTGGCGGGGATTACGAATGTATGGTACATCTTGTACCAATGCCTGATAGGCTTTAAGGTCCTTTTCCGGCCGTAAACGGAAAAATTCACTATACCTTATTAAAACAAATTGAAATGGAATTGCTTGCCAATTTTATATTAAATGAATTAGAAAACCTTGTGGTGGTGTCATCTCCAAGAGGTCAACTTAAATACGTCAACAAATATACGTTTGAATTGCTTGGACTCAATCCCGCTACCAAACTGGTTGAATTACGCCAGCAAATTAACACCGCCAGGCAAATTACTACTGAAATCATGCATGAATATGCATCGGTAAAACAGCGTACCATAAAAAATCATTTTGAAAAAAAACTGGTTTCTGCCAATGGTAAATCATATTGGATTTTATGGAATGTTTCGCAGGCGGCCGATGGTGATTTTGTAGGCATTGGATACGACATCACCCACAAAAAAGAAGCAGAAATAAAACTTGAACAAAAATCACTTTTACTGCAGGAACAACAAAAGGATGTGATCTCTTCCATTAAATATGCACAGCGCATACAGGAATCGGTTTTGCCCGATGTTACCAAACTTGAAAAATACTTTAAAGGCGCCTTTGTTTTGTACAAACCGCGTGATTATGTAAGTGGCGATTTTTACTGGATTACCAAACAACAGAACTATGTATACATTGCCGTGGCTGATTGTACAGGCCATGGTGTGCCAGGCGCCATGATGGCCGTAATGGGAATTTCGTTCCTGAACAACGCTGTAAAAAAACACGGTGTGGTTAATTGCAGCGACATACTGTATGAACTGGACAATGAAATACAGGTCAACTTGAATCAAAAAAACAGTGGCACACGTGATGGCATGGACATTGCCCTTTTACGAATTGACATAGCAACCATGGAGCTGCAGTTTAGTGCTGCCATGCGTGGTGCTTTCCTGCTAAGCGAAGGGGAAATGCTTGAATTAAAGCCGGCTAAATATCCCCTGGGCTTTTTTGACGATGTGCAAAAAACCTTTACCAATACCCATTTAAACCTGCAACGTGGCGATAAATTGTTTTTGACAACTGATGGATATATTGACCAGTTTGGTGGCGACAATGATAAAAAGTTCAACAAAAAAAGATTTGTTGATTTAATCTCATCGCTTGATGGAATGACCAGCAGTGACCAGCAACATTACATGGAATACGTTTTCCTGAACTGGAAACAAAACGGTGAACAAACCGATGATGTTACCGTTATGGGAATTGAGATTTGATTTAACCTTTTTGCAACCCGCATTCGAAATTCGGAGTTCGAAATTCGGAATTCGAAATTCGGAACTCGAAATTGTTCCCTATTTCAATTCCTTCAAAATCTCCTCTACAGCCCTGTCCAACTGCGGATCTTTTCCTTCAAGCCTGTCCATAAACGTCATGGGCACTTCAATGTCAGGCGAAACACCGTCTGTTTCTAAATTCTTTCCGTCCAGTGTATAACATCCCCAAGAAGGGGTGCGGTAACCCGATCCGTCAACCAAACTTCTTCCTCCTGTAAAAATAATCCAACGGTATGTTTCCATACCAATTATTTTTCCGTTTATAATCTTGTCCTTACTCAGTTGCTTGAATCCGGCCGATGTTACTTCGGCATCACTCAGTGATTGTTCGTTAATCAATAATACAATTGGTTTTGTTCCTGGTGAAAAATTAGGTTGCATGGTATACGCCCCTTCACGGTATTTCCATTTCATGTACGCATGCTGGCTTAAAAATTGCAATACATCATTGTGTACATTTCCACCGGTGTTGTAACGCAAATCCACAATTAATCCATCACGGTAACTGCCTGTTGATGTCATGTACACCAAAAATTTCTGCAATTCTGAATCAACCATACCTTTCATGTGCACGTAGCCAATGCGTTGTTTGCTTTTTTCATTCACACGTTTTTCATTGGCATCAATCCACTCATCATACATCAGCTCATTTACCTCGTAGCTGGGTTGTGGATGTATTTTTACTACGTTTTCGTTAGCACCGCGTTTAAAAGTCAATTCAAGTTCCGCATCAAGTGATGGGTGCGTAAAATATTCATCACGGTTTCTTTTTACATCAACCGCCACCCCGTTTACTTTTATCAATTCATCGCCCGGCAAAATACTTTTTCCTTTTTTATCAGCCGCGCTTTGTTTTACAACCGATTCTACAACATAAGGCTTATCATTCTTAAACCGTATGCCGGTTGCCATGGTTTTTGCGGTGAGCATAATTTTTTCCTCATCGCCATTGGAATTAAAACCGGTGTGCGATGCGTTCAGCTCGCCCAACATATTATTAATAAGCATACGTAAATCGGCACGGGTTTTTACTTCCTTCAAATACGTGTCATAATAACCACGCTTTGTGTCCCAGTTTATACCATGAAATGTTTCACTATAAAAATTTTCCTTCATGTTCGCCCAGGTTTCCATGTACATCTGGTTAAACTCTTCTTTCAGGTTTTTCCTGAATGTAAACGCAATTTCAATTTTATCGGCCTTTTTTCCGTCAAGATTCAATGTATAAATACCCCCATTAATGAGCGCATAATATTTTTCACCAGCCTGCAACACCGCGGCATAATCAACCGCAGCTCCTTCAATTTTTGAGGTTTTTGGCTTTTCAAATGGTTCATAGGTTGTCATATACAAATTGCCCGTATTGTCAGTGTGATTTGACGAATAAATCACATGCGTTTTTTCACCCTGCATAAATACAAGCGGGGCGCTTTGATTTCCATATGCAGGGCTTACCAATTCAAATCGTTCCAGCACATTTTCCAAATCAAGTGTATATTTTTTTATCGGCTCTGGTTTTGTCTCCGTTTTTTTTGCGTCTTCCTTTTTCCCTTCTTCTTTTTTCGGCTCCTCCTTCTTCTCTTCAAATAATTTCCTGTACTGGTCTGATTTAAATTCATCGTCAATACGCTCCAGTGCTAACCTGTATACGCGTGCGTCCTGCAAACCATACGGGTAAGCAGGCTTTATTCTGTTTGATGTAAAATAAATGTATTTTCCGTCAGGGCTCCAAACGGGCGCCTGCTCAGTTACACCTGTATTGGTTAAATTAATTAAGGCTTCGGTTGCAATGTTGTATAAAAAAATATCCTCTTCAAAATTTCTGAACGCTGTAAACATCACATATTCCCCGTTGGGCGAAATGGTGGGCGATGAGTTGTCACCTCCCCAAATTTCTTCTTTTATCAATTGCACATTTGTTCCAAGTTTCAGGTCAAGCAACCGCACTTCATTTCTTCCACTCAGGTAAACACCTTTGGTCCTGTCAGCATTCAGGTTTAAATTACGGTTGTTTTGATCGTCATTGGTCCATTGTTTTTCAACGGGGGCTCCATCAGCAGGTACGCTGTACCAGTTGGTAAAACCATTGGCGCTTGTTTTTGCATAAATCAGGGTTTTGTTATCGGCCATCCATTTTACCTCGGTGGAGCGTCCGCTTACCGGCAATTTAATGTGGCGTATAAATTTTCCTTTCAAATCGCTTACAAACAATTCTCCTCTTGAAACAAAGGCAAGTTTTTTTCCATCGGCACTTACATCAAAGTTGGTAATCTTATCGCGCACCTCAAAATCCTTTTCCTTTTCAAGTGTACCATGTGTTACCGCTTTTACATTTAGTTTGCTAGTTTTGTTTGTTCCCACATCGTATAGGTACAATTGAAAATCTTTTTCAAACACCACACTATTTCCGTCAGCGCTTGCACACGGGTTTTTGATTGAAGACGTGAAATTTGTAAGCGCTTTCCCCTTATCGCCATCAAGCGTATATAAGTTATATTCACCATTTCCTTCGTCTGAAACATAATACACATTTCCTTTCCGGTCAATGGTTGGCCACATGTCCTTTCCATTATAGGTTGTATACTTTTTATATACATTGGTGCCTGCATTGTAGGACTGTATGTCGGGGTTATAGGAACCTTTATATCTCTTGCGGTGTGCCTGGTTGCGGCTTTCCCAGGTTTCACTAAAAAACAATTCACCATTCGGGCGTTCGGCAATGTTGTGTACGGTATGAAAATAGTTGGGAAATAACCGTTGTGGTGTGCCTCCGTCAACAGCTACCTTGTAACCCGAAAAACGGTTTTGCATGCCTGACACAAAATAAATCCATTTTGAATCCCAGCTCCAGTTATCAACCTGGTCAAAACTATCGTGTACTGTCATTTGTTTTGCTGCACCACCATCAGCCGGTATAATATACACATCGGCATTTCCGTTTTGTGTTCCCGTAAACGCAATCCATTTTCCATCGGGCGAAAACTTTGCACGTGTTTCCTCACCATTCATACCTGTAAGGCGCATAGCTGTTCCACCACTTGTTTCCACTTTCCACAAGTCGTTGTCATAACTAAAAACAACTGTTTTTCCATCGGGGCTCAGGCAGGGGTAACTGGTAAAAAACAATTCCTGGCTTTGTGCAACAAAAGGCAAAACAGTGCAAACGCATAAAAGGTACTTGAACATGGCAGATTTTTTTTGGTTTTAGTGGTCTAAATATAAAATCAAATTAGAATTATTCCCACATAAGTTATGAGCCGGCAGTGAATAACTATGCCCCAAAAACTGGTTGTTTTCGAACAGGTGTACGCATTTTTTGAATGATTTGGCCGCCTGCCGCTTTAGGAAATCGCGGGTAACCTGCCGGAAATTGTTTCTTACTAAATATTGCTGCGAAGCGATCCGCCAGGCCCTCGTATGCTATTTCAGCGGCACCGGGCTGTACGCTTCAAGTCCTCACCATTTAAAAACAAAGCCTTTCCTGAGGTAAAAAGGGCATGCTTTATTTTTAAATGGTTCCGGGCTTTCCGCTTCCATCCCTGGCGGGGTTATCGGTTAACTTGAAAGGTTAAACAATTTTTCAGCACGTGCTTCAATCTCATTCTTCCAATACAATTTGTCCAGCCATTTTTGCGGTATTCCGCTCATGCCATAATACGCTCCTGCAATTTGTCCGTACACCGCACCGGTTGTATCAGCATCGCGTCCAAGGTTCACCACTTTCAAAGCGCCTTCTTCAAAATTATCGGTATGGTAAAATGCCCATAGAGCCGCTTCAAGTGTGCGCACAACATAACCCGTTCCTTCAATAGCCGGGGGATTTTTTCGCTTATAGCTTTCACTTATAACTTCACCAATTGATGGGTGTGCCGGTCCATCCGGAAAACACGTTTCATATAAGTCTGCATCCAGTATTTTTTCTTTCGGTTCACCTTTAAATAAATGCATAAGTATTGCCGCCATGTATTTACACCCATCAAAGCACTGCGGTGCTGCATGCGTTGTTTTTGAACTAAGCACGGCATACTTCATCAATGCATTGAAATTATTCCTGTAAAAAATGGCTATGGGGGCTAAACGCATAATGGAACCATTTCCTGCGTTCTGCGGATCGGGATCGCCACAATACGGTTGCCCGCTCATATCATACAAATCAAGCGCCTGGCGCGTTGCATTGCCAATATCAACGCATTTTTTTTCAACGCTGCTGTTAAAACCCAGCCTGTACCACCGGTTGTATTTGTCCAGTTGATCAAACGCATCAAATTCTTTTCGTTCAATCAAACTATCAGCCAAGCACAAAGCCATGCTGGTATCATCGGTCCACTTCCCAACTTCCAATGCAAACGGACCACCGCCCACCATATCGGTTAATGGTTCAAACGTACCGGGCCGTTTAAATTCAAGTGTTGTTCCAAGAGCATCGCCTATGGCAAGACCAAGAAGTGCTCCTTTGCATTTGTCTGATTCACGCATACATTTTCCTCCCTTCAAACCACAATTTTAAACTTTGGCCAACTTCCTTCACATAATCCCTTCCCTCAACATTGTCCAACATGTACTGTGGCAAAGAATTTATTCCATATTTACCTGCTAAAATACCTGTGCAGATTGAAGCCAGTGAATCAACATCCCCTCCCATATTTATGGAATGCTTTAAACCTTCAAATGTTGTTTTTGAATGCTTGATTACATATAAAGCACTCACAGCAGTTTGCATGGCATTTGATGGCAACCCAAACATACCTTCCATAAATAATTTATGTGGTACTGGCTGTGGACCGCATAAAATATGGTAGTCTCCTTCACTTAATTTTGCTGGCTCTGGCAGTAAATCGGCCTTGCGCAATAATTCCATTGTTTCGGGCTCATCAATAAACCGCAAACAATATTGTATAAGTTGATCGTGTGAAATATTCTTTAACAGCAATCCTTCAGCACACCGCGCTATTAAAATACTTGAAGCCACTGCCAACGGATTAGGGTGTGTACAATTGGCATTTAGCCTTGCATAGTTGTCAATATGTTCCTCACCGGCAAAGGCCAAAGGTATAGCCCGCATAGGCGGGGCATTTCCCGGGTATTTTCTTCCGCTTTGAAATGCTTTTATTTCCTCAATTGTTTTTTCTCCGTTAAAATACCAACGCATGGCTCCATGACCGTTTCGTTTGTATCCCTTTTTTGCATAGCCTAAATCGTATTCCTTTACAAAATAATTTACCAGTAATTCTTCAGTAAACGGTTTACTTGACGTTAGGGCTTTGCAAACTGCAATACTCATTTCGGCATCATCGGTATAATCCCATTCTTTGTAATCAACAGTAAATAATTCTTTTTTATCGGTATTGATATCGGTTCGCATGTTAATGAATTTACTGAAATCAACATGTTTCTTTATCCAATATCGGTCCTGGAATTCAAGGCCGGCACCATAGGCATCGCCAATGGCAATTCCTAAAAACAAATCTTCAAAATAAACATCCATTTAGTTGTTTTTTTCTGCAACTATCACTTTGCTCAATTCAGCATGCAATTGCTTGTTAATCCGTTCACGTATTTCACCCAGGCTTTGCTCATTCATCAGTTTTCCGTTTTCATACACCACTTTCAGCAAGCCTTGCTTCTCCTCTTCCCAGGTACATTCATCTTTCAGCAACAATTTACCATCCTGTTCGTGCACAGCCAGTAATCCCTTTGCCGATTTTTTGGTTCCGTCATCTGTTTTAGGGTCCTTGTAAATATTCCTGGGCTCACCGTTCACTTCGCCATACGTTGCTTTCATGGCAAAACCAAATGTATCGCGCGTTACGTATTCATAAGTGTACGATCCAATTCCCAACACCACGTTGAACGATGCAAATCCTTTTTCTTTTAGCCCCGTTAAAATATTGCGTTGGCGCTCCAGTGTAATACTATCACCGTAAATTAGTCCAATGTGCGAATCCAGTAATTTATATCCTTTGTCGGTAACTGTTCCGCCAAATATTTCCCACATGCATTCAATTGCACCTTTATATTCCGGTGAACCGGGTTTCGCATCTTTATCACCAATAATAATTTTTACAGGGTCACCGCTATCAGGCCGTATGACCACTTTACCGTCACGTGCAAGAATTTTACTTTTTAGCTGTGGTAAAAATTCGGTAATTACTTTCCAAAAATCCCAGGTATCACTCACTATTGAAACTATTCCCTTTGGGTAAAGTTCAACTATCAGGCGCTCGAAGGTGCCAATCTCGTTGTCTTTTGTTCCCATGCACATAACCGAGTGCTCGGTTGCAGGCACGCTTCCGCCAATTAATTCTTTTTCAGAATTGGCATTGTAATACATTTCGTGAAAGTCCAGCGCAGGCACCGTATCGGTTCCGTAAAACGACAATAAATGACCGGCAGCGCTCATGCACGCATCTTCAATCCCGCTCATTCCACGAAAGCTGAAATCATGGCCTTGCCAGTAAACAAAATCAATGTTGTTATCGCTTACTGTTTCATAAGCAAATTTGTTAAAGGTTTTTCGGTATTGAAACGCAGTGGTAGCGCTGGTTGACGGTTTCCATAAAATAGCCGACATCAACGACTCCAAATAGTTGGTTAACCAGAAAAATTTTGGCAGCGTATTGTACACTGTTACCACCGGAATTTTTGGTGTAACAATTGTGCCTTCGGGCAGCCCTTTTACAATAAGTGGTAAATAACCCAAATCATGGAGTTCGGCAATGTGCTCAACAGGAATACTGTCCTTACCCAGTGCGTTGTCCATTCTTCGCTTGTAATCAGCCACTACTTTTTCTTTTGGCTGATTAAAAAAATCTTCGTTCCATTGTTTTACCAGGTATTCTTTAATAAAATACTGCAAACCAAAAAACACAAGCCTGTCCGTTTCAATTCGCGATTTACGCGGAGTAAAGTTTGAATACACCAGTTCGGTTCCTTCAGGATACTGCCTGCGGTGATCAGCTTTGTAAAAGTCAATCAGCATTAAAGGGTTAATTTTCATAGTTTATTTTTTTAAAATATTAATACTCTTTTCTTGTTTGCCACAGATAACTCAGATGGACACAGATAATCTTTCAATTTTCAATCTGTGGTTACCTGTGCTATCTGTGGCGATTTTATTGTTGCTATTAATTCTTCAATCGTGTCAACCTGTGTTACTCCATAATAATTACACGTCACATCAACATTTCCTTTTCGCCAGAATCCCTGTGGGCAACACACAATCATTTTTTTACTGCGTGCGTACAACCCGAATTCAAGAAGTGAAATTGGCGATTTGCTTCCGGGAGCAAAATACATAAGAACTATATCCGCTTTTTCCAATCCGTTTAATTCCCATTCAACCTGTTCCCGAAATTGCGGATTTTCAAACTCCTGCCTCCAGGAACTGTCCCAGTTTTCTCTACGTGGGTTAAATATAACAAAACTTTCGCCTAATTCGTTTGCAACACGTGTTTGCCAGTCTTCGGCTACACCCATTTCAATGCTTCCTGCAAGAAAAATGGTTTTTTTGCCGGCATGCTCAGCAGGTATTTCTATTTTGTATGGTGGTTTAAATATCATACTTTTAAATTAAAAATTCCCAGTCTCTCATTAATTTCTGCTTCCTCCAAAACAATAACTTCTTCGTATGGAATATCCAATTCGTTCAGTAATCCGGCCTTAACTTTTTCATATTCATTCTTCACAAATGGAGTTATGTCTTCAATCTCCAGAATCCACTCCGTTGCGAACTTTTTGAGTATTTCTCCCTTCATGCCCAATTGAATGGCTTTCCTGTTTTGCTTGTTTCCGTTCGGGTCATGATCAGGATCCCATTGCAGGCGAACCTCAGTGTTTTCAAGTTCGGCCTTCCATTCATCGTGCGTTTCAAAAATTCTTTCATCCATCATAAGATCAAATGAAGTTATAGTTGCATTCCTTAAAATGGTTTTAAAGTGATTCATGGGTAGTGTGATGGCAAGAATATGTTGCTGGTGTTCTTTTGAAGCCCAACCAGCACGGTACATCATCCATAAAAAACCCGGTTTTATCCATGACATCCTGTTAAAGCTGTAATGTTCCCCTCCGAATTTTTGATTTTCAACTGCGTATCTTGAGATGTTTGGATTAAATGCCTGGTATACGATGATGTTTTCACCCTCAATTCTTCCAATTATTTGCTTTCCGCTAACAGGAAGCCGTTTTATTTGTTCTGTATATTTTTCTAATTTCATTTTTTTTGCTATTTTTGATTTAAGTGTTATGACTAATTTCCAACAGGGCAATCAATCAACCTTGTGACTTCTTAAATCTTTCTTAATTTATTTTATTTCTTCCCAATTCATTTGGATAAAGTGTTTTCACCACATCGCTCTGCCAGAATTCTTTTGTATCCACATCCATAATAGTCAACCTGCCGGTGAACGCAGCACCCGTGTCCAGGTTCCACACGTTGGCACAGTGCATGGGTTCGGTATGCCCAAAGTCAAGTGTTGGTGTATGACCTATAAATATTTCTTCAAAATGCCTCAACCGTTGCGGGTATTCAGGTGAATTTTTGTCAATGTTCTTCATGGTCCTGGCCATTTCCCATAACGTACGATCCCAACTGAAATTAGACAAATGATGTTCTTTAGCCGGCCCGTGCATACTTGTATAACCGGCATGCACAAACAACCTGTTTTTTTCATCAATCCAATACCTTTTCATGTTGTTGAACAAAAGCAAGGCATTTACAGTGGCCATTCCATCACCTTGCGCAAAACTTTCCATGGTTGATTTGCCGCCATGCATTTTCCAAACAGCATCTATTTTACCATGGCGAATCCACTCCTCGCACCATTCATCATGGTTGCCCATAATGTAAATGCACTCATGAGTTTTACCAAGGTCACTAATGAATTGCATGACTTCACGCGACTGGCTCCACCCATCTACATAATCACCAAGAAATACAATACGATCACCTGCCAAAACATTTGCACGCTCCAACACCTGCAACAAAGCTTTGTATGCTCCGTGAATATCTCCTATGGCAAATGTGCGTTTCATACTTTATACATTATGTCTGTTCTTAATACATATTTTGATCCTTTTTCTATAGAAGCCCCTTCATGCTTAAGGCTGTGTTCAAAAATCAGTGCCGTTCCGGCTTTTGGCTTCACTATCACCGAATCAAATTTTGTTTCTCCTCCATCAAAATCTTCGTTAAGATAAATCATTAATGTGAAAAAACTAACCTCGTGCTCATTTCGCTCATAATTTCCATCGCGGTGCCTTTTAAAGCGCTGACCCGGATCGTATTTATAAAACCGAAACATTTCATTAAGACCAATTGCCTGAGCATTACCATATTTTTTAACAACAAAAGGCTCTATCTGTTCCCAAATTTGCCTGGCCAGTGCTTCATCGGTAAACATGATGCGTGAATTATTCCTGATTCCTTTCATCATACGCTGTTCATCACCAACTGAAACTTTAGCTTCTTCGTAGCCTTTTTGTTCGCTGAACCTAATATATTCTGCACATCTCTCTTTTGAAAAAAAATCTTCTACAACAATAATATTCGTATCAAGTGTTGACGCTTTCATACTTTAGAAATTTATGTATTGTGGTGGAACTCCGTTGCACAACCAAACACCGTTGGCTGATAAATAAAATTCATGACCATCTTTAAACATTTGACCTGCGTTAATGGTGAGTATGATGGCCGAACCTCTGCGGTTACCCACCGTTATGGCTGTTTCGCGATCCTTACTCAAATGCACATGGGTACGGTTCATTTTTTGCAAACCGGTTTCCCGAATACTCTGCATGTATTTATTTACGGTTCCATGGTACAGGTACTCCAAAGGCTGTACAGGCGTATATTGAAGATCAACTTCAATTGAATGGCCCTGGCTTGCGCGTATTTGTTTTCCGTCTTCGCTAAAAGCAAAACGTTTTTTATCGTTGTTTTCAACTACATAGTTAAGGGTATCGCGTGAAATGGCTTTACCGGTTTTACGCATGCGCTCCAGCAATTCATCAACACTTACCCAACCGTTCATATCCATGGTCAATCCTATTTTTTCTGGTTTGTGTCGCAACACCAGGCTCAAAAATTTACTTATTGGTTTTACATCTTTCATTTTTAAATTCTATTTTTATTCGCAGCCACAGATTACTCGGATTACACAGATTTTATTTTTATCGTGTCCTTCCACTGCTTACTGCCGCTGCTTACTTTTTTATTTCATCCCTTACTTCCATCAAGGCAAAACCCAGCAGGTTCTGTCCTTTCCACGTTGCGGGATGTTGTGCAAGTGGATTATCGCTGGCCAAACCAATTCCCCAAACGGTATCAACAGGGCTTGCCTCAACTATTATTTTATGACCGGTTTGCAAAATGAATGACTTCAACTCTTCATTTTGTGAAAACTTTAAGAAGTTGCCTTGTTTAACAATTTCAAACTTATGTGCATCCCATAATTTTGAATCAAAGTTTTTTACCTGGCGTCCTAAATCTTTAACGTCCTTTGGCGATTCTTTTTCCAAAATACGTTGAAGGGTCTCCCCGTCATTGCTCAACCTTGCCTTACCCGCCATCATATAATGTTCAGCTGTTTTATAGGTAATTCCGTTTTCTTCAAAGTTTGATGGCCACCATTGGCTGAAACAGGTGCGTATTAAACTACCGTCTTTAGCGCGTTGGTGCCCCCAAAAGAAAAGAAAGTCCGGTTTTTCACCTGAATTTATTCTTTGCAGTATATTTTCTATTGTATATTTCATTTTTTACTTTTTTTATCCCGCGAATAAATCCGTGGCCATTGTTAAAACAAATCATACCGTTTATAAAAATCAGTTTGCTCATCATTCCTTATGGAATTGCTGCTTCCAACCTGCGTAAACCCCGCCTCTTTCAGTCGCGTTAAAGCATCGTGACTAAAAATTCCGTGCGAACAGATAAAATACAGCCTTCCGCAATTTTTTGCCTTGAGTGCGCTTGCCAGTTCTATAAATGTTCGTCCACCATCACATATATCGTCAACAATAACACAAGCCTTACCACCCAAATCACTTGCATTCACGTCACTTTTAACGATCTGGCCTGTTGCCAGGTCGCGAATCTTAATGCCCGTTATAATCTCGTTTTTATATTCAATCTTTGCTGCTAATTTGTCTATTTTTTTGTACGCTCCCAAATCAGGCGACACCAGTAAAAAATCATCCAAACCGAATTCTTTTTTAAAGTGCTTGACCATTTCGTGGTTGGGAATGTTTACACACTTATTGATCAAGGCTGGTGAAACATCGCTGTGTGCATCAAACACAGTTACTTTATCCAAATTGAGCGCATTTAGAATGCCTGCAAACACTTTAACCGACAAGGGTTCTCCCGGAACCATCACACGGTCTTGCCGTGCGTATGGAATATAAGGAATAAAAACTTCAATGTGCTTTACAAACATATTTCGCAATGCATCAACAGCCAGGCATAAATTCATGATGTCATCGGCAGAATTCAAACGCGTATTGATTCTCACTTTATCATCAGGATTATACTCCACCAAAAATTTTACATGGTTTTCGCCACCGGCAAAACGGCTTAATTTTACCTGTTCATTGCTTTCAAAAAGATTTATCGTTTTGCTCATAATAATTTGTTTTTAAATTGAATTTGCGAACCGCAAGGCGGTTTCATATCTTTAATTTCATAGTTCAAATAAAAATCCGCTTTGACTCAACTGCTTATAGGTTTTATGGTCAAAGCTGTAATAATACGCAGCTTTATGAGCCACATTTTGTTCCTTTTCATCCAATTGCTCCAGCAATCCCATGCCCAGTATTTTTTTTCTAAAGTTTCTTTTATCAATGCTTGTTTCCAAAATAGCTTCATACAAATGCTGAAGTTGGGTAAGTGTAAATTTTTTGTTCAATAACTCAAATCCTATTGGCTGGTACCGTACTTTTCCTTTCAATCGCTCAAGGGCAAGTTTTACAATTTTACCATGGTCAAAACCTAATTTTGGCAAATCGTTTATGGGAAACCATTGAACCGAAACCGTGTCGCGACCTGCTACAATTTCATATTGCCTTTTATTCACCAGCGCATAATAGGATACGGCTACAACGCGTTCACGTGGGTCGCGGTTCAATTCGCTAAATGTGTACAATTGTTCAATAAACACATTTTTTAAGCCTGTTTTTTCCTGCAATATCCTCAGGGCGCATTCATTGGTTGTTTCTTTCACATCTACAAATCCACCGGGCAGGGTCCACATGTTTTTAAAAGGCTCTTTCTCCCTTTCTATCAGCAACAACTTCAGTTCCCCTTCGTCAAATCCAAAAATCACACAGTCAGTTGCAAGTGCTGGTCTTGCGTAATCGTAAGTATAAGTCCGTTTTGACATTCTCTTAGTGTAATTATTACACAAAGATAGAGGAAAATGTACACGCCTTACATTCTTAGTGTATTTTTAACACTTTAAGCAAAATATTGACTGATATTCAGGCGTTAACCGGGTGGTGTGTGAAATAAATTTACCCGACATGGTGTGGATCTGGATGAACATGCCTACTTTTAAACCAGTTGAAACCCGCTATACATATATTGATTGCCTTTATACTGAGCTTTGCTTTGGCCCAAAAATGTTTTTGCCAGGATACCATTGATACCCTTGAACAAAAGAAGATATTGGAGGAATTGCGCGTGGTAGCCTGCCAGCAAGCGGCTGTAACCAAACAGATAAAAATAAACTTTACGCCATACCAGCTTGGTTCCATATTTTTAAAATACACGGGTCAGGAGCCTTCATTTTTATTTACAACCCTTCCTTCAATAACGGCTTATTCTGATGCAGGCAGTACACAGGGATATTCATACATGCGCATTCGGGGCATTGACCAAACACGCATCAATATGAGCATTGATGGAGTTCCGTTAAATGAACCTGAAGACCAGGGAGCCTATTTTTCGAATATTCCCGATATAATTGCCTGCACACGCAACATTGAAATTCACAGGGGCGCAAGTGGTACCAAAAATGGTACTGCTGGATATGGCGGAAGCATTGTGATGAGTGGCAACACGGGATACATGAAAACCTTTAGCCTTGGTGCCGGCTATGGATCGTTTAACACATATAGGGCCTACAGCGAATTTTCATCGGGACTTAAAAATAAAAAATCGTTTTACATACGCGCGGCACACCTGCATTCAAACGGGTATAAATACAATTCTGGCAATACATCGCAGTCGGTATTTATGAGCGGAACGCTAAAAGACTTTAAACTAAACTTGATTATTGGGCATCAGCAAAATCAGCTTGCCTGGCTGGGCGTACGTGATTCATTAATTGAAGTTGATGCACGCACCAACGCCAATAAAGATGAGAACGATGAATTTACTCAAGGCATGGCCCAGTTGCATTATTCGAAATCCAAAAACAATTACATTTTGAAGGCCTGTGCTTATTACACAGCCTTGCAGGGTAATTACGATTTTAATCTCAATAATTTTCTGGGGCTTCCGGCCACAGGTGAAATGTACAATTACGCTTTCAAGTCGGGTCTACCGGGCGCTTATTTGCGATACGAATATTATAAGGGAAAAATTACCTGGAATAATGGAATGTTTGCCAATACCTACTACAGGCAGCATAGAGGGAGCGAAAAAACACTTGGGACACTTTATATAAATACTGGATACAAGAATGAATTCAGCGCCTTTTCAAAAATCGACCTGCGTTTCAAAAAATTTTTAGTTGGGGCCGACTTACAGTACCGTTACGCCAGTTTCAATTATTCCGGTTCGGTAAAAATGCAAACGCAGGCCTGGCAGTTTTTAAATCCGCGGGGTCTTATAAAATACATGCCTACCGATAACCTTTCGTTCTTTTATTCCATGGCTCACCTGGGCCGTGAGCCAACACGTAACGACATGTTTGGAGGAAACGATGATTTACTTGCTGACAGCAGTGGAAACGCCTTGCTGTACATAACCGTTCCTGAATATGTAACTGACCAGGAATTGGGATTGTCCTATAACAAAAACTTATTTTACCTTAACCTAAATGGTTATTACATGGACTTTAGAAACGAAATTGTGCTTGACGGGAAATTTGGTCCAAATGGTTTAGCGCTTACCAATAAAGTTGATAAAAGTTTCAGGACTGGAATTGAATTAACCTTGAAATGGAATATTGTCAAGCAGCTTTACATTGAAAATAATTCCTCATTCAATTACAGCAAAGTCACACAGCAAAACACCAGTTTCATGCCCATTCTTACTCCTCCTTTCATTATTAACCAGGATATTGGTTACAAATACAAAAAATTCATTTTCTCAACAGGCTTCAGGTACCAGGACGCTGCTTTTATTGACTATGCCAATACGGCAAAAGTAAATGCCTACTTTTTGTTACATGCCAACATTCACTACACCACTGATCGCTTAACGGTAGGATTTATTGCCAATAACCTGACCAATACAAAGTACTTCAACCAGGGATATGTTGACTGGGACGGATCGAAAAAATATTTTGTGCAGGCACCTCTTAACTTTTGTTTCCGGTTCGAATACCGTTTCATTAAAAATGACTAAAGGATTTGTATTTGGTAAATTTTTGCCTTTTCACAAAGGACACCAGGCGATGATTGAATTTGCGCTCGGAAAGTGTGACTTATTATCGGTATTAATTTGCGCAAGTGATAAGGAAAGCATTTCTGGTGATGTGAGAAAAAAATGGATAGAAGAAACATTCAAAACCGGTAAAAAACCCGAAGTACTACTATTAAATTATAAAGAAGAGGAACTTATAAACTCATCGGTCCCATCACGGGAAGTGTCAAATGCATGGGCAAAAGAATTTAAAAAGGTTTTTCCCCTACATGCTGTTTTGGTTACTTCAGAAGTGTATGGCGATTACGTGGCCGATGCAATGGGAATTAAACATATTCCATTTGATTTAGCACGTGAAATTGTACCCTGTTCGGCATCCATGATTCGCAACGACATTCAAAAATGCTGGAGCTATTTACCAGCTAGTGTAAAACCATATTATTGCAAAAAAGTTGTGATTCTTGGAACCGAGTCGACCGGAAAAAGCACGCTCTCAAAAAATTTAGCAAGCCACTTTAACGCAACACTTGTAGCAGAGGCCGGGCGCGACTTGATTGAAGATTCCAATGAATTTACCGTGGACGATTTGTATAAGGTAGCCCATGAACACGCCAGGCGTATTGAAGAAGCCGCTAAAGGTGAAAGCGCATTAATTGTGATTGATACCGATGTACATATTACACAGTCCTATGCAAGGTATTTTTTTGAAAAACCGTTGGTTCTGGACGAATGGATTTACGATTCAAATAAAGCTGATTTGTATTTATACCTATGCAATGATGTACCGCATGTGCAGGATGGCACGCGGCTTAGCAAAGAGGAAAGGAATAAGTTAGACGCCTCGCACAGGGAAATACTGAATACTTCTGGAATACGTTTTGTTGAAATAAAGGGTGATTGGTTAAATCGGCAAGACAGAGCGATTGAATTAATTGGTGCGTTACTCGATAAATAATCCCGGTATCTTTAACTCCGGATCAAAACTTATCTCCAGTGTCAACACCGTCTCTCCAGCCGACATGCTGTCATGATAGAAAATTGCTGCGCGCGGTTCTCCTCTTTTTTGCCATGAATAATAATCATCAAAATCAATTCTTGTTGTTTCTTTCCTGTGGTCAATTCCTGCGCCAGGCTTTCCGTATCTTTTTTTCATAAGCGCCAGTAACTGTTTACGTGTAAATTCTATAACTGGTTTTTTTCCTGTAAGATTTTCCCACCTGTACATTACGGCCATTGCTGTATCCTGTCTGAAAGCGTATTTGACGGTATAAGGAATACTGTCGGGCAACATTCGTCTTGTATACTGTACCAATAAAATTGGCTTACCCTTCGTTTTAACAGTGCTCTCACGTCTGCCCCAAGAACCCTGCTTTTCTTCAAAGGCAACAATCTCAGTAATTTCCGTTTTTTTTGCAAGAACACAGTTGACTACCTCAAAATGATTTTTTTTGGAAACAAGTTGGGTTCTTTCTTTTTCAACCCTGTTGCATGAACACAGCAGGAAGGTTGCCAGGAATATTTTACAGTTAAAATTAACCACTCCACGTAAAGTTAAGCAATGGTTGCGTAAGCCGCTTTAATTACATAACACATGTGTTAAATTCTTATCCATGAACCTGCCAATGTTTTTAGTATATTTCCTACGAATAAAAAGACATGGCCAAATCCATTTTAATAACCCAGTGCCTGCAAAACGATTTTGTGTTGCCTTTGCAGCCGCACGATGAATTACCCAACAAGTTACACATTGGTTACCGTGAAGCCGCAAGGCTCATGGGCGAAAATCCAAGGGAAGGGATGCTCCTGCAACTCATGCAATGGGCCTACGCTGATACGGAAAATTTAACCATTATTAATATTCGCGACTGGCACGATCCCAATGATCCTTTGCAAAAAGCACATTTGGAACAATTCGGGAATCATTGCCTGCAGCATACCAGCGGTGCCGAATTTGTTTTTAATGCGGTTAGAAGTCCCGGACATGAAATTGTGATCAATGCAACCGGCATGAATGATTTTGTAAACACCGGCCTGGAAAAAGAATTGGATAAATTCAAAAATGAAAAAATCAATGTAGGTGTTATTGGTGTTTGGACCGAAGCCAAGGTTTCATACCTGGTGTATGACCTGGTTACGCGTTACCCGAATTTTACCATATCCGTTTGCAGTGCATTAACAGCAAGTTCATCAACTCACCAGCATTACATTTCACTGGAGCAAATGAAAAAACTCATGGGTGTTACGGTACTTCCATCGGTGGCTGAGTTTGCGCACTTTTTACACATTCCGGTTCCTGAATTTAAATTTGATAAGAACATAAAACACGAACAGGCAAACTTTATTTTTTCGAATGGATTTGAGGCTAAACCCGAAGATGAACCATTAATCCATTATTTATACCGTAACTCGCACAAAGCACAAATGGATGTGCTTGATGGAGGGTTTTCAGGTAACGTAGTGATGAAGGTAAAATCACAGGACATACATGGACATGAAGAAGTACCCACTGTTTTAAAAATTGGTGAACGCAATTCAATAGCCGCTGAAAAAGCCTCGTTTGAAAAAGTAAAAGATGTATTGGGAAATAATGCGCCAAGTATTGTTGAATACCTGGAAACCAAAACAAGGGCTGGCATTAAATACCGCTACGCTTCCATGTTTGATGAAAAGGTAATTACATTTCAGAAGTTATATGCAACCGAAAATGATTTTTCAAAACTGACCTATGTTGCCGATGTTGTTTTTAAAAAACAATTGGGCCGGTTTTACAAAGCGGGAAGTTTTGAAAAATTAAACCTGTTGGATTATTACGATTTCAAAGAAAAATATGCGAATGGCGTTTTAAAAAGAGTTACAGCCATAACCAGCGAAGCCGAGGCAATGAAAGAAGAGATTGTTATGTATGGCAAGAGCTTTTACAATGTTCACCGGTTTTATACGCATGATTTGCCTGTCATAAGCCAGTCAATGGTGGTACACAGCCATTACATGAGTTATTTACACGGTGACTTAAACGGGGCAAATATTATTATTGATGCGCAAAACAATGTATGGCTCATTGATTTTTTTCACACACACCGCGGCCATATTTTAAAGGACCTGATTAAGCTGGAAAACGATATTACCTACATCTTTATGAAAATAAATTCAGAAGATGAGTGGAAGGAAGCTACCCGGTTAATTGATGTATTGCTGGATGTAGAGGACCTGCGCGCCCCATTACCGGAAATGAAATTTGCCTTTGCCGAAATTCAAAAAGCATACCGCATGATTTCATATTTACGTGGTATGCATGAAAATTTAATTGACAGTGATCGCAGCTCCTACCAGTTGTGGGTAGGCTTGTTGCGTTACAGTGTGCACACCCTTTCGTTTGATGAGTGTAACAACTACCAGAAAAAACTGGCATTGTATGCATCAGGGCGACTTGCAAAACACATTGTGAATTATAAAAAGAACAACAGTTCGCGCTTGCGTATTGATTATTTAAAGGATGCACAACCGCTAATTGGAATGACCATTTTACCAGGAAGAAAGGACAGGAAACGATCACTGAAAGACGATATACATAGTATTTCGGCTGAAGGAATACAGCATGTGGTAAGCATTTTGTCACAGGAGGAGTTAACGCATTACGGTGTACCTGATTTATTGAATGTGTATAAAGAGGCGGGATTAAATTACCGGCATGTAAAAGTGGTTGACCAGGGAATTCCAACCGGTGAAGAAATGAAGGAGGTAATTGGGTTTATGCACGAAGCTGTTTCAAAAAACCAGAAAGTGCTTGTGCATTGTGTTGGTGGTATTGGAAGAACCGGCACAGCAGTTGCCTGCTATTTAAAACAACTGCATAAACTGGATACAAAAAAAGCCATTGAGCTGGTACGCACATCACGATCGCCAAGAGCAGTTGAAAGTTTGGAACAGGAAAAATTTGTGGAGAGTTTTGAATAAACGTTTGTAGTTCACAGTTTTGTAGTTCACAGTTGGGGAAGTTCGCGCAGAAAGCGCAGAGATACGCAGATGGTTTACAGTTTAGTAAGTTCGCGCAGATCCCGCAAATCTCGCAGATTGATTTGGAGTTTGCAGTTCACAGTTTACAGTTGAGGAGGGTTCACGCAGAAATACGCAGAATAGTTCACAGTTTAGGAAGTTCGCGCAGATCCCGCAGATCTCGCAGATGGTTTATAGTTCACAGTTGGTAGTTCACGGTTTACAGTTGGGGAGGTTCACGCAGATACAGCAACCTATACAGCTATTTGGTGACAAAAAGGGCATAAATTTAGTATCCTATGAAAAAAGAAGACGTTGAAATGATTTTATTCAGGCTCACGGTAGCCGGGAATGAAGCCGTAAACATAAAAGTATATAAGGATGGAACAACCTGCAGGCACAGCATTGGTGCTTTGCCGGAAATAGGCATTTCAGGCATGAGCTGTTTTGATGGCTCACCTTTTTTTGCCGGCTTACAGGAAAAAATTCCACAACAGGTATTGGATAAGCCTATTATGTATGAAGAGCCTGCCCCAAACGGTTTGCTTGAATATGTTGTTGGTTTTTACGGTGCAAGCACAAATGGCATGACAGGTGAACGTGCTGACTGGAGCCTTTCAACCGGTGTGCGGCTTGCACTGGACTTAAACAGTGAATTTAATCACCCCATACGCGGATTTATGGATTATTTTATAAGCGAGGCTTTAGAGGTAACCAATGCCTGGTATTTTGATGTGTTGCTGAAATCGCGGTACAATATGCTGTGTACTACTTTGCCAAAGCAAACCATGATTGCACAGCCTAAAGCTGAAGCGGATATTACCGTGCATTTTGAAAATTACATTAACCAGTTACTGGATAGCGGAAGAAAATGGAGCGCAGTTGATTTTGTGAAAGACAAAACATATGAAAGCGAGGGTATGTTTTACAGTGCCCTGGTTAACCAGGACGAAAACAGTTTTAGCATTAATTTTGTGGCTAAGCAATAATGGTTGGTAAAGCGCTTAAAATATTTTTTTTGTGTTTAAGCATAAGTGTTTTTACACTTGCGTTTGTTGTTTTTATTTACCGGTGGAATTTGCCATATGAGAACGGAAAGTATGTTACAGCTGATGGCATTGTTTACGCAGATTCAATGATTGAATTTGCAGGGTTACTTTCAGGTATATTTTTTCTGCTCTCGTGTCTGTTAGTATGGGCAGTGAAACGTAAATAAAATTCAGTTGGAAGGGATAAAACCCATTTCATTGTTTTTAAGGCGATAGATTTTTTCAAGTGCCGTTTCACGGTAATTGGTGTGAAACAAATCATTGCTTATTTTTTTTGCAAATTTTTTAATCAGTTCTTCTTCCAAATCCGTTTGTGATTTTACTGTTTTATCTTTAAGAATGTGTTTGAGTTCATACCCGTGTTGATAAAGATAAACTGCTATCATAAAAAAACGGTGGCAACTTAAGGGATCGGCCTCAGCACACATAAGTGCTATTGTTTGGTCTTGTGAAAGCAAAAAATCAAGTGATCCAATTCCGTTTTTAAATACCTGGGTTTCCTGCAATTTTTTAAAATCTACCTGCCCGTTTTGATCAAGTACTGCAGGATTTGTTTGCCGGGCGCCAAAGGCTTCAGGCATATGCACGTATTCAATGCGATGTTGATGTAAATAGTGTTTGAGGTTTTTACCGTTGTATTGCGGGTTATAACGGCTGGCTGCAATACTGCGCACATCAACCACAACCGAAACCTGGTATGCTTGTAAAAGTTCCAGAAAATATTCCTTGGGATGGTTGGAATGCCCTATTGTAAAAATGACATTTTTCACTGTTGCTCATCAACCACGCGTATACCAACTTTTTGGGCTTCACACGCGTTGCAATAGGTTTTACCGTCACAGCCCAAAACACCGGGACAGTCAGCCGTACAATAGTCATTGGTATGCAGGTAATAAAGCTCTTTATCAAAACAGGATTCTTTTTTCCTGCAGGATGCAGAAAATAAAATAAGTACGAAGGCAGCTGCAAAAAGCGCTGTTTTTAGAACCACCCCCAGTTGTTTTTTTATTGCTTTCATACTTTCACGGTTCATTTTGGTTAAACGCGGGTAAAAACCAGAAGTTGTGTAAAAACCCGTTTTTTTGGTTAATTTCCTTTAATTAACCCGCGCAACACATCGTGTAGGTGTGAATCATTAAGCAGTGGATTATCAGGGTCATTGCCTTTATGTTTTTCAATCAGGTTAAGGCAAAAATCAAAAAATTGTTCAAGGTTGTTACCCAAAACCACCATATCCTCCTCGTCCCGGCCAAAAATGATGACCTGGCCTTTGGTTCCCTTCGTATCCGGATCAAGATCAATGCCAATATAATTTCCTCCACCGTCCTCAAAAACAGGAATCCATTTAGGGTTAAAATATTTTTTCTTTATAGCATTTTCGGGAAATGATGTAAAGGGAATTTCATTGTCAAAATTATAGTCGGTACGTTTTACTTCGTAATGGTCTTTATAAATCGCAAATTCAAGCTTGTCCCAGTTATAGGTAGGATTTTCCAAATCGGCCAGTTGTTTTATGATTGGGCGTATGTCATCATACTGCATGCGTATAATTTTTTTGTCCTTACCGGTTGTTGCTTCGGTTTCGTACATATAGGGTCCGCCAAACGAATTTTCACTGCAATCAAATACCACTTTGTACCAGGGTTGTGGAATGTGCTGCCGGTAAAAATTCACAATTTTATCAAGGAGTTCCTGCGATTTTTCGGGTGATTTTAAATAACGCTCATTGGGTTTTATTTGGCTCAGTGCTAATTCAACATTGCTCAAAATTGTGTTTGCCGAAACCATGCCCACACCACACATGCGGCCACGGCCTTCACCATCCTCACCATCATGCGTTAAAAGCATTTGCTCAAGGTCGGCTGGCAATTTTTCACCAAGAAGCGCCTCAATGTTTGCAATGCTTGTTTGTGATGCGGGCGGATTAAAATTTGAAATTTCATGTGCATTTTTTTCAGCATACCAGTTGGAGATTTGCTGCCATTTGGATAATGTTGCATTCATAGGTTATACTAGTTCAAGTTCTTTTTTGAGATTCATGTGGGCCTGCAATTCATATTTATCGTAAAAAAATTGGGTTTTAAAAATACGCGGCATGTCTAAAAAATGCTTTAACACTTTTTTACGCCCGGGATTGTACATGAGGTCAGGATAAATGGAATACTCGTTACGGATTTGTTTGGCATATGTGTGATAGGACTTCCAATCAAACCCAAGAATGGAAAGGTCGGCATCGGTAAACAAATTTATGTCATTGGCTGAACTTACGGTGTGGCCTTTGGTGGCCATGATGAGATCATAAACGGGCTGAATAATGGTGATTGGAACATTTAATTCAGCTAAGCGTTTTTTGGCAAGTTCGGCACTTTGCAACTCGTTGTCAGATTTGGTGGCTTTGTAAATGGCATCATGGTAAAAAACAGCAAATAAAATGGCGTTCCAATCCTGAATTTGTGTTTTGACCTGTTCAAGTTGCGTAATTAAATTTTCAAGATGTGCTAAATTGTGGTAGTGGCGTTTTTTGTGTGAATAGTTTGCCTCAAGTTCAAGCCAGCAGGTGTCAATCAATGACTGGTTATTGCAAAATGATTTAGCCAGGATATAAAATTGTTGCTTGAGCATGTGTTACGAATATATGGCGTTTAGCCTTCATAAATTTGGTGTTTGGATAAGAAAAAATTACAACTGGGCATGCCGTACCAACCCTTATAAACATCAACCCATTGTATTGGAGGACTTTGATTTTTACGGGCTAACTCCACCAGGGATAGAGGCAAATAGCCCTGAGCGAAGCGAAGGCTATAGCCGATAGCCCGGCCGCGCTACCGCGCGGGGTGGCCAAATTATTAAGACTACAACCCGAGCCCTCCACTTAATGTTATGGCGAGGTTCGTAGTTTACCTTTGAAAAGCAATTATGAACAAACTACAAATTGTAGCCAGACCATGGGTCAATTTGCTTTTAATTTTGTGTTATGGAAGAGGAAGTTGAGCTGGTTTTAAAATGGACAAAGGGAAAGCCCCCTTATGTGGGTGTTTTGTTTAAGAGTGCGTACCAGGCTGCAAAGTTAAACCAGGAATGGGTGCATGAGCATGGAAACGGTTTGTATAAAATTGAGTTGGAACCAAAAAGTAAAACATTGCTGTTACTAACGGTGAGCGAACCTACGTTGCGTTTAAAGTATACGTATAAAGTAAAATGGTACAACCCGGAAAAGTTAAAGGGATTTTTATATGCCACACGCGATGTTGAGCGATTGAATTTTGGCCATGTGCTGGTTGAGGCCAACGAATATAAACCGGTTATTACAACCCTTGCACGCAAATTGTGGGTGTTGCCGGTTAGCAAGATGGAGTTGGTGGAGGTGTATTGAGATTTGGAAATTTTAAGACACGGCCTTTTATTATACGGGCTGCAGCTTAACAAGCAAGATTCATTCAATTTTTATTCCCCGTCCCAGTCAATACCCTCATACCGCTCACCCATCTCAAAATAGGTTTGTAAAACCGGGCGTATGATTTCACGGTTGTACAACCAATTGGCGGGATACTCGTCCTGCTGGGCATTGGGCAAAATAAAAATTTCATACTGGTTGCGTGCATGGTTGTGGTTTACCGAACGCAAACCACCGTCACCATCATAACGCTGGTACCTGAAAAAAGCATAGTCGGCATTTACCAATACGGTTAAGCTGGTGTTGCCATGGCCGCTTATCCATATTTCACTATACACCCTTAATAAAACCGAATCAATCAGGCTATCAAGCTGGGCTGCCGAAAGTAAAATTACTGCCTGGTTGTTTATGTGAATACGGATTGTTTCCATGAAAATAGGGTGATCAAATATAGGATAAAACGGGTAAGCCACTTTGTTTAATTACATGATATGCCTGTTAGGTTAACCCCCGCTTGAAATGTTGCTGAATAAACATTTATACATTGCATAAACACACAAAACCAGCGCATTAAAAACTTTTGGCAATTTATGGGCCCAAAAAGTAACCCTGCATAAATAGTATGCGTACATACATTAATCATTCACCAGTAATAACCTTAACGCGTTTACCCATGAAATATTTATGCTTTACGGTGTAAACACATGAATATTCCATAAGACGTTGAAAAAAATTATGCGCTTATGAAAACGAAAATTTTATTCCTGTTGCTATGCCTGCCTGTATGGTCAAAGGCCGAAACCAATGTTGATTCCATCAAACAAACTACCCTGAAACCTGTTGTGAGTGATTTTGTGAGTGAAGCGGTTATACTTGCTTACGAAATTAAAACCACCAGCAACATTGACCTTATTAAAGAATACGCCACTGACCTGGCTGTTTTAAGTGATGAGCTCAAGGCTGCTGTTAAAGCGCTTTACCCGCATGCACCTTATGTTGACAACAAACATCCCTGGGAAATTTATGCCGATGCCATTGCCCAAAAAGCAAATGCCATTCACCACCTGTGTGACCGCAGTCCCGTTAAAATGCAAAAGCAATTGGAGGTACTGATTGAGGAACTGAGAGAAATGGAAAATTTTTGACACTTCGTTTGAATTTCGAATTTCGAGTTCCGAATTTCGAAACTCGGAATTCGAAATTGGGAATTCCCTAATTTTTCACATCATTTGCCAACTTTTTTTCCAGCACTGGGCTTATCATCATAAACCCAATAAAAGGATAATGCTTTAGTTCAAACCGCGCAACAGGCTCTTCGCCCGCAACTGCACGCACATGCACGTACACGTTAAAATCGTAAAAATTTTCACCCTCTTCTTTAAATTTAATTAACGCATGGGGCATTTTTTCACTGGTGGTGGTTACCAGGTACCAGTTGTCGCCCCCGGCCGATTTTATTTTTTTTATCACTGTTGCCTCCAGTGTCTGGCCCGAGCTAAAAACAGCATTGGCTGAATTGAATACGCCCACAATTTTTTTTCCGCCTGATGGACCAAACAACGACAGGTTGTGGAACCCATAAAAATCAATAAACTCCCATTTGTCTTTTTCCAGTTCAATGCGCGTGAACGATAATCCTACCACCAAAATAATCCACACGTTGTAAGCCAAACTTTGCCCCAGTGTTTTTTCCCCTTCGGCCAGTCCATAGGTAAACGCTGTTATTATAAATTCAATGAGTATGATGAGTGACAGGCTGCAAATAATCCATATGCTTTTTGTTTTTAGCGCGCTTTTTTTTGACTCGTCAAAACGCTCACTTTGGTTGAGGCAATTGCTTATGAATGATCCCAGCGCAAACATACCACAAATGGTGAGCAGTGTTGCCAACCACCACAAATGTTGCGAAAGCAAAAAATTATAAGTGCCGTGTATACACATGGCCAGTACAAAACACAAGGGCACCCAATACCATTTTTTACCATTGAATTTTACCAGTACAAAACCATAAGCGGTTAATGAACCGGTAAACACGTGCATGGCTACTGCCAGTACGGCACGCCTGCTGGTAATGGTCACATCATAATAATGACCAAAGTACAAAATGTTTTCTTCAAAGGCAAAAACCAGGGCGCTTATGGCTCCCATAAGCAAAAGTGTAAACGGATTTATGGCTTTGCGCGGTGCAAACAACAGCACAAGTACAACCGGCAACAATTTCATGAACTCCTCAATTAAACCGGTAACCAGTATATCTTCCTGCAATGATCGCCATATGTAAATTTCCATGGTCAGCAACAGGTAATACATGCCATCATACAACATAAGTGTAAATGGGCCAAGCACCAGTGCCAGGAAAAAAACAACTGCGAGTACGCGCAGGTTAATATCCTTAAAAACATTCATGGCCAGTAAAAAAATAAACCAGGCCAAAAACACCAGTAAAGCAACCAGTATTTCAATAACGCTGTGCGTGTAAAAAAGAGGTTCGTACAGGGCGCGTATATAAAGCATGGGCGAAATGCAAAGCCCCAGCCACCGTTTCTTTTCGGCATCTATGTGTATATCCGCAGCATTGGCTTGTTCCAGTTTTGATTTTAATTCATTGCGGTTATCTTTTTGATAACTCAGTTCAAGCAAGAGCTGGGTCCAGGCATATTCATTTTTTTGGTTTACCGCAATTTCACGTTCAAGGTACATTAAGTTGCTATCGGGCGCATAGGTTAATTCACATATGTTGTAGCACAATTCATTTACATACGGGCGCTGCTGGTTGTGCATTTGCCCAAGGTCATTCAGCAGTTGTTGCTTGCTGGTGTTGTGCTTTATTTCAAAGGCAAGCAGGGTTGTGCCGTAAATGCCCACATCACGCATAATTTTGCTGGTTGAGCGTTTACATTTTTCGTAATAGGCATTTACGTCACCAATTGTTTTTTGCAGGGTGCCGTTCAGGAGCGTGCGCTCGCGCAACTCAAGCAAGGTATACGCAGTCAGAAATTGGGCGTGGCGCTTAAAATCGGTGGGATGTTTGTACACATCAAGCAGGGCCACATCGGCCGCCTTGTAAAAATTACCGCGTTCCTGCCAGTACGTTATTTCCTGTGTTGTACCGGTAAACCGTGGTTGCGGGTTTACCATGCGCATGCACAGCCAGCCCAGCAACCAGGCGGGTATGATTATGTAAAAAAATACACGGAATACAAGCGGTAACTTCAATGCAGGATTTATTCGGTTACAATGGTGCTATCAGCAAGTGTTGTATCGGTTTCTTCAGGCACCACTTCCTCCTCTGCTTCTTCCTTTACGGGTTCAGGTTTGTAATTGGGATCGGGGCTCATGCGTTTGCCATAAAACACATCAAGTCCTAAAAGGCCCTTGTGGTAAATAATATCCAAAAACGGCATGCTTTGTTTTTTTATGGCCTGCAGGTAAGGCATGCTGCGCATAGTAGGGCTGCCCTGGTAGGCGTCATTTTCCAGTAAAAAAACAGCTTCGGCATTGGAGTCAAGAATATAGTCGCGGTCAAAACCAACAATGCGGTGGCGTTCATATTGCTCGGTACTGCTGGCTCCAACCCAGTTAAGCGTAAGTAGCATACCCGTTAGTGCAAAGCCCACGCCCAGGTTATACAGACCATAAATGCTTATTGGTATTCTGAAATGTTTTTGAATAAAGGCCTGGCTGTAAAAAAGTTTCCATTGTATAACAAATGAAAGTATGGCCAGGGCAACTACACCCAGCAATAATTGCATAAGGCTTATTAAGGTAAAGGTCCAAACAAAAATGGTAAGAATGCCGCCAAACACAATGCCAAAAATGGTGAAGGTAAGTGACCAGTGCCATTCCTGTTTTTTGGGTTTGTTTTTTTTGAGTTGCGCTAAAAGTTCAGGACTAATGTGTCCCGGCTTACGGTAATTGTTGCTCATTTAAAAATTGGTTTTTGATAAGAATATGCTGTAACGTAAAACTGGCTGAATTGTTTCAGGCTTTGGTTGGCGGTTGGTGATGAGTCAATTGCGAATTTCGAGTTTCGAATTTCGAACCCCGCAATTCGGAATTCGAAACTCGAAATTCTGAATTGACTCACCTGTTTACTATAAACTTTTTTACCGCTGAATTACACCTGACAAAATACACCCCGTTGGGCAAATCATGCACGTCTATTTCCGTACGGCCAGCGTTTATAACTGTTTGTTTGAGCACATGGCCGGTAATGTCAACAAGCACAATAAAACCGTTTTGTGTCGTGGCTTCAATAGTTAATTTGTGTGTTGCGGGGTTGGGGTAAAACGTGAAGGTGAAATTATTTTCAACTTCAATGACATTAATCGACCCTGAGCATAACAAGTAATCGTTAAGTGGCGCATGAATATCACTAAAAACAGGAGATATATAAATCCCACCGCTTAATACTGTACTTACTTGCAATACCGCAGGTACGCTTAAAGCCGTTGGTATTAATACTAAGGCCGAATCATTGCAACCGCTGTTCCCTAATGAATCAGTTTTTACAAAATATGTGTGCGTAAATGTATAACCTATTACTGGTGATGAATTCGCCAGTAAGCTATAGCCACCGTCAGGTGTTTGATGAACTGTGAGACCCTCTTGCGCATAGCCAAGACTACTAATGTATTTTTTAGACCATACTATATTTCCACTTGTATCCGTTTTAGCAAGAAAAGGATGAAACTTGGGTGTTGATGGAGAATTATAAGTAGTTCCAGTTATAATATAACCATTATCTACGGGCTCTATGAAACGGCCTAATTCCGTAGCGCCTCCTGTTATTTTATTTACCCATTGTGTATTCCCTGTTGCATTTAGTTTAGTAAATATCATTTCTTCGCCAATTAATCCAGATGTCAATGTGTAACCAGTTGCTATATAACCGCCATCATCAACGGGTCGCGTGTGATAAAAATCGCTAATATCATTTAGAGCAGGTTCGTACGTATTTGACCATTGTAGATTACCAATACTGTCAACCTTTACAATATAAGCATCATAATCATTGGTTAGTGATGTAAAACTTGAAGAAGTACCCCCAATGATAAATCCCATATCGCTTGTTTGATAAACCGAATGTGGGTAATCATTTTTAGTTCCACCATACGTTTTTGTCCACTGCACATTGCCGGTAGAATTTGCTTTGACTAAATAGAAGTCCTCTCCACCCGCACCAAAACTTTTTGTCATGCCACAAACAATATAACCGCTGTCAGCCGTTTGTTGAACATGGGTTCCATAATCATCCAATGAACCGCCAACAACTGTTGACCATAAAATATTGCCTAACGAATCAGCCTTTAACAAAAGTATATCGCCTTGTCCAGAACCAAAACTATTGGTGATTCCTGTCAGAATGTATCCCCCATCGAACGTCAGTTTAACATCCCAACCTGTATCATCAGCGGGTCCATGATATGTTTTTTTCCACAAAGTGTCCCCGTCAGCGTTTGTTTTTACCAAAAGAATATCACTTGATACAGGCATTGTAGAATTGTCAGGACAAAATCCACAAAAGACATAACCCTGATCGTTGGTAAGAATACTGCAATATGGCACATTAGAATAATAATGCTGAAAAACTACCTGTGCTTTTAATAATAAGTTAGACAATAAAAAAAGTATAAGCAATAATTTTTTCATACTGAATAAATATACCTTTTTTCTGTTTATTGTTTTATACATAACTAGACAAAGGCTACAAATACAGGATTAAAGGACTAATGATGATTTATAACTAGTTTTCTTGTTATAGAAGGACTTCTAAGGAGATAGACTCCATTAGGAAAATTACCCACATCAAATTCAGTTCGTGTTGAATTTAATGAAATTTGTTTTAATACATTTCCCATTAGATCATATAGGAAAATTGGACCATTTGGGCTATTGGTTTCAATAATGACTTTATTTGTTGCTGGATTTGGAAACACAGAAAAAGCATAATTTTCCTTTTTTTCATCAACACCCGTAATTTGAGTTATACTGACATCATCGATATAATAGTAAGATTGCTTTGCAGTGCTTTGAGGATCTACGTCAATTGTATCAGTATTACTATCATCTTTAAAGTTACCGATTGTAATATACATCTCGCCTCCTAATGCAGTGTATACTCCCGATATCAACGTCCATCCAACCGAATCAGTCAAAAACAATCCAGGAGAAGACTTTATTTGTGCAGAATAATTTAAATAATATTGATTAGAAGAAGTAACTGGACTATTGGACAATAGTAATTCGATTTCATCAATAGCGCAATGATAAGAAAAGTTGATAGCGAGATTGACATAAAACTGAATTGAATATTGTTCACCGCTTTCTAATGTATCAAGTAATTGAACTTGTATGTATTCACGGGATGATGACCCTCCATAAACGTAAACACCAGCATACGCGTGGCCCGAATGTGGATACTGGTAACCATTAAAATTGTAAGGAACCCCAGCTACGTTTGTATCAGAACAAGTATCATATAAATCCGGTGAACAAGTGGTAGGATTATACCAAGGAGTCGCAAGATTTATTTCGTTAGGGAACATACTTAAATCGGGACAAGAAGTGAATACCTCAAAACTTGAATTTGGGACAAGATTTTGACTATAAATAGCCTTGGTACTTGCAAGTACCAAGGCTATCAATATGAATAGGCTTTTAATCACCTCACAAATATACGCTTATTTTATGATAATAATCTTATCAGCATGTGTCAATTTGCCATTAATATCTATGGCAACCGTATAAATACCGTTTCCAAGATCAAAACCACCGATTGTTAACTGTTTCTGGTCGTTGTTTAAATTAAAATTAGCCAACAATCGTCCGGTAGCGTCATGGATTTTAAGATTACCACGTTCATTATGTTTAAGGTTGTAGTTCAAAATCATGTTGCCATTATTTGGATTAGGATATATAAGGAAACGAGAATCCTGAACAATTTTTGAAGGTAATTGTTCGTCTTGCTGAACAGATACTTTGGCTTCGGCATCGCAATTATCATCGAAGTCAATTACTCCATCCTCAATTAGCATTAATAAAGAACGGCTTGAAGCAACAGCGGGGCCACCTTCAACAGGACATTGTTCTGCAATATAATACAAAGTATCAACTTCGGATGGTGCGTAGACATAATTACTATCAATCATTAGTTTCAAGAATAGATTGTTATATAATTGAAGGTTTTGCTCAATAGTATTTGTTGGCGATACTGTATTATTAATGTTATCGGCATTGATAAAGTTACTTAACATTATCAAGCTATCTATCGATGTAAACTGTCCAATAGGTTGGCTATTCTGATTTGAATAAAAATTTTGTAAATCGGAACTACCTAATAACAAAGCGTCATTTGAGATTTCTCCATAAGTGAAATGATCCAACTGCCAGTTAACTTCATCCGAATATACCGACAGATTGATTGTGTCGTTAGCTAAATCTTCAAGATAATTAATATTGTTTGTGTCAGAAGATAAATCCTTCTCGGCATAAACCGGTTCATCATCTAAAACAAAAGCGGGAACAAAACCACAAGAACTTAAGCTACCAGTTGCATTTACAAGAGATGTTGTCCATACGTAAGCAGTTCCTGTCAACTGAGAATTTACAGATGGCCTGGTAGCCAAGCCGGTTGTTGCATTTACCACATAGAGTGTAGAACTTGTTGCCACTGAAGAGTTCGCCATTGTATGACAATCTGTAAAATAATTACCCGCTGTCAAGTCCCATACATTTCCGCTTGGCGTTGTAGCATTTCCTTGCGTTCCGATAACACCACTTGCAAGTAAAGTAAATCCTTCCCGTGCTCTACGCATTGTGTTTTGTGTAATACCGTAGGTAGGTGTTAAACTTGTACAACCTCCTTGAAAAGCTAAACTACGTCCTGCATCTTCCATTAAATTGCATTTTATAGTCATGTTTGTGCTGCTAATGGCGTAAATACCGTATGAATTTAAATTGCCCCCGCTTAACCCGGCCGTTGTTACATTGTACTTGGTATGGTTGTTATTTATAATTGTTTTATCACACTGAAAGGCCCTAATACCGGCTTGTGTTCCTGTACCAGCATAACGTGCGGTGATACTATTTGTTGCTACTGTGAAACCTGGTTGTTTAACATTTGATAGATTAACACCATAATTAGCTTCGGTGATTATATTGTCTTTTATTTCTTTGGGTGAAGCTGTAGGAAGCACAGTGCCAGGATCCTGAATATAAATGGCATTGGTAGTTTTACCGTTTGCGTTGGCTAAAATGGTATTGGTGTTTACCTGCAGAGAGTGTGCCGTTACACTCGAAACTCTGGTAATTAAAATGGCATCATCACAATTGGTCAGGGTATTACCTGTCACCACAATAGCACTTGTATTTGACGCTCTTATATACATACCCTGGTCACCAATGGTGTTGCCCAAAAAGGTTTGGGTAACACTGTTATAAAACGTATTATTCTTAACGTTTACCGTTTTGTAATAATCAACATACGCCCCCCTGTAACAATCAGTAAATGTATTTGGTTGATTGGCTAAAGTTCCTCCAATTGTAACCTGGTATGCCGAAGAGATTGTACCGGCAGCATGAACTCCATAACCACCTAAGAAGCTATAACAAGTTGAACAGGGATACGTGTCTTGCATATACTGAAATGTATTGTTATAAATTGCAGCACTTGAATTGTTGAGCTTCACACCGGCTTTTAAGCAATCAAAAATATTCTGTACGGTGGAAGAAGATGTATTTCCAATTGTTAAAGAAGTTACACCTGAAGCCCAAACACCAAAGCAACTCAACTCTGTGGCATAGGGGGCTTTCATAGATGTTTTGATAAATCCGGTTAGCGGGGTTACTCCGCCTTTTAAAGCAGCTACGCTATAATTGCTTGCCGGGTTTGCAAAACTTGGAATATACCTAGAAGTAAAAATGCAGTTTTGAACTGTCCCTAAATATGCTCCGGCATATGTTTGAACCTGCACCGCTATTCTGTTTCTGTTAAAAATTACTGTATTCAATGTGAAAGGGCTGCCGTTTTGTGAAACCACTCCGTTTAAGGCATCTTCAATAAATGCGCTTCCATAAGCATTAAAGAAAGTGTTAGGAGGACCAGTTGCTCCTAAAAGGTAAATACCATCCCACATATCTCCACAGGCATAAAAGTGAGTCTGCGAATTTACAGTAGTCGTGCAATTGGTTGAAATTAAAATTTTAGTGCCTGCTGCCATTTTAAAGTTGCAATTGCTGAATGTGATATTTGTGTGAATAATTGTAAGATCGCCTAAACACTCAATATTTGCATTGCTTATTGTCAATGGCGTACCCACAGCACCGCCAAATGTGGTAACGCTGTTAGCGCCTCCAATTGGAACAGTATAGTTAATGGTAACGTTACACTGCGGATAAACAACTGTTACAATAGTTGTATCCTGCGCGGTACATCCCCACGTATTTGTAGCTGTTGCCGTATAAACTGTGGTCACCGGGGGTGTTACCACAACGGGTGAACCCGTCATGCCTCCCGGAGCCCAGGAATACGTTACCCCGGTTGATGGGGTTGCAACGGCAGTTAGCGTACTTGAACTTCCCATGTTAACTGTAGCAGGGCTGGCGCTTGCAACAACGGTAATGGAATGGTTGGTTACGGTTACGGTGTCTGTATCGGTGCAAACACCACTGCCACTGGTTATGGAAACGGTAAGGATATATGTATACACACCGTTCACTGTTGTATTCACTCCCGTTGAAACGCTTGAAGGAGCAAGAATGGTTGAATTGGAAGAAGTAAATGCATCAGCAGCGGTCCAGGAATACGTAGCTCCTGAAATAGAACATGCAGGATTACCGATTGTGCCCGATGTACAAACATCCTTATCATGACCTGCATTGGCCAGACGTTTTACTGAAACATCATCCACATAATAATATACCTGGTTGGGATAAAAGAAACATGAGTAGGGATAACCAAGTATACATCCTACAAATATTGGAGCCCAACCGCTCGTATTTAAAATATTTACTAAGGCTTCATTACCGGTAGCTGTAATACAGGTTGAAACTTTTGTCCACGTTGTTTTGCTTGTTATATAAGAAGGATGATTGTACCAATGTAAGCCCGTACCGCCTGCAGTAGTAATATAAAATCCCATGGTTGTTGCTCCTTCTGATGCTTCTGCTAAACTGGCATACAATTCTAGGTAATACACTTTACCAGCAATCATACCTCCGGCTGGAGTAATATCCTGTTTTACTCCTTCCATAATATTGGGGCCAAGGTCTCCCGAAAACATGCCAACATATCCTGAACCTGTTACTGGCGTTTGTGTACCAAATCCATTATTTGGAACACTAACATTGGTCCACCCAGGAGAGCAAGTATTGTAATAGTCGGGCGATGAATTAATTCCTATTCCTGCTGGAAAATGCGTCCATGGACATGCCCATTCATCATTTCCGCTGGTAATTGACATTGGGCATCCACCAATAGCCGGATCAATATACTCGAAGCTTCCGTTATCAATTAACTCCCCACATGTATAAACACCCAGCCCAGGGCAACCACTTCTTAAAACTTTTAAAAGGTCATAAGACGCAATAGAATACCCATAACTATAAGGAACAGCTATTTTTTGAATATCGGAAATATGTATTGTTTGTTGAGAGAGCAGGCATAAATAACCCATAAAGGTGTTTTGAATGTTAATGTCACCAGCCGACAGGTATACCCCGCAAATGTTTGAATACTGCCCAATGGTTACTTTTCCGCCAACATTCCAGTAAACATTATTTGGTCTAACTCCATAAAATAAATCACCTGTTAAAATAACAGCATTCGCATTGAACGTAAGATTACCTGATATATTTATGATAAAAATGTCTGTTGTATCGCCACTTAAAATTAACGTATCCGTTAGCGAAGCATTACCGGTTATGGTATACACCCCCGCTGTTAGTGTTTGGTTTTTTAAAGTCCCGCTTATACTTGTTCCTGATAATCCGCTGCAATACAACTTTGCACTTGTGAGCGCAGATTGTGCACTGGAAACGCTGGTATAAATATTATCGGCAACAACTTTTGAATGCACAAAAGTACCGGCACCGGCATCACCGTTCACTCGAATAGTATCGGTTACAATGATACTATCAGAAGCAAGTAAACCATAGTTACTGGCTGCCCCCAATGAAGGAGGAGTTTGCGCATTGGCCACCGCACATACGGTAACACTCATTAACAGCAATGCTGCTTTGAACAAATTAATTGGCGTCATAGGTTAAAAGGATTTATGCCAAAGCACGGATAAAAATTTCATATAGGCAAATACGACCACGAAATACCGTATTTCTACGCAAAATTCAACGTATAAATACGGTATTTTCACCATACAACTTGCACACCTCAAAATTTTGCTTAGCTTTATACCAAAACCAATAACCCTTTTTTATTTATGAATAACCTGAATGCGGAAATCAACCACCGTACCAAGGAGGACGAGAACCAGCTGGTGTTCTCCTACATGACCCTGCGCAATTTTATTGGGTTTGCCGGTATATTTTTGCCCATTGCATTGCTGGTGTTTACCAAACCTGAGGGCGGCCTGGCCCAGCAACCTTCCATAAGCGATTATTACTACACCAATACGGGCGATGTGTTGGTAAGCGTGTTGTGCATCATGGCCACTTTTTTGGTCACGTACAACGGTTACGGTTTTGTTGAGCGCCTGTGGGCATTTGCTGCTGCTGCCGGTGCACTGGGCGTAGCCTTTAACCCAACCAACATTAAGTATAATCACGTAGAACCCCTGTACAGCGCGCATGCCGTACGCGGTCCTTTGTTGGTTTGGAATACCCAATTGCATTTAATAAGTGCACTTATTTTTTTCGTATCGCTTATCGTGTTCAGCATGTACTATTTCAACAAGCCACCGCAAAACCCGCACACCGCCAAAAAAACAACACCAGCCATTGCTGCCGGCCGTAAATGGACACACTACCTATGCGGCAGTGTAATGATTGGGTGTATTGTGTGGATAGGTATTTATTTCATGGTATGGAAAGAGAAAGCGCCTCCCGGCAATCCCACTATTTTTTGGTGTGAGAGTGTGGCCCTTTGGGCATTTGGCATTTCATGGATCACAAAAGGTGAAACGCTGTGGAACCGAGATACGCATTACATTAAAAAGGGAATACAACTGTTGAAGAAGTAGGTTTAATAACTGTGAACTCAAAAACTGTGAACTGTAAACTATCAGCGTTCTTCTGCGCTATCTGCGCGAACTTACTCAACTGTGAACTGTGAACCCAAAAACTGTAAACCATCTGCGTATTTCTGTGCGCCCCTCCTGAACTGCGAACGGCAAACATCTGCGGGATCTCCGAAACGAAGTTCATGGACACCAAAAACAAATTATGTAGTCCATAGATCTGCGCGCCCTTCCTGAACTGTGAACTGTAAAGTGCAAACCAATCTGCGGGATCTGCGAGATCTGCGCGAACTTCCCCAACTGAAAACTGTGAACTCAAAAACTGTAAGCCGTAAACTACTACCCACCCACAACAGTACAATTATTCCCGAATGCAAAGTCAAAGTCCATGTTTACGTGAATAAATTCCAATACCGTTGCATCCAGGTGAACATACCCGGCAACATACGTTGGTTTGGGTAATTTACCTTCAAGCAATAACGCCACGTTGCTGTTTAAAAGCGTTACGTCAAAGTTGGTGCCAAAGGCCTGGCCCCGTATGCCCGCATTCAAACTTAACCAGGCATACAGTTTGCCCTGCAGGTACCAGTTCCTGAAACCAACCTCGGCTGTTGACCCTTCGCAATGCGTGCCCGGGGCAAACTTAAACATGGTCAGTTTGTAATGTTTTTTTTGATTAATATTCATTAAAAATATAATTCAATTTGTTGGCTGCCTGCTGAACAAGCGCCTGAAATATTTTTAGTTGAACTTAGTGTTTCAAAGGCGCTCGTCAGCACCGGGCTGTCCGCTTTACTTCGCTTGCAGTTTGCTATGTTGTTTGGTTTGCGGTGGCTCCGTTCCTACGCCTCCTCAACCAACAACATTACGCAAACATGCTGCGCTGCGTGCCGCTTCCATCCCTGGCAGGGTTAAGCAACCCATTCATCATCATTTCAACAGTTGTTTGCAATGGCATTATTCAGAATGTCATGGAATATTATGCAGGTGGTTTAAGGCAAAGAATTTATCTATCATTTAAAGACATTTTGATTTGGTTGAAGGGGCAGGAAAAGGCCAAAAAATACTCTTTTCCTATTTTGTTGTGACATCACGGTATTCGTATCAGCATAAACCAGCAACAAATGTGGTGAACGGTTCTACTACGGTTCAATTTAAAAAATAATTACTGAAAATTATTTTGATGCAATCCCAAATAGATTTAGCATTTTCTTGCGTTACTCCTAATTGAATAATAACACTTATTATGGTACCAATAAACAAATTTTTCCAATCGAACTTATTTAAATCCTCCGCTAACTCAGTAAGATGATCTAACTTATTATTAATGACCTCTAGATGATCTGGTAGTAGATTAATATTTGCAATTGCTAATTTAAGACTATCAATTTTTATAGTTAATTGCTTGTATTCATGGGCTGTAAACTTGTGGCTATTATTATCTTCAAAATTAACTGCGACTTCCTGGATTTCCTGATTTAATCTATCCCATTTATTTTCTGCTTTAATTTCCCTTCTTAAGTTTTTAAACCATTCTTTGAGACACCGAAGATGACCTTCCCACGTTTGTACCTCAGCCTTTTCGCTATAAATACTCCTTCCTGGACAAAACACAGAATAATGCGAAAATGAATCATTTGATCGATTAAAAAAATCATAATAATAATCTGAGTTCTTTAAGCTTAATCGACTGTACGCATCTCTCAAAAAGTCACCTGGATCTTCTTCTAGATTAAATTGAAGTGGGGAAAATCCGCTATCTTCTATAATTTTATATATTTCATCCTTTTGTGAAACAAGTAACTTCATTATCCTATTTGTTTACTTCAACTCATTAAAAAAACTTCTTCTTAATTTTGATGATTTAAAAATAATAATTAATCACTTAGCCTTTCTAATTTGGTGGATAGTATGGTAGTTTTTTAATCGAAAATTGTAAAAGTTATTTTGATTTTATTATTTTTGTTATGTAAAAATTAAAATCCATGGCAGAATTTAAAGTTAAAGAGGGCAAAATAAAAATCATTAAACTGACTGATTCTCATTACATTGAAGTTGATAAATTCATTATGGAAAATGATTCAACGCTTAAATTTGAAAATGAGGTAAAAGACTTTTATGTAAAAGCTAATTTCGTTCAAATTGGAAAAAAAGTTTTAATTGATGGCAGTGGTAAAGACAGTAACGATCCAGGTAAAGACCGCCACGGTGATCCTGGTCGGAGCAGCAGTGGTAGTGGGCGTGATGGTAACAATGGGGGCAAGGGAGGAAATGGAAGTAAGGGAGTAAATTTAACCTTCGAATGGAATATTTTTGAAATAAAACAATTACAAATAAAAACAGATGGTGGGAAAGGGGCTAAAGGTGGAAAAGGGCAAAGAGGTGGGAAAGGGGCAAATGCGGATTGTGATGAGAAAGGAGAACCTGGAGGAGACGGTGGTAAAGGTGGTAAAGGCGGAAATGGTGGAAACGCTGGGAAAATAATTTTAAATTACAAATGCGTTGATATCAATGGTAATGAGATTCCCAATTGTTCAAATTTTCAAATTGTAACAAGTTCAAGGGGAGGCAAAGAAGGTAGTGGTGGAAGAGGTGGAAGTCGTGGACGTGGAGGAAGTAGTCACAATTGCGGTTTGTGGACTATGGATGGGGGAAGAAATGGTAGTTCAGGAGAAAATGGTGATAAAGGCACCAAAGGAAGGGCTCAAAGGGCTCAAATTAAAAAGTTAGTTCATGGCGATAGGTGATCTATTCAGAAAATAGTGAATAAAAAAAGCCAGCGTTTAGACTGGCTTAATAAATTGCAACGGTGAGTTAATATTCACTATTTAGTATGCTTATTAGGTATTAATCTTACCACCAAAACAAGTACAAATAGAATAACAAACGATACACCAAGTGTCAATAAAACCCTATAATACCATTCATTAATTGTTAGCTCGTTTGTAAGTGTTGACCCAATAAATATAGGTATTAACAATAACGTAATTTCATAACGCTTTCCCTTTCTTTTTAAAAATACTGTTAATACAAAAAGGATTACACATATAAGAATTGCCATTATATAATGTTCTGCACTCATGCTATAAATATACAACTTTTTTTATTACCACCCTAACCAATCCTTGACATATTTTGCTCCAACCCCAACCGAAGCATAAAGAGCTGAAGTAGCCATACTTTCCAGAACGTTTGGATTTGAATAGATAGACTGAAATGCACTTGAAAAAAGTCCATACAATGCGCCAAGCGCATCTCCAACAACCCACTGTGCTACTTTTTGTTGTGGTGGGTTTGGAGGTAAGGTTGCCATTGCATTTACGTAGGTTGCCTTAAAAATCCCAAGCACATAACCGGATGGAATCCCCGCGTTATCGCTCATATCGTTATTGTTTAACGCCAAGCTTGCGGTCCCCCAACTCGAAATTAGAGAATTCATATTGCTGTTATATGTTGTTCCCGTAATATCTTCATTAATGAAAGCAATTAAATTATCAATTGCATCGCCAATATAAGTTGTGTCTAAGGGATGTACTCCTACAGTCGAATTAATTTCAGTTCTTAACGAGCAAAGGTCCGCTATACATGCAGACTTATTCATATTAAATTCCGTGCTAGTTAAAGTCATGTTATCTATGATTGCTGCTAGTGCTGGTTGACCGTAATCAAGCATGTCAGTAGTTTCTTGGGGAGTGCCATCAACAACCACTGCATACGCTCTGTCGGCTTCGACTTTGAAATCATTCATTTGGTCTGTAATGTTCGTCACATATTGAAAATTACCTCCATCCAATTCTGCAAGAAACAATGGAAGATAATGATTATGTACCGCACCTGCATACAATGGCAATTCATCCAATTCGTCAATAGGCACAGGCTGTGTCCTGGTATAAATGGTTGTTTTCGCAAACGCAGCCTCGATATTTTCAACAGAAAATTTATCTTCTTTGATAGAAACTGGGTTTAAAGCCGATTTTTCCTTAGAACAACTAAAGATCATGACAAACGCAACGAGGGTTACAAAAAGAATTGATTTTTTCATAAATTGATTTTTAAATAATAATTAATTGAAATAGAATTATCCATCTTTTGAAGTATGTTTGTTGAGTAAACCTCCTTTCTTTTTATAATGAAAGCGAGGGTATGCAAAAACTCACGGTGGAGGTTGTCGAAACCTATTTGCAAGCTAAAGCAATACCCACGCTTAATACGTGATACTTCTTTAACCTTCCTGTAAATACTTTGAATATTCGACATTCCACCACAGGACGGTACATTTATATAAGCATTTATGCCCACTTATCCTAGGCTAAATGCAGTAAATGCATATCTAAGTAATGACTTTTTTTTGAATAAACAAGTGTTTGCTTTTAAATTGCGTAGAAATACGGTAAAAATTGCGTAGAAATACGGTACTTAACCACAATCGAATTCCCAAAAGTCAATCTCACAACGGACGATCACCTAGTTTTGCACATTTACCTTCAAGCACAGAAAACGTTAGGATATTCACCCCAATGTTCATATATAGTCTTTCCTTATTCATTTTGGAGTGCCTTTGTGTTATTTTTTTTTATCTATTATTAGGTTAAAGAATTTTTATTTAGTTTTATCAAAACCTTAAATTTAAACTCCCAAATGGCCAACAAATTATTTATTGTCGGAATTGATAATTATTTATATCAGAAAAAACTCAACTCTTGTGTAAAGGATGTGACAGATTTTAGAGATGTTCTATTAGAGTATTACGAATTTGAGGAAAAAGATGTTTACCCTTTGTTAAACGAACACGCTACAAGTTATAATATCCAGAATGCATTAAATGGTTATGTGAAAACTACAGGCCCTAATGATAACTTGATTATATATTTTTCTGGACATGGCTCTTATGATGATAAATCAGATAGGGGTTTTTGGATACCGGTTGACGGAACAACTTATTATACCTCATGGATTCCAAATGAAACAATTGTAACTTTACTTAGTAAAATACCATGCAAGCATATTTTTTTAATCTGTGATAACTGTTTTTCAAATTCTCTCTTAATTCCAACTGGATTTAAATCTACTCAAGAATACGGAAAGTATCCTTCTCGATGGGCTTTAACATCGTCTTGGCATATTGCTGCTGACTCGGAGGCAGAGTCAAATACATTATTTGCTGAAACAATTCTAGGATTTTTGGAAACGGCTGAAAATGATTTTAGAATTACGGAGCTAATAGAGCAAGTTAAAAGAGTATTTACAGCTAATTTGGTTCAGAATCCACAAGGAGCACCTTTACATGTCAATGGACACAAAGGTGGAGAATTCGTATTTACATTAAAGCAAAAAGCCGACAATAGATCATTAAAAGGATATGTGGATTTCCATAAAACCCTTCAAATTTACAGAAGAAATTCTGTATTTAATGAAATGATTCAGTTTGAAGATCTTTCAAAAAAAATAGGATTTCAATTATTTCAAGAGGCAGATACTGTAATAAAAAAGGTGAATTATTACCTCTATCTATACGAAGGGATAGTCCAAACTCGAACGCATAAATATTTGCAAGAAAATTATCCGCAAATATTTAAAGATAAAAATTTAATTATTTTTTTAGTAAAGGAAAAACATCAGAATTTAGAGTCAAGAAAAAAGAATATTTTAGATAAATTTAAACCTATCAATGTATTTTATATTGATGACTTCATTAGACAACAATGCACTCCGCAAATAATTTTTGAAGAAAGCTCCAGTTTTTTAAGTGTCTCGAATTTTATTCTGCCAAGCCTAAAAAATGATGAGCGCGACACAGATACTTATATAAGTGAGTGGTTCGAGAAAAACAATGAACCTATACTGGTTGTTAAAGGTCCTGGCGGAATAGGGAAAACGACCTTGGCTCAATACATCGCTGATACAACAATGAAATTATACCCTGAATCCACAGTGTTATTTATTGACTCTGTACAAATTAAAGACTCCTTGCTAAAAATTCGAGGCGAGTTTCTTACAATATATAATTTTTATGAAGCCTTATATGATATTACCGAATCTATAAAAGAGAAATTATCGGAAGAGCTTTTTAGAATAAATATTGATGTGGGTAATATTCTGATAATAATCGATGGTCTAGATGAAGTTATTTCGAAAATTCCAAACTTTAATGTTCATGCATTTCTCGAATCTATTAGTAGCTGTTCCAATGTTATTGGGGGGGGCAAAGTTGTCATTACTTGCAGAACTTATTTTTGGAACAAAACTGATTTTTCGGGAGATAATATATCAATTATAGAATTGGAGCCCTTTAATCTAGAACAAACCCAGTTATTTTTTGAACGTAGTTTAATTGAAACTAAAAAAGTAAAAAGAGCTATAAAGCTTGCCAATGATTTTAAATTTTCAGGAGGCGGTGATGACCATATTTACCACCCATACGTTCTAGACATTATTAGATCCATAGTAATAAATGAGCAAGAATCCATAGAAACTGATCTTTCACAATTTTCTTCAACAGTTCTTAGAAGCTCTGTTAAAAATGATTATATAATTTACCGCGTATGTGATCGAGAGGTAAAACGAATTGGTCAAATTAATGTCGATGATCAGGTGAATTTTTTTATATTCCTTTCCGTTAAAAGAAGAGGAATAATTCGAACGGATAATTTTAAGTTAGAATTAAAAGAAGGTATATCCAAGGCTATTGATCAAACAACTGTTGAAGCATTTAAATCACACCCATTTCTAAAAGAGACCGAGTTTAATACTATGTTTAAATACGATTTTTTAGGCGACCTCTTTAAAAGTATCTATATAATATCATATTTAGATTATACTAGTGGCAAGGTTGGCATTACCACTGAGTTTGTAGACTTAATTAGCGAAAATTGTTGGTTTGGATCTTCGCTGAATATGGATGTAGTAAACAGGGTTACACGTTGGGACGAAAATGATATTTTGTTAGTTTCCGATATCATTGACCAAGTGGTTTCTTCGCCAATAAAACCTGAGAAGAAAAAGAAAATAATAGGCAATTTATTTAATCTTTGTCTTGCCATCAACCATAGATATTTCTCTAATGACTTGAATAATAACACGAAACTATTAACACAATTATTCGGAAACGCCAAAGGAGAAATTGAAAATCTAAATATTATTAATGTAAACTTAGATCTTAACATTAGATTCGATTTTTCAGATTTGATTTTCAGAAATTGTGGATTTGACAACTATAGCTCGTTTTGGGAATGTAGTTTTAACAATGAATCGAGGTTCATAGAGTGTGACTTTGTAAACATACGATCTCATAAAAATACCGCGCAGCTTTCGAAGCAGCATTTTATTGACTGTACCTATGACAAAGAAGTAGAGTCTTCCTTTCAAAATTTTTATGCAATTAATCTGAATAAATCAGAGCAAGTAAAGTTATTTTTAAACGACTTCTTTCATTTATTTTATAGTAATGGTAAATTAGGGAGACAATGGGAAAATAAAATAATAAAACCTCGCTATTCTGGTATAAATAAATACCATATTGAGTACAAAAAAACGATCCGTATTTTAAAAAAATACAACGTCTTAAATATTACCGATGAGCTTAATCAAAATAAATTTGCCATACAGGATGAATACAAGGAAGATGTTGTTCGATTTATTAAAGATGGAACTATTTCAAATTTAATAAGTAATTTAATCCTAGAGTTTTCGAAATAAATCCTAACGTTTTTCGAAATTATTTATACGGCTGTTTAAATACTCCGTGGCTTTCAATGTGTTAATTAGGGTCGTGTTAAAGTTCAGAATGCGATTTTAAGTGGGACAATATTGAGCAACGTGTTTAACCATCGCCTGGGCCTTACCTGCAAACCAAAAACAAAATCAAAAAAATACGGGAATTTAACCATGAGCGTAAACGCCACCTGGATGCAACGCCTGCCCCTTAACACAGGTTCAGCTACCATTTCCGAACTCACCGTTTTTGCCAACATAGGTTATTCATTTTGACCTCCCCCCCCC
>DATGXI010000083.1:0-6112 GCA_035299065.1 Flavobacteriales bacterium
GTCAACGACATATTGATTGCCTGCCTGTATTTACCCAATGGAAATCCCGCTCCCGGCCCAAAATTCGATTACAAATTATCATGGTTCAAACGCCTGCACAAACGTGCAAAGGCTTTAGTGAAAATGGATATTCCCGTTATACTCGCAGGCGATTTCAATGTTATTCCCACCGAAATGGATTGTCACAAACCATCAAGCTGGGAAGACGATGCCTTGTTTTTCCCCGAATCGCGCAAAGCATACAAACAATTGGTTGACCAGGGATGGACCGATGCATTGCGCAAACTTTATCCCGATGAAAAAATATTTACCTTCTGGGATTATTTCCGCAACGCGTGGACACGCAATGCCGGCATACGCATTGATCATTTTTTACTGAGCGAGCACATTGATAAACGCTTGAAAAAAGCAGGTATTGATAAAGAAGTAAGGGGCTGGGAAAAAACAAGCGATCATGCCCCGGTGTGGATTGAGATCTGAAAAATTCAAAAACAACTTTTCCATGAACAACAACAAAACAAGACGAATTTAAACAGCCAGACCGTTGGGAATTTGTTGCATGGCAAACGTTGTTTTCGCGAAAATCATTGGAAACTATTTTTAGTAAAAGGTTTTAGTGTTTTTTTAAAAAAAAAGGTATGCAACACGCGCTTTTGCTTTGCCCTTATTATCAATTGATACCTACCACTTAACATAAATTTTTAAAAAGCTTGGGCGAAACCGCACCGACCTAAACTTTTTAGCTATCTTTAAACCACATGGCACGTATTGCCGCACTGATCCTATTTCTCGTAACTAACGTTTTTGGCACTTATGCCCTGAACCGTGACAGCCTTATTGCCGTTACCAAAAGCAGCAAGCACTCCGACTCGGCCAAAACTTTCACCTACTGCGTTTTATTTGCCGATGCGCGTCCCACCGAAAAATTAAAAGTTGACAACTGGTACAAACAAGCCATCAAAATGGCCCGTGCCAACAAAGACCTGAGGCAATTGGGTGAACTGCATAAAAGTTATGCAGAATACTACCGTTTTAAACTGAACGATTACGCTTCCTCTTTCAGGTATATTAACCTTGCCATTGATGCTTTTGTAGAAGGACATCGCAATGTGGAGCTCATGTATGCTTACCATTTTTTAGCCCGTGATATTTTTGAACGCCTGGGATTGGTTGACGAAGCCATTGACGCCATGAAACGGTGCTGCCATTATGCAAAAACCGGTCGGGCAAGCGAATTATATTTTCGCTTATACGAACTTGGTTGGTACGAAACCGTAAACGATTTGGCCCAGGAAGGTTTCCAGCACTTGCGCGAATCATACCGCATTGTTAAACCCGGTGATCCGCTTCAAATGGAATTGCTCATTTGGATGGGAAACAGTTTCAGCCGCAGGCACGATTATCAAACCGCCCTTCTCTACATCATGAAAGCAGCACGTTATGCTGACAGTGTACACGCCATTGTGCCCAAGTTTGACAGTTACCGTTATGCCGCTTATTGCCACCGCGAATTGGGCAACAAAGACACGGCTTATGCTTACATGAAACGCGCAACCAATTTCTACATTGAAAACAAAGATTATGACCGCATACATTACCTGGGAGCCGAATTGCTTAACTGGTATGTAAAAGATAAAAACCTGGCCGAAGCAAAAAAAATGGTTGATCTCCTGATTGACACAACCCATTTCAATTTCAAATCACAGGAAGAATTGCGCAGTGCCGTTGACATGAGCCTGTACAAATATTACCTGGCTACAGGCGATTATAAAAAAGGTATCGTATACCTGAATGACTACCTTGAAACTGAAGATAGTGTAAAAAGCAGGAACGAGCGCCTTAACCTTGGCGAACAAAACCTGCGTCTTAATTTTTTAAAAGAACGCGAAATACAACGCCTTAAGCAAAAACAAAAGGAAAGCGAAGAGAGGGCCAGAGCCGATATACAGAAAAAGAAAATATGGCTGCTAATTGCCGGTGTAGGACTCGCCATCATTCTTTTAATCTTCAGCGTACGCAATACACGCCAGCGTAAAGCAGCCTACAAAGAAATAAGCCACCAGAAAAAGGAAGTGGAAACCCAAAAACAATTGGTTGAAACAAGAAACAAGGAAGTAATGGACAGTATTCGTTACGCAAAACGCATACAAAATGCCTTGCTTGCACACAAGGAAAACCTAAACGAATTTATACCGCAAAATTTTATTTATTTCAAACCAAAAGACATAGTAAGTGGCGATTTTTACTGGACAACCAAAATATCAAGTGGGCGCGATAAATTTTACCTGGGTGTGTGTGACAGTACAGGTCACGGTGTGCCGGGTGCGTTCATGAGCTTGTTAAACATTGGTTTTTTAAGCGAAGCCATCAATGAAAAAGATATTTACGATCCGGGCAAAGTTCTTGACCACGTGCGCACACGCCTCATTAAAACCATAAGTACCGAAGGACAGAAAGACGGATTTGACGGTGTGCTCATGTGTTATGACCCCACTAAACTGACCATTACCTATACAGGTGCCAACATTGCTCCTTATCATGTTTCGGGCGGCAAAATTACGCGCCTTGCCTATGACCGCATTCCTGTTGGAAAAAGCGATGTGTTGAAACCATTCAATGTACACACCCTTACTGTTCAGAAAGGCGATTGCATATACATTACCACTGACGGTTTCATTGACCAGTTTGGTGGCGACAAAGGCCGTAAGTTCATGAGTGCAAACCTCGAAAAATTACTGATTGAAAATTATCATTTACCCATGCAGGAACAAATGCATTTACTGGACAAAGCATTTGTTGACTGGAAAGGCGATTTTGAGCAAATTGACGATGTGTGCGTTGTAGGCTTCACCGTTTAGCACATTCCTGCCGCTGCCTATTGCCCACTCCTCAACCTTCCCGCAAGATCAATAAATTTCACGTTTTTTCCCTCTGAAACCAACCTAATTCCCTGCCCTTCAAACCGTTCATAAACTCCCTGTTTTACTGGTTCCTAAATCCTTATATTCGTAACTGAACCGCACTGCAATTTTAATGTACCGGGTACGTGAATGACAACTTATTATTTAAATATGCTCCAGCATTTATACCAGCGCGAGGAAATCATCCTCTACTGCAACCTGCTTGAGATTCCGCGCGAAGAAAAAATTGCGGTTAATTTATTTTGCCAGAACATGTATGAAAACGAGTGCTGGGACTATCCGCATAAAGCACCTGCCTTTCATGCCGAAGCCGCTGCATGGGCCGCACAAACCGTGTATTTATCGGCACAGCTCATGTTATACCGCAACAATAAACCTGGGGATTTGCAGGCGTTGATGCAACCGTTTACAGGTGAAATAAGTGCCAGCTCCATGTTAAGTGCCGATTTGTTTTTGCGTTTTTTACCCGATGTGCTGGTGCATTTAAAAATGATAGAGTTTGACGATGCTTTACCGGCCATACTGGAAGGTTTTTTAAAAACGTTTCATTATTCAGGTGTCCGCCACGATTTGAACCTTGATGAACTGGATTTTACTGTTGTTGAAAAAGACGCTTGCCTAAGGCAATTATATGTAAACCGCATTATAAAAGAAAAGAAAACACGCCTGGCCAATCACCCTGCCCTTGCGGCACATGTAAAAGCAAGTTTAGGAAATTATAAAAAAGAACTATTTAATGAATTGGTGAATTAAATTAACCAAAAAGAATTAAAAAAATACCCTTTGTGCTACTTTGTGACTTAGTGTCTTCGTGGCTTCGTGGCAAAAAAACAAGATTATGAATAAAACAGAAAACCTGAACAACGTACTCAATCATGTGAAAGAGGCCTTCATTGGCAAAAACGAGATCATTGATCTTTTGGGAATAGCCCTTATAGCCCGTGAAAATGCATTTTTACTTGGCCCTCCGGGAACAGCCAAAAGCGCCATTATACGCGAACTTTCCACCTGTGTTGAAGGAGGCAAAAATTTTGAATATCTGTTAACACGCTTTACCGAACCCAACGAGATTTTTGGTCCCTTTGACATTCGAAAATTAAAAGACGGTGAACTGGTAACTAATACCGAAGGCATGATGCCCGAAGCGGCACTTGTTTTTCTTGACGAAATTTTTAACGCCAATTCGGCTATCTTAAATAGCTTGTTAATGGCCCTGAATGAAAAAATATTCCGCAGGGGAAAAGAATCGCGCAAATTACCAGCACTCATGTTTGTTGGGGCCAGCAATATTTTACCGGAAGACGAAGCCTTGAACGCGTTGCTTGACCGTTTTCTCATTCGTGTAAAATGTGACTACGTTGATCCCGATATGCTTGACCAGGTATTGCTGGCAGGATGGAAACTGGAAAACAATACCGAGCGCAAAAAGCCGGTAGTTACACCCGATGAAATTCGCGAACTTCAAAAAATGGCACGTACGGTTGACTTATCGCCCATACGCAAACAATATGTTGACCTGGTTCACAATTTACGCAATACGGGCATTAAAGTTTCCGATCGGAGAGCTGTTAAAATCCAGAACCTGGTTGCAGCAAGTGCTTTGATGTGCGGCCGTACCGAAGCAACGGTAAGCGATTTGTGGGTCATGAAATACATTTGGGATACCGAGGAGCAAATTGAAATACTGGCAGGCATTATTGATACCATCATCAGCAAAGATGAATCAACGGCCATTCACCCGCAAGCCATGTTCAACAAAGTTCCAAACCCCGAAGAAATAATAAAGGAAGTAACCATACTCAAAGAAAAATGGAACAGCAATGGTTTGGCTTTTGAAGAACAAAATGTGATCAAAGATAAATTGCGCTATTTGCAAACACGCGCCAACTGGATTAAGAACAACGAACACAAAACACATATACAAACCGAAATTGAGGGTTTGTGGCATACGATTTTGCAAACCATATGAGTTACTATTTAAAAACGGCTGTACAGCACAAGGACAATCTTGGTGGCATCAGGCATTGGAGCAATCCAAAAATTGGCTTTGATGGAAATACCATTTGGATAAAAGACCTGGACTATGCGCAAATAAACAGCGTTGATGTTAAAAGTATACCGTATTGCGAGCTGTTCGAGGAAAAAAACGGCAAACTGCATCGCCTTGGAAGCAGTTTACCCAGTATGAATGCCCCCTCCTGTTTATGGACACCCATGGACCGTGGATTACCAGTTGAATTACCAACCTACAACAATAATTTTTTTGAAACCGAACAAAAAATTGAAATAAAACTGGTGCAAAGTGAAATGGAACGTGAAGCATTTGGCATGCTGGTTTCGCTCAAAACCCTTGGCGAATATTTGGAATCAGCCCCCGATGTGCGCACACAAAAACTGCAATGGATGATTGTGGATGACAACAAGGCACTGATTGTTGGCACACCGCTTTTACCCCTGCGCGGAACCGCTTACTGGCGCATACAACGTTTTTTAATACCAACAGGATTTGATTTTGATGTACACAGTTTAACACCTGTATTAAATAATGTATTAAATCAGTATGGCGATAAAATTATTGTGTGGGAACCAACGGGAGGATGTTTTGCCGTGTCGGTTTCCCAACTGGCCCCACTCAGCTTAAGTTCATACCGTATAACAACTTCACCCGGGCAATACAAAACATTGCCCGTTTACAATTAGGATGCAGAACGAAGATTACTTTAAATCATACAGGGACTATTTCTGGCAATGGGAAGAGAACGGAGAAGTACTGGCTATTCCATACGGGAAAACCATTGCTTACCGCAACCTGGTTGAACAAGTGCTTGAACGTTTGCAGCCAAATGGCATTCCGTATTTTGGTTCATTGTTGCTTGCGGCTATTGCCACCAACCATAGCGGAGCTGAATCGCTTTCGGGCATTCACAAAAAAATGGCCGAACAATTCAGAACAGTGCAACAGGAAAATGCACATGAAAATTTTCCTGAACGCATCATGGAAGCCTTTACCTTCCTGCATAAAATAGCCAATTTAGCTGACGAGTATAAAACCGGTGATAAAAAAATACTGTTGCTGCAAGCTGTTTTTGAAAAGGCCCACAACCTGATTGCTCCTGCCAGTGCAAAATCAATACTGGAAACATTCAGGACCAACATGCCTCCTCATATTTTTAGCGGGCAATTTGGTTTTG
>DATGXI010000084.1:0-46180 GCA_035299065.1 Flavobacteriales bacterium
GCGGTCATAAATAATTCCGCGGGCCGGGTAGGTGTACATTTTGTATTCCGAAATTTGTGCAGCCCTGTCGGTCCATTTATTGGTGAATACCTGCATATAAAGCAAACGAGCCGTAAACAATATACCTACGGTAATAAAAATCATCACCACCACTATACGCCTGTTGTCTAACCTGTTCATCGGTTTTTTGAGCTTGCGGTTAATAACTGGGCCAGTAGCACAAGAAAAACATTGAGCAGCAGGCTGGCAAAAATTTTCATAAAGATGAAAATAATGTCAGTGAAACGGAAGGCCTCCATAAAAAACAACCACGCGTGGTGAAGAAAAATAAGAATAAGTGCGTAAGACACAAACCAGTTAAAGCCCATTGTAAAAAGTGATGGACTGGAATTGATGTCGTAACCTTCACGCGGTTTTAAAATTCGCAGCACAGAGGGCCGCACAAAAGCAGCAAACGTAGCAGCTGAGGTGTGCAGTCCCAGTGTGTTTAAACTAATGTCAATAAAGAATCCGAGTAAAAAGCAAAGAGGAAGAATAACCCATCCTGGTGTTTCAAAAGGCAACAACAAAATGAAAAGCACATACAGGTAAATGTTCATATACACGCCCAGCTGAATTTCATTCAGCACAAGCACCTGCATAAGCACAAGCACCAAAAAGCGAATAAAGTTATTTGCCAGGATGTTTACCATCTTCTATTCCTGCCTCCATTTTTATAATTTCGTTCCTGAATTTATTTTTGACCAGCATTACGGTATAAACAGCATTTAAATCAATACCCAGTTTTACTTTTATGTAATGATGTCCACTGCCTTGTTTAAGGGTAAAGCTATAAACGGTTCCAACAAAAATGTCGTTGGGAAAGCGGCCACTTGTGCCGCGGGTAAGCACACTGTCGCCACCACGAACACTGGCATCAAGCGGAATACCTTTTAATTCCACAATATTTGGATCGCGTCCGTCCCAAAAAACACTGCCATGTTCATTGTTACGCGGCATGCGAACACTTTGCATGAATTTTTCATGAAGCAGCGTAAGTACCGTTGCATAGTGTTCACTGGCCTGGTTTACAAAACCAACCATGCAACCGTTTGAAATAACACCCATGCCCACTTCAACACCGTTTAGGGTGCCGCGGTCAATGGTAAAGTAGTTGTTGCGTTTATTAACGGTTCCTGAAATAACATGAGCCGGTAAAAAATCAAATTGTTTTTGGTACAATGAGTCGCCAAGTTTGATTACACCATTTTGCACACGGTAGTGCGATGATTTTATAAGGCTGCGCAGGCGGGCGTTTTCATCCATCAATTGGTTGTTTACCTGCCGAAGGCTTAAAAATTGCGACACCTGGCTTTTCTTTTCAAGCACATATCCTATAACGGCATTTGATGAGTTGAAGATTGATTTTTTATGGTAATTACTGCTTGATGAAAGCATGGCAATGGCCACAACCTGTAGCACAAGAAACAGGAGGAAAAAATAATTTTTTATTATAAAAAGCCTGAGGTTTTTCATGCCGTGCGCTCATTCAAGATAAAGTCCAATACACAAGCCAATTGCCTGTTTGCTGGTAATTTTTCAACAAAGTAGTGTAATTGCTTTTGCAGGTGAAAAACCGGTAACGGATTAATCCTTGATAAGAAACTGGAAGCGATCAATGTTCTTTAATGCAATTCCGGTCCCCCTTGCTACAGCGCGTAATGGATCTTCGGCAATGTGAACCGGTAATTTTGTTTTCATTGAGATGCGCTTGTCAAGTCCCCGCAACAAGGCGCCACCACCTGCCAGGTAAATACCTGTGCGGTAAATGTCAGCCGAAAGTTCAGGCGGAGTCATTTCAAGTGCAGTCAAAATGGCTTCTTCTACCTTTGAAATGGATTTGTCAAGTGCATGTGCAATTTCACTGTAGGAAACGGTAATTTCTTTCGGAATACCAGTCATTAAGTCCCTTCCACTTACAGCATAATCATCGGGGGCATTGTCAAGTTCTGGAAGCGCGGCACCAACTTCAATTTTAATACGTTCAGCTGTTCGTTCACCCACAAGTATATTGTGCTGCCTTCGCATATACTCCTCAATATCACTCGTAAATTCGTCACCAGCAACGCGAATGGATTTATCACACACAATACCACCAAGGGCAATTACAGCAATTTCAGAGGTACCACCACCTATGTCAATGATCATGTTGCCCATAGGTTCCTCTACATCAATTCCAATACCAAGGGCTGCTGCCATTGGTTCATGAATGAGGTAAACTTCTTTGGCACCAGCATGTTCGGCACTGTCACGTACAGCCCGTTTTTCCACCTCGGTAATACCGCTTGGAATGCAAATAACCATTCGTAACGAAGGGTTAAAAAGCCTGCGGCCCGGACGAATCATGCGGATCATTTCGCGAATCATGTGTTCAGCAGCGTTAAAGTCGGCAATTACACCGTCTTTAAGCGGGCGAATGGTCTTGATGTTTTCATGGGTTTTCCCGTGCATCATTTGTGCCTTACGGCCAACACCAATAATTTTTTTGGTTGCACGGTCAATGGCCACAATACTTGGTTCATCAACAACAACCTTATCATTGTGAATGATCAATGTATTGGCAGTGCCTAAGTCAATGGCAATTTCCTGTGTAAAAAAGTCAAAAAGTCCCATGTTTTATTCCTTAGGCCAAAGGCCCCTTTATGTAAAAATCAAAGGTAAAATTAAATTAATGCCAAGCATAAATAGTTCAAAAATATTAACCGACAGGGTAATTTTGTTTTATGGCCCTTGTACGCAATTAACCGTTGGAAGGTTCGCCCGCCAACTAACAGGGTAGCACATACGTTGAAATCACCTCTCAAAACACGTAAAAAAGTATTAACTTTTTTGTTTAAATTAAAACATATCAGCCTTCCAATTAAATTGTTATATAAATCGGTACCTGAGCAACTTTTAGTTTATTTTTGTAGTCTACCTACCATAACACAAACCTGGGTTTTATGAAGCAGTATTTTTCTCTTGTTTGCCTGGCCTTAACAAGCCTCCTGGCAACCAGCCAATCAACTGAAACACACTATTTTAATAGTGCTGACTATTCAAAAATGAAAGCTAGCGGAACATTACCTGCCGGAAATGTAATTGAGCTTCTGGATCCCGCCACCAAGTATGAGGTCATAAAAAAAGAAGGGGAGTTTGCTCCTGAAACCCGTGCTGGTGAACGTGCAGGAGGTTGTGGATGCTACATTCCTGCAGATGCTTCGTACACCCTGGCCATGGGCCCAAATGACGATGGATCAACAGGTGTAATTGCTTTACCGTTTACCTTTTGCCTTTACGGAACAAATTATACATCACTTTATATTAACAACAATGGTAACGTTTCATTCGGTACTTCTTACGGAACCTACTCTGCTTCGGGTTTCCCAAGTGCCGGTTTTGTGATGGTAGCGCCATTTTGGGCTGACGTTGATACCCGCCCCGATGCCACCCACGGAACTGTTAAATACAAAATTTACCCAAATGCGATTTATGTAAACTGGGAAGGTGTAGGTTATTACAGCATGATGGCCGATAAACTTAATACATTTTCACTCATTCTTTCTGATGGAACCGATACAACCATTGGCGTTGGAAACAACGTAGCATTTTGTTATCAAGACATGCAATGGACAACCGGTGCGGCTTCTTCGGGCGTTGGCGGATTTGGCGGAGTACCAGCAACAGTAGGCGCCAACAAGGGTGACGGCACAAGTTATTTACAGTTCGGACGTTTTGACCATGCCGGAACTGATTATGACGGACCGGTTGCAACAACCGATGGCATTAGCTGGTTAGATTACCAATCATTTAAATTCAGTACATGCGTAACAACATCAAATGTTGAGCCTGTATTCATTGACTTCTCTCCCGATTTGGCAAACCTCTCTTTTGATTGTGGTACGGGTGATACCATTAAAGTTTGTGCAACGGGCGATACGCTTATCATGAGTGCCCAGGTATTTGATGCAAACGTAAGCGATGTGGTTACCATGAGCCTGGCATCAACAAGTCCTTATACCATTATTTCAAATACGCCCGGAAACCCCGCCACCATAAGCTGGTCTTTTGTGGCAACCGCTGCCAGTGCAGGCTTTAACACATTTACAGTAACCGCAACCGACAATGGTGTGCCGGCACTTTCGGCAAACGCTACCGTACAAATATTTGTAGATACTACCGGAACCGGTGCGTTTACAACAACCATTGGTGGCGACACCCTTATTTGCCCGGGTGAAACAACAACATTGAATGTGCCAGCCATTTTCGATACGTATGAATGGATTGATGGTTCCAATACAGAAACCAGTGGAAGTATTACAGCAGAAGGTGATTACTGGGTAACTCTATCAAACAATAGTTGCTATAAAACCATTTCACAACATGTATATGAATTAACACCGCCAGAACCGGTAGCCTTAGGCAACATGAGTTTGTGTATGACTCCAACAACCACATTGAACTCACAGGACCCATGGGTTACTTATAACTGGACGTTGAATGGTGGATTTGTGTCAAATGCCGATACAGCATTTATTACAGCACCAGGAACAGTTGTGCTAACAGTAACCGATACCAACGGCTGTATTGGTGACAGTGCTTATACCATTGTAAGCGGACCAACGTTGGATGTTACAGGTCCTTCGTTTATTTGTTCGGCAGTGGGAACAATTAATTTATTGGCAACACCAAATGTTGGCGGAGGAACGTTCCTGTGGAATACAGGTGATACCGATTCATTGCAAAACTGTTCGGTAACCGGCATGTACGTATGTACTTATACAGACCTTACAGGTTGTGTTGCAAGCGACAGTCAATTTGTTGATGTAGCTACAAGCCCAGATATTTATATCTCAACAACCGATTCCATTGGCTGTTCAGGCGAAACATTAACCTTAACAGTTGCGGGAATTACAGGTGGCGGATCCATCTTATGGAGCACTGGCGCAACTACAACTTCAATCAGCGTTACTTCAGGAACCAGTTATTCGGTTACGGTAGATAATTCAGGTTGTATTGACACCGATAATATTCCGGTTATATTCTCAAATCCTGCAGTAAACATTACCGGCCCGTCAAGCGTGTGCAGCCCCGGAACAATTAACCTTGTTGCAACGGCAACCTTACCGGGATCTTATTCATGGTCAAACGGAGATCTTGATTCAATTGCAAATGCCGCAACAACCGGTAGCTATACCGTAACATTTACCGATCAGTATGGTTGTACAGCAACCGACATGCAGGCAGTAACAATCATTACCACACCAAACATTACCATTACCACAAGTGACAGCGTAGTTTGTGTTGGCGATGTAATTACGTTAACGGTTAGTGGCGTAACAGGGGGTGGGGCTATTACCTGGACCCCTGGCGGAGCAACCACCAGCAGCATTACGGTAACAAGTGGCACCTCAGCTTCGGTAAGTGTCAATAACAGCGGTTGTATTGACAGCGATTTTATTCCACTTGTGTTCAATGCCAACCCGGTTGTAAACATTACCGGCTTAACATCAACCTGTGCTAACGTACCAATTTCAATTACTGCAAATATTACCAGTGGCAGTGGATCCATTTTATGGAGTACAGGTGATGCAACAGCATCCATTACACCAACCTCAACAGGAACTTATTCTGTAACAGTTACCGATGGCAATGGTTGCGAAGGAACCGATGCACAGTTAATAACCATTTATCCTGTACCGGTTGCATCCTTTACGTTTGCACCACCATCACCTTACTCACCACCGTCAATCCCGGTTGACATTGACTATTCAAGCACGTCAACCATTTCAAGCGGATCAATTGTTGGATACCAGTGGAACATTAACGATACGGCTGCAGGCAACACGTCTGACATCACCCATACGTACAACCATTATGGATTAAATAACGTAACGCTGGTTGTGGTTTCTGATCACGGTTGCGTTGACAGCATTTCACAGCCATATGAAGTAGCACCTGTATTGTTGATACCAAACATTTTCACACCATCAAGTTCACCAGGCTATAATGACATGTTTGAAGTGCAAAGCTTGTGGTACTTCTCACCGGCTACATTAAAAGTATTCGATCGTTGGGGTGTGTTGGTTTTCCAAAGCGACAATTATCAAAACACCTGGGATGGTACCAAAGATGGTAACCCGGTTGCAGAAGGTGTTTACTATTATGAATTAATTTTAAATGATGGACGTGTGTTCCCGGGATATGTTCACGTGGCCCGTACTGAATAATAAAAAGAATTGCTTATAAAAAGAAGAGCCGCAACTTAAGCGGCTCTTCTTATTTGGTGAGGATTCGCCCGAGTTTACCGGCAAATATTTTTTTCATTTCCAATAACTCTTTTATTTCATTTAAAATAGCATTGGATTCATCTTCGTCCTCAACTATTTTTAAATGGTCCTGTAATTTGTAAATCATTTGCTCCACTTTTTTCTGCTTGAACGAAAGCAAGGTGTTTACTACAGCCAGTTCAAGTTTATCAAGTTCGGTGCGCGTATATATGCGGTGTTTGCTTTCCCAGCTCTCGCTTAAAACGTATTGAGAACTTATGAGCTCTGTAATGGTTTGCTGCAATTCGGCATCATCGGTTTTTAATAGTTCTTTTGGTTGAGGTGTGTATCCTTCCTCAATAAATTTTGAATAAAAAGCCGTGTAAATTTTTGCGAAGCTCTCGTATTCGAAAACAATGCCATCCAGTTCCAGTTGGTAAAAAATAATTTCGGCCGCACTAAGTTTTATTTCTTCGGTTTTATCGTCAACCGGTATTTGTATAGGAATAAGGTATTCGCTGTAGTTGAGTAACAACTGTACCAATTCACGTTCCTGGTAAAAAACCTCGCTGCGTTCTATAGCTGGTGATTGAATAACCAGGGGGCTTTCAACCACAGGCATTTCATTTACCGGAATATTGGATTTTGCCCCGTGTTTTTTGCGAAGCTCCTTGTTCATTTCAAATACAAGGGTTTGCTCGGCAATTTCAAAAAGGGCGCTGCATTCTTTTATATAAATGCTTCGTTTAATGGAATCAGGTATAAGCGAAATGGAGTGAACAATGTCCTTGATCAGCTCAGCTTTTTTTACCGGGTCGTTGGCTACATCTTTTAAAAGCAAACCTGACTTAAACAGCATGAAATCCTGGGATGCTGTTGTAATGTATTGCTGAAGTTCTTCAAATGAGACTTTGCGTGAATAGGAATCGGGGTCGTCACCATCGGGAAATAAAACAACTTTTACGTTGCATCCTTCTTCAAGAATCATGTCAATTCCACGAAACGATGCTTTTATACCTGCCGCATCGCCATCGTATAAAATGGTAATGTTATTGGTAAAACGCTTAATTAGTTTTATTTGTTCGGTAGTAAGCGAAGTTCCCGAAGAGGCCACCACGTTTTCAATACCGGCCTGGTGCATGCTAATTACATCGGTATAACCTTCCACCAGGTAACAAACATCTTTTTGAATGATGCCGCGTTTGGCCTGAAACATTCCATAAAGAGTTTTGCTTTTGCTGTAAATTTCTGTTTCAGGTGAATTGATGTACTTTGGAATTTTCTTATCCGTTTTTAATGTACGGCCTCCAAAAGCAATAATTCGCCCGGTAAGGTTGTGAACAGGAAAAATTACGCGGTCACGAAAAAAATCAAAATAATCGCCTTCGCGCTCTTTAACTAAACCGGTTTGCAAAAGGTATTTTAAATCATACCCGTTTTTTTTAGCGGCATCAACTAAAAAACGCGAGTTATCGGGTGAAAATCCCAATGAAAATTTTTCAATGGTTGTGTTGTTAAAGCCACGTTCCTTAAAGTAATTCAAACCTATGCTTTTTCCTTCATCGGTTTGCATCATGTAATTGCTGAACTGCGTTTGCGCAAATGAAGTAACTACATACAGTGTTTCACGTTCATTTTGCAACGCAATTTGTTCAGGAGTAAGTTGAACTTCTTCTACCTCAATGTTGTATTTACGCGCAACGTATTTTAAGGCATCGTAATACGTCATGTGTTCGTGACGCATCACAAAATTTACACCATCGCCTCCCACACCGCAACCAAAACACTTAAACAATCCTTTTGCTGGTGAAACGGTAAATGAAGGCGATTTTTCATTGTGGAAAGGGCAGCAGGCAACATAATTCACACCGCGTTTTTTAAGCGATATGAAATCCTGCACAATTTCTTCAATGCGTGCAGCTTCGTGAATTTTATCGACAGTACCCTGAGGAATCATTTAATTGGCAAATTAGTACAGTTGGGAATCATCAAATGAACAGTTAACAGGACTTATCAGGTGTTTTCAACCTTCACGATTGTTTAAAAATTAGTTGTAAATGAAGTCAAGTTGCTAATTAACTCTCTCATAATTTGATTCTTAGAGGAATCCTTGAACGCTGTTTTTTCGCCTTTCCAGCCAATGGCTACGTTACTTGTATTCTTTTTTAGTAGCAAGTGTGCCGGTTGTATCGTAAAACTCCCAGGTTCCGCTGGGCTCATTCCATTTGTAATAGCCAATATACCGCACACGGCCGTTTTTGTAAAATGTGGCCGATTTCCCGTTCATTTTTCCATCTTCGTAATAACATTCACTTTGTAAAGAGCCGTTTTCATAAAATGCTTTCCAGTGGCCAAAGCGTGTACCGTTTTTAAATTCGCCCTGAATTTTTAATTGACCATTGGGGTAATTTTCGGTGTAGGGGCCATCTACAATTCCGGGGTTCTTTTTAGGCGCCTCCTTTTTAGAGGTGTCCATGCCCTGGTGTTTTTCCGGTTCATTTCCCTGTTTTTTATTGCCACAACCAACCAATATAAAGACAGGAAGTGCAGCAATTACAAGTATATTTTTGACTGTGTTCATGTAAATTAAAGTCCTCAAAGTTAAGGCTAAAACGCCTTGTAAATAGCACCATTTATGCAATGGCATCATATTTGTCATGAACGTAAAAAATTTAAAACCTATTTTATGAAACGATTGATTGTACTCATGATTTTATTCCAGGGCTTTAGCCTTGTTTCTACAGCCCAGGTACCTGGTCAAAAGCTTGTGCCAAAGCCTGTTTTAGACCAGTATGCCCTTGATTTTGCGGGCATAACTCCAAAGCGATGGGAGGTAAAGGTGCTTAAACAATTTGAAGCTGTACTTATTCATAACAACAAGGAATGCAGGGCCCGTTATGCCAATGACGGAAAAAAAATATCTACTTCTTACCATTGGAATGGTGCCGATGTTCCTTCTGTAATCAGCTCATCGTTATTGACCCAGTTCCCAGGGTTTAAAATTGAATGGGCAACACAAATCATTAACCATGTTGCCAAAACCGATAGGTTTTGGGTGCGTTTGACAAAACCAGGTTTTATTTTAAAAGCGTTTGTGAATGCTGATGGCACTGTAGTAACAGGTGCCAAGGAAGATGAAATGAAAGAATTTGATCAAAATTAATGAGTGAACTAGCCAATGTGGAAATGAACTCAATTTAGTTCAAATGACAATTCAATTAGCTTATTAGTTCACTGGTTGAGAAACTTTGTTAAGCTCAGCTTTAACCTCGCTAATGCTTAAATTGCCCAATGAATTAATGCGTTCAAGCCGCTCGTTTAATTCAATTGTGCAGCCTGAATTTTCAATATTCAATTCAACAAAATGTAAATGATCTTTTAGTTCCATGGCGCCAAAAAGCGCTGTGGGACTTTTCATTTTATGTGCCTGTTCACGTACTGCTTTCAGATCCTTTTTGCCGAAGGCGTCATTTAACTCATCCAGGTAACCGGGCATTTCATTCACATAGGTTTCCATGATGTCGGCTAAAAAATCCATATTCCCATCGGCCTTTTCAAGCAGTGCACTTAAATCAATGAGGCTTGATTTTTGCTGGTTAAAATGACCCGGCAGGTTTTTCTTTACCAGTTCAAATAGTTCCACTGGTTTAAAAGGTTTTGAAATATAATCGTTAAGCCCCATGGCCAGGCATTTGTCTTTTTCACCTGGAAAAGCCGAAGCGGTCATAGCTACAACAGGAATATTTTTTAAGGGTGAGTCAAGTTTAGTACGAATGTATGCGGTGGTTTCAAAACCATCCATTTCGGGCATGGTAATGTCCATTAAAATCAAATCAACTTTTGGATATTTGCTTAACCATTCAATGGCTTGTTTACCGCTTTCGGCCAGTGAAACCTGTATGAACCACCTTTCAAGCGTAAGTTTTGCTACCTGCCTGTTTATTTTATTGTCGTCAACAACCAAAACATGTACACCCGGCAAATGGTTTTTTTCAATGGTATTTATACCTGCTTTTAAGGCACGTTGTACAGGGGTTTCAACCGGTGAAGAATGATTTATTTTAAAACCAAGCGTAAATGTAAATACAGATCCTTCACCCGGTTTGCTTTCAACACTGATTTGGCCACCCATTTGTTCAACCAGTTGTTTGGAAATAGAAAGTCCAAGACCAGTACCTCCGTGCTTTCGATTTCTTTTTGCATCAACCTGGGTAAAACTTTCAAAAATACTGGAAATGTTTTCAGGCGGAATACCTACACCAGTATCGCCAACCGAAATGCTAAGTGTAACAACATCGTCAACTGTACTTACGTGTTTTACATGCACTGAAATTTTACCACGTTGGGTAAACTTTACGGCATTACCAGCCAGGTTAAGCAAAACCTGTTGCACACGAACCCGGTCTCCAATAACAGAAACGGGAACATTTTCGTCAATAACGAGTTCGAGGGCAATGTCCTTTTCGCGTATTTTATCGTCCAGTATTAGCGAAAGATTTTTAAAAAGCGATTTAATGGTAAAGGGTTTTTGTACAAACGACATTTTTCCTGCTTTAATTTTTGACATATCAAGCAGGTCGTTTATAATTACCAGCAGGCTATTTGCTGATTCATGAATGGCGTTTACATATTCACGTTGCTTTTCGCTAAGATCAGAACTCAGCAAATAATTTGTCATTCCCAGTACCCCGTTCATTGGGGTGCGAATTTCATGGCTGGTATTGGTAAGAAATTGCTCCTGTACCTCCTTGGCACGTTCAGCTTCTTCTTTTGCTTTTAAAATTTTATTCGTATTGCGTTGTTTTTCCCTGTAGCGATAGTCAACCCAGATTAATAGTAACGACAACAGGCAACAACCAACAATAAGCATATTGCGGTAAATGGTTTCCAGCTTCAATGCCTGGTTTTGTATTTCCTTGTTTTTATTTAACAAAGCAATTTCTTTGTCTTTTTGTTCGGCTTCAAACTCAATTTGTAAACCAGCCAGGGCAATGTTGCTTTTTTCTACCGCAATACTGTCTTTGTAAACCGAAGAAAGTTTATATGAATCGAAGGCTTTTTCATGTTGCCCCGACATGCTGTATACTTCGGCAAGTCGTTCATGTACTTCCAAAAGGCGGTGTTTGAAGTTTTCCTTTTTGGCAACCTCAAGACTGTATTCAAGGTGCCTGATGGCCTGTGGATATTGCTTTTTGAGAATGTAAACGTGTCCTATTTGCGAATGAATAAAAACAATCCAGTTATTTTCACCGTTTTTTTCATACAGTTCCATTGCTTTTAGATAATAAACAAGTGCACTGTCATATAAATTCCTTGATTCAAGCATTTCACCAATGTTATTCAGGGATATAGCCATGTCAATTACGAAACCATATTGTTGAGCTATTGCATAAGCTTTTTTAGAGTAGTCAAGAGAAATGGGAAAATAATTAGCGTTGTTGACCTGATGCCCGAAAACATTGTACAGGTTTGAGAGGTTAATGTAACCAACACTTACACGTTGGGGGAGGTTGTGATCCTGGCCCACTTTGATTGATGCCAGGTATAATTTTTTTGCCCGTGCAAAATTACTGGTATCACCTGTATGCAAGGCCTTGTCAACATTGGTATGGGCAAGGTTACTTAATGCCATGGATGCAAAATGATAATCCCTGGCTTGCTTGAACAGGTAAAACGACTGTTGAAAATAATAGGTTGCCTTTGGATAATTGGCAAGAATTTTATTTAGATCGCCAAGGTTATAATAACAACGCCCAATAGCTAGTTTATCATTTGCTTTATAGGCAAGAACCAAGGCTTTTTTTAAAAATTTTAAAGCGATGGCGTAATTTCCCTGGTTACGTTCAGCAATGGAAATGTTATTTAGCGCATAAATTTTACCAACAGGATATAGGTATTTTTCTGATAGGAATAGGGTCTGTTTTCCCATTGCACCGGCCAAATGAACCTTACCTGAGGCAATTTTATACGCCTGTTCATTTAGCGAATCTATGTAACGTATGGCATCGGTCCTGTTGGCAAAAGTGAGTGGTCCCGGAGCAGCAGCACGTGTTAAACCAGTTGTGAGAAGAATGAAAAACAGGAGTGCAACGTGTATGAATTTTGTAAGCACAAACAAAAATACACTAAAAAAGGGAATAAAAAAACCCTGTTTGATAACAGGGTTGATTTATATTTTAACGGTTTAGTTAATTAAAGTGTTCCTCTCAGAGCTTGCTCACGCTCAATGGATTCAAACAACGCTTTGAAGTTTCCTGCACCAAAACCTTTTGCGCCCATACGCTGAATTATTTCGTAAAACAGGGTAGGACGGTCTTCAACAGGTTTAGTAAATATCTGTAGCAGGTATCCTTCTTCATCGGCATCAACCAGTATCGATAATCGCTGGAGTTCTTTTATATCTTCCTTCATAATGTCCATGTGCACACCTAAACGCCTTGGAATATCATCGTAATAAGCTTGCGGTGGTGGCGGTAAAAACTCAACACCACGCGCTTTTAATTCAGCAACGGTTTTAATAATATCATCAGTAGCCAAAGCCAAATGTTGTACGCCAGCCCCTTCGTAAAAATCAATATACTCTTCAATCTGCGATTTCTTTTTTCCATTTGCGGGCTCATTAATCGGAAATTTAATACGGCCGTTTCCGTTACTCATCACTTTGCTCATCAACGCTGAATATTCCGTTGTGATTTGCTTATCGTCAAACGACAAAAAGTTTACAAAACCCATTACTTTTTCATACCATTCAACGGTTGGGTTCATTTGGTTCCAGCCTACATTACCAACCATGTGGTCAATAAATTTTAATCCAACGGGTGTTGGGTTGTAGTCCGATTTCCATTCTTTAAATCCTGGTAAAAAAGCACCTTTATAATTTTTACGCTCAACAAACATATGAATGGTTTCACCATAGGTATATATACCCGAACGCACCACCTCACCATGCTCGTCTTTCTCAACAGTTGGTTCCATAAATGGTTTTGCACCACGTTTGGTTGTTTCTTCAAATGACTTGCGGGCATCCTCAACCCACAAAGCAATAACTTTAACACCATCACCGTGTTTTTTTACATGTTCTCCAATGGGAGAATTGCTGTTTAAGGCTGTAGTTAAAACTATGCGGATTTTATCCTGTTTCAACACGTACGAGGTGCGGTCTCTTAAACCAGTTTCCAACCCTGCATAGGCGTAGGATTGAAAACCAAAAGCGGTTTTGTAAAAATGTGCCGACTGTTTTGCATTTCCCACATAAAATTCCACGTAATCGGTTCCCAGTAAAGGAAGAAAATCCTGCGCGCCTTCAAAAATCTTTTCAAGGCCGTATTCAACGTTTTTTATTTCTTTTGACATAATTTGTTGTTTTTATCAGCTACAGATTGCACACATGAACGCAGATTTCATAAGAACCGCCTGCCATTGCTGCTTGCTGCCGCTCCTTTATTATTTTATTCTACCCACGATTTATAATATTTACCATCGTCAATTCCCATAGCAATCTCGGTTAACTTCAATGGCCTGAACGTGTCAACCATCACAGCTAATTCAACAGTCTCGGTTTTTCCAATGCTGCGTTCAGTTGCTCCGGGAGCAGGTCCGTGCGGAATTCCTTTAGGATGCAACGTAATGTGACCCTGCTCAATGTTATTGCGACTCATAAAATCACCATCCACATAATACAGCACTTCATCACTATCAATGTTGCTGTGGTTATACGGTGCAGGAATTGCTTTTGGATGATAGTCATATAAGCGTGGGCAAAACGAACACACCACGAAAGCACCTGTTTCAAATGTTTGGTGTACCGGTGGTGGTTGATGTACACGACCGGTAATGGGTTCAAAGTTGTGAATGCTAAATGCCCACGGGAAATTAAATCCGTCCCAACCAATAACATCAAAAGGATGTGTTGCGTAAACAATTTCGTGGATCATTCCTTCTTTTTTTACCTTGATAATGAAATCACCTTTTTCATCATAGGTTTCCAATTCGGTAGGTAATTTGAAGTCGCGCTCGCAAAACGGAGAATGTTCCAAATGCTGGCCGTGTGAATTTTTGTATCGCTTGGGCGTATAAAGCGGGTGATAACTTTCAAGGTACAATAAACGGTTGTTTTCGTCTTTGAAGTCAATTTGATAAATCATTCCCCGCGGAATAATTAAATAATCACCATACTCAAAAGGAATATTGCCCATAAGCGTACGCAATGTTCCTGAGCCTTTGTGAATGAAAAGCATTTCATCGGCATCGGCATTTTTGTAGAAGTAATTGCGCAATGATTTTTTAGGTGCAGCAAGTCCCATAACCAAATCATTATTTAGCATAAGGGGTTTGCGGCTATCCAAAAAATCGTCTTCAGGTTTTAACTGAAACCCCTGGAGCAGTAGTGGTTTGATGTTTTTTTCAATGGCAATTTTTGGCGAAACATCATATGATTTTAGAATTTCTTTTATTTGAGTTGGCCGGTGTACCTGGTACAACAGCGATGACATGCCTGAAAATCCCTCGGTACCGAAAAGTTGCTCGTAATAAATGCCGCCTTTGGGTTTTTCAAATTGTGTATGTCGTTTTTGAGGAAAAGCCCCCAATTTGTGGTATATAGGCATAAGAGAATTTAAGATTTAAAATTTAAGATTTTAGAATTACCAATTTGAGGAAGCCGGTTACAAATCACTCAGGATTACGCTTGGTAATGTCCTTGATGTTGATGATAAAGCTATGTGTGTATATTAAACTCATCCTTACAAATATAACCAAAAATCAGGTCTTATCGTCCTTTTTTTCAGACTTTAAAATCTGCTTTAAATCAGGCCTTAACCTGCTTTTATACACGGCATGTGAATGCAACTTACGTTCGCCCCTGCGCAGTTTGCGTTGTTCCTCAATGGGCAGGGCAATAACTTCCATGCAAGCCGGTGTACAGCAATTTTTCATCTTTGATTTGCACGCCTCGCACTGTATAAATAACAGGTGACAATCGTCATTGGCGCAGTTGGTATGATTGTCGCATGGTGCACCACATTGGTGGCATTCAGCAATAATATCATTGGTAATTCGTTCGCCAAGGCGTTGGTCAAACACAAAGTTTTTACCAATAAATTTTGATTCCAGCCCTTCGTCTTTTATTTGTCGAACATAGTTAATGATGCCACCATGCAACTGGTTTACATCGGTAAACCCGTGGTGTTTTAAATAAGCGCTTGCTTTTTCACAACGTACACCACCAGTGCAATACATGAGCACTTTTTGGTTTTCTTTCCCTTTTAGTTCTTCCAAAACCATGGGAAGTTCTTCTTTAAAGGTATCGGCATCGGGTGTAATGGCGCCTGTAAATTTCCCTACTTCACTTTCATAATGGTTTCGCATGTCAACCACAATGGTTCCTTCCTGCTCCATGGCAGCATTAAACTCTTTGGCACTTAAGTGTGTTCCAACATTTGTTACGTCAAACGAGTTGTCGTCCAGCCCATCGGCCACAATTTTTTGCTTTACACGAACAATAAGTTTAAGAAATGAATCGGTTCGGTCTTCAACAGCCCATTTCAATGGCATGTTTTTGAACTCCTGGGTAGCGTTTAGCCATTGGGTATACGCGGCTACATTGTGCTCAGGAATACTTATTTGCGCATTGATGCCTTCGCGTGCAATGTATACGCGGCCTAGTACACCAAACGCAGTCCATTCGGTAAAAAGGGTATTCCTTCGATTTTCAAGGTCGTCAAGAATAACATACCGGTAAAATGAAACCGTGTGCCGCTTAAAATTTTCGCTTTGCAGTTTTTTGCGAAGCGTGTTTTTATCATACTTGTTATAAAGTGCCATATTATGTAAGAATACGGTAAGTATCAGCTGCAAATATACAGCATTAACAGCCACAGATAACACAGATTTGCGCTGATATAAATCAGGTTTTTTTAAGAAACGGATCTCGATTTATTAAGGTAGGTTTCACCACATCGGATATAGGGCCTGGAATTATTTAAACTAAAATCTGTGATTATCTGTGCAATCTGTGGCGATTCTCATTTAACGATGGCTTAAAAAATCCATTATATTAGCAACCCCTAAGAATTTTAGCATGGCACAAACTGAAAAAATACTTGTAATAGGTTCACGCGGACAAATTGGTACTGAGCTGGTGGAAAAACTTCGTGAAATGTATGGACAAGCCAATGTTTTTGAAAGTGATTTAAAGGACCCTGGCCCCAATGACATAAATTACCTGCAATTAAATGTGCTTGATAAAGACGCCATGTATGAGGCTATTAAAAAACACGGCATTACGCAGGTATATTTACTGGCGGCATTGCTTTCAGCCACAGCTGAAAAAAATCCGGCCTTTGGATGGGAGCTTAACATGAACAGTTTGTTTTACATATTGGATATGGCCAAAGAAAAACTGCTTAAAAAAGTATATTGGCCAAGCAGCATTGCGGCATTTGGACCAACCACTCCAAAGCAAAATACCCCGCAGCATACCATTATGGATCCGGCTACAGTTTACGGTATAAGTAAACAGGCAGGTGAACGCTGGTGCGAATATTATTTTCATAAATATAATGTTGATGTACGCAGCTTAAGGTACCCGGGACTTATAGGATATAAATCATTGCCGGGCGGTGGCACAACCGATTATGCAGTTGACATTTTTTACAAAGCAAAACAAGGCGTAAAGTTTACCAGCTTTTTAGGAGAGGACACTACTTTACCAATGATGTATATGGACGATGCGATTCGGGCCACTGTTGAAATCATGGAAGCGCCAGCAGCAAATGTTAAGTTAAGATCAAGTTATAATATAGCGGGCATGAGTTTTTCACCTAAGGAAATAGCGGCTGAAATCAAATTACAAATTCCTGATTTTCAAATTGATTATGCGCCTGATTTCAGGCAACAAATTGCCAATGGCTGGCCGCAGAGTATTGATGATAGCGCGGCAAGGGCCGATTGGGGTTGGAAAAACGAATACGATCTTCGTAAACTTGTTAATATCATGTTAACTAATATTAAGATTGGACGGTAACTTTTCAACAACTCCTGCGTACCAGTATAAGGCTGAAAATGCCCGCTTTAACCACTAAAATCACAGCTTGGCAGAATTTTTGCCACATACAAAAGGAAAATGTGTATTTTGTAACGTCCAAAGAGGGACATAAAAAAAGCAACCATGAAGAAGTTTTACTTAAGCATTTTATTTTTTGGGATGGTAGTTGCTGCAATCGCGGGTAACGGTCCACAGGATATAAATAAAACAGTTGATGGTAAAAAAACCGGTACTTGGAAAGTTTACGGTAAGGATAAAGAATATGCCGGCAAAGGTTATCCACCTGATGCTGTAGTTGAAGAAGGCGAATACCAGGACGGAAAAAAAGTAGGTCTTTGGAAAACCTATCATCCAAACGGAAAATTAAAATCAGAAGTTGAGCACAAACTTGGTCGCCCAAGCGGTGCATTCAAAACATATTACGACAACGGTCAGGTTGAGGAAGAAGGTACCTGGAAAGGGAATGCTTACCGTGGTGGATTTAAACGCTACCATTCAAATGGACAAATAGCACAGGAAAAAACCTTTAATGATGCCGGAAAACCCGAAGGAAAAGTGTCTTATTTCTATCCAAATGGAAAACCTGAACTTGTGTTCAATTCAAAAAATGGACAGGAAGAGGGTGAAATGGTGCGTTACTATCCTAACGGAGATGTAAAAGAAACCATGAACTTTACCGGTGGTAAAGGCGATGAAAGCACACGCAAGGAAAAGAAAATGGTAAATCCTCCTGTTGACATCACGAAGTTTGAACCGCAGTCAACCAAAACAGCAGGAACAGTTAGCGGTGGAACAGAAAACGATGGAACAGCACCTCCTAAAGATGGTTATGCCAAAGTTTACGATGCCAATAAAAACCTTGCACAGGATGGTGAGTTCAAGGGCGGAAAATTGTTTAATGGAAAATGGTACAGGTATGATAAAAATGGCCTTATCCTGAAAGTTGAGATTTACAAAAACGGTAAATACTTTGCCGATGGCCAGTTGGAATAACAAAACGTAAAAATTATATATAAAAAGAACCCTTTCGAAAGAAAGGGTTTTTTTATGTGCAGACGTATCCGGTTTTTTGGTTTACTCCACACGTTTCACAGATTTTTTAGACAACAAAACCAATTGAAAAGAACCCATAAGTGTGTAAAGTGGTCTTAAGTGTTTCAAAATATTATGCGGGAATTAAACAGATTGATTAATTTTATAGAAGCGATAATTTTTACCAATGAACAGCAATATTCAAATTTACAACACACTTACCCGTAAGAAGGAAAACTTCAAGCCCATTAATCCGCCTTTTGTTGGATTGTATGTTTGCGGGCCTACTGTTTACAGCGATGTTCATTTGGGAAATTGCCGAACATTTATTTCGTTTGATTTAATTTACCGTTACTTGTTGCATTGTGGATTTAAAGTACGCTACGTACGCAATATAACCGATGCTGGTCACCTTGAAGGCGATCGTGATGAAGGTGATGACAAGTTTGCCAAGAAAGCAAAACTGGAGCAAGTGGAACCAATGGAAATTGTACAAAAATACACGGTGGGTTTTCACGATGTGATGCAACAGTTCAATAACCTGCCACCAAGCATTGAACCAACAGCAACCGGTCATATACTGGAGCAACAGGAAATGATAAAAGGAATTCTTGAAAAAGGATATGCCTATGAAATAAATGGCACCGTTTATTTTGACGTAGAAAAGTATAACAAACAATATTCATACGGTCAATTGACCAACCGCAAACTGGAAGAATTGCTGGAAGGTACACGCGAGTTAAGTGGACAGGATGAAAAAAAAGGCAGGCTTGACTTTGCTTTATGGATTGCCGCCAAACCTGAAACATTGATGAAATGGCCATCGCCCTGGGGCTGGGGCTTTCCTGGCTGGCACATTGAATGCTCAGCCATGAGCAGTAAATATTTGGGCGATACATTTGATATACATGGAGGCGGAATGGATTTACAGGCCACGCACCATACCAATGAAATTGCGCAATCGCAGGCGTGCAACCATAAATCACCTGTAAATTACTGGATGCATACAAACATGTTAACCGTAACAGGTGTGCGCATGTCAAAAAGTGCCGGTAACGGATTTTTACCGGGCGAATTGTTTACCGGTAATCATCCCCTGTTGGAAAAAGGATACAGTCCAATGGCTGTTCGGTTTTTTATGATGCAAACCCATTACCGCAGTACACTTGATTTTTCCAATGAAGCGTTGCAGGCATCTGAAAAAGGATATGCACGTTTAATGAATGCCATTAAATTGTTGGACAAATTAAAAGCAGGAAATTCATCAACATCCAACATTGCCGAATTAGAACAAAAATGCTACGATGCCATGAACGATGATTTTAACGCACCTGTTCTTGTAGCAAATTTATTTGAAGGGTCGCGTATTATCAATTCAGTTAACGATGGAAAAGAAACCATTGCTGAAAATGATTTGGCCAGGCTGAAAAAACTCATGCATGATTTTACCTTTGGTGTGCTTGGATTAAAAGACGATAAGCATGGCGGTGGTGACGATAACGTGGTTGAAGGATTAATGCAAACAATTATTGGTATACGACAAGAAGCTAGGGCAAAAAAGGATTTTGCAACATCAGATCAGATTCGTGATAAATTGGGAGCAATTAACATTGTGATCAAGGACGGGAAAGAGGGAGTAACCTGGGAAATGAATTAACAAGCGGAAAGTGGCAGCAGGCAGCAGCAGTATAGGTACTTCAAAAACAGGCAAGGTTTTACATTTAGGCAAGGCACTTTGTAATAGAATAAAATATTTTTTACCTGCTATTTTATTTTCATTTTTCTTTATCCAATCCTTTTCGCAACAGCAATTTATTAATCTTAAAGATGGCGGAACCGTTACCTGCGTTGCTTATTGGGATAAAAAAGAAGCCGTAGTATACCATGTGGCTGAAACAGAAGAAACGTATAAAAACGGTAAGGATAGCCCCAATAAAACCACCAAAACCGAATATGATATAAATCTGAGCGTAATTGATAGCACTGAAAAAACGTATACGGTTGATTTAACCTATTCCAATTTTTATTCAGACCAGGAAAAGGACCGCGATTTTGAAATGCTGAAATTGTTTGGAAAACTACACATAAAATATCAGACAACTGAATTAGGAGAATTTATCCGGATCATCAATAAAAAAGAAATAGCAGCACTTATGACCCCTCTTATTGACAAACTGCGCAATGAGTTGATGGCAAAAATAAAAAAGGAAGATGAAAAACAGGAAGCTGGCCAGGCGTTTGATAATTTAAAAACATTTGTAAGCGATACAAGTAACGTGGAAGGACTATTTGCTGAAAACATTTATGCCATACATACCTTTTACGGACTTGAATTGCATCTTAACAAGGAAGAAAATGTTCCGGTTGAATATCCCACGGTTGGCAATCTCAAATTAAGTGGTAAAGGAAAACTTTTGCTAAGCGAAATTAATAAGGCAAAGGGCGAATGCAAAATTCAATTAACCCAGCAACCTGAAAAAGATGCGTTGACAGCGTATGCACGTAAAATGCTTGTTATGTTATTGGGCGATTTTTCTAAAAAAGCCAAAAAGCAAGTTGAATCATTAAAGTTAAGTGGATCCAGTAAATTAAAATACACCATGAGCCTTTCAACCGGCTGGTTTTCTAAAATTGCCATTACTTCCAATGCAACGGTTACTGTGGGCGATGAGTCGCATCGGACAGTGAGTAAAACAACAATGGTGATGCTCTGATCAAAAGCATTACGCTCATTATTGCACACCCAATAACTCTTCAAAAAAAGTTCATTTTCGAACACATTGAATTATACCAGCAGTAGTTCATTAATTACTTTTATGCCAACAAAAACAGATGTATGGAAAACAGGATTACAGAGCTTGAAAAAAGAGTAAAACGCATTTCAAGAATCAACCTTGCGTTAACGATCATTACTGCAGGCGTATTATTTTCATTTGCATACCAGCCCGCCAAGACGGCTGATGTGATACGCGCACGTGGGCTGGTGATTGTTGACAGTCTTGGCCGCGAACGAATATTAATTGGGGCACCAACTCCCTTTGCACGCAACCGGGTTAGAACCGATCTTAAGCGTGTTGAAAAAATATGGGGTAAAATGTTTCCAAAGGAATACATGAACTGGTACAAAGAATATAACCACCAGGCTAATGGTATAATTATTCTTGATGAAAAGGGGTTTGACAAAATTGCCATTGGTGATCCGACTCCTGATCCAAATATCGGGAAGCGCATTGCACCGGCAACGGGTATAGATATAAACGATCAACTGGGCTTTGAGCGCACGGGGTACGGACTTATGCGTGTTGATAGCACGTACCGTATTGTGATGGGCTTTGACAGCAAGCAGGGTACAGAGGGCATGTATTTTATGTTAAGTGATGATGGGGTCAACGGCATTGGCATACGTGACAAGAAGAAAGAGATTTTCATTGGCAAATCACCGGGTGAATATATGCACAAAGATTTAAAAGGTATGTTTTATGGTTTACTTGTAAAAGATAGCAGCGGAGTAAGGCTTAATAGCAATTACCGTTAAAAACGGCTTTAACCACATGCATCCAAAGCCGCTTTAATGTTTTGAAGCCCCACTTTTAAATCATCGGTAGTTGGCCAACCATAACCAATACGGAAAAACTCTTTATTCACATCAAACCAATGGCCGGGACCAACATATGTATAGTACATGTGATTTAATGTCTGGTAAAAAAGTTCAAGGCTTATCATGGGTTCAATGCGCGGAAAGCAAACTACGCCTCCTTGCGGTTCAACCCAGTTTAGCCTTTTTTCTTTTTCAATAAACGCCTTTACAAGCTCAAAATGTTTTTTGTTTTTTTTCTGTATACCGGCCAGAAGCGATTCGCTTTTCTCCAAAAATAGTGATGCAACGGTTTCGTCCAGTACTGAATTGGTGACAAAAATTTGTTCTTTAGCCGCTAAAAATAATTCCTGTAGTTGTTTGTTTATGGTTATTATCCACCCAATGCGTATACCCGGTAATCCATATGATTTTGATAAACTTGAAACAGAAATCACTTTTGGTGATAAGCAGGCCGCAAGTGTGGTTGGTTTTTGAAAGGCCAGTTCACGGTAGGTTTCATCCACCAGAAGGTAGCAATTATTGCTTTCGGCAAGCTCAACAAAAAACAGCAACTCTTCTTCGGTAAGGGCCATGCCCGTTGGATTATGCGGAGTTGTAATGCTAATGAGTTTTGTGTTTGGCCTTATTTGTTTTTTTATGGCGTCAAGGTCAGGACGGAATTTGGTAGCAAATTTCAATTCTATTTTTTCAACTTCACACCCAATGGCTTTTGGGGTTTCAATGTTGGTGGCGTAATTGGGATGCATTACAAGTACGTGATCACCTTTTTCAAGCAGGCTTGAAGCAACAATAAACAGTGCCGAAGCGGCTCCCTGTGTAATAAGAATTTCTTTAATGCCAAGGTTGTAGGGTTTGGCAATGGCCTCGCGTAAAGCAGGCAAGCCTGAGTGGTCACCGTAACACAAAAGCGTTTTTGAAAGGTCAAAATTTAAATCGCCAAGCAACTGATCACTTACCGAACTCTCGGTCAAATTATACCGCACGTTATCATAACCCATTTGTTCAGGCGATTCAATTTCGATAGGCATGCGTACGTATTTCACGGAAGTAAATATAAAGGAAATTCAGGAACGAAGTGATGATACCATAACGTTATAAGCCTGGTGGCCTTAAATTGGAAAAACAAAACAGGGAACCCGATTCGCAGGCACATTAAAATCAAGGTGTAAAGTGACAAAACTATTGTTTTACAAGTTGTTCACCAGTGTTGTATTGCCCCAGTAAGTTTCGAAAATATAAATTCCGGGGTCCCAGGTTTGCGCCATGAGAATGATTTTGCTGGCATCGGTATACGATTGAACAAATACAATTTTACCTTCAACAGATCGTATTTCTACATCAACGCAGGGTAAACGGTTTTTAAACATTATAGCAAATTCATTTGTACATGGTTTTTGAGATAAATATACTTGCGAATGATTTATGGTTTCATACATATTGAGCGTGTAAGAAACAACAACCGTGTCACACCATTGGCAACCTACGCTGTCAATCACACAAAATGGATATGAACCGGGACAGGCATTTACCATATCAGGAACCGTGCTGCTCCGTGTAATAGCGTATGGAGGAATTCCCTCAGAAGGCGAAATACCTATTGTTTTATAACTTTAAATGAAATAGTAGGATTTTCTTTTTTAAGAATGCTCACGTAGTAAACACCTCTTTCAAATTGACTTAGTGAAACGTATGTTTTAGAATGAGTCGGATTAATATCATCTAATATACGCCCAAAGCAATCTGTTAAAATTATCTTATCTGCAATATCTTTGTATGATATTATTGAAACATCAGAATTGGTTGGATTTGGGTAAAGAAAAAAATCTGATGGCAGGTTAAGGGTATTGTTATTTAACCCTGTTACAAGATAACACGATGATGTATCAATACAGGTGCCATTGGAAATGGCTGCGGCATATAATCCATTTACAGTAGCGGTAAAAGTTTGACTTGTTTGACCAGGAATTATAGAGCTACCCGAATTGCAATCTAACCACTGGTAGGTAAAACCTGGTGCCGCGGTTAGTTGATTAAAGCTTTGGGTAATCGTAGTATCAGGCGAATTTTCAATAGTCAAATCAAGTGTTATAATACTGTCACAGCCAACTGTATTTGTAATGGTTTGGGTATAAATTCCAGTTATAAAATAGGTTTGGTTGTTAAATTCAAAGCTATTACAGTCGGTTTGACTAATAAAAGAGTAGCTAACCGGAATAGTATCAATTAATGTATGTGTAACAGTATTGGTTACTACAGGTGAATTAAAATCAAAATAAATAGAAGCTGCATTTTTAATAATTTCATTATTTGGCTCTGTTGCAAAAGGAGTGACTTCATAAAGAATAAAACCATGACTCATGGCCTCATTTGAAGTACTATCAGCAAGATTGATATCAGGAAAATTAAATTGTAAAACATTCCCTGGTAAGATTTCAGTATAAGCATAATGACTGCTTCCTATAACGTTTAGAGAATTGATATCCAGGCTTGCATCTAGTGTATCGATTATTGAAATGTTTAAAGCAGGGGCAGTCCCCGTATTTTGAAAATCGATGTTATACGATATGAGATCATTCTTTAAAATATAAGCTTGAGTGCATTCGCCTTGGGGAAAAGCTTGTTTCTCATTAGGGTCATAGCTATTTACAACTACATAACAAAAGACATGATTATTATTCACGGGATCTAGATCCCCAGACGCAGGTGTAATATAAGTATGAAAACAAGGTTCATATCCTGCAAGAATCCATGTGGGTGTTGTTATATTAACAGTAATATTTAAGAGAACAGAATCAAAAACCATTCCCGTGAAATTCCAAATAAGGGTATCGCCTGAAATAAAATTAGGTGCTATTGAAGCATAATTATAAATGGCCATAGTATCAAGTACCATTCTCATTTGTCCATTAATAGGATCGCACCCACTATTTAGTCCTTTATACTTCAAATCGGTTGATAAGCCAGTTCGGAAAGGCCCTGCTGATAAAAATTCTTTCAAGTCAAAAACGCCTAACAAACTTGAATCAGGTCCGCCAATGACAAAGGTTTTTGTAGTTGAACACCAAAAGCTATCCAATATAGTGCATGTATAAATACCAGGATCATATATTTGTATAATAGAATCATTTACAACAGGAGATGAATTCCAATTATAAGAATAGGGCTCGGTTCCATCATATGTATTTAAACCAATGTATCCAATAGGGGATGAACAAATTATTTGGCGGACTGAATCCACAGTAGTATAAAGATCACAACTGTCTTCCTGCCACTTGACAAGAAAAGAGCTTTCATAAGATGTAGCAATGCCGTTAATGGTAACGCCTGGATTCACAGGATCAATATGTAATACCGAATAATATCCACCATAAAAATAAAGATCATTATTTTCAACCAAAATCCCTTCAGCATTATCGAATGATATTCCGGGATCTCCTTTTACATGTTCAGTCCAAATCATATCGCCTTCATGGCTGTATTTCATCACAAAGATCTCCCATCCGGAGCCTCCGTCTAAATTATACGTGGCAGCTGAATTGTCAAAATCGGTTATTCCGCCAAAGAACCCCGTTACAAAAGCCTGGTCAACATTATTTGCAGATATACCAGAAGACGTTTGGCTTGCGGTTCCTCCTACCTTACTAGCCCATAAAAAATTACCGAGTGAATCGTAGGCTGCAGCAAACCCATCGTTTCCTCCGGAGCTACTTATACTGTATGATAATGGCCCAGGATCAAAATCAACTGCGCTCGCAAACCTTCCGGCAAAATATATATTTCCATTGGAATTAACGTCTGAGTCAAAGACGTATTGGGTTCCGGCCCCGACACCAGTTAGGTGTCTTACCCAGCTAAAGTTAAAAGAGGTGTCAACTTTTGCAAAAAAAACATCAACGCCACCAGTTGAAACAAGAGTTGAATCAAGTCCACTAGGATCAAAAACAGCTGTTGCCGTAAACCCCCCGGAAATAACAAAATGAGAAGAATTAATTGATGAGATTGACCGAATATCATCATTACCGGAACCACCAATTTGACCAGCATTAATAAAATTTCCAGAAAAATCATATTTTGCAAAAAAACCATCAGCCCCCCCAATATCTGTAAGATTGAAAATTCCAGGCCCCGGATCAAAATCAACAGTAGTAGTAAATAACCCAACCAAATAGATTTGATTTTGAATTATAGCAGCATCCCAGACTTCATCATTGCTTCCTCCTCCAACAGTTTGATGCCAATTATAGTTACCAGCACTATCAAATTTCATAAGGAAAAAATCATTTCCACCTGCTGAAATAACAAAATTCGTGTCCGGTCCCGGGTCAAAATCTGTTGTATCGCCAAAGGTTCCGGCTATAAAAACTGATGTTCCATTACATAAAACTGATGCAGAAAGTTCTGTGCCAGGCCCACCAAATGTTCTGACCCATTTGACATTCCAACTCGAATCATATTTTACAAGAAAAAGGTCTGGTCCCAAATAGACCCCTGACCAGGAAGTATAAACAATAGGAGTTCCCCCGATATTAAAATTTAATGTCCCTTCAAAATTCCCTGTTATATAGGTGTTCCCAAAATCATCTCTGACCATTGAAGAAATTTTGTTGGTGGTACCAGTTGCAGGAAAATTTTTTGCGAAATCTAATCCTACCTGGCTGTAAACGGGTACAATAAAATAGACCAATAGAATATTGACAAAGAAAGCCTTCATTAAAAGTATAATGTATTAAAAAGAATGAAATTTAATTACCCAGTTCGTTATAGAACTTAATCCTTACAAGCCTTAATTCCTCATCGGTATACGCACCACTAAACTCTTTTAATGCGCCTTCAATGCTGTCGTCTTGGGCTTCGCGGAAGTATTCAAAAATCTCATCCTGGTTTTCGGCATCAAGGTATTCATTGATAAAATAATCAATGTTTAACCTGGTACCGGTACTTACCATGGTATCAATTTCAGTCAGCAATTCATTAAACGTTAAGCGTTTTGACTCGGCAAACGTGTCCAATGGCATTTTACGGTCAATGGCTTGAATAATGTGAACTTTTAATCCTGATTTGTTTACAATTGATTTTACAATGAAATCATCAGGACGTTCAATGTTGTTTTCCTTAACGTATTTATCAATGAGCGCTAAAAACTCTTTTCCAAAACGCTCAGCTTTACCGGCACCAACTCCCGAGATGTTTTTTAATTCATCCATGGTGATTGGGTAATGCGTGGCCATGTCTTCAAGTGTTGGGTCCTGGAACACAACAAAAGGAGGAACATTTTTTTGTTTGGCAATTGTTCTGCGCAAATCTTTCAGCATGGTGAACAAGGCCTCGTCAGCTGCAGCACCACTGGCACCTTCGGCTGTTAAAATATCATCGTCATCAATTCCGTCACCTTCGTAGTTGTGTTCTTTCAACAATTCGAACGGATGTGGATTTTCAAGGAAATCGCGTCCGCGCTGGGTAATATGAAGTGTTCCGTATGTTTCAATTTCTTTGCGCAGGAATCCTGCAACCACGGTTTGACGAATACACGCCCCCCAGAATTTATCGCTGCGTTCGCTTCCTTTACCAAAAATCTCCAGTTTGTCGTGCTTGTATGTTTTGACTTCGCTGTTGGCATCACCAACCAACAGGCTAATGAGGTAACGGCCTTTGTGTTTTTCTTTTGTTTCAGCAACGGCTTCAAGCAACAGTTCAACCTCTTCCTGGCCGTTGAATTTCTCGCGTGGATTTTTGCAGTTATCGCATTTTTGACCACAACCGGTTTCATCAAACTCTTCGCCAAAATAATAGAGCAGGTATTTCCTGCGGCACAAACTGGTTTCGGCAAAGCCAACCGTTTCATGCAACAACTGCCTTCCAATTTCCATTTCAGAAACAGGTTTGCCGTGCAGAAATTTTTCTAATTTTTCAATGTCTTTGTATGAATAAAAGGCAAGGCAATGTCCTTCGCCACCGTCACGGCCCGCACGACCGGTTTCCTGGTAATATCCTTCAAGACTTTTTGGAATATCGTGGTGAATGACAAAACGCACATCGGGCTTGTCAATACCCATTCCAAAGGCTATGGTTGCAACAATAACATCAACGTCTTCCATAAGGAATGCGTCCTGGTGCCTGGCCCGGGTGGATGAATCCATACCGGCATGGTATCCCAATGCTTTAATTCCATTCACACGCAATACTTCCGAAATCTCTTCCACTTTTTTGCGGCTTAAGCAATAAATAATACCGCATTTGCCGGGCTTACCTTTGATATAGCGTACTATTTGTTTTACAACATCAACTTTTGGTTGTACTTCGTAAAATAAATTTGGGCGATTAAAACTTGCTTTGAACAACGTGGCATCCATCATGCCAAGGTTTTTTTGCACATCGGCCTGTACTTTGGGTGTAGCCGTGGCGGTAAGCGCCATAATGGGCACATTTCCTATGCGGTCAAACATGGGACGCAACCTTCGGTATTCAGGACGAAAATCATGTCCCCACTCAGAAATACAATGGGCTTCGTCAATGGCAAAAAAGGAAACTTTAATGCTTGCAAGAAAATCAATGTTCTCCTGCTTATTCAATGATTCGGGTGCAACGTATAATAATTTTGTTTTGTGTTCTACAATGTCTTTTTTAACCTGTGCAATTTCGCCCTTGGTTAGTGATGAGTTCAGGAAATGAGCAACCCCGTCCTCACTGCCGTAGTTACGAATGCTGTCAACCTGGTTTTTCATCAACGCAATAAGTGGCGATACAATTACTGCGGTACCTTCCATCATTAATGCAGGCAATTGGTAGCAAAGCGATTTGCCGCCACCCGTTGGCATAATTACGAACGTATGATTACCTGCAAGCACATTTTTGACAATGGCTTCCTGGTGACCTTTAAATTTATTAAATCCAAAAAACTTTTGTAAAGACTCGTGAATGTCTAATTGTGTTTCAATCATTTTTAATTCTCTCTAAAATGCTAATTCTTCGTTTATGATTATACTAAATTACGCTATTCTGGGCGAATTATCCAAATATTTTAGACAGATTTAGGAAAAAAGTAAAGCAAGGCACCATATGGTTTAATAAATTGGTTTGAAGCCTGTTAAATCGATAAAATAAACCAGGCATACAAACAAAAAATCAAATTTGATCAATGTTGACGCTGAAATCAAGCGTAAGACAAAAAACTAAAATTAGGCTAAAAACAGCACAAAAAAAGAGGTTTTGTACGATGAAAAAAAGCGCATTTATAAAATGCCGGGTAATTAAGGATTTAATAACCGGTAGGAAACATGGCTGCCGTTCTCAGCCTCTATGTAAAGAAACAGGATTCCTTTTGGCAATTGTGAAATGAAATTGCCAATGTAAACAATGTCTGATGCAGGTTGTGTTTCCAATACTTTTTTACCGTCTTTTGTATAAAAGGCAAGTTTGAATTTTTCGCCCTGTTTCAGGTACAATAAACTGCCTGCGTTTACCGGATTTTCAATGTAAAAATAACCTGAAGAAACAAAAGCATAATCCACCCAAATGACATGTGATTGTTGCCCATCGCCTGTAATGATTTTATAATAATTGGTTTGAAATGGCAAGGGTGATGGGTCATCAAAAACAAATTGTTGTGGTTCAAAAACCGAGCCGCATATGCCGTCAATTTCACCAATCATGTTAAAGTCAACACCGTTACCTGACCGGTACACCTGTATACCGTTGCAGGTGCCGCCTGCATCCAGGGTCCAGTTCAATTGTATTTTTTCATTCAATTGATAGGCATGCAGATTTACCAATACTACTTGCGTATAAACATGATTTGATGCAAGGGCAAAACAAAATACAAAAGCCAGGTTCTTAATCATGGGTAAATATACGCTTTTTTGATTGGTAAACAAACGCAGGAATGGTTTATTTATTGGGTGTTTTGTTCAAAAAACTTCCATAGGTTTTCATCGGGAACAGGGGCAACAAGGGTAATTTTTTCATTGGTAACCGGGTGATCAAAAATCAATTTACGCGCATGTAAGTGAATGCTGCCGCCTGAATTGGAGCGATCGAAGCCGTATTTTAAGTCGCCTTTTATTGGACACCCCATTGAGGCCAGTTGCACGCGAATTTGGTGATGCCTGCCAGTATGTGGATACACTTCGAGCAAATAAAACTTATCACTTGCTTTTACTAATTTATATTCCAGTTCGGCACGTTTTGAATTGGGTACCTCTTTTTCAAAGGCTTTTGCTTTGTTATTGCTCTCGTTTTTTACGAGGTAGTGCACCAACGTTTTTTGATTGTCTTTTGGTTTGTTTTTAACCACAGCCCAATATATTTTTTGCACGTTGCGATCATGAAAAATTTCGTTCATGCGCGCAAGTGCTTTGCTTGTTTTTGCAAACAAACAAATGCCGCTTACCGGCCTATCCAAACGATGGATAACCCCGCAAAAAACATTGCCTGGTTTATTGTATTTTTCTTTTAAAAAGTCTTTGATTAAGTCAGGAAGTGGTGTGTCACCGGTTTTATCGCCCTGTGTAATTTGCCCTGGTTTTTTATTGACAGCAATCAAATGATTGTCTTCGTAAAGTACTTCAATGGTTCTGTCAAAATCAGGTAGTGGTGAATTGGCTTGTTTCATACGATCTCACGTCTCAATGCTCAGATTTCACTAATACTGTTCATTTGCGTTTGGAAAATCTTTTGACTTGATGTCTTTAATATAATTTCCTACAGCACCTTTTATATCATCGTACAGGTTGAGGTAGCGCCTTAAAAAGCGCGGATTAAATTCCTTGTTAATACCAAGCATGTCATGCATAACCAATACCTGCCCGTCAACACCACCCCCGGCACCAATACCAATAACAGGTATTTTTAATTCACTGGCCACTTCGGCAGCAAGTTTAGCAGGTATTTTTTCAAGTACAATGGCAAAACAACCCGATTCCTGCAAAAGATGTGCGTTTTCAATAAGGCGCTGTGCTTCATCATCTTCAGTTGCCCGTACATTATAGGTACCAAATTTATAAATGCTTTGTGGGGTTAATCCAAGATGGCCCATAACAGGAATTCCTGCGGTGAGAATACGTTCAACCGAATCTTTTATTTCACGTCCGCCTTCCAGTTTCACTGCGTGCGCACCTGATTCTTTCATGATGCGTATAGCTGAGTTAAGGGCTTCCTTGGAATTACCCTGGTAGGTTCCAAACGGTAGGTCAACCACCACCAGGCAACGCGAAATGGCGCGTACAACCGAAGATGCATGGTAAATCATTTGGTCAAGTGTAATGGGTAAGGTGGTTTCATGCCCTGCCATTACATTTGAAGCGCTGTCACCAACCAGCAAAACATCAATACCCGCCTCATCAATAATGCGTGCCATTGAAAAATCATAGGCTGTTAGCATGGATATTTTCTCGCCACGTGATTTCATTTCACTCAGCACATGCGTGGTTACTCTTTTAAATTCCTTTTTGTTTACCGACATGGGTTTGTTTTGTATAACTAAGGTATTGAAAAAACCAAGGCCTTGTTATAAAACCAGGTGAATAAAGACATTTAAACTACCTTAAAATACAAGCGTTTAGCAGGCATAAGTCCGGGTTTAATGACTAAATGCTTAAAATAGAAGACAGAAATGCGGAAAAAAGGTAAGTTTTTTGTAAATTTGTACTTTCAAGCAATTAAAATGATGGAGAAAATTTTACTTGCCCTGGTATTTATTTGTATTTACATGCCCGTTTCGAGTCAAACAGGCCCTGGTGGTTGCGGATCATCGGCAAATAATGTATTGTGGCTTGATGCCAATAAAGGCGTAACATTGGTGGGTGGTGGTGTTGATCTGTGGAACGATCAATCGGGCAATGGAAACAATGCAACGCCCAATGGAGCGGCCGCACGGCCAACCTTTGTAAGCGGTGCCGTAAATGGTTTCCCTGCGTTTGACTTTGATGGTACAAATGATGAATTATGGGTTCCTGACGCAGCCACGCTTGATGTAACCCAATGGCACATTTTTATTGTTGTGAAACCTGACTTATTGAAGAATTATAATGCATGGTTTGTAAAAGGAACTGACGGGCAGGAAAATTTTGAGATGTTAAGTTACAGTGACGGAAACATTCACTCACCAACCTACTATACCGATGGAACGCGTACATTCCCAAGTTCTGCAGCTTCGCAGGTAAACACCACTACATTTGAAATAATTGAATACAGCTATTCGGCAGCTGTTGGACGCGACATTTGGAAAAACAACGGGGCTGCGGCAATTACTACTGACAATGAAAACAAAACCCCGGCAAACAACAATAACCCTGTGTATATAGGCAATGAATTGGGGTCAACAGGGCGTTTTGCCAATGGCGATTATGCGGAAATAATTATGTATAACACCCCGCTTAATGCTGCACAAAAAGTAATAGTAAACAATTACCTGGCGGCCAAATATAACCGCGCACTTGGTGTTAACGATGTTTATGCCGGTGATAACGCAGGCCCTGGCGACTTTGATTACAATGTGGCAGGAATAGGACAATCAGCTGCGGGCAGCACCAATAATTCTTTTTCCACATCGGCAAGTGCAGGTTTGGGCATCACATACGTATCAGGTTTTGACAACGGTGATTATGTTCTTGCAGGGCATAAACTTGTAACCAACTCAACCATTAGTACCGATATAGGAGTGGTGAGTGGCGGGCCTTTGCAACACCGCTGGAGCCGTATTTGGTATATTGATGTTACAAATACATCAACCAGCATGTTAACCAATGTTGTTTTTGACATGAGTGATGGCGGTTCATCAGCTACACCCGGTACGGCCTCAAATTACAAATTGCTTTACCGTGCAACCAATTCAGGCAACTGGACCATTGTTTCAACCGCCTCATCGGTAGCGGGCGATCAAATTACTTTTTCCAATGTAAGTTTTAGCGGAAATACCGAAGACGGATATTATACAATTGGAACCCTTAACACAGGAGCAAGTCCGTTACCAATAGAACTAACGGCCTTTAATGCGTATTTGAATGTTGATGAGGTTGATATTGCATGGACCACGTTAGCAGAAATAAACAACGATTATTTTAGCATAGAACGTTCAAAGGATGGTGAATTGTGGGCTGAAATTGCACGTGTAAAAGGTGCCGGTAACAGCAACCAGCAACTTGATTATTTTGAAGTTGATAATGCCCCGTTAAAAGGCACATCGTATTACCGTTTAAAGCAAATTGATTTTGATGGAAAATTTAGCCATTCAAAAATTGTTGTTGTGAAAAACGGCAATGTTTCATTTAATGGTGATATAACACCTTTTCCAAACCCGGGTGATGGTAATTCATTTAACCTTGAGTTCACGGGTTTCAGTAACGAAGAGGTGCTGATTGTAGTGAGAGACATACAGGGTAGGTCTTATTTTTCAAAAGTATACGTAGTGAATGAGCATTCCAATGTGGTTGCTGTTTTACTGGACCAGCAACTGGCAGCCGGCACCTATTTAGTTGTTGCTTCAACAGAGGATAACCTTGTAAGCAAGCGCATAGTTGTCAAATAACAGTTAAAAGTGGTGATCCCGTTATTTCAGCAAATGCCAAAAACACAGCGGATTTAACTTCGGGCGTATCTTTTTCTCATGGTTTTAATCAAAAGTTCATCCGAATTTTTGCCGCACTTTTGAAAATTCATATATATTGCTGGCAGCAACCTTGATTCCTTACTTTATGAAAATCTTTTCTTTAGCATTCGGGCTAAATCTGTTTGTTATTTGCGCTATTGCCCAAACGGGCCCTGCAGGTGTTGGTACTTCAACCAACAACAGCCTGTGGCTTAAAGCCAATGCGGGAACCTCTACAACTACGAGCGGGGCCGCAATCAGCACCTGGAGCGATGCCTCGGGAAATGGGAATGATGTAACGCAGGCAACTGCTGCACAGCGACCAACTTATGCAACCAACGTCATGAATGGATTTCCTGCGGTGTTGTTTGATAACAATACTACGGCCGGGCAAAACGACTATATGAGTGGGGTAGATGCCTCAAACCTTGACAACACAAATGGGTTTACACTTTTTACCGTAACACGCATGAATAACCTGGGTGATGCACGCAGCATACTTGCCAAGCGAACCAATGTTGGTGTGAACCAGGCATACATGTTTTTTTATTATACATCCAACTACATGTATATTGATATTGAAAGTAACGATGATCGCTGGAGTACAACACCAACAGCATTTACAACAGGCACCAATTACATGCTCGATCTCTATTACGATGGTACCAGTGCCGATCCGCGGTCCCGCGTTTATTCGGCCGGGTCATTGGTGAAAACAGGTACTGAAAGTGCAACCAGCCTTATTGACTATGCCTCACCTTTTTTAATTGGCAGTACACACATTGGCGACAACAGGCCATTTGGCGGGTATATGGCAGAAATTATTTTTTACCGCGAGGCATTAAACGATGCGCGCAGGATAATTGTAAACAACTACCTTTCCTCGAAATACAACATTACCCTGGCCGCAAACGATTTTTACCTGGGAGACACACCTGGGAACGGTGATTTTGATTATGATGTTGCAGGTATTGGCCAGTCGGGTGCGGGCAGCAGCAATGCACAATTTGCCACATCGGCCAGTGCCGGCATGGGCATTACGTATAAATCAGGATTTGATAATGGTGATTACATTCTTGCAGGTCATAAACTTGTTACGAATTCAACGATCAGTACCGACATTGCTGTTGTGAGCGGTGGTCCGCTTACGCACCGCTGGGAACGCATATGGTACATTGATGTTACCAATACATCAACCAGTATATTGGGAGATGTTGTATTTGATATGAGCGATGGTGGTTCAACCGCTACACCGGCAGTTGCATCAAATTACAAATTATTATACCGGGCAACCAATTCAGGTAGCTGGACCATTGCCGCAACAGCTTCGTCCATAGCGGGTGATAAAATAACGTTTACCGATTTTAATTTTAGCGGCAATGCGCAGGATGGCTATTACACCATTGGTACCATCAATACAGGTGCAAGCCCATTGCCCATTGAATTGATTTCATTCAATGCTTACCCTGATGGCGATAAAATTGACCTGGCCTGGACCACAGCAGCTGAAATAAACAACGCTTATTTTACCATTGAGCGTTCAAAGGATGGTGAATTGTGGGCTGAAATTACCAAAGTAACCGGAGCAGGAAACAGTAACCAGCAAATTGACTATTTTGATGTGGACTATACACCCTTAAAAGGCACCTCGTATTATCGTTTAAAACAAACCGATTTTGACGGAAGGTTTACCTACTCGCAAATAGTGGTGGTTAAAAACGGAGAAGTATCATTTAATGGCGATATAACCCCTTTTCCAAACCCGAACGATGGAAATTCCTTTAACCTGGAGTTTACCGGGTTTAGTGACGAAGAAGTATTGCTGGTTGTGAAGGACATACAAGGGAAGTCGTATTTTTCAAAAATGTACGTAGTAAGTGACCATGCCAACGTAGTTGCCATATCACTTGAGCAGAAACTGCCGGCTGGGGCCTATTTGGTTGTAGCCTCAACCGATGATAACCTTGTAAGTAAACGCATCATTGTCAATCAGTAGCAAAATAAAGCAGCCTAAAACCTTTTAATAAAGTAGGGTTTTTGACCAATGCCACGATTTAGTTGTTGAAAAACCTGCGATAAATGGGTTTTTAGCCTACTTTTATGAACGAATTTTGCATTGCAACCTTAATGAAAAAGTTTCTTTTCCCGCTTCTCACGGTTACCGTGTGCCTGTTAACATTTGTTGATGCAAGTGCAAAGGCACCCGTGCCACCACCGGCAACGAATTATTATACTGTGGCCAATGGAGCATTCATTACAAACATATGGTCAACTGTCAGCCACGTTGGTGGAAGTTGCGGATGTTCACCGGATGGTTCGTGTGATATAGATATACCTTCCAACACCGTTATTTACATTAAACACGATGTTACTACCAGTTGCAATGTGAACATTGGCAACAATGCAACAATTATAATAGAAAGTGGAGGAACCTTTACCGTTACCGGTAATGCAAACATTTCGGGAACCGGTTTTTTCCAGGTTGATGCCGGTGGTTCAGCCACCGTTACAGGTAATTTTTCAGTAAGCGGTACAGGTGATGCTACCATTAACGGAACATTGAATGTAAACGGCAATGTTACCCTTACTTCAGGTGCAGGATCCAATATTTGTGGCAGTGGAGCTATTTTGGTTGGAGGCACCATATCAGGTTCGGCCGACCCTTGTTTTACAGGTGCATTGCCTATAGAATTAACAGCATTTAATGCCATTTTAAATACCAACCGTGTTGACGTGACCTGGACAACCGCCAGTGAAATCAACAACGATTATTTTACCATTGAGCGCTCGCAGGAAGGATTGTCATGGGACAACATTGCTGTAGTTGCAGGTGCAGGAACAAGCAACCAGGAACTATCCTACCAAAAATCAGATTACTCACCCTTGCAGGGAATTTCTTATTACCGGTTAAAGCAAACCGACTATGATGGAAATTCATCGTATTCGGAAATTGCCGTTGTAAACAATAATCTTGCTACAGATGTAGCTGTAACACCCTTTCCAAATCCTGCTGATGGTAACAGCATTGGTCTTGAATTTACAGGTTTTGACAACGAAGATGTTGTAATAGTAATTCGGGATATACAGGGACGTGAGTTTTGCGCTTACCGTTATGCTGTTAAAGGAAACGCAACACAACTAACCATTCCTTTCCAAAACAAACTGGCCGCAGGCATGTATGTGGTAGTTGTTTCAAGTAACGACACGTTTGCCACCAGCAAAATTACCGTTAAATAGACTGAAGATTTTTAATTGATCACCACGACACCTGAATTTTTGGTGCCAATCCATTTTTTACCGCTGGCATCAACAGCAATGCATTTTACATCGCCCTCGGGTAAATTTGAACTGGCTGTGGTAATGGCATTCCATGAAGTGTTATCGTAAACGGATAGTCCACCGCCCTCGGTACAAATCCATTTTAATTGATTGTTGTGCAAAGCAAGTGCACGAACAAGATTAAACGTTAAGCCTGAGTTGGATGAATTATACGTGGTCCATGTAGTATCATCAAAACGTGAAAGGCCTCCATTGGTGCCAACCCACTTTACATTGCTTGTGTCGGTAACAATGCAGTAAACGCTATTGTTGGGTAAGCCCGAGTTGGAAACGTTGAATGTAGTAAATGTTGTACCGTCAAAACTGGTTAAGCCTCCACCGGTTCCAACCCAAACAACATTACTTTCATCAACAGTAATTGCACCCACCGAATTGTTTGGCAAATCAGAAGTGGAAGGTGTCCATGAGTTCCAGGTTGTGCCGTCAAAGCGTGCAAGCCCGCCACCGGTAAATGTTCCAACCCAAATGTTATTGGTTTGATCAATGGCCAGTGAGCGAATTTTATTTGCAGGGAGTGCCGAATTGGATGTATTGTATACCTGCCAGGTGCTGCCATTGTATTTTAAAAGGCCGTTGTTACTGCCAACCCAAATGTTATTGGTTTGATCAACCACCACGCAATTGAATTTATTGGAAGGTAAACCCAGCAGCGTTGAGTCAAAAACACTCCAGGTGCTTCCATTGTAAGTTGCCAGTCCATTTTGTGTGGCAATCCATAAAATACCGGAAAGATCAATTGCTAACCCACGAATTTGATTGCTGCATAAACCTGAATTGGCCGAATTGTAAACTGTGTAAACCGTTTCTGCAGGAGCGGGTTCGTTGTTAATGGGAACAGGTGTAACATCTTTTTTACAGGCAAAAAAGCCGGTACACATAAATAGAAATAAAACAAGCAGGTTACGGTTCACAGGTACCAATATACAAAAATTGATGCGTTTAAGGATACCCGAAAGCCGGGCAACATACTAAATCGTTGCAAATCAATTCAGAACAAATAACAACCAAACGTTCATAACATATTGGTTATGAACAGGTATAAACACCTCGCTTTTACCCATTTAACTGCTAAAATGGTTGATTTTTCGATACAAAAACCATGTTGGTCTTATGAATACCCATCTTTGTCTATATTCTCCGGGCAAACGGTGTTTGGCGTTAAAATTTTATTAACTTTAGCTCAATCAAACCTTGATGCTATGATAAAAACATTTACACTTGGAAGCATGTTATTGGTTGCAGGCAGTGCCTTTGCAGCAAATACAAGTATGGCAGTTATGCATTTTTCGGCAAAGCCTGCGCAAAGTAAAGTGGAAATTTCATGGGAAGCCTTACCTGAAAAAAGTGGCGTTACCTACGTTATTGAGCGTTCAAAGGACGGTGAGCTTTGGGGAGAAATTCTTGCTGTAACAGGCGGTGAAGCTGAAAGCACCCAAACATTTATTGAATCAGATTATAATCCAATACAGGGTATTTCCTATTACCGTTTAAAAAAGGTTTACCACGATGGTTTACATGCCTACTCAACTATTTCGGTTGTGAAAAATGAAGGCAACCTTGGTACACATGAAATTCCATTGGATGAAAAAGACTATACCGGGTTATTCAACGAACGTGAAATAATTATTGTATTGAAAGACCAGAAAGGCGATGAATACTTCTCAAAAATATATGTACTTGACCAACCTGCCAGCCTGGTTGGCTTAGACCTAGAAGAGCGTTTACCACAAGGAAACTATATTGTTACCGCTTCGTCAAACGAAAGTCTGGTTAGCCTGCCGTTAACGGTAAAATAATTTTAAATAAAGAAATTTCAACTATGGAAATATCCTGGTATTGTATACCGGGATATTTTTTTTGATACCTAATCCCATATATTTAAAATTTCTTTATTTGAAACTCAGGATTCTTTTAGATTACATTTGTACAAATGTTGTCGGTTACAGGTATTCATAAATCATTTGGGAGCAATCATGTATTGCGCAATTTCAATTTAAGTATTGCCAAAGGTGAGTTTTACAGTTTGCTTGGGCCTAATGGTGCAGGTAAATCAACCTCTATAAACATTGTGGCGCAATTGCTTAAACAGGACAGCGGCCTGGTTGAGGTCAATGGTATGAACACGCTTACCCATTCAGCAAAAACAAAAAAAATGCTTGGCGTGGTACCGCAGGAAATTGCCCTTTACGAGGAACTGAGTGCCTGGGAAAACCTGTTGTTTTGGGGTAAATTAAACGGTGTTTCAAAAGCAGAAATTGCTGAAAGGGGAAAACACATTCTTGAACGGTTTGGCTTGTATGAACGCAGGCATGAAAAAATAAAAACTTACTCGGGCGGCATGAAACGCAGAATTAACATTGCAGCAGCGTTGTTGCATGAACCCGAATTGATTTTAATGGATGAACCAACCGTTGGTATTGACCCCCAAAGCCGGAACAATATTTACGAATTTATACTTGAGCTCAAGCAAAAGGGGAAAACCATTTTGTATACCACGCATTATATGGAAGAGGCTGAACGTTTCAGCGACCGCATTGGCATTATTGATAACGGTCACATAGTTGAAACAGGAACGTTTTCAGAAATCAAACAAAACATTAATGTGCCCGATAAAATACTGGTGAACTTTGAGGGGAACCTGGGCAACACACGCGAAAAATTTGCTGCACTTAAACCGGGAGGAGGCGTAGTTGTTGATACGCACACCATGAGCATTGAGACCAGTGATTTTAAAAACGATTTAAAAAACATTGTGATGTTGTTTAATGAGTGCGAGGCCGACATTGTGCACATTGAAAAAAAAGAAGTAAACCTGGAAACCATATTTTTAAAATTAACCGGTAAAAATTTGCGTGATTAAAATGTGGACCCTTATACTAAATAACCTGAAATTATTTTTCAACGACAAAAAAGCCGTTGTACTTACTTTTTTATTGCCCATTGGGCTTACCTCGCTTTTTATGTTTGTGTTTGGCGGAACCAGTACCGGTGAACGGGGTATAAGTGAATTTGAATTGGGCGTTGCTGATTTGGTGCAAAGCAATGCAACGCAGGAAACAATACTTGGCCTTGACAGCAGCAAAGCGTACAGCGTTGAAATGGTTGAAGACTCAGCAACCCTTGTAGACAAGGTGCACAAGGGAAAATTAAAGGCGGGAATCATTATATTTCCAGGAGCAGGTGGCGATGCAGCATATACATTGGTGTTGGATGGGGCGCGTGAAGTGGAAAATGCCATGCTTAAACCACAATTGAGTTTCCTGTTAATGGGCAACAATTCAAAAGGCATGCAGGATATGATTTTTGAAAAAGTAAAAAAAAGTTTTCCGGGTTTTGGTGATTCAGACAGGGTGATGTTTGACAAAAGTTTTGAAACCATTGGCAAGGATTTTAGTTTTGAAAAAATTACAGGCGCATCAGGACTAAAAACAATTACACTTGCACCTGAAAGCGGAATTAACCCGGGTGCCATACAAGCCGTTTCAGGAACAGCCTTAATGACCCTGTTGTTTGCTGTGGCAGGCATGGGCGCAGGCATTATTGAAGAAAAAGAAAAAGGAACACTGCGCAGGATTTTAATTTCGCCTATACGTCCGCTTGACTTTATGTTTGCAAAATTCTTTTCAAGTATTCTTATAGCGTTTATGCAACTATCGGTTACGCTTATTTTTTGCTGGCTGGTATTTGCATTTCCCATATGGAACCGGCCATGGGAACTGGCCCTGTTAATTTTGTTTACTGCTGCAGCTGCTGCATCATTTGGTATTTTGCTTGCTGGTATTGCTGACAGCCGCAAACAAATTGAATCGCTGTCAACCATTGTGGTTTTGCTCATGTCGTTACTTGGCGGAAGCATGATACCCTCATTTGTAATGCCACCGTTGATGCAAAAATTCAGCATGCTTACCATTAATTACTGGAGTGGCGATGGGTTTTTTGATTTGTTTTACCGCGATGTGGAATTTAGCCAGTTTGCCATAAAGTTAGGTGTGTTGTTGTTGTTTTGTATAGGGCTGCTTAGTATATCAATTGTGTTGTTCAGGAAAAAACTGGCGCGGATAGCTTAGGGGGGTTAACCACATAGATACATAGGAGTTTAACCGCAGAGGACGCAGAGAAAAGGTACTTTTTTACTATGTAAGGAGGAGTTTAACCGCAGAGGAAAGAGAATGGTTTAACCGCAGAGGGCGCAAAGTATTTCGCAGAGGACGCAGAGAAAAGATACTTTTTTACTATGTAAGGAGGAGTTTAACCGAAGAGGACGCAGAGTTTTTTTACAGAGGGCCGCAGAGGAAAGAGAAAGTGTTAACCGCAGAGTGCGCAGAGAAAAAGTTGCTTTTTTTACTATGTAAGAAGGAGTTTAACCGCAGAGGGCGCAAAGTATTTCGCAGAGGCCGCAGAGAAAAGTTTAAGTCCATTGAAAGGCGGTATTTTTTACTGCTTATGGGTATGATAAGAAAATAAAAAACAGGATACGAAGGATGAAAACAAACCAGTATATATTTTTGCTTGTATTGTTCATTGGTTTTACGGCCTGTGGTGGTGAGCAAAAAAAAGGTGAAAAAAGAATTGCTCCTATACCGGCTGTGCAAAAAACGGTAACCAAAAACGATTTGGTGAAAATGGGCCTGGAGGGAAAGGTACGTTCATTGGAAATTAAGTCGTTTGTGGTGAAAGAAGATGGCATAACCGAACGCAGTGTACCGGGTGACAATGCCGAACGCGTAACGGATATGTTGTACACGTTTAACGAACAAGGTAACATATTGACTGAAACCGGTTATATGGGACTTGAACGCAAAGAGTTTTCGGTTAAAAAATATGCATACGATGAGGTAGGTTTATTGAGACGGTCAGAATTAACGACTACCGATAAAACCATGCATTCACTTTCAGAGTTTTTTTATGACGATAAAGGATTGCTAAAAGAAAAAACAAATTTGCTGGAACAAACACTGGTGGACGAGAACGGCAAAAAAAAGTTTTTACGCAAATCACAAAAACAACTGGCAAAAGCGTACCAGGGTGAAAATGCAACGGAAACCGAATTGTACGAAAACGATACACTTTGTGAAAAGTCGACCTGGAAATACAACGAAAAGGGAAATGTGCAGGAAATATTGAGCAGCGATGTACGCAACAACAAACAGCTGACCATAAAAACCACGTATGATGCGCGTGGGAATAAAACGGGTACCTGGTTCATGAACGAAGCGGATACGGTAAACTCAAACACGTATGTGTACAATGAAAAAAACGATCCTGAAATTGTGCAATTGGCATTGAGTGGCAGGCGATGGAAATTCACCTATGAGTACGATGAGCAGGGTAACTGGGTTGTACAAAACCAATATGATGAAACAGGGAAGCTGATTTACCGTGTGCGGAGGAAGTATACGTATTATTAGTTCTCAGTTTACAGTTCAGTAAGTTCGCGCAGATCTCGCAGATCCCGCAGAATAGTTTACAGTTTAGTAAGTTCGCGCAGATCTATGGACTAGATAATTTGTTTTTGGTGTCCATGAACTTCGTTTCGCAGATCCCACAGATGGTTTACGGTTCACAGTTTACAGTTCAGAGTTTAGTAAGTTCGCGCAGATCTCACAGATCCCGCAGATAGTTCTCAGTTTACAGTTGGGGAAGTTCGCGCAGATCTATGGACTAGATAATTTGTTTTTGGTGTCCATGAACTTCGTTTCGCAGATCCCGCAGATGGTTTACAGTTTACAGTTCAGGGTTGACATTCATTTAATTTTTTTGTACGGTTTATTTTTTTTACAGCCGGCTAGCGGTAGAGCCAGGTACCCCGCAGGCATGTGGATTTAAGGCTTAGCATTTTAGAAGCCGAGGAGTACGGGCGATAACGCGGCTTCTTAAAGCAGAAAACCACCACGATTGCCCTTTGCTCACCCGAAATGTTTAAAGGGTTTGTGCTTTAAGAAGAGCCGCCTAAATTATTTAAGTCATTTTTTTTTAACTGCACAAAAAGGTTGTGTTAATACATAAACCTTAAAGGGTAAGTTACACACATGAATTTGCTCAAAACCCTGCACAATAGTTTACGTGTTGATTGGCTCGAATGATTTACTTTGAATTAAATAAAAACAACACCTATGGACTATATTATTGAAGCATTAAAACACTTGAACTGGCTGGCAGTTTTAACGGCCGCGGTTGCATCATTTGCACTGGGCGGACTGTGGTACTCACCTGTATTGTTTGCCAAACGCTGGATGAAAGAAACCGGGGTTACGCAGGAAAACGCAAAAGGATCAAACATACCGTTGATTTTTGGTACCACGTTTGTGCTGCAAATTGTGTCAGCCATTGGCCTGGGAATAATGATTGGCGGGCACGACATGAAACACGGAGCTTTTATGGGCTTGTTTGTAGGTGGCATGTGGGTTGCAACGGCTGTAGGAACAAATTATTTGTACGAACGCAAAACGGTTATGCTTTACCTGATCAATGTTGGTTACAGCGTTGGCTTGCTTACCATACAGGGAGCAATTTTAGGGGCGTGGCATTAACAGTTTCGAATTCCGAGTTTCGAATTTCGAAGGGGTTATTGTAGTTTAAAATTTACGGGCAGTACATAACGCGAGGCCACATTGCGGCCTTTGAACGTGGCGGGTTCCCACAGGGGCATGTTGAGCAAAACCCGAATGGCTTCCTGCGACAGGGATTCATCAGGTGTTTTTAAAACCTTTGGTGAGGTTACTTTGCCATTGGCTTCAACAATAAATTCAACATACACTTTACCCTGTAGTTTATTGGCAATGGCATATTGCGGGTAACGTATGTTTTGACTTAAGTATTGATTTAACCGCCACCCGCCACCGTTAAACGCGGGCATGGTTTCGGTGTAAACAATTTCGGTTTCAGTAAGGGGTTGCTGTGGTTCATGTGTGGGAGCTACGGGAATAGTATAGGAGGGATAGCCGCCAAGTTGCGGTGGGTCCCACTCTTCAACCACGGTTTGTATTTCAGTAATTTTTTTTGCACCCGGTGTTTTTACCAGGTTAATTTTTTCAAACCCGGCTTTTAGCAGTTGGGTTGCCTGTGGTTTAAGATCATGGTGTTGTTTAACGGCCTGTACTGTTTGAGGCGAATGGTTTAAGGGTGCATGGGCCAGCTGAATGGCAAAAAGCGATGTGCCAAAAACAAACAGGAGTATAAAAACAAAGCGTTTGGTGAAATCCAGTTTTTCATACGCGTCTTCAAAATTCACCACAACATCGTCCTGTACTTGCTGGGGTTTAAAATAACCGCATACGGTGCCTTTGGGCCGGCTTTTTAAATAGGTAAAAATTTCATCACCGGTAAAACCTGTAAAGTCAACAATGGTTTTATTGCAGGCGCCACAATATTTACCGGTTGAAGCAGCAGGCAGGGCTTCAAAATTTTCATTGCACTGAAAGTCAAAAAAAACCTGGCGGTTGTGAAAAATAAAATCATGTTTCATACGTGGCTGTACAAAGCATGCAAGACGAGGTTCAATACGAATGAAGGAAAGGCTGTGTAAAAAGAGGCTGCGGTGGGAGGGGTTTTTAGTTTACAGTTTACAGTTTACAGTTTGGGAAGTTCGCGCAGATCCCGCAGATCTCGCAGATGGTTTATAGTTCACAGTTTACAGTTCACAGTTTAGAGTTCGTAGCTTACTGTTTGATCAGTTTTTTGCACAAACGTTGATCACCATTGCTAAGTTCAAGGAAATAAATTCCGGGCACCTGGTCAGAAAGGTCAAGTGTTAAATGACTCCCGTTCATGTTTTGTTTTTGTAAAACAATTTTGCCTGTGGCATCAACCAGTTTTAAACAGGCATTTGCAACGGGTTTTTCAAGGGTAACCACAAGCAGGTTACTAACGGGGTTAGGATATATGCTGTATGAAATATCATCCTGTTCGGCAACTGCCATGGTAGTTGTGCCCAGGTTGTGTAAACGCGCAACGCCCACATCTTCATCACTACCGTTGTGCATCCAGCCGGTGGTTACAATTTTACCATCGGGTTGCAGGGCAATGTCAAAACAATCATCATACGACCCAAAATCAATGAATGAATAACCTGCCGAACCAAAAGAAAGATCAAGGTTGCCGTTGGTTTGGTAACGCAATACGCCAAAATCATCGCCAAGGGCATTTTGCAAATGTGCGCCTATGAGCAATTTTCCATCGCTTTGCTGAACAATGGATGTGCCTATGTTGAAGTAGGTGTTAACAGTGGTAATGGTGTACCCGCCTGTGCCAAACGTTGGATCAGCACTGCCATTTGTGTTAAACCGTGCAACAAAAATTTTATTCATGCCGCCAATCATTACATAGCCGGTTACTGCCAGTTTTCCATCACTTTGCAGGCACATGCCCCAGGGTGAGGTGCCAGGCGAAGATGCAATTGACATGGTTGCCACGCCATCGGAATCAAACGTTAAATCAAGGCTGCCACTGGGGTTTAACCGCATTAAACCCAGTTCAAGTGTGCCACTGGAATTCCAGTGTTCACTGCTCACGACAATTTTTCCATCGGTTTGTATCACCACATCAGAAGGGATTTCAATGCTACCGGGATAATAAGTGAGGTTTAATTTACCGTCCAGGTCAAATGTATTGTCAAGGCTACCGTCAGTATTATAACGCACAATGGCCGATTCAGATGAGCCGGGTGTGTGCTGGCCCACGGCAACAATTTTACCATCGGGTTGCAGGGCCAGGGCAAAAGCAATGGATGAGGTTGCAAAAGCGGTTACCAATTTGCCACCTGTACCAAACGTTGCATCCAGGCTACCATCGGCATTGTAGCGTGCCAGGGCAAACTTATTGGGAGCGGTTACAACGGTATACCCGGCTACAACAATTTTTCCATCGGGTTGTACAATTACATCATAGGCTATGTCTTCGGAGTTTGAGAAATCGGTGGTAATGCTGCCTGTACCGCCAAAGGTCAAATCAAGGCTGCCGTTGTGGTTGTAGCGTGCCACTAAAAAATCATCATCAACACCGGTAAAGGCATAACCGGCCACAACAATTTTACCATCGGGTTGTACGGCAATGGCGTTGGCTTTTTCAGTAGTGGGTAAGGTGTACAGGGCATGGTTTACCAGGCCATCGGTATCAAAACTCAGGTCAAGTGTACCGTCCTGGGCGTGTGTAAACAAAACACATAAAAACAGGGTTGATGTGTAAAACAGTTTTTTCATGGCATTCAGTTTTAACGAATATAAGAAAAAAAATAATAAGTTGGGGGTGGTTTACGGTTTTGAGTTCACAGTTTGGGAAGTTCGCGCAGATCCCGCAGATCT
>DATGXI010000085.1:0-23041 GCA_035299065.1 Flavobacteriales bacterium
ATTTTACTGGTATGTGAAGACGGTAAAGAGAAAGAGGCCGTAACAAGATTAAGCCGAGTAGGTTTTGACAATGTATTGGGCTATTTGTCAGGTGGTTTTGACGCATGGTTTAAAGCAGGCAAAGAAACAGATACCATTAACCGAATTACTGCAGAACAATTTGCTTTGCAGGTAAAAATTGGCGAAAGCAAAATCATTGATGTTCGCAAAGAAAGTGAATACGATGCCGAACACGTAAAGGAGGCTTACAACAAACCACTGGCATACCTGAACGATTGGATAAAAGAAATTAATTCAAAAGAGCATTTTTACCTTTATTGTGCCGGTGGTTACCGTAGCATGATTGCTGCAAGTATTTTACAGGCACGCGGATACAGGAATTTTACAGAGGTAGAAGGTGGATTTAATGCTATTTCAGGTACCAATGTACCCAAAACCAATTTCGTTTGTCAAAGCAACGTTTTAAATTAATTTTAATCACATTAAACAATTATCAAAATGTTAGAAATATTCAAAAATTTATTTGGCTCAACTGACAACAGTCAGTTAACCAAAGTCATTAAAGAAGGGGCTTTTTTAGTTGATGTACGCACTCCTTCAGAGTTTGCCTCGGGCAGTGTTAAGGGAGCGGTAAATATTCCGCTTGATAAATTACCTGGCCAACTATCAAAATTTAAAGGCAAAAAAAACATTGTTGTTTTTTGCAAAAGTGGCGCCAGGAGCAGCCAGGCAAAAAGCATTCTGGAGCAAAACGGTTTTGAACATGTAATAAATGGGGGCGCCTGGCAAAATGTATACCAGGCTGCTCATGCATAAACCAAAAAACGTGTGCAATATTTACCTGAAAAACAAAGAGTGAAAAAACAAAATAAGAACTACCATGAGTAAAGAAGGAATGAAAAAGAACCCGATTCTGTCCGACTGGAATATGCTGCGAATACTGCGATTGTTTTTAGGAATTTCCATTCTTATACAAGGTTTTGTTGCAGGCGAATGGCTCCTTGTACTGGGAGGCGCCTTATTCTCGCTTATGCCATTATTAAATATTGGTTGTTGCGGACAGGCCGGCTGTAATGCTCCCATCTCAAAAAATGAAAAAAAAATGGAGGACATTACATATGAAGAAGTTCATTAAAACGCATTTACTTACAATAATTGGAGCAACAACCGGAGCAATTGCCGGATATTTATACTGGAAATTTGACGGATGCAATTCTGGTAGTTGCCCCATTACTTCGAAGCCGATAAACAGCAGCCTTTACGGTGCATTACTGGGCGGACTTTTTTTCTCAATTTTTAGCAATAATAAAAACAAAGCGATATGACATTCAATGAAATCATTAACCAGGATAAACCTGTTTTGGTAGATTTTTTTGCAACCTGGTGTGGCCCTTGTAAAATGATGTCACCCATATTGGAAGATCTTAAAAACCGCGTTGGCGAAAAGGCAGGCATTATTAAAGTAGATGTAGATAAAAACCCGCAGGCGGCCGCGGCTTACCAGGTACAGGGGGTTCCAACCCTCATTTTATTCAAGCATGGTAAACCAGTTTGGCGACAATCAGGTGTACTGCCCGCAAAAGAATTGGAAAATATAATTATAGGCCATATTTAACCAGGGGGCTTAATTATCTGGAACAATTGCAATGCCTGTTACCATTGCATTGTTTTCGGTCCAACTTATTTTTTGTCATTGAAAACAACGAATTAGCCACATTAAGTAACTGATCATGAGCATGCTTTTAGGTTTGCAAGATTGCATATAATTCAATTCTGGAGTATTAAACAAAGTGAATTAAAATTCTTACATTTATAGTGTGAAAAGAGTTGCCGCCATACTACTTTCTGCCTTTTATCTTATTACCGTGATTAGTATTACGGTGAATTGCCACTATTGTGGAGGTGAACTCAAAAGCGTTTCGGTTTTCGGCAAACCAAAAAGCTGTTGTGGTAGCCAGGGCGGAATGAATGATTGCTGCCACAATAAAGCAGTAACATTTAAAGTAAAAGACAAGCATGAAGGAACCTCTTTGCAGGGGATTCAAAAAACCAATTTCCATTATCTTTTCATTTTTCCGCATGAAACTACCCGGTTTTGCTTTTACAGTCAGCCCATTCTTTTAAACGTATCTTTCAACATTCATGCCCCACCCGATCTGAAACCAGTGGATACCTGGCTCCTGACACGGGCTATTCTCATTTGATTTCTTCCTGTTACATAACCTGCTATTCTCATAGCGGGCACCTCTTTTTATATTCAATTGATTTTAACTAATAAATAAAACATACCCATGAAAACATTTAAACTTTTTATTACCACTGTTGCTGTAACGGTTGCTATGCAAACACAGGCTCAAACAACAGCCATGAACTACGCCTTTACTGATTGCGCAGGAAATTCACAAGAGATTTATGCTGACCTTGATGCGGGAAAAGCTGTAATTCTTGAATTTTTCATGAATAGCTGCAGTCCATGTGTAACAGCGGGATCAAAACTTGAAAGCATGAAAGCCGATTTACTGGCAGAGTTTCCCGGAATGATCAAAGCATATGCATTTGGCTATACCAATTCCTATACGTGTACTACGATTAATAACTGGGTAACAACTAACGGTTTTACGTCTATTCCATCTGACAGTGGCGCTGCACAGGTGGCATATTATGGTGGTATGGGTATGCCTACCATTGTCATTCTTGGCGGTGGAACAGCTCACTCAGTTTTAGGAACACCTTATGTTGGATTTACAACCAGTGATACAACTACCATGGCAACTGATATCCGTAACTTTTTAAACGGCACATCGGCCATTACAGAAAACAAGAGCGCTGTGAATGACCTGAGCGTTTTTCCCAATCCTGCAAATACGGAGGTAAAAATATCGTTCAGCCTTGCAAAAACAAGTGATGTAGCAATAGATGTCATGGATTTAACCGGACGTTTAGTAACCAATGTAATGAATGAAAAAGCGCAAAACGGAACGATTACCAAATCAATTAACACAGCTTCAATTTCAGCAGGAAATTACCTGGTGCGCATTACAACCAATGGCGCAAGCACACAACAAAAATTAAGCATAGTACGATAATATTTTTTCTTTTAGCGTTTTGATGAAAAAAATCAGTTGTTTGTTTTTTATAGGATTCTGTGCCGGCATAACGCAGGCACAAAATCCTTTATTTATCCCTGACACCCTTAGCGGAACCACCTTCAACCTGAATGTACAAACAGGAACAAAAGTATTTATTGGCAGCAACAACACCCCTACGTTTGGCTATAACGGTAGCTTTTTAGGGCCAACGTTGTTAATCAATAAAGACGATAGCATTACGTTAAACGTAACCAACAACCTGACACAGGTCACCACAGTGCATTGGCATGGTTTTCATGTTGCGCCTGAAAATGATGGTGGCCCACACCAAATGATTATGCCAGGCATGACCTGGAGCCCTTCATTTAAAATGCGCAATGAAGCAGCAACATTCTGGTATCACCCACACGGTGAAGGAAAAACAGAAATACAAATTTCTAAAGGACTGGCAGGAATGATTATTGTGCGTGATGCTGTTGAAGCCGCGTATAATTTACCGCGTACTTACGGAGTAGATGATTTTCCCTTAATCGTACAATCAAAAGCATTTGATGTATTATACCAGTTTATGACCGCAACCCATGAAGACAGTATCATGATGGTAAACGGTACAATTGATCCTTACCTGAGTGTGCCGCAACAAGTAGTACGCTTGCGCTTACTGAATGCCTCGGCTGACAGAACCTATTATTTTGGGCTTTCTGATAATTCAAATTTCAGCTTAATTGCAAGTGATGGTGGTTTGTTATCAGCTCCACACACTACAAACCGGGTACGTTTATCAACCGGTGAACGCGCTGAAATTCTAATCGATTTTTCATCGTATACCTTAGGACAGCAAGTGTATTTAATGAGTTACGCCTCTGAATTGGCACACGGCATTATTGGTGCCGATTCAGTTGGTACGAGCACCATTATGGTGATGGAAGGCTATTACGACAACCCTTTAAACGGGGTGGACTTTAATGTATTGCGCTTTGATGTTTCAGCGCCAACTTCAAGTCCTGTAACTACAATACCCGCATCATTCGCTCCAAAAATTCCTATACCCGAAGCAAGTGCTGACAGAACAAGATCTATACATTTTTCAGCTGACACCGCTTTTAGTGGACCACAGGGTTTTGTTGATGGCCCTTTTTTAATGAATAACACTCCGTTTCATATGGATTCCATCAATATTGTAACTGAAATAAACGATACGGAAATTTGGGAACTCACAAACAGCACAATGGTGGCCCACCCCTTTCATATACACGATATTGAATTTTATGTACTGGATATAAATGGCAATCCTCCCCCACCTGAATATGCAGGATTAAAAGACGTAATATTGGTACAGCCAAATGATACGGTTAGATTTATTACGCAGTTTACTACATTTTCCAATTGGTTTGTGCCTTACATGTTTCACTGTCATTTGCTCCATCATGAAGACGATGGTATGATGGGAACTTTTTTAGTTGTTGATTCAACTACAATTGGTGTAAATGAATCAGACAAGACTACCAATGATGTTTTGATTTATCCAAATCCAGGCAACAATACAATTAATATACAAGTAGCAAATGCACCAAATGCACAACTTACGGTAACCAACTCGCTGGGCGAACTTATTATGCAATGCGTTGTGTGTAATGGCAGCAAGCAAATTGAAACGACATACTGGCATCCCGGAGTTTATTTCTTTACGATTGAAAACAACAAAAAACAAATCACAAAAAAAATAATTATACAATGAAAATTATAGCCGGAATATTAATGACATTAGTTGTTTTCACGCAGTACTCATGTGCAGACAGCAAAGGAAACACTACAAAAACATTTAAAGTGTGGGGTAATTGCGATATGTGCAAGGAAACCATTGAAGGCTCACTGAAAGTTGATGGGATTTCCAGTGCGGACTGGGATACAGAAACGAAAGAGATGGAAGTGAGTTATGATAGTACAAAAATAAATTTTGATGAAATACAACAAAAAATAGCTGCCGTGGGATATGATACTGAAAAATATAAGGGAGATGATAAAGCCTATGATGATCTGCATAAATGCTGCAAATACGAACGTAAAAAATAAACAATGAAAAACTTAATACTTATTCCTTTTTTTTTTGCTTCGTGCCTGGCAGTGAATGCGCAAACAGTGGCTGCCGACTGGACACAAACTGATTGTGATGGCGTGTCGCATAATTTATTTACGTATTTAGACAATGAAGAAGTAGTGATCATGGCCTTTGCCATGGGTTGTGCAAGTTGTTATGATGCGGGACCGGCACTTATTGGCAAGCGGAATGATTATGCCGTTTCACATCCTGGCAAGGTAAAAGCCTTTTACATGGATTACTGGGCTGGCAATGATTGCGCAGCTGATATATTACCTAATGTAGGCATGTATGATTATGATGGAATTATTGCACATTGCAATACCGAAAAAACATATTATTTTGATTCAGCAGTTCCCATGCCAGGTATTGTGATTGCGGCAGGAAGCAACCATGATATTATTTATCAATCCATGAGTTTTATAGAAAGTGATACGTTGGAAATACAACAGGCCATTGATAGTTTTTTCATGACTGTTTCGGTAAAAGCTCACCAGTTTACAACACCACAGGTAAATGTATATCCCAATCCTGCAAGTAGCATGGTTACCATTCAGCTAAATGGTTTCGAACCTGGCACGTACACCATTTCTTTATTTGATGCAACGGGCAAACTTTCAAAAGTTTATCACCAGGCGTTCATGAGCAACACAAGTGCACAGTTTGACATTCATGATTTGCCCAAAGGATTGTACAATGTTAATGTTAGTATTAACCATACATTAACCTCTCAAAAATTATTAATTGAATAAACGCCATATACCTGCCGGTTTAGTGTGCCACCACCAATAGGCGGTTTAATTTGGCGCTTACATCTGCACTGTTTAAAAAATGAAATTATATATCCGAAATATGGTCTGCAACCGGTGTGTTGCGGTGGTTAAATCAGAACTGGAAAAGGCAAAGCTGCATCCTTTGACTGTTACAATGGGTCAGGTAGAGCTCCAGGAGGATTTAAACCTGAATGAACTTAACGCGCTAAACAAACAGCTAAAAGTTCATGGTTTTGAATTAATTGATGATAAACGCAATAAAATCCTTGAACAAATTAAAAACATTATTATTGAGCAAATTCATTATACAGGTGAAAAGCGAAAAGTAAAATACTCAGAACTATTGGCCAAACAACTGGGTAAAGATTATAGTGCGTTAAGTAATCTTTTCTCGGAAATGGAAGGAATTACAATTGAGCAATACATTATTCTACAAAAAACGGAAAAGGTTAAAGAGCTACTTATTTACGATGAACTGAATCTTAGCCAAATTGCAGATGTGCTGGATTATAGCAGTGTGGCCCATTTATCGGCCCAATTTAAGAAAGTTACCGGGCTAACCCCCAGTCAGTTTAAGTCACTCAAAGAAAACAGGCGTAACCCGCTTGACAACGTACATTCTACCAAAATAATATAAAACCCTTCCATGGTTTTATAATGCCTGTATTGCAGCTGTACACGACCTTTGTACTATAAAACAATACAGCTATGAATAGCCAGATAAATATACCACTTATTGATGTTGAAAGCGAACATTGCGCATTGATCGTTGATAAGGGACTGGAACAGGTTAAAGGCGTTAAAAACCATAAAGTAGAGTTCAATAACCGCAAGGCGATTGTGGAGATAGACGAAACAATGGAAGGCGTTTTAAATAACGTTATTACCAAAATACGCAGCCTGGGTTATAATGCCGAAACACTTACAAAAACGTTTCCTGTTACAGGAATGACCTGCGCATCGTGTGCTATTAGTGTTGAAAGTATGTTGAAAGCGCAAAAAGGCGTTGTAAAAGCTGCCGTAAACATTGCCGCCAATACCGTATTGGTTGAATATATTCCAACCGAAACATACCCTGAAAAATTAAAAGCCGTCATTCAAAGCATAGGTTACGACCTGATTATTGATTCACCTGAAAAAGCTAAGAAAGAACTTGAGGAATTGAGGACGCATCATTTTTCACAACTCCGGTTTAAAACAATTGCCTCTGTTATTTTGAGTATTCCACTGGTAATTATTGGCATGTTTTACATGCACAGTGAGTACTCCAACTACCTGATGTGGGCGCTTTCTACTCCCGTTATATTCATTTTTGGGCGACAGTTTTTTATCAATGCATTTAAACAGGCCCGTAACCGAACGGCCAACATGGACACATTGGTTGCCCTGAGCACCGGAGTAGCTTATATTTTCAGTGTATTTAACACACTTTTCCCCCAATACTGGCATAGCAGGGGCTTACATGCTGATGTGTATTTTGAAGCAGCCGCAGTAGTCATTGCATTCATTCTTATTGGCAAAATGCTGGAAGACCGCGCAAAATCAAATACATCATCAGCCATAAAAAAATTGATGGGCTTGCAGCCCGACCAGGTTATTCTTATTGAAAAAGATGGAAGCGAAAAAATTATTCGTGCCGCTGAGATAAAAAAACAGGATATGTTATTGGTAAAACCGGGTGAACGCATTCCGGTTGACGGAAGTGTGTTTGACGGGGCTTCAAACATTGACGAAAGTTCTATTACGGGCGAACCCATACCTGCTGAAAAAAAGAAAGGTGATAAAGTATTTGCCGGTACGATCAACCAAAAAGGAACGTTGACCATATTGGCCGAAAAAGTGGGAAGCGAAACCGTACTTGCACAAATTATTAAAATGGTGCAGGAAGCGCAAGGCAGCAAGGCCCCTGTACAAAAGCTGGTTGATAAAATTGCGGGGGTATTTGTACCGGTGGTAATGGGTATTTCTGTATTGACTTTTATACTGTGGATGTTACTTGGCGGAGAAAATGCCTTTACACATGCCATGCTCTCAACAGTAACGGTATTGGTTATTGCCTGCCCTTGTGCACTGGGGCTGGCAACTCCTACGGCCATTATGGTGGGTATTGGCAAGGCTGCAGAACATGGTATTTTAATCAAAGACGCTGAAAGCCTTGAGCTGGCAAAAAAAATAAATGCCATTATTCTTGATAAAACAGGAACCATAACACAGGGCAAACCTTCGGTAACTGATTTTCATTGGATGAATAAAGATAATTCAGATCAACTTCAAAAAATACTCTACTCCATTGAAAAACGGTCTGAACATCCGTTGGCTGATGCAGTGGTTGCCTATCTCGAAAAAACAGAAACGGTAACGCTTGATGCCTTTGAAAGTGTAACGGGTAAAGGCGCCCGGGCTAAAGTGGATGGACATCTCTATTTTGTTGGGAACAAAAAACTCCTGAATGAAAACAACATTACTATTCCTGCAAATGATCAATTAACAGCTGAAAGCTTTTTGAAGGACGCAAAAACAGTGGTGTATTTTGCCAGCAACGAACGTTTGCTTGCAATCATTGCTATAAGTGACCAAATTAAAGAAACATCCAAAGAAGCAGTAACACAACTCAAAGAAAACGGAATTGAAGTTTATATGCTTACCGGTGACAACGCACAAACTGCGGCAGCGGTTTCAACAGCAGTAGGCATTGATCATTTTAAAGCAGAAGTACTGCCCTCTGACAAAGCTGATTTCATCAAAGAATTGCAGGCTAAAGGCAAAATTGTTGCCATGGTTGGTGATGGCATTAACGATTCTCATGCACTTGCCCAGGCAAATGTGAGCATTGCCATGGGAAAAGGATCTGATATTGCTATGGATGTGGCAAAAATGACCATTATTTCGTCAGACCTGATGCTTATTCCAAAAGCCATTAAACTATCAAAACAAACTGTACGTGTAATAAAACAAAATCTTTTCTGGGCTTTTATTTACAATATTATCGGAATACCACTCGCTGCAGGATTGTTGTATCCAATAAATGGTTTTTTGCTAAACCCAATGATTGCCGGTGCAGCCATGGCGCTAAGTTCAGTTAGTGTTGTAGGCAACAGCCTTCTTTTAAAAATGAAAAAAATATAATTAACTAAATGTAATAATGATATGGAAACATTAAAATTTAAAACAAACATAAAATGCACAGGGTGTATTGCCAAAGCCACACCCGCACTCAATGAAGAAAAAGGAATTGAGAAATGGGAAGTTGATATTTATACCCCGGCCAAAGTGCTAACGGTTAAAACGGAAAACCTGACTCCTGAACAAGTAATAGAAGCCGTAAAAAAAGCAGGATTCGATGCAGAACAAATAAAATAACAAGCATGAAAACAATAAATAATATATTGATGGCCCTGCCTTTTATGGCAGCCTTCACAAGTTGCAATGCGCAGCTTAAAAACGAAAAAACGGTGACTGTAAAAGTTTTCGGAAACTGTGATATGTGTGAATCAACCATTGAACAGGCTGCTTATAAGAAAAAGGTGGCCAGTGCTGACTGGGATCAAAACACAAAACTAGCCCGAATCACTTTTGATCCAACCCAAACCAACGAAGACGAAATTTTAAAGCGTATTGCCTATTCCGGATATGATAATGAAAAATACCTGGCTCCTGATGATGCATACGCCAAATTACCTGATTGCTGCAAGTATGAACGTAAGGGGAAAAAAGAAATTACTGCAAACAATGCGGCTTCTCACCAGGGTCACACCAACGTAAACACGAAAGACTCCACGAACCATGAAAAACCAGGCGCAGAAATAACCGCAGCACCTGAACTATACACTTTGTTTGATGCTTATTTCAACCTGAAAAACGCTTTAATCCAATCAGACGCGAAAACAGCATCGGCAAAAGCTGCCGAACTTTTAAAGACCTATGACAAGGTGGAAATGGGAAAAATGAAAGAAGCTGAGCACACTGTATGGATGAAGGAAATGGGTAACGTGAAAAAGCATGCGGAAAAAATTGCAACCACGAAAGATCTTACCGCGCAGCGCAAGCATTTCAGTGAGCTTTCTGAAAACATGTATACCCTGTCAAAAGTAGCAAACCTTGGTTATGCCGTTTATAAACAACACTGCCCAATGTATAATGACGGTGAGGGCGCAAACTGGCTAAGCAAAGAAAGCGCTGTTAAAAACCCCTACTATGGTTCACAAATGCTAACCTGTGGTAAGACGGTTGAAACAATTAAATAAGTTATTTATACACTGAACAAATGAAAAAATACACGTTGTTTTTATTATTTTCACTTACTATTTCCTGCCTGCATGTTGTGGCGCAAAAAAAGGTAAGGTATGATTTATACGTTCGTGATACTATCGTGAAATTTGCCGGAAAAGAAAAAAACGCATTTGCCGTTAACGGCCAAATACCCATGCCCGAATTACATTTTACAGAAGGCGATACCGCTGAAATTTATGTACATAATTTAAGCCATGAAACAACCGTTATACACTGGCACGGGCTTATTTTACCGAATGAACAGGATGGTGTGCCTTATTTAACAACAGCACCAATCAGGTCAAAAACCACCCATCTTTATAAATTCCCCATTGTACAAAACGGCACCTATTGGTATCATTCGCATTGGGAACTGCAGGAGCAGGTTGGCATGTATGGCGCGTTCATCATTCATAAGCGAAATGAGAAACCCATGCCTGAATATACCCTTGTGCTTAGCGACTGGACCAATATGAAGCCTTTTGAAGTACACCGCAGGTTACACATGGCCAATGACTGGAGCGCCATAAAAAAGGCCAACATTCAAAAAGGTGCAGCACAAAGTTATGTTGACGCTATTGCTGATGGGGCTTTTGGTACAAAAGTGCAAAACGAATGGAAACGCATGCTTGCCATGGACGTAAGCGATGTTTATTACGATAAATTTTTAACAAATGGTCAACCAGAAATTGAAGTGCCAAAATTCAAAGCCGGTGACCAGGTAAGGCTTCGCGTCATTAACGGGAGTGCATCAACCTATTTCTGGTTAAAGTTTTCAGGCGGAAAACTAAGTGTTGTGGCAAGTGATGGTGAGGACGTTGTGCCGGTTGAAGTAGATCGAATGATTATTGCGGTGGCTGAAACATATGACGTTGTGGTTACAATACCTGCTGACAGTACAGCTTTTGAGTTCTTAGCTACTTCAGAAGACAGAATAAGAACAACATCATTATGGCTGGGAACTGGTGTAAAACAGCTTGCATCGCCTTTAAAACCCTTGAAATATTTTGAGGGTATGCAAATGATGAATGATATGATGCGTATGGATGGTAACCTGGACGACATGGGCATGAACATGAGTTTACAGCAAATGGACATGAACGTGGTTATGTATCCTGAAATTACGGGCGAAAAAAATGCTGCAAAAACAGAAAAGCATGAAAATATGGAGCACGATCACGCAAATATGTATAACAGTAATGCGCTTTCGGATATTGTGACCCTCAACTACGCTATGCTTCGTTCACCTGAAAAAACTACGTTGCCTGACTGGCCCACCAAAACATATTATTTTGAATTGACCGGTAACATGAACCGTTATGTGTGGAGCATCAACAACAAAACAGTTTCTGAAACCGACCAGATATTAATTAAAAAAGGCGAAAACGTACGCATAATCATGTACAACAACAGCATGATGCGCCATCCAATGCACCTGCACGGGCACTTTTTCAGGGTAGTAAACGCCCATGGCGAATATTCACCGTTAAAAAACGTTCTGGACATTATGCCAATGGAAACCGATACCATTGAATTTGCGGGAACAGAAAGTGGCGACTGGTTTTTTCATTGCCATATTTTATACCATATGATGAGCGGAATGGGACGAATTTTCACGTATGAAAATTCACCAACCAATACCCAGGTACCCAACCGAAAAAAAGCATACCGCAAAGTGTTTAGTGACGACCGTGAATTTCATTTCATGTTTATGAATGATTTCGCCAGCAACGGTAATGATGGAGAAATGCAATACATGAACACGCGTTATAATTTACAGGCCGAATGGCGCCTGGGTTATATGGATCATCATGGGTATGAAATTGAAACGCATTTTGGACGTTACATGGGCAAAATGCAATGGTTTTTCCCTTACGTGGGTTTTGACTGGCGATACCGAAAGCCCACAGAACATGAAACACCCGAGCAGAATATTTTTGGTCAAATAAACACAAAAGACAAACGTGGCGTTGTGTGTTTTGGATTTCAGTATGTTTTACCAATGCTCATTAATGCCGACTTGCGTATTGATACTGATGGCCGTTTACGTTTTCAATTGATGCGCGAAGACCTTCCAATTTCAAAACGCCTGCGCTTAAACCTCATGTACAATTCTGATTTTGAATACATGGCCGGATTAAAATATGTACTCAACAAAAACTTTGCGCTCTCAACCCATTACGATAGCGATATGGGGTTAGGTGGAGGTTTTACGTTTACTTATTAAGACTATAACATATACCCTGGCAGCGAAGCATATTTTTCAGGTAAAGCCAGCAATGGCACATGTGTATGCAAAGCAATTTTTTTACTCATACTTTTATGAAAGATTCGGTCAACAAGGTTGTAATGATGCGGCACTACTACAACCATACTGGCATTATGCTCATTCACATACTTGTTAATACCTTCGGCAATATCTGCTGTGCGCGGGTGCGAGTAAATGTGCTTTACATTGGCTAATTTATGTTCAAGCTTCATGTTTACTTGGTGGTCAATTTCAATTAACTCCTCTTCCTCACGTATGTTAACCACGTACACAACCGAATCAAAGGGTTTAATAAATTCTTTTAATGCATTTAGTGCATTTACATTCATGGATGGACTGTAGTCACATGCAAACACTATTTTTGTAGGCGCTATGTATTTTGCCTGGTCAGGAATAACCAATACAGGCTTACTGGATTTGTGTAAAACTGATGTTGTCATACTGCCTATAACTACTGCATCAAGATTACTTGTCCCTTTTAACCCCATCACAACAAGACTGGCGTTTTTTTCATCTTCAAGTATTTCATCGGACAAAAAACCCGTTCGTAAGTGGTACTTTACATCAACGCCAGTTTGTGCAAGCCGTTTGGATTCATTTTTCAGCGACTCTTCGCAGGCACGTGTCAATTTATCAGGGTCGGTAATTTTTCCCGGAACCTCAGTCAATACAATTGGCTTTTCTGATACATTCAGTAAAATAATACGCGCTTTTAAATCTTTGGCCAAACCGGCAGCGTAGTCAGCTGCATTTTTTGCAGCCTCTGAAAAATCAGTAGGAACAAGAATTGTTTTCATGTGCTAAAGGTTTATTTATAGTTTATTTTTGGTCACAATGGATACCTCTTCGAAAAGTATTCCTTAACAAAGTTATGTTGTTGTTCGGTGTTCATTTTTCCCTCTTGCTTAACATCAATTTTAATTTCTGAAAAACAATGGTCGGCATTCAAAAGGTTCAACAATTCAGCTTTTGCCTTTGTAGGACCAAAAAGAATTACGTTGTCATATTTTTTGATAACACCAGCCAATTTCCTGTAATACTCCGCCCTTCCATGTTTTTCTTTGTTATGCATAACATGCTCGCTTTTACCAAGTGCCGTTTTTTTTACGTGTGGAGTGAATTTTCCTTTAATGGTTTTTGTTTGAATGGGATTGGCGGTAAATTCCATCAAATGTGCAGTTGCATAATCCATCCAGATACCAAGTCTTTTTGCTGCTTCCATGTATTTTGTTTATAGTTTACAATTGTTCGTGGTACGCATCAAAATCAGTTGGCTCCTGGTTGGTAATTACATCACGGCTCATATCAAATCCCATTTTATTTTGTTCGGCAAGCGTCCAATCATCGGTTGTCATCGTTTGCAACCATGTTTCACCCGATTTACGAAACACCTGCACATTTAAACCATAATGTTTACTGAAATTATGTTCAAGTGTACTTACTTTTTGATGCCCATTAATACTAATACTTCCCGGCAAATGGTTGTGTCGTACTTCTCTCAGGGTTTTGCTCATGTCAGTCAACCTGTTTTCTTTTCTGAAAACTTTTTCCTTATCGGGCTCAAAACCGTAAAACTGCAATTTCAAATAAGGAAAATGTGCACTGAATAAAGCCCCAATTTCCGAAAGCGTACAGATGTCATTAATTAGTATTTCCATATTTTTTATGAATGTGTTTTACGAGGTCTTTTTTCGTAAATATTTGGATCACCATGCACCGATTCAATTTCAGTTTTAAATTTTTCAATTATTGACCATTCTTCATGCGTAATTGGCAAATACGCTCTAGCCACTTTTTCCATAGTACGAATGAATGTGCGCTTTAATTCAGGACTCAAGTAGTCACTGTTAAGGCGAATTTCTTTCATGGCAATATCATAAGTAGTTTTGACGTCATTTGTTTTATCTTTATCACGAATTTTAAAAATAATATCGGCTATTTCAAAACCATATTCTTTGCATCGAAGTTCTGCCGCAACCAGGTCTTGAAATCTGTGGCGTTCTTCTTTTTGAACAACACCATCGGCACAGGCCACAGCATAAGCCAATTGGCCAAGTGCGTAATGAAGGTTTTCTAATGGACTCATTGTATATGGTTTTAAATGTTTATAAGCCAAAAGTAAACCCAGGGAAATCAGAAATCGCTGAGGATCATCAATGAATGACATGACTTTTGTCATGTTTTAGGTTAAATCATCTGCCTAATTTTGAACCGTAATCCTTATATTTGCCGTGATAACCAGACAACAATCCAAAAAAATGGAAACCAAGGAAGGCATTGAGGCCTTGTTTTTATATGCTACAGAAGGCATTCTTGTAGTAAATGAAGCGGGGATAATTACGCGTATTAATCCAAGTGCTGAAAAGCTTTTTGGGTACGAAAAAAATGAATTGTTAGGACAACGCATTGAAGTGCTTATACCAAAACGACTGGGTGAAAAGCACGCAGGCCACCGGCAAAAGTATGGTGACAAGCCGCACCCACGCTCTATGGGCGCGGGAATGGCTTTAAACGGGCTTAAAAAAGATGGAACCGAGTTCCCGGTTGAAATCAGCTTAAGCCCATATTCAACGGATCAGGGAAAATACACCATTGCGTTTATTGTGGACATTACCATACGCAGGCAAGCTGAAGAAAAATTAAAAAACTATTCAACTGAACTTGAAAACCAGGTAAAGAGCCGTACCATGATACTTGAAGAGGCTGTTGAAGAACTTGAACGCACCAAACAAGACCTTCATAAAGCAATAGAAAAGGAAAAGGACCTGAATGAGTTGAAATCAAGGTTTGTTTCCATGGCATCGCACGAATTCAGGACACCACTTACCACCATGCTTTCATCGCTTTCTTTAATAGCGAAATACGATACTGACCAGGATAAAGAAAACCGACACAAACACATTGGTAAAATAAAAAAATCTATTCACGACCTTACAGATATTTTGAACGACTTCCTTTCGGTCAGTAAATTGGAAGAAGGAAAACTTGAAAACATTCCGGAACCAACCAACATTAAAATATTTATTGGCGATGTTGTTGCTGAATTAAAACCGATGGTTTCACGCCACCAGGAAATTACGTTTGAACATGAAGGAAATGAAACCGTACATGTTGACAAAAAATTATTGAGACATATTTTATTCAACCTGGTATCCAATGCCATAAAATTCTCGGATGAAAAAGGAGGGAAAATTGAGGTAAAAGCTAAGGCAACTCCCACCTCTTTCAGTATATCGGTAAAAGACAACGGTATTGGTATTTCTGAAGAAGACCAAAAACATTTATTTGAGCGCTTTTTCAGGGGACGCAATGCTACAAACATACAAGGAACAGGACTTGGCCTGAATATAGTAGCCAAGTATGCTGAACTTATGCAAGGAGCATTACACTTTGTAAGCCAGGAAAACCAGGGAGCAACGTTTAGACTAACAATTCCACAATAGCTATGAGCAAAACCATTCTTTTAATTGAAGACAACAAAGACATACGCGAAAACACTGCGGAAATTCTTTCGCTTGCCAAGTACAATGTTATTACTGCTGCTAATGGCAAAGAAGGAGTTGAAAAGGCCCAGGCTGAAAAACCCGACCTTATAATTTGTGACATCATGATGCCTGTACTTGATGGACATGGCGTATTACTTATGTTATCAAAAAACGAGGAAACGTCAAGCATTCCCTTTATATTCTTAACCGCAAAGGCAGAGCGAAGTGATTTGCGCAAAGGCATGGAAATGGGTGCTGATGATTACCTGACCAAACCTTTTGACGATGTTGAATTAATGAATGCCATTGAAAGCAGGCTTAAAAAAACGGAGATACTTAAAAAAGAATATTCAAAAAATATTGATGGTGTAAATGACTTTTTAAATGAAGCGAAAGGAATAGAGTCGTTGAAAAAACTTTCAGAAGAAAGAGATTTAAGGGTTTATAAAAAGAAAGACGAAATATACAAGGAAGGAAACTACCCCAAAGGAATTTACTTTATCAATAAAGGAAAAGTAAAAATATTTCAAACAAATGAACAAGGCAAAGAATTGATTACAGAGTTACATAAAGAAGGTGATTTTTTTGGATACTTATCGTTAATCAAAGATGAAAAATACACCAATACTGCAACTGCACTGGAAGATTCGGAAATTTACATGATTCCCAAAGAAGATTTTTCAGCCTTGCTTTATAAAAACGTACATGTTTCGCGCAAATTCATTGAACTTCTTTCAAATAACCTGGGCGAAAAAGAAAGCCAGCTTGTTAAACTTGCTTATAATTCAGTAAGGAAACGCGTTGCCGAAGCATTGGTAAAACTTTCTGACAAGTACAAAAAAGAAGGTGAACAGAAATTTACCATGAACGTTTCACGTGAAGACCTTGCCAATATAGTTGGAACCGCTACAGAAACCGTTATACGAACACTTAGTGAGTTTAAAGAAGATAAGTACATTGAAGTTGCAGGTGGATCAATAACCATACTCAATTACGATAAACTTGCTAACTTAAAAAACTAATTTCATGGCAAGGTCACATTATGGTACAGTAACTGAAGCCATTCATGAACTGCGTAAGCAGGGTTTTACCCGCGACTTTAACCTGGAAGAAAATTGCATTGTTTGTCATCCTGAAAAATTTAATCCTGACGATTTTGAAATAGTGGATGTTTACAGGTATGAAGGTAATACCGACCCGGCCGATGAAGCAACCGTGTATGCCATTGAATCCAAATCAGGCATTAAAGGAATATTGGTAAGCGGTTACGGCACATCGGCCGACTCAATGAGCGCAGCCATGCTCAGTAAATTACGTATACGAAAATAACTTACTGCAACGCCTTAAAAAGGAACTGACCTCAATCAGTTTATTCAGTGACCCACATCATGGTTTAAAGCATGCCCCTACCCTAGTTTTGTTTGAAACAACAAACTATCACAGGCATGAGCAATACCATACTTGTTCCCACCGACTTTTCATCCAACGCGCACAACGCGCTTGAATATGCCGTTCGTCTTGCCAGGAAATCAGACTCAAAGGTTGTTTTAATTCATGCTTTTCACATTCGTTATTTAAGTGCTGATATACCTATGCAATATGTGGCTGAACAGCTTATTGCAGTTGAACAGGAAGCCGAATCCTTACTGGCCACACTTTGTCAAAAAATACGTTCAAAATACCATGTAGAGTGCAGTTATATAAACAAACAACGCCTGGTTACCGAACTTGTTTCTGACTGCATTCGATGGGAAGATCCGTTCCTGGTTGTTATGGGTACAAAGGGAGCAAGTGGAATTCGAAAAATGCTTATTGGAAGCAACACCGCAAAAATTATTGAAAAAGCAACGTGTCCTGTTTTAGCCATACCAAATAAAGTTGATTACCGCAGCATAAAACAAATAACCTATGCCACCGATTACAGGAAAGGTGACTTGCAAGCCATAAAAAAATTAGTTGCTTTTGCAACGCCATACAAGGCGCACATAACTATACTTCATGTGTGCGAGGATGATTTATCAACCGAGGTTGAGAATGAAGACATGAATATGTTTGAAGATAAAGTAAGAAAAGAAATCCTTTATAAAGACATAAGCTACCAGCTTATTTACGGCAAATACCTCGAAAAATCACTTGACGCTTATGTAAAACGTGAAGCGCCTGATGTATTGGCCATGTCAACCCACAAACGAACTTTATTTCAAAAACTTTTTAGTCACAGTGATACCAAACAAATGGCCTACCATACAAAAATACCCTTATTAGCATTTCATGAATAACCTCCAAAAAAAACAAATTATGGATAACAATTTACGTGTATTGGTTGCTACTGATTATTCAACTGCAGCACAAACAGCCGAACGATACGCTATATCATTTGTAAAACATACTGGATCTTATTTGATCTTCATGCATGCGTATGATTCGTCAAAAGCATCTGAAAAAATTTCCCGGGAAGGCCTTCGCCAAAAAAAACTGGAAGATTTGAAGGCCCATTGTCATAAGGCCATTGAAAAGGCCGGCTTAAAACCCGGTGAATTAATGTACGAAACCATTGTACTTGACGGCCCGGTTGATCAGCGCATTAAATGGGAAGCCGAAACCGCAGATGCAAGCCTTGTTTTTATGGGAACGCATCACGCAAAAGGCTTAAGTGAAAAACTGTTTGGTGGTCATACCTGGAAAATGATAAAAAAACTTCGGATTCCAATATTGGCTATACCCGAAAACGCTTTATTTAAACCTCTTGAACACGTTGTTTTTGCCGCACAAGGACGTGAAGGCGAAATTTCCGCTATTAATTTTATTGCTTCATTCCTTGAAAAATTCAAAGCAGATCTAACAGGTCTTCATGTTATTGATTACAGCCTGGCTGATGAAACAGAAGATAACTTATTCAGGAAATTTGAAAAAAATGTGAATGAAAAAGTAAAGTATGATAAACTTTCGTTCAAACGAACAAACGGTAAAACGGTAACGGAAGGCCTTGAGACATACTGCCAGGAAAATACGGTTGACTGGCTGGTAATGTGCCATGAGCAACGAACTTTGCTGGAGCGAATACTCATACCCGATTTAAGCATTACCCGGAAAATGAGTTTTAACACAAACGTTCCTCTTTTAGCAGTTCCCGATTATTATGACCCGAAGTATGCTGATTTGTGGAAGTTGTTTAAACCGGATGCGGAACAGCTACAAGATGAATTTTAAAAGATAAAAAACCTGCTAATTGCAGGTTTTTTTATTTCTTTTTGCAATTATACTCTACATCTACAATATTGAAAACACCATAACAGAAATTTCCTTCAGGATAAGCATATATAGTTTCAGCATAACCTGGTAAACGGTGCGCGTGAATTATTTTATAATCTTTCAAGGGTGTTGACCAACGTAAGCGTTTCATTGAACCGTCCTTTTGCAAGGCATAACGGTTTTCTGAAATAAAATCCACAAGTTCACCCTCCTTGTTAAAATACAGCTCAGCACTTATTGTAATTTTATTGTGCGTAAAATTAGCTTTTACAGTAGAATCATTAATCGATGTCCATTGAATGTTTTTGTCAATAAGCGTTGCCGGTGCCAGGCAACACATATCATTGAAAAAGGTTACAGTTTCGGAAACATTCATTTCAGGACCTTTTTGGTACTGGACTTTAAATAGTGAAAACAACCTTATGTCCATAAAAGCGGAGCCGTCTTTAAAGCAATGAAAACCTCTTACGGGCAACCCTTTCATTATCGCCTTCATGTAAAAAAGGCGCGTTGGCACATCCATGAAATTATATTGAACTGAGCTAAATTTCATCCAGGGCGAATTTGAATCCTGGCGCAATTTACCTTCAAACGTTACTTTAAAATTGCGAATTTTGCTTTTGTTCAATACCCCTGCAAGAATCAAGTATTTCCGAACCGGTAGCGGCAAGTGATCAAGATCGGACATGGTAACCAACGTGTCGGTTGGCGAGGCAGTACGTTCTAACCCTTCTTTTACTTCCCTTATATATTTTCTTTTTAATAACGAGCATCCAGATAACATAATTAAAACAATTAAACCAATTAATACTGAAAAGGATTGCTTCATTGATTACCATTTTTAAATGCGCTTGTTACGCCTGGCAACAACGTTGTTATGATAATCAACAAACCAGTTACCAGAATAACCGTTTGGAGCCAAAAATAATTTGTCATGGCTTGCTGAACAATAATCCACGCAATTGCCATTATACCTGAATAAAGTGAATAAGACCAGGCCCAATTTTGTGTTTTGAAAATATTTATTTTTTCAAGAAATGGAATACGTGGTTTGAATATAATACCGACTATTGTTAGAATGGGAAATAATCCGTTGAAGAAAAACAAAATGATACCCGGAACCAGGTAAGTATTAAACGGAGAGTTTTTTAACCACTCACTATCCATCCCCAATGCAGAGCCATCAGGATCCACCATCAGCAAATACCCTCCTGACAAGGCACCCAAACCAAGGAACAACAATAATGTAACAAGCAGGTACAAACTAATAACTTTCATATTTACCATTTAAATTCAATTACTGTAGCACTAACGGTAAGTGTACGTTTATAGTAAAAAGGAGGTACACCACCTACGTGTTCTTCAGTAACTACATTTGCCAATGCGCGTGAGCCTGAATCAAGATTCGCTTTATTCACCATTTCAGAATAAGCGTTTTCATAAATGCGCCTTTTATCAAGGCCACCTATCATTAGAATATATTCAACTTCGGCTGTACCACTCACCTTACCCACTACTTTAAAATTATTGGTACCCAGTATAACCTGTGTGCTGTTTTGGTTTTGATGAAACAATATTGCATTGTTATAACCACAAGAGTTGAGGAACCAAAAGCAAAACCCAAGTAGCGATAATTTATTTTTTTTCATAGTATTTGTTTCAAGTAATGTTATGTATTCGTATTTATTACTCATTTTTTGAGTTTTTGAACAACCTGAACACAGCCTTTTTCAGGTATTGGAATCGCTTCTCAAACTGAGTTATCCGAACGGCTAGTTGCTGGTGCTTTATACGGTATGCATGCTCGTTTTCGGGATGGTTATCCAGCAAATCATTCAGGAAGCTCTCATGCTCAATGACCATTTTTTGTAAATCTTCCAAATCACCACCCGCCAAACTTATAATTTCGTCTTCAATTGCATCCAGATCTTCCTTTGATTTTTCAGGCACCCATTGGTTTGTTTTATCAAGCATAAAAGAATAATAGAATGCGATTTCATCACGCCAAAAGGTGATTTCACTTAACCATTCACTTGTTTGAGTGTGCAGCACATCAAGTCCTGCCTCCGCTAAATAGTTTGCTGTTGAAGTTTTGAGTAGTTCCATTTTTTAATGTATTAATGTTCTTAACTGTATTTCACAACTTTGTCAGGCTTGCCAATGGGTTCATGAATGTCATACCCGCTATGCCTTTCACCAATAATTTTACGCGCTTTTTCTATATCATCTGCGCTCCCATCAATAAACAGGAGGAACTTACCGTCATTTATAAGTTCATTGTATTTTACAACATAGTCATCACTAAGACCCAATTGAAGTAAAAGAGTTCCTATACCACCAGCAACTACACCCATTTGAAAACCTGCTAATGCACCAATAATGGCACCTGCTCCAAATAAAAAACCAAAACCTGGAACGGCAAACAGGCTTATACCACTTAACAAACCCAGTGTTGTTCCAACAATTGACCCCGCAGCAACAGGTGCCGCTAATAGCGTATTGTTTGACCTTATATGAATTTTGTCTTCAATTATTTCAGCTTTTCCAATAAGAGAAACATTTTGCATTGGAAAATGATGCTCTTTGAGATTAACCAAAGAAGTCAGCGCTTCGTGGTGCGAATTAAAAATGGCAATACTTGTTTTCATTTTTTTTATACAAGATTATTACAAAACTTGTGCATATGACATGATTCAAATCAAATATTCAAATGACTTTAATCATCCGGCCATAGTTTCAATTCGATTTATTTTGAATCATGATTGAAAACAAAAAAAATGCTGCGATAACCGATGAAGCCTTGTTTTTTGAGGGACCCCGATCGCGATGGAGAGAGTTTGTTTTTGCCGTTAAGGTGCTTTTTCAGTTCATTAAAGGCTTTCGAAAATTTCATTTTCTTGGCCCTTGTGCCACCGTATTTGGCTCTGCCCGTTATGAACCCGATCAACCATACTATGAAATAACAAGAAAAATGGGGCAAAAATTGGCCACAATGGGTTTTACAGTTATGACAGGAGGAGGCCCCGGGTTAATGGAAGCAGCAAACCGCGGGGCAAAAGAAGCGGGAGGAAAATCAGTAGGATGCAACATTGTTTTACCAACTGAACAGCAACAAAACAAATACCTTGACCGATGGGTTGAAATCAATTACTTTTTTATCAGAAAGGTATTACTGTCAAAATATTCTTATGTTTTTATCGTAATGCCAGGTGGATACGGAACCCTTGATGAATTTTTTGAATCGCTGACATTAATACAAACCCATAAATCAAGAAAGTTTCCCGTAATATTAATGGGTAAAAATTACCATTCACAACTCATAGGTCACATTAACAGCATGGTTGATGCCGGTACAATTTCACGGGAGGATGGTAAATTATTTCTGTTTACAGATGATATTAACGAAGCCATTAATCATATTGAAACTCACGCTATAAAACAATACAACCTTAGAAAACGCGGGGCTTACAGGCCAATAAGAATGTTTGGGGAGCGATAAATATGACCACAGTCATAATATTGACTGATGAAAACCATTTTATATTATCTGCCGTGCTGATACATTTGAACCATGTTCATTCTAATAGCAGCAATTATGAAAATTAAAAACGAACCTCCAAAGAAAAAGGAAATAGAACCTTTAAAAACTGAACCGGATAAAAAAAAATACCCGGAAATAAAACCAGAACCTGACAAAAACAAACCTGAACGACCAAATCCTGATGTAAAACCCATTATTCCTCAACCAGAAATAAAGCCGTTTACGGAAATTTAGATTTCGGAAGACTCCGAGCTAATATACAAAA
>DATGXI010000086.1:0-3401 GCA_035299065.1 Flavobacteriales bacterium
ACGTGTAGTGCCCGCTACGGTTGAAATAGTTGACATTGCAGGTTTGGTCAAAGGTGCCAGCAAGGGTGAAGGCCTGGGCAACCAGTTTTTGGCAAACATTCGTGAAACCGATGCTATTTTGCATGTGTTGCGTTGCTTTGATGATCCCAATGTAGTGCATGTTGACGGTAGCGTGAACCCCGTTAGAGACAAAGAAATAATTGATACCGAATTGCAGTTGAAAGACCATGAAAGCGTAACCAAGGGAATGGGGCGCGTTGAAAAAATGGCAAAAACCGGTGGCGATAAAGATGCAAAAAAGAAGCTTGATTTGATGGTGGAGTTAAAAGCGCATCTTGAAAAAGGATTAAATGCACGCGCCATGCAATTGAGTAAAGAAGAGTGGGCGTTGCTGGAAGATTTGCATTTGCTTACAGTAAAACCTGTTATGTACGTATGCAATGTGGAAGAGGCCAGTGCCAAAGGCGGTAACAAATACACACAGGCCGTTGCCGAAGCTATAAAAGATGAGCAGGCCGAAATGGTTATAATAACCGCTGCCATGGAAGCTGAAATTGCTGCGCTTGAAACCTATGATGAGCGCCAAATGTTTTTGCAGGAAATTGGTTTGGAAGAACCGGGCGTAAATAAATTAATACGTGCAGCCTATAAATTATTGAACCTGCAAACCTATTTTACAGCCGGTGTAAAAGAAGTGCGCGCCTGGACCATTCATAAAGGTATGACCGCACCGCAGGCAGCAAGCGTAATTCATACCGATTTTGAAAAAGGATTTATTAAAGCTGAAGTTATAAAGTACAATGACTATATTCATTACGGCAGTGAAAGTGCCTGCCGTGACAACGGTAAGCTGGGTGTTGAAGGTAAAGAGTATGTGGTGGGTGATGGTGATGTGATGCATTTCAGGTTTAACGTGTAGGTGTAGTTTTTAGATACTAGACTCTAAAGGTGGGTGCAAAATTCATTAATTTTTAAGATCTGGCGATTCTGTTTTACTTAAGCCTTCTATTGCTAAGTTTGTTGGTCGTTCAATTCTGTCCTTATGAGCAAAGCGGTCAAAAAGTTAAGGGCAAATATCAATGTCAATATAGATCATTGATCGTGTCTCAGTATTACACATAACTTGTTTATACCTGCTAATTTTTGGCAGAATCCATGCGGTGTTTATTCTTGTTTAACAGGTGGTGTTTTTTTTAAAAAACTGACAGGGAAAGCGGCAATTGCCGAAAACCGGAAACCACCTAAGGCCAAAGGGTCGTTTTTACCGGTGGTGAAACGATAACCGCCTGTGATGCGTATAAATTCAAACAGGCTTAATCCCATTTCAACTGACGATGCGTACATTTCTTTTTCGCTGGTGAGGATGTATTCAATCCGCATTCCGTATGCGAGCATAACGAATTGTCCCTGCCATCCAATATAGGGTATATAAACCTGGTTGGCGGGTCCAAGACTGAATTCGCACCCGGCTGATGCGCCTGCAAAAGCCATTACAGTTTGACCATCGTTTTTCCAACGGTAATAGCGTAGCCCCGCGTCCATGAAACGGTATGTGCAGTAATTAACACCTCCGCTCATGAAGAATTCATTTGTGTAATTGGATTTTGTACTCTTTTTATGGAACACTGATGTACTATCAGTAGTTTGTGCACACGCATCTACCGTTAACAAAAAAATTACTAGTGAAAACAAAAGGCCGGTTTTATAGTGCGTCATTTGTTGTTATTGACTTTCTAACGTTTTTCTGGATCGTATCAAATATACGAAATTTCATTATTCAAGTAAAAAGTTCTGCCAGCGATTTTTGTTTTACAAAGTATCCCTTAATCGGGATTTTGAGAATGCCTGCAACAGTCAGGCTGAATAAAATTAATGTCTTAGCCAATTGAAAACTAATTTTCATTGTCTGCAACATTAATTTTATTCATCGTTCTTCGAACGTTGTGCAGGCATTCATCTCCCTCTGCCAGCGATAGAGCCGGTACCCCGCAGCCTAAAAAGCGCGTGCGTTCCTGAGGTATGAAGGATCTCGCGCTTTTTAGGCGAGGAGTAAAGGCGATAGCGCGGTGCCGCTTTAAGGATTCCTACCGAGGCCTGGCGGATCGCTTCGCAGCCATATTCTAAAGTTGAAGTATTAAGATCCGACAGGCTACTCGCGATTTTTTAAAAAGCGGCAGGCAGCCAAATAAAAAAGGCGCCCCTTAAAAAGCGCCTCTTTTAATTATAATCAGTAAATCGTTTTTCAATTTTAAAGTTCGCAATTCGAAATTCGCAATTCGAAATTCGTGATTCGCAATTCGAACTTACGAAACAGTAACACCCATAACTTCGGCAATTTTAGCGCCTATGTCAGCCGGTGATTTTACTACGTGAATACCGTTCTCGGCAAGTATTCGCATTTTGGCTTCGGCTGTGTCATCCTTACCGCCAACAATGGCACCAGCATGGCCCATTTTACGGCCTTTAGGTGCTGTTTGACCAGCAATAAATCCAACAACCGGTTTTTTATTGCCGTTTTCTTTAATCCATTTTGCAGCGTTTGCTTCAAGGTTCCCACCAATTTCGCCAATCATTACAATGGCATCGGTTTCGGGATCATTCATTAATAACTCAACGGCTTCTTTGGTTGTTGTACCAATAATTGGGTCGCCACCAATACCAATAGCTGTTGAAATTCCCATACCTGCTTTTACAACCTGGTCAGCCGCTTCATAGGTAAGTGTTCCTGATTTTGAAACAATACCAATGCGACCCGGTTTGAAAACAAAGCCTGGCATAATGCCCACTTTTGCCTGGCCTGCGGTAATTACACCCGGACAGTTTGGACCAATTAAACGGCAATTATATCCTTTCAAATATTCTTTTACGCGAACCATGTCAGCTACAGGAATACCTTCAGTTATACAAACAATAACTTTAATGCCTGCGTTGGCTGCTTCCATTATAGCATCAGCTGCAAATGCAGGTGGTACAAAAATGATGGAAACGTCAGCTCCTGCTTTTGAAACGGCATCACGCACGTTGTTGAATACAGGACGGTCCAAATGCGTGGTACCGCCTTTACCAGGAGTAACGCCACCAACCACGTTGGTACCGAATTCAATCATTTGGGTTGCATGGTATGTACCTTCAGTACCGGTAAAGCCCTGCACAATTACTTTTGAATTTTTGTTTACTAAAACGCCCATAATTTTTTTGTGTATTTGGTAAATATAAGCGGTTTTTAATACCGGCAACGGGTATTTTATAAAGAAAACAGGGAATTTTTGACCGTGTTTAAAAGCCACAGTGTGTACTGGTTGCACCAATTTTTCGTGTATACACCATGAAAAAAAAGTTGTAAATTGGGGCATAATAATTGCACTAACAGACTCATATGAAAAAATTATACACCCTCCTTT
>DATGXI010000087.1:0-25079 GCA_035299065.1 Flavobacteriales bacterium
GTGTATGGCGGAGCCTATTCAAAAGAAAAAAACGGGATACAAATGGGTCAAATCATTTTTATTTACCGAAAGGGGGCTTATGCCTACATGACCATTCAAACATGCGAATTGGCAAAAATGCAGGAGTTGGTACCGGTATATGATGTGTTTTACGGGTCGTTTAAGCTCCAGTAACCAATTATAAAACGCTTCTTATCACTGACCAAACGGTACAGTGTTTATTTCATTTTTTCGTATATTGCATGTATATATTAAACCATTATGCGTGCACGTGCACTTTTCATCTTTTTCCTTGCTTTGGTACAACCGGCTTTTTCGCAACATTTTTCGCGTGTAAAGGTTTTTGCCAATGATTCCCAAAAACAAATACTTGCCGAAAAAGGTGTTTGCCTTGACCATGGTAAGCACAAAGAAAATTTGTGGATTGAAACTGATCTCTCCACCAGTGAAATTAATTTACTGGATGAAAATGGCATTCATTACGAGGTTGTGATTGAAAATGTGGTTGAGCATTATGAAAAACAAATTTCACAAGGAATTTCACGCGTTGTACCCACATGCAACCAATATCCACACACGTATACTGATCCGGTACATTTTAAGTTGGGAAGCATGGGCGGATATCCTACCTATGCCCAAATTTTAAGTGAGTTGGATAGCATGGTGATTTTATATCCGGCACTTGTAAACGCAAAGGCCGCAATAGGAGCGCATGTAACGGCAAACGGGAACAATATTTTCTGGACAAAAATTTCTGATAATCCGGGAGTGGATGAGAATGAACCGGAAATATTAATCACAGCCTTGCACCATGCGCGTGAGCCCGGCTCCATCACACAACTACTCTATTTCATGTGGCATTTACTGGAGAATTATGGAACCGATCCGGAAATAACGTATTTGATAGATCACACTGAAATTTATTTTATTCCGGTTGTGAATCCTGACGGGTATTTGCAAAACCAAATTACAAATCCAAGTGGTGGAGGCATGTGGCGCAAAAACCGCAGAAATAATGGTGACGGAACATTTGGTGTTGATTTAAACCGGAATTATTCGTACCAATGGGGTGTAAGCGGAGCTTCAGCCACAACCAGCAGTGATATTTATCGTGGGCCATCGGCTTTTTCAGAACCTGAAACAAAAGCCGTACGTGATTTTGTGTACGCACATAGTTTTGACCTGGCATTGAATTACCACACGTTTGGAAATTTATTGTTGTATCCGTATGGCTATGCAAACGTGAATGCAGTAGACCAAAATTATTTTGAAACCGCAACTGATTTGATGGTTTGCGATAATGGATTTGCAAATATACAGGCAGTGGATTTATATGCCGCAAGTGGTGACAGCGATGATTGGATGTATGGGGATACACTTACAAAACCCAGGGTGTTTGCCATAACACCTGAAGTTGGGCCTGATGCATATGGATTTTGGCCCCCGTCAGCACAAATTAAGAACATCGCAAAAGATAATTTGTTTGCAAACATAACTGCATTGAACTTATTGCATTATTACTGCAATGTAAACGAAACAAACAATGCCATTTTCAGGAACCTTACCCCAACACAGCAATTTAAGTTCAATTTGCAAAAGTTGGGATTGCAGGATACGGGTAGCACAACCGTTGCACTTATTCCTATATCGCCTGAAATTATAAGCGTAGGCTCGCCAAAAACGTACACCAACCTTGCAGGGTTTGTAAGTATAATTGACTCCATTGATTTTACCCTGGCAATGGGCACACCGGGTGGAGCGCAATTGACATTTGTATTGCAAACAACAAATCCTTCAGGAATAATAAACGATACAGTGGTTAAATTTTTTGGACAGCCATATGCTTTTTATAGCAATGACTTTACAAGCCTGGGCGCGTTTACCAATGTAGGTTTTTCAACAACTACAGCAACATTTGTTTCAGCAGGAAGCGCGGTTACCGAATCGCCTATAGGAAATTATGGTGCAGGTGTTAACAAAGCTTTAACCACGGCCGATGTTGCAATACCTTCAACAGCCTTGTTTGCACAATTGAGCTTTTATGCCAAATGGGATATTGAAGACCGGTATGATTATGCGCAGGTGTTGATTTCAGATAATGCAGGATTGAGCTATACACCCTTGTGCGGACGTTATACAACGCCCGGTTCGGCTGATCAGGATTTAAACGATCCCGTGTATGATGCAACCATGAGTGATTGGGTGTTTGAAGAAATAAACCTGAATGCATACATCGGACAAACCGTGCGTATACGTTTAGCTTTTAAAAGTGATTCAGGTGTTGAGAAAGATGGGTTTTACATGGACGATTTGAAAATTGAGATTATTGACCCGAACGGAATAAATGAAACTTCAGTGACAGGCGGTGTGCATGTGTACCCAAACCCTGTGAATGATGAGATTTTTATAAAAAATGACTTAAATGAAAAAGAATTTTTGCTGCTTGACCAGGCCGGGAGAATTGTGAAGCAGGGTAAGTTGGGGGTTGGAGAAACAAAAATGGCATTGGGTAGTTTTGAGGCAGGAAATTATATTCTTACGGTTAAATGTGCTAACGGTGTTAAGTGTAACCATAAACTAATTGTGATAAAATGAAGGTAATTATCACCGGTATTTGTTTTTTTATGAATGGCTTGCTTTTTGCGCAAAGTTTAAAAAATGTTTTATTTATTGGTAATAGCTATACACAGGTAAATGATTTACCGGGAATGGTGTCAACCATTGCCTCGTCTTTAAACGATTCGGTATATCATGAATCAAGTACACCGGGAGGATATACATTGCAAATGCATTCAACAAATCCGGGAACACTTTCAAAAATAAATTCAGGCAACTGGCAGTATGTGGTTATACAGGCACAAAGCCAGGAACCCGCTATGCCGCCTGCGCAGGTTGCGGCTAATGTGTATCCGTATGCCGATTCCCTTGTAAAACATGTTTGGGAGCATGATACGTGCACACGTGTTTTATTTTACATGACCTGGGGACGAAAAAATGGCGATGCGGCCAACTGTCCTTTTTATCCTGTAGTATGCACCTATGGTGGAATGCAATCCAGGTTAAGGCAATCGTATTTGGAAATGGCACAATTGTTCAACAAAGAAGTTTGTCCGGTTGGTGTAGCATGGAAAGAGGTAAGGGAAACTGATTCCACCATTGAATTATACAATGCTGATGAAAGTCATCCTTCGTTGGAAGGAACCTATTTAGCGGCATGTACATTTTATTGCAGCATTTTTCATAAGCCCGTAACGGGTTGTTATGTGCCGGCCGGCATAAGTTTACCTGTTGCGAATTTACTTCAGGTTATAGCACAGTCAACCGTTTTTGATAGTTTAAGCACCTGGAATATTGATACCAGTAACATTGCATGCGCGCTTAATAGTATGATAGAAACAGAACAGTCAAAAGCAGAGGATAGGTGCAGCGTTTGGATAAATGCAGCAACGGGCATGTTGCATGTGGTAAGTGAAAACGATGTTAATTATATAATGACAGATCAAAGTGGGCGTTTATTGCAGCCGGGTGCATTGAAAGCCGGAGAAACTAATATAAATATTTCAAATCTCCAAACCGGTTTGTATTTTTTTACTGTAATTTCAAAAAACAAACGGATTTCAAATTTCAAATTCACGATTATCCGTTGATTTTTCCCGATAATTCGTTTAGATGGCAGGATTAAATGTGAAATGAATATTTTAATTACTAACGTGTTAGGGACTAACGCAGATTTTGTTTTTTATTCACAAAATGTAAAAATTAACAAGTCATTAAGTTTTTACTTTATTTAAAAATCCTATCTTTAGGCGCAATCAGATCGCACATTTGTTGGGAGCCGCGTTTAAATATCTGATCTCCAGAAAGTTATTTATTTTCTGTATGCCCCTCCTTTTAGGGGCCATGTCAGGGTATGCCCAGGTTCAGCCCCCTGGTGAAGGCAAAACCCCCATTGACACCCTTCCCTTTGAAGACACTCATATTGTGATATTTACCGATCATTCATGGCAGTATTTACGCGATGAAAATTTTGATGGCATATTAAATAAGCCTTTGCATGACCTGGTGACCAATGACACTTCGTTGCGCTATAAAACATTGTGGAATACCGAAATGCCTTTTACCTATGACAATGATATCAATCGCTTGAAAGACACCATTTGGTTGTGTTCGGTTGATACATCGCATAGCCGCTGGTGCCTGCCAATTGAAGGAGCTATACTTTCCTCATTTAAATACCGTGGTTCACGTTTTCACCACGGGCTTGACATTGATTTGAATGTTGGTGATCCAGTGAAAGCTGCTTTTGACGGAGTGGTACGTTATGCACAATACAATAAAGGTGGATTTGGAAACTGTGTCATCATTCGCCATTACAACGGGTTGGAAACCTACTACGCACATTTTTCAAAAATAAAAGTGCGTCCGTATGAGCGTGTAACTGCCGGCCAGGTTATAGGCCTTGGAGGTTGCACAGGGCGTTGTTATGGTCCGCATTTGCATTTTGAGGTACGTTTTTATGACAATGCCCTGGATCCAGCCGAAATTTTTGATTTTCAAAATAAAAAACTGAAAGATGAAAATCTTTTTATTTGCCCAAGCATGTTCAATTACCGTGCGGTTTCCAAAAAAAATATTCTCCTGGAAAAATATTGGAACAATCCTGATATGCAGCACCAGATAGAGGATGAGTACGATGAAAAAATGCACGGGAACGGTGGCGAGGAAAAACATGAAACCGTTGTTGAGCACAATTACACAAACACGAATGCAAAATACCACAAGGTAAGAAGTGGTGATACGTTGAGTGCCATTGCAAAAAAATATGGCACATCGGTCGACAGGCTTTGCGCATTAAATGGCATAAACCGAAATAAAATTTTGTCGGTGGGACAAAAAATCCGCATCAAGTAAAATTCAGTACTTCATTTTTTTTAATTTCTGCGTTTCACCAGTCTTCATGGGTTATCAACCTTTATTTGGTTAATAACTACGCGTGCTTTCAATTTAAGCAGTTTTTCAAGCAACTAATTTTGTTTTGTGCCATAAAATATCCCAATGAAGGTGGGTATTGCATATGAACACTAAATAAATTACACCCATGAAAGCGTGCGTTTTGAGCATAGTTTTTCTTACCCTGCTACTGGATTTACAAGGCCAGGTGAAAAAATTCCCCTCTGACAAAAGCGAAAAGGAAAAATTTGAAGAGGCTCAAAAACTGTTTGCCGAATCTGATTTTGAAAAGGCGTATGAATATTATGATTACCTGGAACAGGTAAATCCCGGGCATATACAGGTTCAATTACCCATGGCCCTGTGTGTGCAAAACCTTGAGCCGGATGTGAAAATTGTACTTTCGTTTTTTGAACGCATACGGGAAAAAGACAGGATCGGGAATGAATTTTCATTTTATTATGCTTTGGCCCTGCATAACAACTACCAGTTTGAGGAAGCCATTTACCAAATGAATGTTTTTTTAAAGCAAGGTAAATTTTCGGGCAAGCAAAAAGAGGTTGCCGAAAAAACAATAACCTATTGTGAAAATGCATTGGAACTGGCGTATAACAAAACGATACAGAACACCCAGGGCGATGGGTATATGAGCGAACATATTTCAACCGATACGGTGTTTTACAAAATAAATACAGTAAGAAATAATGCATTGCCGGTTGATATAAAAAAGGATTCTGAAAACAATAAGGGTTTGATCACGCAGAATGCAAATTACAATATACCTGTAAGTAATGCCGGTAACGAGGTAAAAGCAGTTGAACCGTGCGTCAATTCTGAACTTAAAATTATGCCACTTTCAGAATTCCTGGATTTCACGCATCCTGAACTTAGTTTCAGAATACAGGTTGGCGTTTTTTGTTTGCCTGAGAACATGAAAAAAGATAAGTTTGGAAATGAATTGAAATGTGTAAAAGAAGCAACCGAAAAAGGAGGCGTACGCTACACCATACAGGATTTTAAAACCTTGCGTGAAGCATACGCATACCGCGATGAACTAATAGCAAAGGGAATGAAGGATGCGTTTGTTACATCTATGTTTAAAGATAAACGTACGTTGCTGGTTGATGTACGCATGGAAATTGCAAAATCACTGGCATTCGAAATAAATTAAATTTCCCGTTACATCGTTGTAGGTACATTTTTAAAATCTTACATGTACCTTACACGGGGTTTTATACAAAGTTGCGTTAATAAGTATACCGGTGTTTAAATTTCGCGCCATGCGCATGGTGTATTTTTAAGAAAGCATGAAACGGCTTGTTTGGTTGATATCGGTTTTGTTCATCACCTGTTTGCAATCCTATGCACAGGAGAAAAAATTCCCTGCTAACAAAGAAGAAAAAGCCAAATACGAGGAAGCGGGAATACTTTTTACGGAAGGTGAATTTGAAAAGGCATTTGAGCTTTACAAGAACCTGGAAGAAGGAAATCCCGGTCATTCAGAAGTACTATTACCCTTAGCCATTTCTGCGCAAAATCTGGAAGGTGGCCACGAAATGGCGCTTTCTTATTTTGAGAAAATGGACAAAAAAGATTTGGCCGGTACTGATTTCCCTTATTACTATGGATTGAGTTTGCACATGAATTACCGGTTCCAGGAGTCCATTGACCAGATGAATATTTTTTTAAAATCGGGCAAACATCCAAAGGAACAAAAAGAAAAAGCAGAGCAAACCATTCGCTATTGTGAAAATGGTTTGGCGTTAATGGCCATTCCTGCAAAAGTACGCATTGAAACATTGGGTGATCCATTGAATACGCCTGCATCAGAATATGCGCCCATGATTTCGGCCGATGAGAAAACAATTGTGTCAACATACCGTGGTGATAAATCAACCGGTGGCTTGCAGGAACAACCGGGCCAGGTTAAAAAAGATTACAACGAGGATGTGCAGATCGCTTACAAAGATTCAGCAGGATATTGGTTTGAGCCGTTGATATTGCAATCGAATATAAACACCGTTGGTAACGATGCCTGTGTTGCAATTTCACCCGATGCCCAATATTTATATTTATTCAGGAGCATTGAAGATGACCCGGGCTCGTTATACAAAAGTGAATTGGATGGTTATACCTGGACCGATCCTGAATTATTAAAAGGTGATGTGAATTCAAAATGGTGGGAAGGAAGCATTACCATTTCACACGATGGACGTAAAGTTTTTTTTGCAAGTGAACGCCCCGGTGGGTTGGGTGGCCGCGACATTTATGAAGCACGCCTTATGAAGGATGGAAGTTGGGGAAATGTAAAAAATATTGGAACTGTTGTGAATACCAAAGAAAATGATGATGCTCCTTTTTTACATCCAAGTGGAAAATACCTGGTGTTTAGTTCAGAAGGACATACGAGTATGGGTGGATTTGACATTTTTGTAAGTGAACTAAATCCCGATTCCACCTGGGGAAAACCGGTTAACATTGGCTACCCCATTAACTCAACAACCGATGATAAATTTTATACTGTTACTGCTGATGGACACCATGGCTATTATTCATCAGGAAAAAAAGGTGGATTGGGTAAGCAGGATATTTATAAAGTAAGCCCGGGTATTGATAAAAATGTTGTATTGTGCCAGGTAATTGGCGATGTTTATTTGGATGATTACCCAACTTTTTGCGAAATTGAAGTAACAGATGATGCAACACCGGTTTTGCGCACCATGTATAATTCCAATTCCCTTTCGGGAAAATTCCTGGTTGTATTGCCACCCGAAAAAAAATACAAGCTTAAATTTATGATTGGTGGTATGGAACCAAAGGAATACCTGGTTGATGCAAAAAACATAGCCGGTTTCGTTGAAAAATATTTATTGGTAAAGTTTTATACCGATGGAAGATCAACCTCGCTAAAAGAAGTTCCGGCTGATTCAATCAAGGCCCTGAATTATGCACTTATCAAAGAAAAAAGCGATGTGAATAACCCTGAAATGGCAACTGCCCATCACAAAGACACCACGCACGCAATAACTGCCAATAACACAGCCACAAATACCACTAATACTTCAGTCAATAATACAAGTACGAGTAACACGACCAATAATACAGCCACGAATACCACCAATAACACGAATACTTCAGCCAATACCACTACTAACAACAATACAACTAATCTGAATGCTGATCCAACATTAAAGGTCATGCCTATGCCGGAATTTGTGGAGTATTCAAATCCTAAACTAACATTCAGGGTGCAGGTTGGCGCGTACCGGTTTCCGCAAAATTTCAAGGTTGAAAAATTTGAACGCGATGAAAAAAGTAAAAAAGAAATGTTAACCGATGGAATTACACGGTTTACCATAAAGGAATTTAATACATTAAAAGAAGCTTACGCATACCGCGATGAGATGGTAAAACTTGGTGTAAGCGATGCATTTGTTACCGCCATTTATAAAGGCAAACGGTTCCTGCTTTCCGATTTACGGTTGGAACTGGCCAGGACGTTGAATCGGGATACCAACTAAGAATTCAGGATAGAAAATTTCAGGTAGATAGATAAAGCGTTGCCGTTAAGATTTCCTGGACGATTTTCGATTATATTGTTTACATTCGTTAACATTAAATCTATCTTATTAAAAATCATTTATGCATTTCATTATCATATCGTCAAGCGTTAGGGAAGGCCGTGCCAGCAACCGCGTTGCAACCTTCTTTAAAAATTATATTGAATCGGGTAAGTTGGGAACAGCGGAAATTCTTGATTTAAAAACCTGTAATTTTCCTTTGTTTGAGGAACGGTTAAAATTTCAAAAGAATCCGCTTCCGTCAGTACTTGAATTTGCTGAAAAAATAAGATCGGCCAATGGTGTTATTATTGTTACACCTGAGTACAATGGAGGGTATCCTGCTTCTCTGAAAAATGTGATTGATTTGTTGACGGAAGACTGGAAACGCAAACCCATTGCCATCAGTACAGTTTCAGCAGGGGCGTTTGGTGGATCACAAGTCATTACTTCGTTGCAATTTTCGCTCTGGAAAATAGGCGCTATTGTTGTTCCGGCCATGTTTCCTGTGCCCAATGTTGACAAAAGTTTTGATGGGAATGGAGTTCCGGCAGATAAAGAAGCAACTGAAAAACGTGCTGAAAAATTTATTGGAGAACTGAAATGGTTTATGGAAGCCAAAAATAAAATGATGAATTAGCAATAATCAATTCCTGCAAGCGATTGAGCCGGCACCCCGCAGCTATAAAAAATAAAGCCTTTTCCCGAGGGAAGAGGGATCTGCTTTGTTTTTTATAGCGAGGAGTAAAGGTGAAAGCGCGGTGACGCTGCTTCGGATTTTTTTTTAGTTCAAAAATTTTCAGCGGCATGCAGCCAAACGCTCAGAAATGCCATTATTTAAAATCATTCCGTTATCCACTCCGTCACATACTCAATAGGCTTGCGGCTTGCTTTTGGCCATTCAATGGCAGGGTATCCCACATAAAAAAATCCAAGGCATTTGTCCTTAGCACCTAAACCTAAAAATGTTTTCATTTCTTCGGTATATGTTGCCCCGCCAGTGCTCCAATAACCGCCAATGCCATAAGCTGTCAATGTCAAATGCATGTTGTGTACAGCGCAGGCAACAGCTTCCACTTCTTCAATCTCTTTTATTTTTTCGGTTTCCTGGCGTTGCATGCAAATGGCAATTACTGCACCGCTTTTTAACGGGCGATTTACAAAGTTGTCAAACTTTGATTGCATGAATTTTTCAGCCGGGGTAGTTTCCCTGTATAACCTTGATAAATTATCGGAAAGTTTTTTTAACCCATCCTCCATAAATACTTTAAAGCGCCAGGGTTGTGTCATGCCATGCGTAGGTGCCCAAATAGCATTGTTGAGCATTTTTTCAATTATTTCACGCGCAACTTTTCTTTCGCTATACTGCTCCGGAAAAATTGACCGCCTGTTTTTAATGACCTCTGTAATTTCGCTTAAGTTATATTTCATTTTTATGAATTAGGTAATAAGCTCATTAGCCAACAAGCTAATCAAGCTTCACGAAATTAACTACATTTGCATTCACTATGTCAAAAAACCTGCTAGAACTTTACATTAGTACCAACCATTACGGTCGCGAAAACCAGATGGAATACACGTTTATTGAACCCGGCAAGCTTGAATATCATTTTACTCCGCAAGAAAAACACATGGCAACGGCAACAGCCATTCATGGTGGCGCCATTGCCGGATTTATGGATGGATTGTTGGGCGGGGCAGCACTTACAGCTGTTTATGAAGAGGGAAAAGTGGTCACAACCATTGAATTTAAAATTAATTTTTTGGCACCGGTAAGGATGGGAATTCCGTTGATTGGCCGGGCCGAGGTAATCCATAAAGGTAAATCAACCCTGGTGGTTAGCGGTAATGTTGTTGATAATCAAGGTAACATTGTGGCAACAGGGCTAGGTACCCTTAAGTCCTACATTCCTCCAGCTTAATTGCAAACGGTCAGTGTTTTGTGGTAAACGGTAGCTGTTTACTGCATGCTTTTGCGTACTTTTCCTGAGTAAAATCAACTAAAAAACGTACGATGAAGAAATTTTTACTTCTTGTTTCTGCATTCACTGCATTTAATGTAAACGCACAATTAAACATCACTCAACTTGGTTACCTGGATTACGAAGCACTGCACAGTACAGGCCTTTCAAATCTTTGGGGATATGCCGATGAATTCGGAAACGAGTACGCAATTGTTGGAACCAATGATGGCATTTCGGTAGTTGATGTAACCACACCTGCAACACCAACTGAAGTATTCTTTTACCCGGGATCAAACAGTGTTTGGCGCGAGGTAAAAACATATAACAATTATGCATATATCACTACCGAGTCAACCGATGGTATGATCATTATTGACTTAAATCCATTGCCGGGAACCATTACAACAGGAAATGTTTCTGTATTTAATGGTCCTGCAGGTAATCCATGGATTTCGTCACACAGCTTATTTATTGATGAAGCAACAGGCGTTTTATTTCTGCATGGCACTGACCGTGGAAACGGTGGTGTGATTTTATATGATTTAAATTCAAGCCCAACCAATCCAACTGAATTGGGTGAACTGGATGATTATTATGTACACGATTCGTATTCGCGTGGCGATACCTTGTATTCGGCACACATTACAAGTGGTTTTGTTTCATTTACTGATGTAAGCAACCCTGCGGCCATAACCTATTTGGCAGCTAACCAAAATACACCCATGAATTTTTCACATAACTGCTGGTTGTCGGCAAATGGAAAATATTTATTTACAACCGATGAAGTTTCGGGTGCATGGATTGGCGCCTATGATGTAAGTGATTTTACCGATATAAAAGAAGTTGACCGTATTCGTAACAGCGAAACAAGTGGCAGTATACCACACAACACATACTGGCTGAACAATTACCTTGTAACTTCATATTACCGTGACGGTGTTACCATTCACGATGTAACCGATCCCTCAAACATGATCAAGGTAGGAAGTTTTGATACAACACCGTTGAGTGGCGATGGATTTAATGGTGCCTGGGGTGTTTATCCATATTTACCATCGGGTAATTTATTGGTGTCGGACATGGAACTGGGACTATTTATTTTGGGCCCCACTTATGTGCGTGCAGGTTACCTTGAAGGGAATGTAAAAGATGCTGTTACAATGGCAAACCTGAACAATGTACATGTTGAAATTCTATCCACAACCGATTTTGATGATTCAGATCTTGCAGGAAATTATTCAACCGGTAACGGAGTGCCCGGTACCTATGATGTAATTTACAGTAAGGCGGGTTATTTCAATGATACTGTAACGGTAACATTGGTAAGTGCAGCAACTGTTACTGAAAATGTGCTGTTAACACCGCTTCCTACTTTTTCATACACAGGAACAGTGGTAAGTTCGGTGGGATCAACACCGGTTGCAGGCGTGCAGGTTTTGGTTGAAAACGGATCGTATTCGTATTCGGCTACTACTGACGGAAGCGGAAATTTTGCCATTACTCCTTTTGCCATTGACACCACCAACGATGTTTTTGATGTTACAGTAGGTATGTGGGGTTATGAAACGTTTTGTCAAAGCCTGGTGATTGATGGAACAGGCGGACCATTAAATGTAACACTTGATCCTGGTTTTTATGACGATTTTGCGCTTAACTTTGGATGGACAGAAACAGCAACGTCACCAACAGGGCATTGGGTACGCGAAGAGCCTTTTGGAACTACTTCCGGTTCATTTTTCTCAAATCCTGAATTTGACATTACTGGCGACTGTTCAAATAAATGTTTTGTAACGGGAAATCAAAATACAACTGCTGCCGGTGACGATGACGTTGATGCAGGACATGCAACACTGGTTTCACCCACATTTAATACAACGGGCTTAACCGATCCATATGTAAGCTTTTATTTATGGTTCCGCAACACAGGTGGATTCAGTTCACCTGATGATACCATTACCATTTCGATTTACGATGGATCACTTAAAGTTGGCGAAAAAATACACGTAAACAACCTTGGTGAGCACAATTGGATTCCACGTGCGTTCCAGTTAAGCGATTATACGAGTGTAACAACCAACCTGCACATTGAAGTGCGCGTGCAGGATTACAGTCCTGGCCACGTATTGGAAGCAGGTGTTGACCTGTTCAGGGTTACCGAAGGAAATGCATTTGTTGGTATGGAAGAAAACACGGTTGCCGTTGGAAACATCATGGTATTTCCAAACCCTGCCAATGAAACAGTTAATATAGTTTGCACTGGCGATGAAATTGTAACAGTTGACCTGGTTGATCTTTCAGGTAAAACAGTGATGAGCCATAAAGTGAATGCGGTTAACACCTCAATCAACATACATTCACTTGCCAATGGTATTTACTCAGTTAGAACAGGTACTAAAAGCGGAAAAGTAACCGTAAGCAAGCTGGTGAAGCAATAAAATTTAAAAACCATATTTAAAAAAAAGCCTGGCATTAAGCCGGGCTTTTTTATTTGGTCTCTTAAAAAGCGTAGCTATTTTGGATATAAACGGACTTTTTGAGTGAGTTAACGGTTTCATATAAACAAGCATTATTGTTAGCTTCAGGGTATGAAAAGATGCTTGTTTATATTCCTTCTTATACATGGCATTGGTTTTTCCCAGAACCTTACATTATTGAATTTTTATAATTATGATTCCATACACGGTGCCGGGCTTTCGGGGTGTTGGGGGTATGTTGACGAGTTTGGAAATGAGTACGCACTTGTGGGTGCACAAAACGGCTTTTCAATTCTGGACATTACCAATCCGGTTTCCCCGGTTGAAAAAGCGTTTTTTCCCGCTTGCGGAAGTTTGTGGCGCGAAATACAGGTTTACAACAATTACGCCTACGTGTCAACTGAATGTCCTGTTGGTATGATGATCGTTAACCTTAATCCTTTACCGGGCGTTGTAGACTCAACAAATATCACATGGTTCTATGGTGATCCAACTCAGGATATAGTGTCAAGTGCACATACATTGTTTATTAATTCAAATGGAATCATGCTGTATAACGGCACAGGTGAAGGACAGATTTTTTATGATTTAAATGTAAGTGCTGCCAATCCACCCCAGGTAGGAAAAATGACAGAGTGGTATGTGCACGATGCCATTGCCCGTGGTGACACCATGTATTGTGCCAATATACAGGAAGGTTTTTTTACAATTTGGAATATAAGTAACCCGGCAAACCCACAATTACTTTCTTTACAGGAAACACCCATGCATAAAACCCACAACCTGGCCCTGTCAGATGATGGAAAATATTTGTTTGCAACCGATGAAATACCACAATCATCAATAGTAGCTTATGATATTTCAAATCTTGCAAACATTACGGAAACAGATAAAGTGAAAAGGTATGATACCTGCGCTGCATCGGTTCACAATACGTTTTTTATCAATAATTACCTTGTAACAGCGTATTTTCTGGAAGGAGTAACCATTCACGATGTAAGTAATCCGTATAACATGGTTGAAGTAGCACACTTTGATCCTGATACAGTAATCGGGCCTACATTTGCCAGTATTTGGGGTGCATATCCCTATTTTCCCTCGGGTAACATCATTATTTCAGACATGCAAAAAGGACTTTATATTTTAAGTCCGAATTATATGCGTGCTGCTTTGCTGGAAGGAAATGTAACCGATGCAGTGTTTGGGCAAACATTGCATAATGTAAGTGTAAACCTGGTATCATTGGGTACAAGCACCAGCACCGACTTTTTTGGCAATTATAAAACCGGTTATGGCGCCAATGGGTTTATTCCCGTTGCATTCAGTAAAACAGGTTATGTTACCGATACGTTTCTTGTGGAGGTTTTTAGCGATAGCACAATTTACCTTAATGTTTCCCTGCAACCCATTACCTCGTTTGCGTTTTCAGGCAACGTAAAAGATGACGTAACGGGCGCAGGTGTTGGTGGGGTTGAAGTGCTTCTTGAAAACAGCGTATTTACATACACTACCTTAACCGATGTGTATGGGAATTTTTCTTTTCCACAAATTTTTGGCGATCCGGCAAACGATTCCTGCAATTTAGTATTCGCAAAATGGGGTTATCATACGTGGTGTGACAGCATGGTAAGTGTATATGAAGGTATGCCTGGCTTGCAGGTTTACATGCATGAAGGATATTATGATGATTTTACCACTGATTTGGGATGGAATGTTGTTTCAACAGCAACATCAGGAATATTTGTAAGGGAAAAGCCTGATGGCACGGGACCGCACGCTACTGGTGGAATAAATCCTTATTATGATATAGCAGGTGATTGTTTTGACAAAGCATACGTTACAGGTAACACTTCAAATACATCGCTGAACCTTGAGGAACTTGATGGCGCAACACAATTGATTTCGCCCCCAATGAATTTTGAGAACTATGTTGACCCATATATGCATTTTGATTTTTGGATGTTTCAATACTTTGGTAGCTCGTTGGAAAATGGGAATGCCATATTGGTTACACTTTACGATGGTACGCAGGAAATTACCATCAACCGGTTAAGGCATTTTGATTATCCTGATACAGTTTGGAATACTTTTTCGTTCAGGTTGGCCGACTATACGCAGAAAAGAAACGACATTGTTTTAAAAATACAGGCTGAAGAGTATTGGACAGACGAAATTTTTGAAGTTGCAATTGACCATTTCAGAACCACTGGAGAAATTGTGCATCCTGTTTTGCCAGCAACACTTGAACTTTATCCAAATCCATTTTACAACGAATTGCAATTTCGGTCACCTGTTGGTATCAAGGCAGCATACATATATGATGTTACCGGAAAAATGGTGTTTTTTACAACACTAAACAAAAATACAGGAACTATTCAATTGCCGGGATTAGCCATTGGCATGTATGAAGTCAAGCTGGTTTTGGAAAACGGTGCCACCGAAGTTAAAAAGCTTGTGAAACAGTAAAAAAAAAGCGTTACGGCTATGTAACGCTTTTTTTCATTTTCCGAATAATTCGGATCAAACTAATTCAAATATAAACAAAACTCTCTTAAGCCGTTTCCACGAACACGAACCTCTTCGCGTTGCATTAATTCAACTATACTTTTAATGATCTCATCGAGGCGTGATTCCTGTGTGTCTTCTAGGTTAAGGTAAGCGAATCCAAAATAGCGGCTGCTTTTTATGAATTCAATTTTTTCCTGGCGTGTCATATGTGTGTGTTTTAGTATTAAGACGCACCAAATTCTAAAAAGTTAGTGGTGTTTGAGCAAACGGTCGTTTTGAATGACGAAACGACCATCCGTTTAGTTGCTTAATTATCAGTTAATTACGTTGTAAAGTGGAGCAATTTGCATTTTAAAAACCTAATTTTCAGTCCACTAATTATTAAAAAAAAAATGTTAATTCGATTTGCAATGTTGTTCTTAAACAACGCAATGTTTCACTTAATTCATATGTACATAAGTGCGTAATTAAACACAACAGCGAATGACAGCAGCAAAGAAAACAAGTGAAAAGAAAATTTTTGTTCTGGACACATCCGTAATACTTCATGACCATAATTCAATAAACAGTTTTGCCGAACACGATATAGCAATTCCGATAACAGTTCTTGAAGAACTCGATAATTTTAAACGTGGAAACGATTCAAAGAATTTTGAGGCACGTGAATTCATTCGTATTCTTGATAAAATGTCGGCAAATTTTACCTTGACCGAATGGATTCCATTAGAGGGAGGGTCTGGAAAAGGTAAATTCAAAATAGTAATGAGCAACGGGGCAAAAGGTGTTGATGCCAATGTTGCCTATGGTGAACGTAAAGCTGACCATAATATATTGAACGCTGCGTTGACCTTAATGCAACAGGAGCCTGACAAAAAAGTAATTCTTGTTTCAAAAGACATTAACCTGCGTTTAAAAGGCAAGGCGCTTAACATTGCTGCTGAAGATTATGAGACCGGTAAAATTCATAACGTTGATGAGTTTCATTCAGGCAGAACAGTAATTGATGGTGTTGATTCAGAAGAGATACGTAAAATTTTTACCGAAGGGCATACAGATAACCTGGAAATTCTTGGCCAACACAAAGAAGCAAACCATTTTTACATATTAAAGAACGACAAATCGTCAACACTTGCATATTACAACCCGGTTACAGAATTGCTTGAGCGTGTAGAGAAGCAGTACATGTATGGTATTAAACCCCGAAACGCTGAGCAAACATTTGCATTGCATGCATTGATGAACGATGATGTAAAGTTACTTACCATACAAGGCGTTGCGGGAACAGGAAAAACCTTGCTGGCGCTTGCAAGCGCATTGGAGCAGGTTAAAAAATATCACCAGGTAATTTTAGCACGGCCAATTGTTCCGTTAAGCAATAAAGACATAGGTTATTTACCGGGCGATGCCAAGGAAAAAATAAACCCTTACATGGAGCCGCTTTGGGATAATTTAAAATTTATAAAAAGTAATTTTTCGGAAAACGAAAAAAAATATAAGGCCATTGAAGAAATGGTGAAAAACGAGAAGATTTTGGTTACCCCGTTGGCTTATATCCGCGGGCGTAGCTTCTCTAACGTTTATTTCATCATTGATGAAGCTCAAAACCTTACTCCGCATGAAGTAAAAACAATCATTACCCGTGCCGGTGAAGGAACCAAAATTATATTCACCGGTGATATTTACCAGATTGATACCCCTTACCTGGATGAATTCAGTAACGGACTTTCGTACGTAATTGATAAGCTTAAAGGAAACAAACTTGTAGCACACATTACACTTGAAAAAGGTGAGCGAAGTGAGTTGGCTAATTTAGCCAATGAGTTGATGTGACCTGAAGCCGTTGTACGTTCTTCGTGGGCACTGGCGTGATCAGCAAACATATTAATAAAGAGCGATTTTAAAATGGGATTATTCAATAAATTATTTGGCGGATCAAAATCGGGAGGAGATATTCCAATGACATCTGATTTTATGGATGAGGCACTTTATTGGAAAATAATTGCCGAATCAACAAAACACACTGACCGGAATGATCAGTATGAATATATCAAAAAAAGACTACAAGGCCTTTCGCCACAGGAAATAATCGGTTTTCAATTACGTACGGATAAATTTATGGCCGACACCTATACTTCAGAGTTATGGTGTGCAGGTTATGTTATTAATGGAGGTTGTTCTGATGATGGATTTGATTACTTCAGGGGATGGATTATTTCAAGAGGCAAAGAAGTGTATTATAATGCAAAGGACAATCCCGATAGTTTAATAAATGTGAGTGATCTGGCATGTGATGATTGCGATTTTGAAGAAATGCTAAGCCTGGGAAGAGATGCATTTGAAGAGAAAACCGGAAAGGAATTGGATGATTATGTTCCCGGAGACGTTCACTCATCAATGGGATATTCCGAAATTGAATTTAATTGGAAAGAAGAGGATGAAGAATCGATGAAACGCATTTGCCCGAAATTGTATGCGAAGTTTTGGGATGCGTGGGGAGAAGAGGATTAACTTTTTACCAACCATGACGGGCAACCTTTCCATCACTGCATGCTTTGTTACTTCTTTTTTCTTATTAGTAGAATGGCTTGCTTAAGGTCCCCCCAATGATATCCTAAATGGAAACCAAGTTTCTGTATTTTTAAACTGTCTTTACGGTAAACTGAATCCAAATCTTTTTGCCATGCATAATCACCAAAGTCTTTCACGGGTTTGGCGTAATCACCAAACAAATCAACTTCGTATTTCTTTTTATTTTTGAAGTATTTGTACGGGAATCCGGTATCATCTTCAAAAATCAAATCTGATTGGTTAATGAGCGTGTCACGCAACGTTTTGAATGTAGAATAATGCGGCATATAGGAAGCGGCTTTAATAAATGTATTGCATGTTCCCATGGCATCTACAAATTTCATAACCCCGCGGTTAAAGTTCAATCCGGTATTGGATAAATTGCAGCTAATATAAAATATGGTTTTTTCGGTTTCTGTTTTTGGGTCGCGTACAATCATTTTTACGGCTTTGACTTTTTTACCTGTATTTACCCAGTTTGATTTGGCAGGAAGGCCTGTTGAGTCAATGACCAATTGTTCAACCTGGCGTATTTCAAGACCACTGCGCACAACAAAAAAATACAAGAGCGGAAGCACCCCGCGTACACGTTCACCGTGCAAATCACTTCCCATATGGGTAGTCACAAAATAACTTTTTGAAAGTACATCACGCAGTGAATTTTCAAGGCTGTTAAAATAGAGTTTACGACTGTCCTTGTTCAGCTTTTCCAATTGTGGCAAATCGTTTAATTGTTCCAGTGCCATCAGCACGTAGGTTTGCACTCTGGGAAATAAATAATACGCATGCAACACGTCAGGACCCGAAAAAGGATAAATAAGGGGCAGGGAGTCATTTACTTTTTTTGAAAAAAAGGTCGAATCCCATTCAGAAATTGGTCCAAGGCGTTGTTCAATAACCTTTTTCCATGCGGCATTCATCCTGTTCTTGTAGTTAATCCAGAAAGCCTCCTTTTCCAGTTCCTGGAATCCGTTTTTATGGGTTTGTGGCATACCCGCCAGGTAACGCGCCAAATCATCCTGCAAACTGTCTTTAAGCGTAAAAAGGGCCTTGCCTCGATTTGGATCAATGCTGTCAATTGACGATTCAGTTCCTGTATTTTCCTTTGAATTTTTGTTCTGACAGGCATACAGGAAACATACAATTGATAGGGCAAGTAAAATTTTCATTCAGCACGAAGTTACTATTAATTTTGACTGGTTTTCGTATTTGCCGTTAAAGCATAAATAACAACCCCAGGAACCATGCTGGCCAGGCCATATACCAGTTTCATGGGGTCTTCTTTCGCAAAATAGGTTACCATCCAAATAGCGGCACAAATAAAAATAATGGCAGGTAAGGGGTAAAGCGGAGTTTTAAAAATATTTTCGGTTTTATTTTTGTCACGGCTTCGTAAAACCATTAGACCTATTACGGTAAGCGTACTGAAAAAAGTAAGCACAATGGAAATGTACTCAATCATATCCTTAAAAGTAGAGAACATGATGAGTACGGCCGAAATGGCTCCCTGAACAATTATAGCAATGGTTGGCGTTCCGCCCCTTGAGTTGCGGGTTAGTACTTTAAAAAACGAATAGTCTTTACCCACTTTTTCAAGTACACGTGGTCCTGCAATGATCATGGAGCTGCATGTTGAAAGCAAGGCAAGACTGAACAAACCTGAGAACACCATGCCAAAGTCGGCACCAAATATTTTTAGCGCTACTATGTTTCCTATGTCTTCATTACCGGCCATGGTGCTCATGGGTGTTGTTGCCAAAAACATAGCGTTTAATGCAAGGTAAATAAGTGCTACAATTAAAGTGCCTGTTATAAGCGCAAATGGCAGTGTTTTTCGTGGGGTTTCAACATTGCCGGCAATATACGCAGCCGAATTCCATCCCGAATAGGCAAACATAACCCAGGCAAGTGATCCTGCAAAAGCGGTTGAAAAAATTAAATCGGTTGAGGCATTGGTGGGTGCAAAACTTTGTATGCCCGTAAAAGCTGAATCAACAAAAAACGGGGCAAGGCAAAAGAACGCAATAAGTGAAACTTTTAAACCCGTAAGAATGGTTTGTACAAGTCCGCCTGTTTTTACACCACGAATGTGAACTAACGACAAGAGTAGTAAGGCGGATAAGCCTACTATTTTTTGAGGTGTAAGAAAAGTATTGGGGTCTTGTTCAACTGCATAACCAAACAGTGGTCCTGAGTATTTGCCAAGTGCCAGTGCGCTGGCTGCAATGGCTCCCGCAAAACCGGCAAAAAGAGAAATCCATGCACTGGTAAAACCAAGCGCAGGGTGAAAAATTTTGGAGAGGTATAAATATTCTCCGCCTGATTCTTTTAAGCGTGTGGCAATTTCAGCATAACAAAATGCTCCGCACAAAGCAATAATGCCGCCTGTTAACCAAAGCATCATGATGGTAAAGGCATCGGGCAGGCCAAGTACCTGGAAGCCGAGTGAAGTAAATACACCGGTACCAATCATGTTGGCAATTACAACGGCTATGGCGGTGGTTTTATTATAACGAATAATAATGGTTTCCATTTAATTTTGGTTTTGTTGATTGCGTTGGCGCCTGCGTTTGGCAAGAGCAATGATTAAAATTATAAATGGTGCTGTATAAAACGGAAGGAAACGGGCATGGGATTTTCCTTCTTCTTTTTTAACTGCTTCAGCGTTTTTAAACGCTTCCGATTTCGTATTTGTTGTATCAGACCAGGCAAATGTATTAACCTGAACCAACAGAAAAAATAAAAGAATTAAATTTTTTTTCATGGGAGAATCAACCTTTTTCTTCTGCGTTTAACCATAACAACAATTAATACAATAACCAAAGGTGAGAAATAAAGCGGTAGCATCATACGGTTTCTATTTTCTGCTTCAGTTACATTTTTATTCGCTTTGTCAAGGGTCATGCTTGTACCACTATCGGTCATTTCATACCGCGCAAGCAATTTTCCCTGTTTGGGCACGCTGCTTTTCAAGGCAAAAGAATTAGTTGCCAATAAAGTAACCAGGATGATGGCCATTCGTTTTGTGCGCATGTTACTAAAATAGTGAATGCGTGGTTGGATATCAGGATAATCAAAAAGCAATATCAACACCGTTTACTTAATAATCGCCTTATTTAGTATATTCGTGGTATGAAGTGGTTTGCGCCTGTATGGCTATTTGTTGTGCCTCTTTACGGCCTTGCGCAAAAGGCCCCCGATGATGCATGGATTGAAAAAATGCTGCGCAAAGCCGATAGTTGTTTTGCCCTCAGAAGCCTTGATTATGCAAGGGAATATTATGCCATGGCTTTTGAGCCCATGACCAAAAATGCAGTTTTGCAGGAAAAGCGACTATCAAAGCGAAATAATTTTTTTTATTGCATTGATATAATTACAGCCGACACGGCCTATGCAAACAAAGAATATGAGCAGGCGGCCCGCCAGTATGCACGCGCGCTTGAACGTATTCCCAATGACAGCTATGCAACAACTCAACTGCAAATCAGCAAAAATAAAATACCAATAAGGCCTTTGCATGTTGATACCATGGAACAACGTGAAATGGAGTATAACCGGCAGTGCAGGGAAGCAAAATTGTATGCCTATGAAGGGCGGTATGAAGAAGCGAAACGCATGTATACTGAAGCCATGGTATTCATACCTGATGGGATTGAAGCAATGAGCGGGATTAAGAATTGTGAATTGCTGTTATGGGAAAGAGATCATTTGAAATATAAGAAAGTGTATAATTCAAAAAAGCAATTGGTTTTTGATGGCGATGTTGATGGCGAGAAATTTTATACCGGAACGGAATACCAATACCCGGAAAATAAAAGAGAAAAACCCAAAAAAGTGCAATGGGTGAGAGGGAAGAGGGTTGAATAGTTTACAGTTAAATGCCTTCCTCAATCCGTTCAATGTAAAAATCAATGCTTCTTGCTATGCCGGTTGAATGTACACGGCCATTTGCTTTTTCAACCGCTATGGGTGCATTGCCAGCCGTTGAAAGTTCCTGCGTGGGGCTTGCCGGTTTTAGTGCGTAGTAAAATAACCAAAGCTTGGCCGTTTCAAGCATTTTTGATTCAACCAAAACAAATTTCAAATCATTCTCCCTTTCAAGGGCCTTGATTTTTTTTTCTGCTATTTGTTTTCCCTGTAAGTAAGAAATCATTTAAATAAGGGTTAATCGTTATTGGTTATTTGTTGTAAGGGGTACTGGTGTATAAAAGCAGGTGAAACTATAACTAAAGTAAGGCAAAAAATGGTATTGCTTTTGTTTTTTAATCACCTCGCTAATAGCATTAACCCTATTTAAACCCAATTGATTTCCTTCCCATTCCGCCCTTTAAATTATTGCTGTCAAATTCGGCTACGTCAACTTTGGTAACGGTTGCTATCATTTCTTTTGTGCGAAGGGTTGAATCCATCTCGGCCATGCGCAGGTTTTGGTTTTTCACGGCCTCACCTACAATTTTACGTACCTCGCGCGCATTTCCAAAGAATTTGTCGCGTGCATTATAAGCCGCCTGCAAATAGCCTGTTAAATGTGCACTTGCTTCAGCATCCATTTTTAATCCTTCCTGCGCAAAAAGTTTTGTGGCAATATCGATTAGTTGCTCAGCCGTATAGTCGGGGAACTGTATTGTTTTTTCAAAACGCGATTGTAAACCCGGATTGGTTTTTAAAAAATCATTCATGTTATCGGTATAACCTGCAGCAATCAGCACAAATTCACCACGGTGATCTTCCATGCGTTTTAACAAAGTATTGATAGCCTCGGCACCAAACTGGTCATTGCCGCCCATATTCAATGCGTAGGCTTCATCCACAAACAATACACCACCCATGGCCTCGTCAACCAATTGAGCCGTTTTTATAGCCGTTTGTCCTGAATAACCGGCAACCATGCGCTCACGGTCACATTCCACCAAATGCCCTTTTTCAATGAGTCCAAGCGCTTTTAAAATTTTTGCGTATATGCGCGCCACGGTAGTTTTTCCTGTGCCTGGGTTTCCTGTAAACACACTGTGCAACGAAAATTTATTCATGGTGTCCTTACCAATCTCACGGTAATATTTCACCAGTTTTACCTGCTCGTTTATTTCATTCTTCACATTTTCCATGCCGGTCAATGCATTCAATTCATTCAATGCATCACGCAATAAGGGAGCATCAACTTTCAGGTCGAGTTCTTTGTGCAGCTTGGCAGTAAACATGCGCGAAACATCGTCAAGGGTAATGGTTGACATGTCTTCAGCCGAAATGTTTGCCATGTCACCCGATTTCATCAAACGCAATCCCATGTTCATTTTGGCTTCATCAACAACACCCAGCGCCATACGGGCATTTCCAAACGATTTATTTCTGGCACGGTAGGCTTCTGTAATTTCCCTGTCCAAAAATGCATACGCATCATCAGTTATGTTGAGTTTTTTGTTTTTTAATCCCAAACGAACAATTTGCAATAATTCTTCGGGCATGTAATCATCAAAATGGAAATAATGGTTAAAACGTGATTTGAGCCCTGGATTTGAATTCAGGAACCCTGTCATTTCTTTTGGATAACCTGCAACAATAACGGCTAAGTCACCTTTACCATCGCTCATTTCCTTCATCACAATTTCAATCACTTCGCGTCCAAAATCCTTTGTGTCATCATCACCACGGTGCAATGAATATGCCTCATCAATAAATAAAATTCCACCACGCGCTTTGTCAATCACTTTTTTTACTTTCGGTGCGGTTTGTCCAATGTACTCAGCAACCAAATCGGCACGGTCAACTTCTACCACATGACCTTTTGTTACAAGCCCCATGGCTTTATAAATTTTACCCAAAATACGTGCAATGGTTGTTTTTCCTGTTCCCGGATTACCGGTTAGCACAGCATGAAGGCTTATTTTTTCATTTTCTTCAAATCCTTTTTCTTTACGAAGTTTTACAAAGTTCAGGTAGTTTACATAGTCGTTGACCTTTGTTTTAATGTTGTCCATGCCAATTAACTCGTTCATCTCGGCCAGTAGTCCCTGCAAATCTTTTTCATTTCCTGAACCTCCATCACTAATGCGTGTTCCTTTACCCATGTCCTTTGTGGTAAACAATTCAGCATCGCCCTCAATAAATTCATCGGCTACCTCAAACGGAATTACAGCAATAAGGGTATTCATGAACAAAACTTCCACCGTATACTTGTTGTTTGCCCAGGTCCCACCTTTTGATGAACCCCATCCTGAACAAACTACTTTTTCTTTTCCTTTGAATAAAAATACTTCGCTGGTTGAACCTTTGAACTGGTTTTCGTCATTGAAAAAATTAAAAATCAATTCCGTATTGTAATCGTGGTCAAGTTTTGATTCCATGGTAACCTCGGCCCATAAATAACGGGTATCGGTTCCTTTGAATGTGGTATAGTATTTACGCTGATCAATTGGTGGTTCGGTCGTATCAGCTTCAAATAAATTAACTTTCGTGATTTTGAAAAAAGGATTGTGCGTTTCTGTTACGGCTTCTTCATCCTCTACGTAAAATTTTAATGAACCTGCAACTTTCCCGTCAATGTGCGCAACCCATTCGTATTCTCCACGTGTCCAGAAAACGCCTGCACTTGCATTTCCCCAGCCTTCGCGTACAAAACCAATGTTTTCTTCTTTCAATACTTTTTTGTCAACACTTATGTCGCAAATTTTATTGGGTGTACGTCCTTCAATTTTATTGCATACCAGCAAAATTTTGCAATTCCAGTCTTCCTCATCAAATAGTTTATTGTAAAAACTGAATTCGCAATACAGGTAACCCACTTCGGCACGGTTAAATGCCCTTCGGTATTTCTTTTTTCCATCGCCCAACCATTCGGTATCGCAATAGGTATGCAGTTCTTTAAATTTCCAGTTAATGAAATCGGTTTGGTTGGTTTGGTTGTTATTGTCGTGGCGACTCATGTTCAAAATATTTACATTCCGAATATAGTGAAATATTTATTCGCTTGGTTTTGATAAAAAAGGAATATTGGCCTGATTTAAAATCAGCAAAATACACTGAGATTAAAATCGTTATTGGTTATATCACCAATAAAT
>DATGXI010000088.1:0-15557 GCA_035299065.1 Flavobacteriales bacterium
GCAGCAGCGCATTTAGCCATGATAAGTAAACAGATTGTTCATATAGATTTTGATACACCTTTAATGCTGGAACAGGATCCCGTGGCTGATGGAATTACTTACGGAAAGCAAGGTGAGATCACTGTGCCGGATAAAAATGGAATAGGGGCGAGCATAGATGAAAAATACATCAAAAAACTTGAAAAGGTTGTTGTGAGCAATAATTAGTCCCTGGAAGCGTTGTGCATGAAACCAACTAACACAAAATAACCATGAAATTGTTTTTTCTTCTAACAGGAATGTTATTATCCAATGCCGTTTTTGCGCAACCGGTAATTAACGCTGGCAATTATAATGCCGTGGCAGGAGACGCAACCGATGAATATGACCTTGACACGGTTGGTTATAGTCCAGGGCCTGGAGGAGCTGGTGTAACCTGGAATTTTGCACCATTTAATGGGCCTGCGCTTTTTGGTTTGAGCGTGCACAATGCATCAGGCACACCTTTTTCTTCTCTATTTCCTGGAGCGAATATTTCCATTCAAAACGCTTTCACTGATTTTCATTATTATGACATGAATGCAACCGGGCAATATTTTTACGGGTGGGGACCTGGTTATGGAGGTTCAGAAATTTATACAGATCCTGCGCAGTTAATAGCATACCCGTTTACTTACCTGTCAGCTTATGTTGATACCTTTTATGCGCAGTTTATGCGTGGCACGGAATCAATTACCTATGATGGTACGGTTTCAGTTGAAGGTGATGGTTACGGAACAATAACGACCCCCACAGGTACGTATACAAATGTTTTACGCGTAAAGATTTATTGGGATTTTACAGAGACACGTATAGAGGCACCCGATACATCTTATTTTTTTAATGATAATGTGGAGTATCATTGGATCAAACCGGGTTTGCATTTCCCGGTGTTCACCTACAAAAAAATCAGTATTACCAGTGATAGCATTATGTTTAAAGGAGGTGCTATTGGCCGATACATTGATTCAAAACAAATTCCCGACTTTGTAAATGATGTGGAAAGCGAAAAAAATGTTAGCGTCTATCCCAATCCCTGTTCAACAGGAAAAATTCAGTTGCTCATGAAAGGGTTTATAACTGCAAAACCAGAAATTCAAATCATGAATGCAGGTGGCCAGTTGGTTTATTGTGCTCAGTCGGCTTTAAACAGCAATGTTATTGATGTAGATGTTCAGGGGCTTGAACGTGGTTTGTATTTTTTACTGGTTAGCAACGGTACTAACCAGGTAACAGAAAAACTAGTAATAAACAAGGAGTGATTTTCGGGGAGGTTTTAGCCGGTATACGTTGTGCCTCTTGTTTCAATTAACCCAGTATTTTATCCTTCTTATATCCGCCTTTGTGTTTGCTTTCAATAAACTCAATTATTTTACCGGCAATATCAACCTGCGTTGCGCCTTCAATTCCTTCTAATCCGGGTGATGAATTGACCTCGAGAATAAGTGGTCCGCGTGACGATTGCAATAAGTCAACCCCCGCTACATTTAATCCCATTGAGCGTGCCGCAAGTAGTGCTGTTCTGCGTTCGTCACGGGTAATTTTAATAACCTTTGCGCTGCCTCCACGGTGTAGATTTGATCTGAATTCACCCTCTTTTCCCTGGCGTTTCATGGCGCCTACAACACGTCCGTTAACTACAAAACAACGTATGTCGGCACCACCTGCTTCTTTAATGAATTCCTGTACGAGGAAGCTTGCTTCAAGTCCAAAAAATGCTTCTATGATTGATTTGGCAACCTTATCTGTTTCGGCAAGTACAACACCAATTCCCTGCGTTCCCTGCAATAATTTTATAACGCAGGGCACTCCACCCACCTGGTCAATTAATGCACCAATATTTTTTGTGGTATGGTTTGCAAAAACCGTTTTAGGAATTCCAATATCGTGACGTGAAAATATTTGCAGGCTGCGCAGCTTATCCCTTGAGCGATTAATGGAAACCGATGAATTCACCGAAAATGTTTTCATCATTTCAAATTGTCGCACAACAGCGGTACCGTAGAATGTAGCTGATGAACCAATACGCGGCACAATGGCATCAATCCCGGTAATTTCTTCGCCCTTGTAAAATATACGTGGCTTTCCAGGCTCATTCAGCATGGTGCATTTTAAATGGTCAATCACAACACATTCATGTCCGCGTTGCAGGGCGGCCTCAACAATTCGTTTTGTTGAATATAGTTCGGGGTTGCGTGACAGTACAGCAATTTTCATGTTATTGAGATATGAGTAATGAAATAGGAGTCATGAGACGTGTGTGGGAGCATGTGGTTACAGGGTGTGGACTCAAAAATCAGTACTGTTTAAAAATATTGGTTTTTATAAATATATTGAATTTACGAATAGGATGTATGTGCAGATTTAAAGATTTTGGAATAAATATTTATTTGGGTTTGCGGCCTGAGAGAATAAAGTTGCGGGTAACATCAACAAGAAAGCGACCCCGTAAAAACTTACGCCCCAGTAATACCGGGTTTTTCATTTTTTTGCGGTTGCTTAACGTAAATTCGGCCTCAACCACATGTGTACCTATGCTCACTTCAAGTTTTACCAGGTAACGTTTTTCACTTATGCCATTTGAGCTTTTTACGTTTTTAATTTTGAATTCATTAAATGTACAAACGTTGTTTTTGTTTAGAATAGCTGCATGTAAAACGTGTTTGCCGCGTTTGTTTTCTACCCAATAGCGTTCACAATGCACGCTTGATGATTTAGCACCAGTGTCAATACGTGCTAAAATTTTAGCCTTCGAAACCTGGTCCAGTTTAACCCTTTCGCGCCCCCCAATTATCAACTTATTTACCATTTTGAGACATACTTAATTCGTGTTATGAACATAGTGTTGATTTTATTAAGATTTCATTAACAAAACACCCTCCTAAAATAGCTTAAATTTAAGTAATGATAAGTGCTTTTTTAAAATCATTGATCATGTCACTGGTCCTTGTACTGCCGGCTTTTTCGGCTCGTACATATCCTGTAACACCCGTTATTACAGGTGTTTCGGTAGTTCCTGATTTAACCCTTGACAATGTGTACCGAGAAATTTTATTCCAGGATATCAAGTATCCCGAGATTGTAATGCGCCAGGTGGTGTGGGAAACGCAATGGCTGAACTGCCGAAATTGCTCGCTAAAATTTAACAATTTATTCGGTTTTATGACAAAACGCGGATATATGCGATTTAATTCGTGGGTTGATTGTGTTAAATACTACAAAAAATGGCAAACAAAGCTACATGTTGAAAAGTATGACGATTATTATACTTTTCTGGTGCGTGTGAAATTTGCTTTGGGTGAAAGTTACAATGCAGCGCTTCGCACGTTAAGCATAAAACACATTACCGGAAAATTTGAAACAACCATTCCGGATTGGTTGCGTAGGATTTAGTACGTTTTAATTCGTAATCATAAATTTCTTTACCCAGTTTTTCAAATAAAGGATAAGCAATTTGCTCGTATTCGTATTTGTCATCATTTAATATTTCGTCATCATTTACATAAATGCGTGCGGCAAGAAAAAAATCAATTTTGTTTGCTTCGTCAGCAAAATACATGACATCAGTCAGGAAGCCGTAGGATTGGCCTACAATGTTCACTATACGCATGGTTGGCGGTAAGCTGGCGTGTGACTGCCCTGTAAATAAAAAGTTCGTGTAATCGTCCTTTACGCGCAAAAACGCGGTGTCTGAAACAATTCTGTCTTCGCTGGGCTTCATACCAAGGTATTTTATGAGCAGCCTGCGTTGTTCTTCGTTTATCTCATAAAAAGAACCATTTGGCAAATAACCAGGAAAAACCACTTCGATTAAGGCATTCGTTATGGTTTCCAATTGCATGGCATTGTGCCGTGTAAAGTTTTTTGGACCTTTAATTATGTTTTCGCCACTCATTACTCCTTTACCCACCACCAACCCTTTCGAAAAAATATTCTTTTTATAATCGCCAATATGTTCTGGTTTGTTGCGTATAGTTGTTGCGTTTTTGCCGCTTATAAGCACCGACTCACTGGTCATGTCAACATTTTCACCAATACACGGTATAAAACGTGTGGTGATTTTTACGCGGGCATTAAACTGCGATTCTTCACCAGTTGAAAAATCAAATAACTGGTTGTAGAACCCGTTGTGGCTGTAAATAAGCATTTCGCTTAATTGCTCGTTTATGGTAAATGGGCGTTGCTTATTGGCAATTATTACAGCGCCACTTTCAATGGCATTGTCAGGATCAATTCCATTGATTTTGCAAAATTCTTCGGCTTTGGTGCCGCAAAGTGCCGCAGCTTTTATGGCACGCAATGGTTCCTGCACCCGTAAAAAATGGTCTGATTTATTGGGATATTTATTGCCACCACATATAGCTGTATCTTCAAATTGTAAATACCACTCTCCTCCAATGGTGTCGCCTTGTATGGCGTTTAGTTTTTGCAATGTTTTAAGTGCTACAGGTAACTTTACACAACTGGCAGGATAAAAATACTGTGAAGCATCACCAAAATAAAATTTTCGTATGCGGGGCAATTTTCCCGGCTCGTGGTTTACCTGGCCGTAAATGATTTCAAACCGGTATTTCTGGTGTTTTTTAAATACATGCTCAAATTCCGGAATGCTGTCTGAAATTTGTTTCCAAAATTGCTTTTGTTCTTTTTCGGCAACTTTGGCTGCCGTATTCTTTCTTCCCTGGCTTGTTGCAAGCAATGGAATGATAAGAAAAGGTATGAGTAAACAAATTCTCATTCCTTATTCCTGATCTCGTTCCACGTTTTATACATGTTTTCCTGCATGGGCCTGTTTGGTTCAATTTCGGTAAGCGGGTCGCAGGGTTTTAATGTGGCATGAAGTTCCGATGGTAGTTTTTGATACAATGCCGTGCCCATTGTTTTCCACTTAATCATCTCATCGCTTACATCTTTTTTTATTTGTGCCGGGTTTCCTGCAATTATTTTTCGTGCCGGAAATTCCTGGTCGGCAGCTACAAAACTCAAGGCCCCAACAATGCATTCATCGCCAATTATAACGTTGTCCATAACAACCGCATTCATGCCAATCAGGCAATTTTTTCCCAATGTAGCTCCATGAATAATGGCTCCATGGCCCACATGCGCACCTGCTTTCAATAAAACGGTAACACCCGGAAACATATGAATGGTGCAATTTTCCTGTACATTACATCCGTCTTCAATTATAATTTGCCCCCAATCGCCACGCAAGGCTGCACTGGGACCAATATACACGTCTTTTCCAATAATAACATTACCTGTAACACAGGCTTGCGGATGTACATAAGCTGATGGATGTACCACGGGTTTAAAACCGTTGAATTCGTAAATCATATAACAAAGATAATAAACACGTACGATACAAGACGCTAGTTTATGGCAATCCTGTTTAAGTGGTATAAATAGTAATTTGTTCCGGTCATTGAAAAATTGTATAGTGTGTTTTAAAAACTATTGCCTTACAATTTTTATTCGCGACAATTTTTCATCGTTTAAAATTTCAATAAAATAAACGCCTTTTGGCTGTTGTGTAATGTCAAACGTAAATGTATTGCCGTTGAGGTTTTTTTGTGAAAGGATGGTTTGACCGGTTACATTTTTTAAAGTAAATACCGCCTGATGAAAATTGCTTTGCGAATGAACGGTTATAATTGAATTTCCCGGGTTAGGGTAAGCCGAAATAGAATGTGTTTCATTTAATTCAGGGACACCTATGGTGGCACTGTCAGCCACTGAAATTACAAGTGTAGCAACTCCACAATAAAAATCGGTAACGGTTACCGTATATGTTCCCATATCAAGACCGGAAATATCTTCGGTGGTAGCGGTAAATCCTGAAGGCCCATTCCAGTTATAGGTAAATGGGGCAACTCCACCAGTTACGGTCAAATCTACCGCACCGGTACCCGGGCCACCCATGGCATGGGTTACAGCCACATTTAAATCATCGGCTGTTGCTGTAGTTGCAATGCTGCCAATAGCCAGCGTGAAGAATAATTTCTTCATAGAATTGTGTTTTATGGTAAAATAGTTCATCATTTCTTTTTATATGAAATAAGCACGTTTGTTAATCGGTTCTCCAGGTTTTCAGTCAGCGATTTTTCCTTGTTAAACTCCGTGTTCTTAAAATAAGAAACCGAATTTTTATCGCGGTTAATTACAAGTGTAATGTCTTTTAATGGCGGTGTTTCTTCCAGAATGGCTGCAGGTATCATTTTTTCATCGGTCATTTTATACACTGTTCCATCCCAGGCATACATGTAAGTTTTATTTTCCCACTTAAACAATGTGAAATAATTCAGCGCTGTGACCGTCCAAATTGTGCTTTGCAGCCAGTATTTACCATTGTATGTCCAATAACTTATTTGATCATGATTGCTAATGACCATGCTGTAAGTTGAGTCAGTTAAAGCAATGCCGTCAAAATAAAAATTGTGCAGTATTTTTGATTGCTTAAGCGCATTTGCATAGGGTTGAAAGGGAGCAAAGGGCGTATAGCCTGTGCTAAGGCTTATCATGTCCTGTACGCTTCCTGCTTTTTCCCATTCCTGAAGAGAGCTGAACGAAAAACGTTTCAATGCTTCCATGCGGTCATTCATGGGGTTTACCAAAAAGTTGACAGCATACACCTGGTTATTTTGTAAATCCCACGAAAAAGGAATTATGGGATCATTGTAATTTCGGCCGGCTGGCATTGCCAATGCAGTTTCCTCTTTTAATGGCGAATTTACATTTCCGGTATGCATCGTTGCAACCTGGTAATTTTCGTCAATGGTTGTATAATAATAGGTGCCGTTTTCAATAATGATTTTGCGTTCAATATTTTGCCCGTTCACAAAAAGAACAGAAAAAAACAATGATATGGAAATAAAACATTTCATGTTACCAGGTGGTGATTGTTTCAGACAAATCGCTTTGTGTTAAATCGGTTGTAAAAAGAGCGTGGTAGGTTATGCCCACATTGTAACGGTAACTATACCCATCAAATGCAGTTCCTTCAATGGCAGCAAGGTTTGGGAATGTTACACCATAACACGCATCGTAATAAACACCATCAAGTTTTACAATCTGGTGGTTGTTGAAATAGGAAGATGGATTTTTTGTGCAGGAGCCGTAAATTCCAACAGCATCGCTGATGTCATACGTGTCCCAAACATAAGCAGTGTAGGGAGGTGGTAGCGTTGTTATGGTATAGGTATTCTTATACGGAAATTCAGGGCACTCTGCCGCTGCCGAAGGTGTGCCAAATGTCCAGTTTTTTACAATAAACCGGTTAACCGTATGACTACATACGGTATTGTTGATGGGTGTTACATACACGTAATTATTGGTACGCACAACGCCTTGTATTTTTATGGCTGCCAAAAACAATTGGGCAAATGTATAGCACTCAGCATCTTTGTTTGCCAATAACGATGCCAGTGTAACGTTTGGCGAATTCATGATCTTGTAATAAAACAAACTATCGTCATCGCAATTTAACACTACATGGTCTAAAAATTCGGTCCATATATGGCTTATAATTCCTGTATCGGTTGATTCGTACTGCGCATTCCTGCAACTTAAATCATACACTGTATGAAACCACTTAAACTGGCTTGTTTCTGATTGCGGGGTGTCACGCACAACGTACAGGGTATTTGTAGATGTACCTGCAGGGTACCAGGTTGTACCGTCAAATGAAAATTCCCACTCAATGGTAAATGGTTTAAAAAATCGTACAATATTGTCAGTAAACACATGTGAACCCACTGTTGCCGGATAGTTAAACGGATAAACCGTTCCTGAAGGTGAACCCAGGGTTACACTTGTTGCAGGAAAGTCCATGGCATCAGATCCCGAGCCACGCACCCAAATACTTGCAGGAACATTGGCGCAATCAATGGTAAAGCTTGCGGCAACGGTAGGCGCATTATTGCTTACATAGGCAACCGGAAATTGATTTCCGGCAGCGGTAAATTGTGGTGTACTGTAAGGTCCGCTTCCATTGTCTTTTTTAATGGTTAGGTTACCACCGCTAAACGTTACACTTACAAGGTCAACGTTTGAATAGGTGAAATTTTGGCTGTTTACACAAACCGGGCTTAAAAGGCCGGCCAGTAAAAGTCCATGCACGATTTTTTGCATTGTGGTTTTTTTGATTGTGGTAAATTTAAGGAAAATAATGGTTAAATAGTTGCTGCCTGGTGGATTTATTCAGATTTTTAGAACGCTGATGACGCTGATGGTCATGATTTAAGATGATTTTTAATCAATTCAGTGGCATCAACGTTCTATTGGGAGCGAGTGATTATTTAATTCTCTTATACGGAAAAACCTCTTTTGCTTCCTTGCCGTTGCGTATTCCTGATATTTCGGCAATAAGAGAGTCTTGGTTTATGTACCTATAAGTGATTTTTGTTGGAAAATCATGTTTGGGATTTTCAAATACGATTTCAATATCGCTTAGCCTTGTCAGTTTGAATTCTACAGGCTTTCCATCATTCTGATCATTCACTGTAGGGATATAAAATGCATTTTTGCCACGATGTTCTATCCTGATTGATTCCTTTAAAATAGTATCGCTTTTTTGAATTCCGAAGCTTTTTCCAATCCACACTGTATCGCTTTTCATTTCCCAACTTTCGTACATCGACATTTCAGGAGAAATATTTGCCCAGGACCCGAGCACCCATGGAAAGGCATTCAGGTTATTGGGAAAATCCGGTATACTGGTTATTTCAGTTGTGTCTTTTTTTATTGATTTTTCCCTTTCTTTTTCTCCTCCACATGAAGCTATCACCGAACAGCAGGCAAGTATTACCACTATTTTTCTCATCTTAATTAAGTATAGCCGACTTAACCGTAACGGGTGCTTTCATCATTTGTGAAACAGGACAATTATGTCCGGCATCTTCTACGATCTCTTTAAATTCTGATTCAGGTATACCTTTTATTTTTGCTTTTATGGTGAGTGCTGAACTTTTAATTTCACCTGCCTCAAAACTCACTTCGCATTCGGTTTCCAGCGTGTCAGGTGTGTATCCGGCCGCACTAAACGCAAAAGCCAGTTTCATGGCAAAACAACCGGCATGGGCTGCTGCAATCAATTCTTCAGGATTTGTACTTCCTGTTTTTTCGGTGCGCGATTTATATGAATACGGAGTATTTTTTAAAACCCCACTGGTTGTATTAAGGTTCCCCGAACCGTCAACGCCCGTTCCTTTCCAAACGGCTGATGCTTGATTTTTCATTTGAATAATGGTTTAATGGTTTTTATCGCTTTGCAATCATAGCTATGTGTTGCTTTTTTTATTTCAAATATAAAATAAAAAGGCCCGGTTGAATTAACCAGGGCCATGATTTTGGAAAAAAATAATGAATTATTATTTTGATTTGCAACAAACCAGTTTTTGTGTTTTCACGTAATTGCGATCATCAAGTAGTTGCAATATGTAAATGCCGTCTGAAACCTGGCCCATATCAATGGTGTGTGAGGTTGCGTTGAAGTTTCCACCCAAAACAATTTTACCACTTATGTCGGTTATGGTATACTTGTAGCGCCTGTTTTCACTTGTGTTGATGGTTAGCAACGCATTAACAGGGTTAGGGTAAACGTTTAATTCAAACGAAGAACCTGTTTCATGTATGTTGCCGGGATCACCGGTAGCTCCGTAAAACAATGATAGTCCGCCACGGTAATTACCAACAATCATATCAGGTAACGCATCCCCGTTGAGCTTATCAACCGCTGCACCAACACGACCACCAACTTTATTGTAATGACCCAATGAATCGGCAAGGTTAAAATTGCCTGTTAAATTTCCATCAATATTATCAAATTGATAAACCACACCTTTTTGCGAACCAACAAACAACACATAATCTCCGGCATTGTCATAAATGGCGGGTACGCTGTAACCCACCGGTGTAAAACTTTCGCTTACGTCAATTCCACCAAGGGTATCTTCGGTAAGTGTAAATACAGGCGAGCTGGTTGTTCCCGTGTTTTCATAATACCATAAAGTAGCAAACTGGCGGCCAACCACAAGATCAAGGTCACCATCACGGTTTAAGTCAACTAAAAGCGGGGTTGCATATTGGCCAACATCAATTGTGGCGGCTGTGTTGTCAACCATTAATGGTGTTGTTAAGGTAAACGCAGCGGGTAATGAAACACCTGCTGTATTGGTAAAATAATGCAAATGTCCGTCTTTATCACCAACCACCATGTCTTTATCACCGTCATTGTCCAAATCACCAAAGGTTGGATATAAACCGGTAACACCAAGAGCTGAAAATAAATTTCCGTAATCGTTATTTACCAGGTCATAGGTTGGATTGGCTGGTGTGCCCACGTTTTTGTAAAGTCCAAGCATGGGGGTATAAATTCCGGCTCCGCTGTAAAAGCCAAAGTTAGCAACTACCAGGTCTTTCAAACCATCATTATCATAGTCAAAGAAAACAGGTAATGTTCCTTCGCCACGTTCAATCATTTCATTTTGCATGAAACCACTGTGGTTAAACTCAAAAACAGGTGTTGTGTCGGTGCTGGTGTTTAAGTAAAGCCAGTTTCCAGTGGTATTATTTGAGTTGGTATACGCATTTGGTGAGCAAACCAAATCGCGTTTTTCATCGTTGTTAATGTCAACATAAAATACACCGGGAAAAGTTTCTATATCAACCGGCACATCATAACTGGGGAATGTTATGTCAGCTGAATCCATGTCTGAGTTCATGTTTGGAGCCGTTCCGCCATTTAACAACATGGCAACATTGTTACATGCAATATCGGCTTCAATAAGGTCTTTTGCATTTATGCCATTAATGTCAATTGCCAGCAGGGTTGAGCCGGCATGGCGGGTTTCTCCATCGCGCATTTCGTTCGCAGTTTCTTCTGTAATGAGTCCTTCATAGGTAACTTCATATTCATTAAACTCTCCCATTTCAGGAGTTCCTACACCCGTACAATTGGTTGTAGAGGTATGTAAAAATATAATGCACGAATCGTTGTCTTCTTTAAAGTGTCCCCATGACTGGTTTTTCAGGGTATACTTCAGGCTATCACAACCATAACCCAGTTCTACCGAATAATTTTTGTGGTATTCCACAAATGTACCGAATACGCCAAATGTTAATATATCCAGGTCGCCATCGTAATCGATGTCTTCTACCGAAGGAATGTCAACCGAACTTACGTAAATATTCAAAAAACTGGTGCATTGTGTTCCCTTTAAGAGACTTTTAACGAGTTGAAATTTTAAAACGGTATCCGATACGTTTTTATATACCGCAAATCCGCCAGGCGAATAGCAATAAATATCTTCTTTCCCATCGCAATTATAGTCACGTAAAAGCACCCAGTTTGTCATGTTAGGGAACTTTGTTTCGTAAAAAGGCATATACCTGTACTGAATGCCGGGTCCGCCCTGGTTGATGAAGGTAAGGGGCTGATTATTGGTGCGGTCAAAAACAAACAGGTCCTTTAGCCCATCCAAATCAATGTCAATGCTGTTAAACTGGCAGTAATTCATGCCGCCAACCCAGGCAAAATCAAGCGTGTCAGTACCTTGTTTTACAACAATACTGTCGCCCCGGGTAAAGGTAAACTGCGACTTTGAGGTCAAAAAGAAACATAAAAAGCTGATTAATAGCGTTTTTCGCATGACGTGTGATTTTGGTTTAACTGCCTAAATATACGTGTTTTAGCGGTGGTTAGATACATAAAATGAGGCAGCGGTTAATAAAATTGAGCCAGCCTGAAACTAATGTTGGTAAATATGGTGCTTAATTCTATATTTGCAACCCAATTTTTAAAAACTCAATTGTAATGCAAGCACGTAGATCCATACTGGTATTTACCATTTTACTTTCACTGGCATGTTTATACCAGATCTCTTTCTCATTCTTCACAAATAAGGAGGAAGCTAAAGCGTCAAAAAGAGCAAACACGAAACTCGACTCCATCACGCGTGGCAGTGGGTATTTCATGAATGGTACCGATACGCTTTGGGTAAAGAAGCCCGTTGATAAGGAAAATATCCTGAACATTCTTGAAGAGAATGAGATTCGCAGAATAACCTACAAAGCTATTTACCCATTAACAGGTAAAACATATGCTGAGTGTAAGGCCAACGAAATGGCCCTGGGTCTTGACTTAAAAGGCGGTATGTCTGTAACGCTTGAAATTTCTTATCCAAGCCTTGTAGAGAATCTTTCTGGAAAAAGTAAGAATCCTGTATTTACAGTTCCTTATCAAAAAGCGTATGAGCGTTCAAAAACGTCAACCGTAGATTTTATTACACTTTTTGAAGAAGAGTTTAACAAAACACAGGAAGGAAAAAGCCTTGCAACCATTTTTGCAGTGGGTGATCCAACCCGTTTTGACACAAAAATGACAAACCAGCAAGTGTTTGACAGGCTTCGTAAAGAAGCAAAAGATGCACTTGACCGTACTGAAAACATTATTTCAAACCGTATCAACAAATTTGGTGTAACTGAACCAAACATTCAAAAGCAACCGTTAACAGGTCGTTTATTGATTGAGCTACCGGGTGTAAAAGATAAATTGCGTGTACGTAAATTATTGCAAACTACGGCAAGCCTTGAGTTTTGGGAAACATACAACAACTCAGAAGCATACACGTATATAGAGCAAGCTAACAAAGTTCTTGCAGGCGTTCTTTATAACATTGAAGATGCTGATACAACAGCTGAAGTAGCTGATACAACCACGGCTGCTGCAGGTGATACCACTTTAGCAACTAATAATCCTGGTGACACAACCAAAAAAGATGGCGATACCGCAAGTTCAAACCTTCTTGATGCTAAATCAAAAGACAAAAAAGCCGATACAACAGCAAAAAGTCGTGAAGAGCAGTTGAAGCAAAACCCATTGTTCCGTTACCTGCAGTTGGCATTACGTCAGCAACAGGATGGACAAAAAGGGTATTACTGGGAGAATGGAAGCCGTATTGGTATGTGCCAGTTGCAGGATACAAACGCACTGAATACTTTATTGCATCACCCGGCTCTAGCCACTGTTTTCCCAACCGACATGAAGTTGATGTGGGGAGCAAAGCCAGAAGTATTTGATGAAAAACCGTCTAACTTCCTTAGCCTTTACGTTATTAAAGTAACCAACCGTGATGGTGCGCCTGCATTGGAAGGTAAATACGTAATTGATGCAAGCCAGCAATATGACCAGGTAAATGCATCAAAGGTTACTGTTAACATGCAAATGGATAACCAGGGTGCTGATATTTGGGCGCGTTTGACCCGTGCTAACCGCGGTAAAGCCATTGCCATTGTTCTTGACAATGTAGTGTATTCGGCACCAATGGTTGAAAACGAAATTCCAAACGGTAGTTCGGTTATTTCAGGAAACTTTACCATTGATGAGGCAACTGACTTAGCCAACATTCTTAAAGCCGGTTCATTGCCAGCACGTGCAAAAATTGTTGACGAGGCCATTGTTGGACCAACATTGGGTTCTGAAAATATTTCAAGTGGTTTCTTCTCGTTTGTAGCTTCGTTTATACTTATCCTTATTTATATGATCCTGTTCTACAACAAAGCAGGATTGGTTGCAAACATTGCCTTAATTGCTAACGTATTCTTCTTAATGGGTGCGCTTGCATCGGTTGGAGCTACATTAACACTACCGGGTATTGCGGGTATCGTACTTACCATGGGTATGGCGGTTGACGGTAACGTACTTATATATGAACGTATCAAAGAAATTCTTCGTGAAGGTAAACCGCTTAAAACGGCTATTGATGAAGGGTTCCGGGGTTCTTACGCCACCATTATTGATGCGAACGTAACCAACTTATTAATTGCAATTGTACTGGGTGTATTTGGTACAGGCCCAATTCGCGGATTTGCCGTTACCTTAATCATCGGTATATTTACTTCGGTATTCTGTTCAATCTTTATCACGCGTTTAGTGGTTACCTGGTTTACCGATCGTAAAAAGAACCTTACCTTCTCATTTAAATGGAGTGAGAAATTCCTGTCGGATACCAGCTTTGATTTCGTAAAACGCAGGAAAGTCTATTACGCTATTTCAGGTTTGGTAATTATTGCAGGGTGTGCATCACTTGCAGTTCGCGGCCTGGACCGTGGAGTTGAGTTCACAGGAGGCCGTACCTATATTGTAAACTTTATTGACAAAGCGCATGATTTTGACAAAGTGCGTACCGCCATTGGCGATGAGTGCTTGAATTCAGAGGGGGCCAAAGTATACCCTGAGGTAAAAATGATTGAAAATAAATTCAAGGCAAAAATTACCACCAAGTACATGATTGCTGAGGGCGATGACAGGAAAACCGACTCCATAGTTGATTTGAAAGTTCGCAAGGGTCTTGCTAAATTTGGTCTTGAGAACGTAGGTTACAAAATTGAAGCTTCACGTAAAATTGATCCGGTAATTTCAGCAGCATTCATTAAGTCGGCTATCATTTCAGTTGTGCTTTCAATCATCATCATGTTCCTTTATATCATGTTGCGTTTCCAAAAATGGCAATACGGTTTGGGAACTGCGGTGGCTTTAATGCATGACGTTATTTTTGTACTGGGTATGTACTCGTTATTGTATGGTATACTGCCATTCAGCATGGAAGTTGACCAGGCATTTATTGCGGCAATCCTTACCATTATGGGCTATTCAATTAACGATACCGTGGTTGTATTTGACCGTATTCGTGAATACCTGCGCATGGGACGTAAAGAGAGCCAGGAAGTGCTTATTAATGAAGCCTTGAACTCAACCCTGAGCCGTACCGTTAACAACTCCATTACCATTGCGGTGGTATTGTTCGCTATATTCTTCTTCGGTCCTGAGTCCATTAAAGGATTTACCTTCGCCCTTATGGTGGGTGTAGTTGTTGGAACATATTCATCAGTATGTATTGCAACGCCTATCCTGGTAGATTTCCAGGGAAAGAAAAAAGATGAAGTGAAGAAGTAGACGATAGACACTAGATAAGCGAATCGCCTTTCGGAAACGGGAGGCGATTTTTTTTTATGTGCCGATGTGCCAATTGCTGATGAGTTAATTAAACGTTTTCAATTAGTTTACTGCGCATACCCACATCACCACATTTACACATCAGCTAACTGTATTTGTCATGAAAATGTCATGTGTCATTCAGCAGTACAATTCGTTGTTTTTTTTGGTGTGTTAAACGTTAAACTAAGCCACACCCATAAAATTTGACGTATTTTTGAGCCTGAAATGAGTTTTGGCGAAATATTCGTAATCCTGCTTTTCATTCTCCTTTTTTTTGGAAGTGAAAGTATTCCTACCATGGCAAGAACATTGGGCAGGGGAATGCGTCAGATAAGGGATGCTACAAGCGAAATCAAGACAGAAATCAAGAAAAGTGCCGATAAAATAGGCGAGGATAGTGGTTTGAAGTCCATTACCAGTAATCTTACTAAAATTGGTGGTGAAGAGGAAGAAACCGAGGTGGTGAAACCGCCAAAACCCCAGGTGAGGCTTGACCAGATGATGGATGACGAGGAGGGATAGTTTCGAATCGCGAATTTCCAGTTTC